>NZ_AP022609.1:1256186-1884280 GCF_010729485.1 Mycolicibacter hiberniae
GTACCCGAAGGTGGCCCGGCTGGTGCTCGACGCGGCCGTGCTCAAAGACACCATGGTGCTGGACTACGACTGGTCGCCCGATCACCGCTCGGTGCGCTGGTCGCTGGCGTCGAGTTCGCTGCTGAAAGCCCTCAACGGCGAATATCGCTTGACGCCCAAGAGATCTGGCACCGAGGTCGTCTACGAGTTGTCGGTGGATCTGATGATTCCGATGATCGGCCTGCTCAAGCGCAAGGCGGAACGGCGACTGACCGACACCGCTCTGAAGGACCTGAAGAAGCGAGCCGAGGCTGAGTGAGGCCGCCGCAGGCAGCGACGCCGGCTGCAGCCCAGCTGAGTCTGTTCGTCGGTAAGGGCGGCGTAGGCAAGTCCACGTGTGCGGCGGCGACCGCTGTCACGCAGGCATGCGCCGGCGACCGGGTGCTGCTGGTCTCCACCGATCAGGCCCATTCGGTGGGCGATGTGCTCGGCGTGCAGCTGGCTCCCAGCGGTGCCCGGGATCCCAGCCCGGTGGCCCTCGACGGCGCCGGCCCGGGCCGGCTGGACGTGCTCGCGCTGGACACCCTGTCCGTACTTGAGCGGCACTGGGCCGGCGTGGTCGGGGTGCTCGCTGCGCGGTTCCCCGAATCGGATCTGGGTAGCCTTGCCCCCGAAGAACTTTCGGCTTTTCCGGGGGTTCAGGAGGTGTTGGGCCTGCACGAGGTCGGCGAGCTCGCGGACAGCGGGCAGTGGGACCGCGTCATCGTCGACTGCGCATCGACTGCCGATGCGATGCGGATGCTGACCCTGCCGGCGACCGTGGCGCTGTATGCCGAACGGTCCTGGCCGCGGCACCGCCGGCTCAGCGGGACCGAGGAGCCCCGTTCGACCGCCCTGGTGGAGGCGATCGAGCGGATCAGCCGCGCCGCCGAGCGGCTTGCCGAGCGCCTCGCAGATGAGACGACGGTGGCAGCGCATCTGGTGCTGACCGCCGAGCGCGTGGTGGCCGCCGAAGCCGTCCGGACCCTGGGAGTGCTGTCGCTGACCGGGGTGCGGGTGGCGGAACTGATCGTCAATCAGATTTTGGTGCAGGACGATTCATACGTCTACACCGACCTGCCGGTCCATCCCGCGTTCGACTGGTACGCCGAGCGGATCAGCGAACAGCGCACCGTCCTGGCCGAGATCGACCACGCGATAGGCGACGTGGCGATGGTGCTGGTCCCGCATCTGGCGGGTGAGCCGATCGGCCCCAAAGCCCTGGGCGACCTGCTCGCCGGCAGCCGCCGCCGGGACGGATCGGCACCGCCCGGTCCGGTGCGGCCCGTGGTCGACCGGGAGTCCGGTTCCGGGCTGGGGGCGGTGTATCGCCTGCGGCTAGAGTTACCCCAGGTCGATTCCGGTGCGCTGAGCCTGGGGCGGTCCGGAGACGATCTGATCATCGGGGCAGGCGCCACCAGACGCCGCGTGCGGCTGGCGTCGGTGCTGCGACGGTGCACGGTTGTCGACGCGACGCTGCGTGGCACTGAACTGACGGTGCGCTTCCGGCCGGACCCGGACGTGTGGCCGACGACTGGCGATGAGGAGGGGCGACGTTGACCCCTGGCGCGCACCCCGACCTCGGTGAGCTCGGACCCGAGCTGCGCAAGCTCGCCCAGGCCCTGCTGGATCGCCTCGATCCGGCGGTGCGTGCCGCGGCGCTGCTGGCGGCCTCCGGCGACGGACCGGGCAAATGTCAACAGGTGTGGTGCCCCGTATGCGCGCTGGCGGCACTGGTGACCGGCGAAGAGCATCCGCTGCTGACCGTGGTTGCTGAGCACAGCGTCGCGCTCTACGAGGTGGTCCGCGCCGTGGTCGGGGAGACCGCCGGCGCCGGCGGGCCGCCGGATCCGCCTGAACCGGGCCCGGCCGCACCCGGCGGCGACGGTGACGCGCCGGTCCGGCCCAGTTATCAACACATTCCGGTAAACGTCGAAACCGAATCCTCAGACGGCGAAAGCTGAGGAATTCCAGCGAATTCGCGCTGTGACGAATCACCGTGTGGCCCTAGCCACGGCCGCTCGGTAAAGTTAGCGCGAACACGACCAGGAGGGAGGGGCCATGTGGTATTGGCTGGTCAAGTACGTGTTCTTCGGTCCGCTGCTGGCCGTGATCGGCCGGCCGAAAGTCGAGGGCCTGGAGCACATCCCCGCTGACGGGGCGGCGATTCTGGCCAGCAATCATTTGGCCGTCATGGACAGTTTTTTCCTGCCCCTGGTGGTGCGCCGTCGGATCACTTTCCTGGCCAAGGCGGAATACTTCACCGGAACCGGGGTCAAAGGCTGGTTGACCCGTTCTTTCTACACCGCCGTCGGGCAGGTTCCCATCGACCGTAACGACGCGGACGCCGCGCGGGCCGCGCTCAACACCGCCCGGCGGATCCTGGATCAGGGCAAGCTGCTCGGGATCTACCCCGAGGGCACCCGCTCACCGGACGGCCGGCTCTACAAGGGCAAGACCGGGCTGGCCCGGCTGGCGCTGCACACCGGTGTCCCGGTGATCCCCGTCGCGATGGTCGGCACCGACGTCGTCAACCCGCCGGGCACCTCGATGCTGCGGTTCGGCCGCGTCACCGTCCGCTTCGGCAAGCCGATGGACTTCTCGCGTTTCGACGGGATGGCCGACAACCGCTTCATCGAGCGCGGCGTCACCGACGAGGTGATGTATGAGTTGATGCGGCTGTCCGGGCAGGAGTACGTCGACGTCTACGCGGCAAATCTCAAAAACGGTGCGGCGCAGGCGGAAGGGGAAACGACTCAGCCGGTCGCCCGGTTTCCGGAGACCGCGGCGGGCTGATCCGGATTCGTCCGGGGGGACGGCCGCAGCGTCGCGCCGGCCGTGACGACCATCGCCAGCGCCCACCACACGTAGGACGTTCCGGCCAATTGGCGCCACCACGCGGCGCCGGTCTCATGATGTTCGGGCAGCAACTCGATCGGACTGCGCATCATCAGCGCCACCCCGATCACGCTGAGTGCTCCCAGCACCGGCGCCCGGTGCCGGGACGCCACCACCGCGGTCACCACCACCGCGGGAAGCATCCACACCCAGTGATGCGACCAGGACACCGGTGACACCACCAGGCCGAACAGTGCCACGCAGACCAGCGCCAAGATCGGTTCACCCGCGCTGAGCACGCGGCGGGCCGCCCACACGGTCACCGCAAGCACCACCAGGCACCCGGCCAGCCACAGCAGCGAGCGCAGCTGCTCGCCCAGCGGCAGCCGGGCCAGCGCCCCGGCCAGGTTCTGGTTGGTGTTCAGCGTCGCTCCGCCGATGCGGTCGGTGTCGGTGACGGTGCGCGTCCAGTACTGCCAGGAGTCGCTCCAGGCCATTGCGAAGCCCAGCAGGGTCGCGCCCAGAAACGACACCACCGTGGTGACCGCGGCGCGCCGGTCGCCGCGCAACAGGAAATAGAGCACGAACACGGCCGGGGTCAGCTTCAGCGCCACCGCCACACCCAGCAGGGTGCCGCGCGGCCAGTAGGTGCGCCGCGGCGCACAGTCGGCGATCACCAGGGTCATCAACACCGCATTGACCTGGCCGAAGTCGAAGTTGGCCCAGATCGGTTCGGCGTCTAACCAGATGGCCGCCGCCACGATCGCCGCGGCCACCACAGCGCGGCGCCACCAGGCCGGGCCGCAACCCGGACTCGTCTCGACACTCACCCCCAGGCCGGTCAGCACGATCGTGATCGACACCACCAGCAGCAACGTCGAGACGATGGTCAACACGACGGTGGCGGTGCCCAGCGAAACCCAGGTGAGTGGGGCGAACAACACCGCGGCGATCGGGGGATAGGTGAACGGCAGGACGGTGCCGTCGATCTGGGTTTGGAACCAGTTCTGGCCGTAGAGCGGCTGGCCGTCACGCCAGGCCTGGGCCGCCATCCGGTAGACGTCGACGTCGATGTGATACGGCGTGCTGCCCAATGCCCGCCACGTCATGTAGCCCAGAGCTGCCATCGTCAGCGCCGTGAAGATCCACCAAACGGCCCTACCGTTGATGCCCCCGTGCCGACGGCCCGGCTCGGCCGGCCGCGATGTAGTCATGTCGCAGCACAGCCTATCCGGTGGCTACCTCAGACCGCGCCATACCGGTGGCGATCCGGGCGTGGTGTGCGGTGAGGGCGTACGTTTCATTAGATGCTCGAATGGTTCCGCGACGACATTGTGGGGCGTGGCCGACTGCCGCTGCTGTGCTGTCTGCTGGCCTTTTTGGCGACGTTCCTGGTGACTCGTGCCGTGGTGCGCTACATCCGCAGCCAGGCCGACAACCCCCGGCCGCCGCGGTGGTGGCAGCCGCGCAACGTCCACATCGGGACCAAACACATCCACCACGTGGTGTTCGGGGTGGTGCTGGTGATGGTGTCCGGGGTGACGCTGGTGACCGTCGGATCCAGCGGGCATGAGCCGGCGTTCAGCCTGGCCGCGATCGCGTTCGGGATCGGGGCGGCGCTGGTGCTAGACGAGTACGCGCTGATCCTGCACCTGTCCGACGTGTACTGGGAGGAGGACGGCCGCGCGTCGGTCGACGCGGTGTTCGCCGCCACGGCGGTCGCCGGGCTGCTGGTGCTGGGCTTTCACCCGCTGACGTTTCTGGCCGGAACATGGCACGATACGTCGTCGCCGTTGATTCGCACCGGGGTGTTCATCGGTTTGGCGACGGCATTGCCGCTGGGCGTGATGGTGTTGTTGAAGGGCAAGGTGTGGACCGGGTTGATCGGGATGTTTTTCTTTCCCCTGCTGGTGATCGGCGCGGTGCGGCTGTCCCGGCCGCACGCGCCCTGGGCCCGTTGGCGTTATCTGAACAGCCGTGAGCGAATGCACCGCGCGCTGGAGCGCGAGCGCCGGCTGCGCCGTCCGGTGATTGCCGCCAAGCTCTGGTTGCAGGATGCGATCGCCGGCCGGCCCCAGGTGCCCGACGAGCGGGCGGTCGACGCCGAGCTCGACCGCGAGGTGCGCGCCGCGTCGGCGCCGACGGTGAAATTCATGGCTCCCCGGCCGCCGGCAGCCCGGCCGCCGGCCCCCGCCGCCCGCCCGCCCGCCCGGCCGGCTCCGCCCCCGTGGCCCCCGAGCCGGCCCGGTCCGGCGTCGGAGGCGTCGGCGCCCACCCGGCCATTCGTGGTCCCGCGGATGCCCCGGCAGGGCGGACCGTGGTGACGAGGTATTTCTACGACACCGAGTTCATCGAGGACGGCCGCACCATCGAGTTGATCTCGATCGGCGTGGTCGCCGAGGACGGGCGCGAGTACTACGCGGTCTCCACCGAGTTCGACCCGGGCCGTGCGGGGCCGTGGGTGCGCTCGCACGTGTTGCCGAAGCTGCCGTCGCCGGCCTCGAAGGCGTGGCGCTCGCGCAGCCGGATTCGCGCGGACTTAGAGGAGTTCCTGGGCGTCGAGCGGGGGGACCCTATCGAGTTGTGGGCCTGGGTCGGCGCCTATGACCATGTGGTGCTCTGCCAGCTGTGGGGCACCATGCCTGAGCTGCCGGCGCCGATTCCGCGTTTCACCCACGAGCTGCGCCAGCTGTGGGAGGACCGGGGCCGGCCGCGGCTGCCACCGCGGTCGGCGGGCAGTCACGACGCGCTGGTGGACGCCCGCGATCAGCTGCGCCGTTTCCAGGTCATTACCGGCAGCGAACTGGCCTGATCAGGGCGGTTCGGCACCCGGCTACCATGGTCGGGTGAACTGGACTGTTGACGTACCCATCGACCAGCTGCCGGCGTTGCCGCCGCTGCCCGCGGATCTGCGCGAGCGCCTCGACGCCGCGCTGGCCCGGCCGGCCGTCCAACAACCGAGCTGGCCCGCCGACCAGGCCAAGGCCATGCGCACGGTGTTGGAGAGCGTTCCGCCCATCACGGTGGCCTCCGAGATCGAGCGCCTCAAGGCGTTGCTGGCCCAGGTCGCCCGCGGGGAGGCCTTCCTGCTGCAGGGCGGCGACTGCGCCGAGACCTTCACCGACAACACCGAGCCGCACATCAAGGCGAACATCCGCACCCTGCTGCAGATGGCCGTGGTGCTCACCTACGGGGCCAGCATGCCGGTGGTCAAGGTGGCCCGGATCGCCGGTCAGTACGCCAAGCCGCGGTCGGCCGACATCGACGCGCTGGGCCTGAAGTCCTACCGCGGCGACATGGTCAACGGACTGGCCGCCGATGCCGAGGTACGTGAGCACGACCCGTCTCGGCTGGTGCGGGCCTACGCCAATGCCAGCGCCGCGATGAACCTGGTGCGGGCGCTGACGTCGTCGGGCCTGGCGTCACTGGAGTTGGTGCACGACTGGAACCGCGAGTTCGTCCGCACGTCGCCGGCGGGTGCTCGTTACGAGGCGCTGGCGGGGGAGATCGACCGCGGGCTGAAGTTCATGTCGGCGTGCGGGGTGGCCGACCGGGAGCTGCAGACCGCGGAGATCTACGCCAGCCACGAGGCCCTGGTGCTCGACTACGAGCGGGCCATGCTGCGGATGGGCCCGGGCGGCGCTGACGGCTCCGGTGCCCCCAAGCTCTACGACCTGTCGGCGCACTACCTGTGGATCGGGGAGCGGACTCGTCAGCTCGACGGCGCGCACGTCGGTCTGGCCGAGGTGATCGCCAACCCGATCGGCATCAAGCTGGGGCCGACGACCTCGCCGGAACTGGCGGTGGAGTACGTCGAGCGGCTCGACCCGCACAACGAGCCGGGCCGCCTGACCCTGGTCAGCCGGATGGGCAACAGCAAGGTGCGCGATCTGCTTCCCGGCATCATCGAAAAGGTCCAGGCCACCGGTCACCAGGTGATCTGGCAGTGCGACCCGATGCACGGCAACACCCATGAGGCGTCGACCGGCCACAAGACCCGCCACTTCGACCGGATCGTCGACGAGGTGCAGGGCTTCTTCGAGGTGCATCATGCGCTGGGCACTCACCCGGGCGGCATCCACCTGGAGTTCACCGGGGAAGACGTCACGGAGTGCCTCGGTGGCGCCCAAGACATTTCGGACTCGGATCTGGGCGGTCGCTACGAGACGGCGTGTGACCCGCGGCTCAACACCCAGCAGTCGCTGGAGTTGTCCTTCCTGGTCGCGGAGATGCTGCGGGGCTGAGACGTCGGCAGGCCGCGGTTTACAGCAGCGCGCCGACGTTGTTGCCCAGCGTCCACGCCACCGCCGCGACCACGGCGTCCAGCGCGAACACCACGGCCAGCCAGATCAGCACCATCCGGCGTGCGTGCTGGCGCTCCAGCACGAATCGGCTCAGTTCGACGCCGCCGAATTGCCCTGTCACGAGCTGAGATTGACCGGTTTCCTCCGGCCAGTCCTGCGGACCCCGGGTCATGTGCAGGGTCTGGTGGCGTGGCGGCGCCGGCTGCTGCGGCGTGCGCCCGGGTGCGGCCGCGACGTGCTGGGCGGAGTTGCGGGGGGCGGGCACCCGAAACGCCGGCAGCGCCAGCGCTTCGGTGAGCAGGTCTACCGCGCGAGCCATCTGCAGACCATCGGGGTAGCGGTCCTGCGGCTCCCGGGCGGTGGCCCGGGCGACCAGGTCGTCGAATTCGCCGGGAACGCCGTCGATGGCCGAACTGGGCAGCGGGACATCGTGATCCAGGCGCTGGTAGGCCACCGTCAACGCGGAGTCGCCGGCGAACGGCGTGTGGCCGGTCAACAGCTCATAGGTGAGTACGCCGGCGCTGTAGACGTCGCTGGCGGGGCCGGCGTTTCCGTCCCGCACCTGCTCGGGGGACAGATAGGCCGCGGTACCCAGAATCACGTTGGTGGACGTGATTCCCGCCGCTGCGATGGCGCGCACCAGTCCGAAGTCGACGATCTTCACGTCGCCGTCATCGGAGATCAGGATGTTTTCCGGCTTGACGTCACGGTGCACCAGCCCGGCCTGGTGCGCGATCCCCAGTGCCGAAAGCACCGGGCGCAGTACCGCGGCGACGGCGTGCGGCGGCATCGGGCCGCGTTCATTGAGCAGTTCGCGTAGCGTGCCGCCCTCGACGAGCTCCATCACCAGAAACGGCTGGCCGGGATCGTGAATCGTGCCGAAGCCCTGGTCGTAGACCGCCACCAGCCCCGGATCCTTGAGCCGGGCGACCGCCCGGGCCTCGAGCTGGAACCGGGCCAGGAACTGCTGGTCGCCGGCGTAGCGCAGATCCATCACCTTCACCGCGACCGGGCGGTCGAGGCGTTCGTCCATGCCGCGGTACACCGTGGAGGTGCCGCCGGTGGCGATCCGGGCGCCCACCCGGTACCGCCCGTCGAGCAGGGTGCCCTCCAAGCTGTCGCCGCCCCAGGTGGAAGTCACCTGGCAATGGTATGTGTGCGTCGGCGGCCGGTCCGGCGGTTCTAAACTCGTGTCGTGAGCAGTATTCCGGCCTCAGATGACGTCCTCGATCCCGACGAACCGACTTTCGACCTGCCGACGGTGGCCGAGATGCTCGGGGTGCCCGTCACCAAAGTGCACCAGTACCTGCGTGACAACCATCTGGCCGCGGTGCGGCGAAACGGTGTGCTGCTGGTTCCGCAGGTGTTCTTCACCGCCGACGGCGACGTGATCAAGAGTCTGCCCGGGCTGTTGGCGCTGCTGCACGACGGCGGCTACCAGCGGACCGAGATTCTGCGGTGGCTGTTCACCCCGGATGCGTCGTTGTCGTTGACCCGCGACGGCGTGCGGGAACCGGTGGCCAACGCCCGCCCCATCGATGCGCTGCACGCCCACCAGGCCCGCGAGGTGATGCGGCGGGCCCAGGCCATGGCCTACTGAGCTGCGCCGCCCTCAGGCGGTTTCGGCCGGCGCTTTGGACAGCCGGTACCAGGCGTAGACGGCGCAGCCCGTCGCGCCGATCACGTGCAGCCAGGTGTACATGCCATGGGAGCCGTCGGGTTTGAAGATCACCATGATCCAGGTCGAGGCCGCCGCGATCGCGGCGATGGCGGTCGGGGAACGCACCAGGGTGGCGGCCACCGCCAGCGGCCAGGTGTAGTACCAGGGCAGAGCTGCCGGCACGAACAGCACGACGACCAGCATGGCCCAGGCGATGCCGGCGATCGCGCTGCGATCGTCGCGCCGCGCTCGCCACCACAGCACCGGCAGGACCAGCGCGATCACCACGACCCCGCTGATCCGGGTGATGTGCAAGACCGCGTAGAAGTTGACCGGGGCGACCAGTCCGCCGATGGCGTGGATCAGGTTGGCGGCCGCCGTGGGCACGGTCAGCCAGTTGATGATCTTGACGTTGCCGGCCAGCAGTGCGGTCAGCCAGCCCAAACCGACTCCGGCCAGGGCCGACAGCACGGTGAACACGGCGACAACGCTGACCGTCGAGGCTGCCGCTGCGGTGGCGAATGCCGGGACCGTCGGGTAGCCGCGCTGTTCGCGCAGGCGGCGCATCCAGACCCACACCAGAAATGGCAGGGCGATCGCGGCGGTGGCCTTCACCGCCGCGGCCAGTGCCACCACCGTTATCCCCGCCAGGTGCCGGCGTTCCAGTGTCAGCGCGATGCCCGCCATCACCAGGCCGACCATCAGCATCTCGTTGTGCACCCCACCCATCAGGTGGATGATCACCAGCGGGTTGAGCACGGCCAGATACAGCGCCGCGGGGGCGCTGCCGCCGACCCGGGCGGCCACCCGGGGCGCGGCCCAGATCAGCAGCGCCAGTCCGGGCAGCATGCACAGTCGCAGCACCATGGTGCCGGCCACCACGTTGTTGCCCACCAGCATCGTGACGAGCTTGGCGATCAAGATGAACGCGGGCCCGTAGGGCGCCGTCGTCGCCGCCCAGATCGGGCTGACGTCGTCGAGCAGCGGGTTGGGATTTTCCACCGGCCCGACTTGGTACGGGTCGAATCCATCGCGCAGCAGGGCGCCTTGGGCCAGGTAGGAGTAGGTGTCGCGGCTGAACACCGGCACCGACAGCAGCAGGGGAGCCAGCCAGAAGCCGGTGGTGGCGATCAATGTGTAGGTGCTGACGGCGCCGTCGATCACCCGCCGGCCCAAGCCGAGCCAGGCCGCGAGCATCACCGCGACCCCGGCCCACAACAGCACCGACGACAGCACCAGGCCGTGCCCGAACCGCAGCCACGACAGGTGCAGGGAGTCGAGCAGGGGGTCCTGGATCCGGGTGCTGCCGGCGCCCAGCCCGCCCAGGGTGATCAACAGTGCACCCAGGCATCCGGTCCACGCGGCGCCTGCCTGCTGGCCGGCGGCGAACTGCCGCAGGCCCGCAAGACCGCGCGCGGTGTCGCTGGGCGCGCTGGGGACCGGTGAGGTGGTGGGATTGGGCATCGGTGCTCCGGGATCTTCAGGCGGACCGGTCGGCTACGCGGCGAGCCAGGTCGGTGAGTCCGGCTTTGGCGACCTCGTCGATGGGTGCTGCCGCCAGCGCGGTCAGGGCACGGCGGATCAGCAGGTCGATGCGGTCTTCGACGGCGGCAAGGGCGCCCACCGCCTCGATGGTGTCGCACAGTTCGCGGACCTGCGCCTCGGTCAGTGCGGTGCCGATCGCGCTGCGCAACCGGTTGGCCGCCGCCGGGTCCGACTTGTCGGCCAGGTCCACGGCCTCGGCCAGCAGGACGGTGCGCTTGCCCGAGCGCAGGTCGTCGCCGGAGGGCTTGCCGGTCACCGCCGGATCGCCGAACACCCCCAGCACGTCGTCGCGCAGCTGGAACGCCACGCCCAGGTCGGTGCCGATCTCGCCGAACAGTGCCTGGATATCGGGCCGGTCGGCTGCCGCGGCGGCGCCCAGTTGCAAGGGGCGCACCACCGTGTAGGAGGCGGTCTTGTAGGTGTTGACGCGCATCGCCGAGGCGATCGAGTCCACGCCACTGGACTCGGCGGCGATGTCGAGGTACTGGCCGCCCAGCACCTCGGTGCGGATATCCGACCAGACCCGCCGCACGCGGCGCCGGGCATCGTCGGGCAGATCGGCGTCGGCGACGATGTCGTCGGCCCACACCAGGGCCAGGTCGCCGAGCAGGATGGCCGCCGATATCCCGAACTGGTCGGCCGAGCCGCGCCAGCCGCGGGCGCGATGCAACTCGGCGAACTTGCGGTGCGTGGTCGGATTGCCACGGCGGGTCGCCGAGGCGTCGATCACGTCGTCGTGCACCAGCGCGCAGGCGTGCAGCAGTTCCAGTGCCGAGAACAGCAGCAGTTCGCGGTCGCCGGCGTCGCGGCCGGTGATGGCGCGCCAGCCCCAGTAGGCGAAGGCCGGACGCAGCCGTTTGCCGCCGTCGAGCACGAAGTCCTCGAGGCCGGTGATCAGATCCTGGTAGTCGTCACCGATATAAGCTGTCTCGGTACGCCGCGTGCGCAGGTGGGAGCGCAGCTGTTCGGTCACGGCGCCGGCCAGCGCTGCGGCCGACGGTGTAGTCGTTGCCTTGGATGTCAGCTCGGCGTCCCTTTCTGCGCTGCCCCGGGCGGGAACCCCCAGCCTGGGTCCAGCGTAGAGTGTGCCACCACGCCCGGGGGGGACTCAGGCCGGTGGCGGCCGACGGCGGCCAAGGCCGTCGGGCCGCGCCCTGTGGCACTGTTGACGTCTGCGGACCGTCTTTCATGAGGAGCTACCACGTGACCTTGAACACCGTCGCACTCGAGCTTGTCCCACCGAACGTGGAACGGGGTCCCGAGCAGACGATCGAGGAGGCGCACAAGGTCGTGCGGTTCGCCGCCGAAACCGGCCTGCAGGGCAAGATCCGCCACATCTTGATGCCGGGGATGATCGCCGAGGAGGACGACCGCCCCATCGAGATGAAGCCCAAGCTCGACGTGCTGGACTTCTGGCAGGCGATCCGGCCCGAGCTGCCGGGCATGGCCGGGTTGTGCACCCAGGTCACTTCGTTTTCCGACGAGGCCGGCCTGCGCAGCCGGCTGCATGAGCTCACCACGGCGGGGATCGAGGGCGTGGTGTTCGTGGGCGTGCCCCGCACCATGGCCGACGGCGAGGGCTCGGGCGTGCCGCCGACCGATGCGCTGGCGATGTTCCGCGACGACGTGTCCAACCGCGGCGCGATCCTGATTCCGACCCGGGCCGAGGAGCTCGGCCGGTTCCGTTTCAAGTGCGAACGCGGGGCGACCTTCGCGCTGACTCAGCTGCTGTACTCCGACGCGATCGTGTCGTTCCTCACCGAGTTCGCCAAGCACAGCGATGCCCGGCCGGAGATCCTGCTGTCGTTCGGCTTTGTCCCCACGGTCGAGAACCGGGTCGGTCTGATCAACTGGCTGATTCAAGATCCGGGCAACCCGGCGGTGGCCGCCGAACAGGCGTTCGTCAAGACGCTGGCCGACAGCGAACCCGAACAGCGGCGCAAGCTGATGCTGGACCTGTACAAGCGGGTGATCGACGGTGTCGCGGATCTGGGCTTCCCGTTGAGCATCCATCTGGAGGCGACGTACGGGGTGTCGGCGGCGGCATTCCGGACCTTTGCGCAGATGCTCGACTACTGGTCGCCCGGGCCGAGCTGAGCGGCGCCGCTTCAGACGCCGGCGTCGTCGGGCGAACGGAACCGCGGTGAGCGGTCCCGGCCCTGCCACGCCATCAGCGCGACCAGGCCTGCCGCGGCGAACGTCGACAGGGTCAGCCACAGGGCGGCGTGGGCGAACGAGCGCGTGCTGGGGTCGGTGTAGCGGGCCTGGGCGCTCATGGTGCTCACCACACCCGGCTTGAGTTTCCAACGCACCATGTCGCCGCCGAGGCGGTCGCCGTTGGTGGAGGTCACCTCGCCGGGGAACGCCACGCTCAGCTCGACGTCGGCCTCGGGGTCTTCGAGGGTGGTCAGATCGACGCGGCCCTCCAGGATCACCAGATTGCCGGCGCGACGCAGCGACAGGTCCACCCCGGCGGCGTCGCGGTGCATACCGGCCAGCTGCGGCAGTTCGGCGAAGGTCAGATCGGAGAACACCGCCTGGGAGCCGACGTAGCCGTCCCGGTTGTAGTTGGAGATCGCGACTTTTTGGGGGAACGGCACGTCGGCGCTGAGCTTGGGACCGGTGTCGTTGTCGTTGCGCGGCTTGGCCGCCACGATCAGCTGGCCGGAGACCTGGTCGTCGGGCGAGACGGTGATGCTGGCGCGGATGCGGACGCATCCGGCCAGTGGAACCGTGATCAGCAGCAGCGCCACCAGGGCTGTCAGCCGGCGGTAGGTGCCGAACCGTCGGGCCCGGCCTGGAACGCGGACCCGCCAAAGCGATCGCCGAAGATGCACGAGGTCATCGTGCCAGACCGGGGGACCGGTGCGGTGATGACGCGGCAGGTAGGGCCGCTATAACGGCAGCGGCCGGCCCAGGATGGCGAAGGGCCGGGGATCGCCGGCGAAGTGGTGCCCGCGCATGATGTCGGTGAAGCCCAGCCGGCGGTACAACCGCCAGGCGCGATTGCTCTCACCGCTTGTCTCCGGGGTGGACAGCAGCACGTTGGCCTCGGGTCGTCCGGTCAGCAGGCGCCGCAGCAAGGACTCTCCCAGACCGCCACCCTGGGCCCGCGGCGTCACGTGCAGTTCGGTCAGCTCGAAGTAACTGGTCATCAGGCGGATGATCTCCGACCGGGGCAGGCCGCGGCGCTGCAGACCCAGCACCACCTGCTGCTGCCACCACTGGTCGGGGGCGCCGCAGTAGCCATACGCCACCCCCAGCAGTTCGGCTCCGTGCGACGCCGACGCCGACGCCGACGCCGGCGAGCCGGGGTGTCCGTTCCCGGCGGCTGCGGGGTTGGCTTCGCCCTGGTCGCCGTCGTCGAAGGCCGCCACCGCACGCCATCCCGTGCGGCGAGTGTGGTCGAGCCACATGGCAGCCCGTTGCCCCTCGGTGCCCGGCGGGTAGCCCATCGCGGTGACATAGACGCGCAGTGCCTCGCCGAGGTGATCTGCCATCTCTCGCGGCGACATGTCGACCAGGAAGGTGACCACAGGGCAGGTTCCTTTCCCGTGTCGGCGAGGTTGCGTTCCTATTATCCGGTTTCGTCCTGCGGCGACGGCGGTTGTGGATCGACAACTTCGGACCGGGGCTACAATCGGCTGGTGAAGCCTGTGGTACGGCACAGGCACACCTCGTATCATCAGTGTTATGCCCGCACCAGGCGGGGCAGTGATGTGAGCGGCCGTCGGCAAGGAGGGACGAATGCCACTCTCCGACCATGAGCAGCGCATGCTCGATGAGATCGAGAGCGCTCTCTACGCCGAGGACCCCAAATTCGCGTCCAGTGTTCGCGGCGCCGCCCTGCGTACCCCCACCACCCGTCGGCGGGTGCAGGGCATGGCGCTGTTCGTGACCGGTCTGGTGCTGCTGGTCTCCGGCATCCCGATTTACGCGACCACGGTCAATCCCGGATTCCTGATCCTGAGCGTGCTGGGATTCGTGGTCATGTTCGGCGGGGCGGTGTTCGCCATCACCGGCAACCACGCGGCCCCCGGGTTGGACACCGTCAAGACGGGCGGCACCGCACAGCGGCGGGTCAAGGGCTCCAGCGGCACGTTCGCCAGCCGGATGGAAGATCGTTTCCGTCGCCGGTTCGAACCCTAGGCCGGGCTTTTAGACAAACCGAAGAACTCACAGGGCAGCCGATCGGCTGCCCTTTCTTCGTTGGGTCGCACGCGCCCCTGTCGGCGACTCGGTGGGGCGCGGTGGGGAGCGCACCCCACCATGCCCCACTTTGCCTCCATCCACTGTGAGCTGGCCTTTTCCTGCCTGATTGGGCCTGAATGGGCCGGTATGGGCGGTATGGGGGGCGGCTGGTGGGGCAGAGGGGGGAATCTGCCCCCTCAAATGGTGCATAGTGGGGGAATGTGGGGTATCGTGGGCTGACGAAGACGACGACCGGGCGGGAGGTAGCCGATGTTCCTCGGCACCTACACGCCCAAGCTCGACGACAAGGGGCGGCTGACACTGCCCGCGAAGTTTCGTGATGCGCTGGCAGGAGGGTTGATGGTCACCAAGAGTCAGGACCACAGCCTGGCCGTGTATCCCCGTGCGGAGTTCGAGCAGTTGGCCCGCCGGGCAGCGAAGGCTTCGCGCAGCAACCCGGACGCGCGGGCTTTCCTGCGCAACCTGGCTGCCGCCACCGACGAGCAGCACCCCGACGCCCAGGGCCGGATCACCTTGTCGCCCGACCACCGCCGCTACGCGAACCTTTCCAAGGAGTGCGTGGTCATCGGCTCGGTCGACTACCTGGAGATCTGGGACGCCCGAGCCTGGAGCGACTACCAGCAGTTGCACGAAGAGAACTTCTCCGCGGCCAGCGATGAAGCACTCAGCGACATCATCTGAGGTGCACGCCCGTGCCTCGTGGCCTCTGTCCGAACCGACCCTGACGTACTTCCCCAACGTCAGGTTCGCGCCGTCGGGCAGGGACCTCGAGGCAAGGGCTGCCGACCGCGCATTTCACGGGGCGCAACGGGGAGGTGCTGCTGTGGCCGAGCAGGGCGAATTCGGACACGTGCCGGTTCTGCTGGAGCGCAGCGTGCAGCTGCTGGCGCCGGCCTTGACCAGGCAGTCGGCCGACGGCGACGGCGCCACCCTGGTCGACGCCACGCTGGGAGCCGGCGGGCACACCGAGCGGTTTCTCACCGAGTTCCCCGGCCTGCGCGTCATCGGGCTCGACCGTGACACCACCGCACTGTCCATCGCGGGCGCGCGGCTGGCCAGGTTCTCCGATCGCCTCACCATGGTGCACACCCGCTACGACGGAATCGCCGCCGCGCTGGCCGAATCGGGACTGGCCCCCACCGGATCGGTGGACGCGGTGTTGTTCGACCTCGGGGTGTCCTCGATGCAGCTCGACCGGGCGGAGCGCGGATTCTCCTACGCCCAGGACGCGCCGTTGGACATGCGGATGGACCCGGACGGCGAACTGACCGCCGCCGACATCGTGAACACCTATGACGCCGCGGCGCTCACCGACATTCTGCGCCGCTACGGCGAGGAGCGGTTTGCGGCGCGGATCGCCTCCCACATCGTGCGTCGCCGGGCCCAGACGCCGTTCACCTCGACCGGGCAGCTGACGGAGCTGCTCTACGAGGCGATCCCGGCACCGGCGCGGCGAACCGGCGGGCATCCGGCCAAGCGCACGTTTCAGGCGTTGCGGATCGCGGTCAACGGCGAGTTGGACTCGCTGCGGGCCGCGCTGCCGGCGGCGCTGGACGCGCTGACGGTGGGGGGACGGGTGGCGGTGATGGCCTACCAGTCGTTGGAGGACCGCATCGTCAAACAGCTGTTCGCCGCGGCGACGGCGTCGCGCACGCCGGTCGGTCTGCCGGTCGAATTGCCGGGTGACGAACCGAAATTCATCAGTCTGACCAGAGGTGCCGAGCGGGCTGAGGCCGATGAGGTCGAGCGCAACCCGCGAGCGGGGTCGGTGCGGCTACGTGCCGTCGAGCGCGTGCAGGCCGGGCCGATCGTGGCATCGAGGGGGAAGTGATGGCGACCAAGCGCACCGCGGGGGCACGGCAGGGCGACCGCGGTCCCGGGCCCGAGGGCATGCCCCGCACCGGCTCACGCCGGGGTGGCGACGCTGCGCAGTCCCGGGGCCCGCGCCGGCAGCGCGGGACCGCGCCCGCACCGGGCCGGGAGCCGCGACCGCGCACCGGACCGCAGCGGGCGGCATCGCCTCGCCCCGATGCCCGGGCGGTTCCGCCGAAGAGCACCAAGCAGGCGAAGGCCCGTGCCAAGGCGCGAAAGGCCAAAGCCCCCAAGGTGGTCCGCGTACCGCTGCGGGAACGGCTCATCGCCCGGTTGGCCTCGGTCGACCTGCGGCCACGCACCCTGGCGGCCAAGGTTCCGTTCGTGGTGCTGGTCATCGGTGCGCTGGGCATCGGGCTGGGAATCACGCTGTGGCTCTCGACAGACGCCGCCGAGCGCTCCTACGAGTTGGGCAACATCCGGGAGCGCAACCGGGTGCTGTTGCAGCAGAAGGAAGCACTCGAACGCGACGTCCTCACGGCCGAGTCGGCGCCCGCGCTGGCCGAGGCCGCGCGCGAACTGGGCATGATCCCCAGCCGCGACACCGCGCATCTGGTTCAGGACCCGGTCGGCAACTGGGTGGTCGTCGGCGTGCCGAAGCCTGCTGAGGGGGCACCGCCGCCGCCGCTGAACATCAAGTTGCCCGACGACTCGGCGCCGCCGGCCGAGGTGCCGGTGCGGCTGCCGTTCACCGAGCCCAAGCCGGACAGTCGCCATCTGCGCGGCGGTTTCCCGCCTGCCGCGGTGACACCCGGTGCGCCGCTGACTATTCCGGGCCTGCCCGGCGCGCCCGGTACGCCGGTCCGCGGACCGTTGCCCGGGCCCAGCGCGCAGGAGATTCCGCACCTGCCGACACCGGCCGTCCCGACCGCCGGTGTCCCGCCTGTGCTGCTGCCGTCCGGGACGGCGGTGCCGCCCGAGACGGTGGTCCCGCTGGAGCGGCCGGTCGCGCCGACAGTGGCGCTGCCACCGGTGAGCACCGGAGTCGTGCGATGAGACGGGCCGCGCGGGGGAGCGGCCCGACACGTCGTGACGAAGGTCCGGCCGCGGCCGGCAAGCGAAAAACCCGCCGCGCGGCCACCGCCAAAGCAGGCAAGGCCGCCAAGGCCGGCAAGGAGACGAAAGTGGCTCCGGCGACCGAGCATTCGGCTCGCGAACGCCGGACCCGCCCGGTCGCCGAACTGGGCGTGCGCAGTGCGTCGTTCGTCTTCCGGCACCGCGTCGGCAACGCGGTCATCTTCCTGGTGCTGGCGTTGTCGGCGGCCCAGCTGTTCTCCCTGCAGGTTCCTCGTGCCTCCGGGCTGCGGGCCGAGGCCGCCGGGCAACTCAAGGTCACCGACGTTCAGCAGGCGTTGCGCGGCGACATCATCGACCGCACCGGGGACAAGCTCGCGTTCACCATCGAGGCCCGCGCGTTGTCCTTCCAGCCGGCCAAGATCCGCAAGCAACTCGCCGAAGCCAAGAAGAAGGACCCGTCGGCCCCCGATCCCGAGCTGCGGCTGCAGGAGATCGCCAAAGAGGTCTCCCAGCGACTCGGCAACAAGCCCGACGCCGCCGCGTTGCTCAAGAAGCTGCGCAGCGACGAGACCTTCGTGTACCTGGCTCGGGCCGTCGACCCCGCGGTGGCCGAGGTGATCACCGAGAAATGCCCCGAGGTCGGCAGCGAGCGCCAGGATCTGCGGCAGTATCCGGGCGGTTCGCTGGCGGCCAACATCATCGGCGGCATCGACTGGGACGGCCACGGCCTGCTGGGCCTGGAGGACTCGATGGACGCCGTGCTGGCCGGCAC
Source organism: Mycolicibacter hiberniae (assembly GCF_010729485.1). Classification (NCBI taxonomy): domain Bacteria; kingdom Bacillati; phylum Actinomycetota; class Actinomycetes; order Mycobacteriales; family Mycobacteriaceae; genus Mycobacterium; species Mycobacterium hiberniae. The sequence goes on from NZ_AP022609.1 coordinate 1,274,425, forward strand.
CGACGGGTCGATCACCTACGACCGGGGTTCGGACGGTGTGGTGATCCCGGGCAGTTACCGCAACCGCCATCGGGCGGTCAACGGGTCGACGGTCCAGCTCACCATCGACGACGACATCCAGTTCTACGTCCAGCAGCAGGTGCAGCAGGCCAAGAACCTCTCCGGCGCCCACGACGTCACGGCGGTGGTGCTCGACGCGCACTCCGGTGAGGTGCTGGCCATGGCCGGCGACAACACCTTCGACCCGTCCCAAGACATCGGGCGCCAGGAGGATCGCGAACTCGGCAACCGGGCGGTGTCGTCGCCGTTCGAGCCGGGCTCGGTCAACAAGATCGTCACGGCCGCCTCGGTCCTCGAATACGGGCTCGGTCACCCCGACGAGGTCCTGCAGGTACCCGGCTCGATCAACATCGCCGACGTCACCGTCCGGGATGCCTGGGAACACGGCGTCGTGCCCTACACCATGACCGGAATCTTCGGGAAGTCCTCCAACGTCGGCACTCTGATGCTGGCGCAACGGGTGGGCCCCGAGCGCTGGTTCGACATGGTGGAGAAGTTCGGCCTGGGTCAGCGCACCGGGGTGGCCCTGCCCGGTGAGAGCGCCGGTCTGGTCCCGCCGGTGGACCAATGGTCGGGCAGCTCCTTTGCCAACCTGCCGATCGGCCAGGGTCTGTCGATGACGCTGCTGCAGATGGCCGGGATGTACCAGGCGATCGCCAACGACGGCCTGCGCATCCCGCCACGCATCATCAAGGCCACCATCGGCCCCGACGGCGCGCGCGCCGAAGAGCCGCGGCCCGAGGGCATCCGGGTGGTCTCGGAGCAGACCGCGGCGACGGTGCGCAACATGCTGCGCTCGGTGGTGCAGCGCGATCCCACCGGCGTGCAGCAGGGCACCGGTTGGCAGGCCGCGGTCGACGGCTATCAGATCGCCGGAAAGACCGGTACCGCACAGCAGATCAACCCGGCCTGCGGCTGCTACTACGACGACGTCTACTGGATCACCTTTGCCGGGATAGCCCCGGCGGACAATCCGCGCTACGTCATCGGGCTGATGATGAACAACCCCCACCGTGCCGCGGACGGCTCGCCCGGCACCTCGGCGGCGCCGCTGTTCCACAACATCGCCGGCTGGCTGCTGCAGCGCCACAACGTCCCGCTGTCGCCCGATCCCGGCCCGCCCCTGGTCCTGCAGGCGATGTAGTCCACTGGGCTCTGCAAAAGACAGACCCGAGCGGCCCAAGCCCGATCGCCTGCGCTGCGGACACCGCCCGCCTAGGTAGTCTCAGGGCCGATCCGGACGACCCGGCCGGCAGCACAGGGAGGTGATGGCTGGTGCCTGCTCTGCGCCCCGATGCCGGTGCCGGCTCATCGCTGCGCGCACTCGCCGCCCAGATCGGGGCGGTCGCGGTCACCGGCGACGTGGTGCCGGAGCTGCCGATCACCGGGCTGACCCTGCGCGCCCAGGGCGTCCGGCCCGGCGACCTGTTCGCAGCGCTCCCGGGCGCGAGCACCCACGGTGCGCGGTTTGCGCCCGACGCGCTCGCGCGGGGTGCGGTGGCGGTGCTCTCCGACGGGGCCGGGGCCGCCCTGATCGCCGAGCACGCTGTTGCGTCCGGGGTCCCGGTGTTGGTGCATCCGGCGCCTCGTGCCGTGCTCGGCGAGCTGGCGGCGCAGGTCTACGGGCATCCCTGCGAGCGGGTCACCGTCATCGGCATCACCGGGACATCGGGCAAGACCACCACCACCTATCTGGTGGAAGCCGGACTGCGGGCCGCGGGCCGCATCGCCGGTCTGATCGGCACGGTCGGTGTCCGCATCGACGGCGCCGACCTGCCCAGCGCCCTGACCACCCCCGAGGCGCCCGCGCTGCAGGCCCTGCTGGCCGCGATGGCCCAGCGCGGCGTGGACACCGCCGTCATGGAGGTCTCCAGCCATGCCCTGACGTTGGGCCGGGTCGACGGCACCCGTTTCGCGGTGGGCGCCTTCACCAATCTGTCGCGTGATCATCTGGACTTCCACCCGAGCATGGCGGACTACTTCGAGGCCAAGGCCCGGCTGTTCGACCCGGCGTCGCCCCTGCATGCCGCCCGGTCGGTGGTCTGCGTGGACGACGACGCCGGCGCGGCGATGGCGGCACGCGCGAACGCGCCGGTCACCGTCAGCGCCACGGGCCGTCCGGCGGACTGGAGTGTGGAGCAGGTGCGTTCCGGCGGATCGCGCGGGCGCGAGTTCGTGGCCGTCGATCCCGCCGGGGTGCACCATCGGATCGGCATCGGATTGCCCGGGGACTACAACATCGCCAACACCCTTGTGGCACTGGCTGTTCTCGACGCGGTGGGGGTGTCGCCGGAACAGGCCGCGCCCGGTCTGCGGGCCGCGCGGGTGCCGGGACGCATGGAGCCCATCGACCGGGGCCAGGACTTTTTGGCGCTGGTCGACTACGCGCACAAACCCGGGGCGCTGGCGGCGGTGCTGGCGACGCTGCGCCACGAGCTGCGCGACACCTCCGGACGGCTGGCCGTGGTGTTCGGCGCGGGCGGCGACCGCGACGCCGGCAAACGAGCGCCGATGGGCCGCATCGCCGCAGACACCGCCGATCTGGTGGTCGTCACCGACGACAATCCGCGCGGGGAGGATCCCGGCGAGATCCGGCGCGCGGTTCTGGCCGGGGCCGCGCAGGGCAGCGCCGAGGTGGTCGAGATCGGCGACCGGCGGGCGGCGATCGAGCACGCGGTGGCGTGGGCGCGGCCCGGCGACGTGGTGCTGGTCGCGGGCAAGGGACACGAGACCGGGCAGACCGCCGGCGGGCACACCGCAACGTTCGACGACCGCGTGGAGCTGGCCCAGGCGCTGGAAGCGCGCGAGCAGCACCGATGATCGCGCTGACCGTCGCGCAGGTCGCCGAGATCGTCGGCGGACGGCTGGCCGACATCACCCCCGAGAAGGCCGAGCGCACCATCGTCACCGGCACGGTGGAGTTCGATTCCCGCCGGATCACCCCGGGCGCGCTGTTCCTGGCCCTGCCCGGTGCCCGCTCCGACGGTCACGACCACGCGGCGTCGGCGGTCGAGGCCGGCGCGGTGGCGGTGTTGGCGGCGCGCCCGGTCGGCGTGCCGGCCATCGTGGTCAGTCCCGGAGATGCGGCCTCCGACAGCCGATCCGGTGCCCTCGAACACGACGACCCGGCGGGATCCGGTGCCGCGGTGCTGGCCGCGCTGGCCAAACTGGCCGCCGCGGTCTCGGCCACCCTGGTCGCCGGCGGGCTGAAGATCATCGGCGTGACCGGCTCCTCGGGCAAGACCTCGACCAAGGATCTGATCGCCGCGGTGCTTGCGCCGCTGGGCGAGGTGGTCGCGCCGCCCGGGTCGTTCAACAACGAGCTGGGGCATCCCTGGACGGTGCTGCGGGCCGACGAGAGCACCGACTTCCTGGTGCTGGAGCTCTCGGCGCGTCATCGCGGCAACATCGCGGCGCTCGCGGCGATCGCCCCGCCGCAGATCGCGGTGGTACTCAACGTCGGGACCGCGCACCTGGGTGAGTTCGGTTCGCGCGAAGCGATAGCCCAGACCAAAGCCGAACTGGTCCAAGCTGTTCCAGAGTCCGGTGTGGCGATCCTCAACGTCGACGACTCCGCGGTTGCGGCGATGGCCGACCAGACTGTGGCCCGGGTGGTGCGGGTCAGCCGTTCGGCTCCGGCCGATGTCTGGGCCGGACCGGTGGTGCTCGACGAGCTGGCTCGTCCGCGGTTCACCCTGCACTACGGGCCCCAGGGTGCGAACGGCGTCGCCGTTGCGCTCGGGGTCTCCGGCGATCACCAGGTGAGCAACGCGCTGTGTGCCGCGGCGGTCGCCCGCGAATGCGGCGCCACGCCGCAACAGGTGGCCGACGCCCTGGCCGGGGCCGGACCGGCCTCGCGACACCGGATGCAGGTCAGCACCCGCGCGGACGGCGTGATCGTGATCGACGACTCCTACAACGCCAACCCGGATTCCATGCGGGTGGCGCTGCAGGCGCTGGCCTGGATCGCCCGCACGGAGCCGGCGCCCGGTTCACCCACGCCCGCCGGCAGGCGGCGCAGCTGGGCGGTGCTCGGCGAGATGGCCGAGCTGGGCGAGGACGCGATATCTGAGCATGACCGCATCGGACGGCTCGCGGTGCGCTTAGATGTGTCTCGTCTCATTGTCGTCGGAGTTGGGAGATCGATGGGCGCGATGCTGCACGGCGCGGTCATGGAGGGTTCGTGGGGCGCCGAGGCCACTGCGGTCCCCGACGTCGATGCCGCCCTGGCCCTGTTGCGCGCCGAACTACAGGCCGGAGACGTGGTGCTGGTCAAGGCGTCGAACTCCGCCGGGCTGACTGCGCTGGCGCAGGCACTGGCCGCCGATGACGCAGGAGAGCGCCGATGATCATGATCCTGATCGCGGCCGGTGTCGCGCTGCTGGTCGCGATCCTGCTGACCCCGGTGCTGATCCGGGTGTTCACCAAGCAGGGATTCGGTCAGGAGATCCGCGAGGACGGCCCGGCCAGCCACCACAGTAAGCGCGGGACTCCGTCGATGGGCGGTGTGGCCATCGTGGCGGGGATCTGGGCGGGCTACCTGACCGCCGAACTGGCCGGCCTGGTGTTCTACGGCACCGGGCCGACGGCCTCAGGGCTGCTGGTGCTCGGGCTGGCGACCGCGCTGGGCGGAGTCGGCTTCGTCGACGACATGATCAAGATCCGCCGCTCCCGCAACCTCGGGTTGAATAAGACCGCCAAGACCATCGGGCAGGTCACCGCGGCCACGCTGTTCGGTCTGCTGGTGCTGTGCTTCCGCAACAGCTCCGGGCTGACCCCGGGCAGTCTGCAACTGTCCTATGTCCGCGACATCGCCACGGTCACATTGCCCCCCGCATTGTTCGTGCTGTTCGTCATCGTGATCGTCAGCGCCTGGTCGAACGCGGTCAACTTCACCGACGGCCTGGACGGGCTGGCCGCCGGATCGATGGCGATGGTCAGCGCCGCCTATGTGTTGATCACCGTCATGCAGCACCGCAACGCCTGTGCGATCGCGCCCGGCCTGGGCTGCTACAACGTGCGCGACCCGCTGGACCTGGCGCTGATCGCCGCCGCCACCGCGGGTGCCTGCATCGGCTTCCTGTGGTGGAACGCCGCGCCGGCGAAGATCTTCATGGGCGACACCGGGTCGCTGGCGCTGGGCGGGGTGATCGCCGGCATGTCGATCACCACCCGCACCGAGATCCTGGCGGTGGTGCTCGGCGGGCTGTTCGTCGCCGAGATCACCTCGGTGGTCATCCAGATCGTGGCGTTTCGCAGCACCGGCCGCCGGGTGTTCCGGATGGCCCCGTTCCATCACCACTTTGAGCTGGCCGGCTGGGCCGAGACCACCGTGATCATCCGGTTCTGGCTGCTCACCGCCATTGCCTGCGGCTTGGGCGTCTCCATGTTCTATGGCGAGTGGTTCACCGTCGTAGGTGGCTGAGGTGTCACCCGAACCGGGCCCGGACGGGCTGAGCGTGCTGTCTCCCGGCGCGCGGGTGCTGGTCGCCGGGGCCGGGGTGACCGGCCGGGCAGTCCTGACCGCGTTGGCGCCTTTGGGTCTGGAGCTGACCCTGTGCGACGACAACGTCGCCGCGCTGGGCGACCACCAGGTCAGCGGCTGCAGCCCGGCGGCGGCTGCGGCGCAGATCGGCGACTATGCGCTGGTGGTCACCAGCCCCGGATTCGACCCGGCCACTCCGCTGCTCGCCGCCGCCGTGGCAGCCGGGGTGCCGATCTGGGGGGACGTGGAGCTGGCGTGGCGACTCGACGCCGCCGGCCGTTACGGGCCGCCGCGGCGCTGGCTGGTGGTCACGGGCACCAACGGCAAAACCACCACCACCTCGATGCTGTACGCCATGTTGACTGCCGCGGGCATGCCTGCTCAGTTGTGCGGCAACATCGGCAACCCGGTCCTGGACGTCTTGTCGTCGGCACCCGAGCGCGCGGATGAGGTGCTGGCTGTCGAGCTGTCCAGTTTCCAGCTGCACTGGGCCCCGTCGCTGCGTCCAGAGGCGGGTGTGGTGCTCAACATCGCCGAGGACCACCTGGACTGGCACGGCAGCATGGCCGCCTACACCGCTGCCAAGGCGCGTGCGCTGAGTGGCCGGGTGGCGGTGGCCGGTATGGACGACGCCCGTGCCGCGGCCGTGCTGCAGACGTCGGAGGCGCCGGTCAAGGTGGGCTTTCGGCTCGGCGAACCCGCATCGGGGGAGCTCGGGGTCCGCGACGGCATGCTGGTCGACCGGGCCTTCGCCGCCGGGGACGTGGTGCTGGCGCCGGTGGCGACGCTGCCGGTGTCCGGGCCGGTGGGGATTCTCGATGCGTTGGCGGCGGCGGCGCTGGCGCGCAGTGTCGGCGTGCCGCCGCAGGCGATCGCCGACGCGCTGGCGTCCTTCCAGGTCGGTCGGCATCGCGCCGAACTCGTCGTCGTCGACGGCGGTGTTCGCTACGTCGACGACTCCAAGGCCACCAATCCGCACGCCGCCGAGGCGTCGGTGCTGGCTCACCCCCGGGTGGTCTGGGTCGCCGGTGGGCTGCTCAAGGGCGCCGCGATCGAGCCGACGGTCGCCCGGATCGCCGATCGCCTGGCCGGGGCCATCCTGATCGGCCGGGATCGCGCCGAGGTTGCCAAGGCGTTATCACGACACGCACCGGATGTTCCGGTCGTCCACGTTGTGACAGGCGAGGATGGTGGTATGGCTGATGCTGCTGTGTCTCCAGTTACTCGTGTGGTTCAAGTGGCGGATGGGCTCCAGGAGTCGCTCGGCTCCCGGGTGATGACAGCGGTGGTGGCCGCCGCCCGCGGCTTGGCCCGCCCCGGCGACACGGTGCTGCTGGCACCGGCGGGGGCATCCTTCGACCAGTTCGCCGGCTACGGCGCCCGGGGCGACGCCTTCGCGGCCGCCGCCCGGGCAGCGGCGGGATCGGTGTGATCGGGCTGCTGGCCCGGCTGCGGCGCGGTGCCGGGCCCGCAGACGCAGCTTCGGCAGACGCGGCGACCGAAGACATTGCGCCGGCAGAGCCCCGCACCCGCTTCGGCGCCTGGCTGGGCCGGCCGATGACATCGTTTCACCTGATCGTGGCCGTTGCCGCGCTGCTGACCACCCTCGGGCTGATCATGGTGCTGTCGGCCTCGGGGGTGGAGTCTTACGGCGTCGACGGGTCGGCGTGGCTGATCTTCGGCAAGCAGGTGCTGTGGACGGTGATCGGGCTCTTCGGCTGCTACGTGGCGTTGCGCATGCCGGTCCGCTTCATGCGCCGCATGGCGTTTCCCGGCTTCGCCTTCACCATCGTGCTGCTGGTGCTGGTGCTGATCCCGGGCATCGGGACGCTGTCCAACGGCTCTCGCGGCTGGTTCGTCATCGCCGGCTTCTCGATGCAGCCCTCCGAACTGGCCAAGATCGCCTTCGCCATCTGGGGCGCGCACCTGCTGGCCAGCCGCCGCATGGAGCGCGCGACGCTGCGCGAAATGCTGGTTCCGCTGGTGCCGGCCGCGGTGGTGGCGCTGGTGCTCATCGTCGCCCAGCCCGACCTGGGGCAGACGGTCTCGCTGGGCATCATCCTGCTGGCGCTGCTGTGGTACGCCGGTCTGCCGCTGAAGGTGTTCACCAGCTCGCTGTTGTCCGTGGTGTCCGCCGCCGTGATCCTGGCCCTCTCGGAGGGCTACCGCTCCGACCGGGTGCGGTCCTGGCTCGACCCCGACGCGGACCCGCAGAACGCCGGCTACCAGGCGCGTCAGGCGAAATTCGCCCTGGCCAACGGTGGCATCTTCGGCGACGGCCTGGGCCAGGGCACCGCGAAGTGGAATTACCTGCCCAACGCCCACAACGACTTCATCTTCGCCATCATCGGCGAGGAACTCGGCTTCATCGGCGGGTTCGGGCTGCTGGCGCTGTTCGGGCTGTTCGCCTACACCGGCATGCGGATCGCCAAACGGTCCGCCGATCCCTTCCTGCGGCTGTTGACCGCCGCCACCACCATGTGGGTGATCGGTCAGTCGTTCATCAACGTCGGCTACGTGATCGGCCTGCTGCCCGTCACCGGGATCCAGCTGCCCCTGATTTCCGCGGGCGGAACCTCCACGGCGACAACCCTGTTCATGATCGGAATCATGGCCAATGCAGCGCGCCACGAACCGGAGGCGGTGGCCGCGCTGCGCGCCGGCCAGGACGACCGGATGAACCGGATACTGCGCCTGCCGCTGCCGGAGCCGTACTCGCCGACCCGCATCGAGGCCCTGCGCGACCGGCTGCGGTCACGCCCGGAGCAGCCGGCCCGGCCCCGGGCGGCGGCACGGACGTCGACCCGCCAGCGTCCCGCCCCGCAGGCGCAAGCCCGGGCGGCGAGCCGGGGCACTCGGCGCACAGGGCAAAATGGAGGCGGCCGGCGTCACGCCGGGCCGCGTCCGACCGGCGGACGCGCGCGAGCATTGGAAGGTCAGCGATAGGCGGTGAACGACTCGGTCAGCAAGCCGGACCGCGGCACCCCGTTATCGGTGGTCCTGGCCGGCGGCGGCACCGCTGGCCACGTCGAGCCCGCGATGGCCGTCGCCGACGCGCTGCGCGCCCTGGATGCCGACGTCCGGATCACCGCGCTGGGCACCGCCCGCGGTCTGGAGACCCGGCTGGTGCCCGCCCGCGGCTACGACCTGCAGTTGATCACCCCGGTGCCGTTGCCCCGCAAACTCAACGCCGACCTGGCCCGGCTGCCGCTGCGGGTGCTGCGTGCCGTGCGGGAGACCCGGGCGGTGCTGCGCGCCGTGGAGGCCGATGTGGTGATCGGTTTCGGCGGCTATGTGGCGCTGCCGGCGTACCTGGCCGCCGGCGGCCGGGGCGCCAAGCGGGTGCCGGTGGTGATCCACGAGGCCAACGCCCGCGCCGGCCTGGCCAACCGGGTCGGGGCCCGCGGGGCGCAGCGCGTGCTGTCGGCGGTCGCCGACTGCGGGCTGGCCCACTGCGAGGTGGTCGGGGTTCCGGTGCGCCCGGCGATCACCACCTTGGACCGGGCCGGGTTGCGGGCGGCGGCCCGCGCCGAGTTCGGCTTCGCCGAAGACGCCAAGGTGCTGCTGGTCTTCGGCGGCTCGCAGGGCGCCCGCTCGATCAACCAGGCAGTCGCAGGGGCGGCTAAACATCTTGCTGCTGAGGGTATTTCGGTGTTGCACGCACACGGGCCGAAGAACACCCTGGACCTGCCGGAACCCGCACCGGGCGACCCGCCGTATGTCGCGGTGCCCTATCTGGACCGGATGGACTTGGCTTATGCCGCCGCCGACCTGGCAATCTGCCGTTCCGGGGCGATGACGGTCGCCGAAGTCTCGGCGGTCGGCCTGCCGGCCATCTATGTGCCGCTGCCCATCGGCAACGGCGAACAACGTCTCAACGCCCTCCCGGTGGTCGATGCCGGCGGCGGGATGCTGGTCGACGACGCCGAGCTGACGCCGGAGTTCGTGGCCGACACCGTCGCCGCCCTGCTCACCGACGACGCGCGGCTGGCCGCGATGACCAGCGCCGCGGTTCTCGCCGGGCACCCCGAGGCGGCGCAACGGGTGGCTTCCGTTGCGCTCGAGGTCGCCGCGGCCCGGCGGTCGGGGAGCCGACGTGGGCGCTGAGCAGCTGCCTGCGGAACTGAGCCGCGTGCACATGGTCGGTATCGGAGGAGCCGGCATGTCCGGCATCGCCCGGATCCTGCTGGACCGCGGGGGACTCGTCTCGGGCTCGGATGCCAAGGAGTCCCGCGGACTTCATGCGCTGCGCGCCCGTGGCGCCCAGGTGCGGATCGGTCACGATGCGTCGGCGCTGGATCTGCTGCCCGGCGGGGTGACCGCGGTGGTCACCACCCACGCGGCCATTCCCAAGACCAATCCCGAACTGGTCGAAGCCCGCCGCCGGGGCATTCCGGTGGTGCTGCGACCGGCGGTGCTGGCAAAGCTGATGGCCGGGCGCACCACCCTGATGGTCACCGGCACCCACGGCAAGACGACGACGACGTCGATGCTCGTGGTCGCGTTGCAGCGCTGCGGGCTGGATCCATCGTTCGCGGTGGGCGGCGAATTGGGTTCGGCCGGTTCGGAAGCCGGAACCAACGCCCATCACGGCAGCGGACCGCTGTTCGTCGCCGAGGCCGACGAGAGCGACGGCTCGCTGCTGGAGTACGCGCCCAACGTCGCGGTGGTCACCAACATCGAGGCCGACCACCTGGACTTCTTCGGCAGCGCCCAGGCCTACACCGAAGTCTTCGACGCATTCGTCGAGCGGATCGCCCCGGGCGGGGCGGCGGTGGTGTGCGTCGATGACCCCGGCTCCGCCGAGTTGGCCGATCGCACTGCGGCGCAGGGCATCCGGGTGCTGCGGTACGGCAGTCACGGCACGGGTTCGGTGCCGCTCGACGGCACGTTGCTGCGCTGGGAGCAGCAGGGCACCGGTGCGCTCGCCGAGGTCGCGCTGGCCGGGACCGGGCAGCGCGCGACGATGCGGCTGTCGGTGCCCGGCCGCCACATGGCCCTCAATGCGCTGGGCGCCCTGCTGGCCGCGGTGGAGGTCGGCGCGCCGCTGGACGGGGTGCTCGAGGGCCTGGCCGGGTTCGACGGGGTGCGCCGCCGGTTCGAGCTGGTGGGTTCCGCCGGAACCGTCGGCGCGGTGCGGGTCTTCGACGACTACGCGCACCATCCCACCGAGATCGCCGCGACGCTGACCGCGGTGCGGGCGTTGCTCGACGAGCAGGGTTTTGGGCGCAGCCTGGTGGTGTTCCAACCGCATCTGTACTCACGCACCAAGGAGTTCGCCACCGAGTTCGGCCAGTCGCTGGACGGCGCGGACGAGGTGTTCGTCCTCGATGTCTACGGGGCGCGTGAGACGCCGCTGCCCGGGGTGAGTGGGGCCACCGTCGCCGAACACGTCGGCGTCGACGTGCACTACCTGCCGGACTTCTCGGCGGTGCCCGAGGCGGTCGCGGCGGCGGCCGGTCCCGGTGACGTCATCCTCACCATGGGCGCCGGTGATGTGACCATGCTGGGCCCCGAGATCGTGACCGCGCTGCGGGCGCGGGCCGACCAGACCCCACCCCCGGGTGTGGCGTGAGCGTGCCGCCCGAGATGCCGGCCGTTCCCCCCGACGAGCCGGACTTCGCCGACGAGCAGGGGAACGTGCCGGCCGCCGCGGACCGGGAAGGCGACGAGCCCGCCCAGCAGGCCGCCCAGGACGTTCCTGCCCAGGGCGAGCCCGCCGAGGGCGACCCGGGCCAGGACGACCCCGCCCAGGGTGAGACCGCCCAGGGCGATCAGGAGGCCGGCGGTGCCGAGGAACCCGCCGAGGAGGAGGGCCCGCGGCGCCGGGCCCGGCGGGAGCGCGCGGAGCGCCGTGCCGCTCAGGCGCGCGCCGAGGCGATCGAACAGGCCCGCCGGGAGGCCAAGCGGCGTGCCCGCGCCGGTTCCGCCGAACCCGCCAGGGGCCTTCCCCGCGGCACCATCCGGGGCCTGAAGATGGTGCTGGCGGCCCTGCTGACCGCGGTGCTGGTGGTGGGGCTCGGCCTCATCCTGTATTTCACGCCGCTGATGTCGGTGCGCGAGATCGAGGTCACCGGCATCACCGCGGTGACCCGCGAGGAAGTGCTGGACATGGCCCGCGTGCGCCCCGGTACGCCGCTGCTGCAGGTTGACACCGGCCGGGTGGCCGATCGGGTCGCGACCATCCGGCGGGTGGCAAGCACGCGGGTGCAGCGGCAGTACCCGTCGGTGCTGGGGATCTCGGTGGTCGAACGAGTCCCGGTGGTGTACAAGGACTTTCCGGACGGCCCGCATCTGTTCGACCGGGACGGGGTGGATTTCGCGACGGCGCCCCCACCGACGATGCTGCCGTTTTTCGACGTGGAGAACCCCGGCCCGGCCGATCCGTCGACGCTGGCCGCCTTGCAGGTGATGACCTCGCTGGCGCCCGAGGTGGCCGGCCAGATCAGCCGGGTTGCCGCCCCGTCGGTGGCCTCGATCACGCTGACGCTCGGCGATGGCCGGGTGGTGGTCTGGGGCAATACCGACCGCACCGCGGAGAAGGCACAGAAACTCGCGGCGCTGCTGACCCAGCCCGGGCAGACCTATGACGTGTCGAGCCCGGATCTGCCCACCGTGCGCTAGTTCGGTCAGGGAACATTCATGACCGGCCAGGAAAATTCGCAGGGTGTGTCTCGGCGCGTCGGCACGGATGGGGGTCGCGGCGGCCCTACTGTGGCGATTGCGCGAAACAACTTGACATAACTCTAAGCCTATGGTTGAGGTTGAGGGTTGAGAATGTCGGATCTTGGAGTTTCGCGTTGAGCCCGCCCCAGAGAGGAATCCAATCCCACCAGGGAGGAAGACGAACGATGACCCCACCGCACAACTATCTGGCCGTCATCAAAGTCGTGGGTATCGGTGGTGGCGGCGTCAACGCCGTCAACCGGATGATCGAGCAGGGCCTCAAGGGCGTTGAGTTCATCGCGATCAACACCGACGCACAGGCATTGTTGATGAGCGACGCCGACGTCAAGCTTGACGTCGGTCGTGAATCCACCCGCGGCCTCGGCGCCGGTGCCGACCCCGAAGTGGGTCGCCGCGCCGCCGAAGACGCCAAGGACGAGATCGAGGAACTGCTGCGCGGCGCCGACATGGTGTTCGTCACCGCCGGCGAAGGCGGCGGCACGGGCACCGGCGGCGCACCGGTGGTGGCCACCATCGCCCGCAAGCTCGGCGCGCTGACCGTCGGTGTGGTCACCCGCCCGTTCTCGTTCGAGGGCAAGCGGCGTGGCAATCAGGCGGAACTGGGCATCGCTGCCCTGCGCGAGAGCTGCGACACCCTGATCGTGATCCCCAACGACCGCCTGCTGCAGATGGGCGACGCCCAGGTCTCGCTGATGGACGCGTTCCGCAGCGCCGACGAGGTGCTGCTCAACGGTGTCCAGGGCATCACCGACCTGATCACCACGCCCGGTCTGATCAACGTGGACTTCGCCGATGTCAAGGGCATCATGAGCGGGGCGGGCACCGCCCTGATGGGCATCGGTTCGGCCCGCGGCGACGGCCGTGCGCTCAAGGCCGCCGAGATCGCGATCAACTCGCCGCTGCTGGAAGCCTCGATGGAGGGCGCCCAGGGCGTGCTGATGTCGGTTGCCGGCGGCAGCGACTTGGGATTGTTCGAGATCAACGAGGCGGCGTCGCTGGTGCAGGACGCCGCGCATCCCGAGGCCAACATCATCTTCGGCACCGTGATCGACGACTCGCTCGGCGACGAGGTGCGGGTGACGGTGATCGCGGCAGGCTTCGACTCGGCGGGCTCCGGCCGCAAGCCGGTGACCGGCAACCCCGGTCAGGCCCGGCACGCGATGGCGCCGGGGCAGGCCGGCAAGGTCACCTCGTCGTTGTTCGACCCGGTGGACGCCGTCAGCGTGCCTGCCCCCACCAACGGGGCCACGGTCAGCGTCGGCGGACGCAACGGTGATGACGGATGCGACGACGACGACGTCGACGTCCCGCCGTTCATGCGGCACTGAGTCGATGACCGCTCGTCCGCCGCACTCGCGGGGTACTTCCCGGACATGAGTTTTCGTGTCCGCCGGGTGACGACCACTCGCTCCGGCGGTGTGTCGGGGGCCCCGTTCGACAGCTTCAACTTGGGCGATCACGTCGGCGACGACCCGGCGGCGGTGGCCAGAAACCGGGCGCGGCTGGCCAAGGCCACGGGTTTGGGCCCGGATCGGCTGGTGTGGATGAACCAGGTTCACGGCGATCATGTGGTGCGCGTTGACGGGCCACGCGCGACTCCGGTCGAGGCGACCGATGCGTTGGTCACCACCGTGCCGCGCCTGGCGATGGTGGTGGTGACCGCCGACTGTGTCCCGGTGCTGCTGGCCGATACGCGTGCGGGGGTGGTGGCTGCGGTGCACGCCGGCCGGGTCGGCGCGCAGCGCGGCGTGGTGGTTCGCGCGGTGGAGGAGATGCTGGCGGCCGGCGCGAGTGCCGGCGACATCTCGGTTTTGCTGGGGCCCGCGGTCAGTGGCTTGCACTATGAGGTGCCCGCGCAGATGGCCGATGAGGTCGAACAAGCGTTGCCGGGCAGTCGAACGGTCACCTCGGCGGGCACTGTCGGGCTGGACTTGCGGGCTGGAATCGCTCGTCAGCTACGGGGATTGGGCATCGAGGCCATCGACGCCGATCCGCGCTGCACGGCCGCGGACCCCAAGCTGTTCAGTCACCGCCGCGACGGTCTCACCGGTCGGCTGGCGTCGTTGGTGTGGTTGGAATGAGTCCGCGCTAGATGTCGCTGGAGGGGGCGGGTGAAACCGGTGGGAACTGTCCGCGTGTCGGTACAGCGCCAACGCGCTCGCTGCCGTTACCGTCACCGTTATTAGTCACTTCAGTCACACCTTCATCACAGTCATCAGCCTAGAAGGGTCCAGGGATGAGCACACTCCACAAGGTCAAGGCCTACTTCGGGATGGCTCCGATGGAGGACTATGACGACGACTACTACGACGACGGTGACCACCGCACCGGTGCGCGTGACTACACGCCGCGGGGGGAGCGGTTCGGCGAGGACGTTTTCGACCGGGTCGCCGGGCGTTCGGAGACCCGCTACGACGACCGTTTCGAGGACCGTGACTACGACGACGCCCCCGCCGGCTACCGGGGCGGGTACGACGACGAGCCGCGCTACCGCGGGCGTGAATTCGACCGCCCCCGTGACTTCGAGCGCCGGTTTGCCTCGTTGCGTGGCTCGACCCGCGGCGCCCTGGCCATGGAGCCGCGCCGGATGGCCCAGGTGTTCGACGAGAGCAGCCCGCTGTCCAAGATCACCACGCTGCGGCCCAAGGACTACAGCGAAGCCCGCACCATCGGCGAGCGCTTCCGCGACGGCACCCCGGTCATCATGGACCTGGTGTCGATGGACAACGCCGACGCCAAGCGGTTGGTCGACTTCGCAGCAGGGCTGGCCTTCGCCCTGCGCGGCTCCTTCGACAAGGTGGCGACCAAGGTGTTTCTGCTGTCGCCGGCCGATGTCGACGTAACGCCGGAGGAGCGTCGCCGCATCGCCGAGACCGGCTACTACGCGTATCGGTAGGCTGGAACGGCAGTCGAGCCGGTCAGCAATGCTGATGCGGGCCCACCCTCGTCAGTAAGGTCGCATTCCGTTGGCGCTGTTCTTCACGATTCTCGGTATCGCGCTATTTGTATTCTGGCTGTTGCTGATCGCCCGAATCGTCATCGAGTTCATCCGCTCGTTCAGCCGTGATTGGCACCCGCGGGGAACCACGGTGGTGATTCTGGAGCTGATCATGAGCATCACCGATCCACCGGTGAAGCTGCTGCGACGCCTCATTCCGCAGCTGACCATCGGGGCGGTGCGTATCGACCTGTCGATCATGGTGCTGCTGCTGATCACCTTCGTCGGCATGGAGCTGGCCCTGCAGCACGCCGCCTGACCGGGGCGGTATCGCGCATCGGCGCTCGACACGCCGAGGCCGCCCGGTAGCGAAAAAGATCACATTCACCCGCACCGGGCCCTTGTGCGGTGCGTGGCCGTCGGCGGTGGTCGGCCGCTCTGGCGCTGTTCGCCCCCGCTGTGATCAGCCGGGGCGCGCGGTCCCAGAGCCAGGCGGCCGGATCGCCGCTCGCCGATCGGTGGCGCTTTGCTGCCGTGCGGTATCTCGGTCCGCAATTTGAAATTCGCTCTTAATATCATTCACATTGCCGAGCGCAGCGGCAGATGTGACAGGATGGACGGCAGTTACACACGGCGAGCGTTTCCCGGTCGACCCAACCATGCCCGATCGGCGCTACCTACTACCTGACTCGAGGGGGCAGACGATGCCACTAACACCGGCCGACGTACATAACGTCGCGTTCAGCAAACCGCCTATCGGCAAGCGTGGGTACAACGAGGACGAGGTCGACGCCTTCCTCGACCTGGTGGAGGCCGAACTGACCCGGCTCATCGAGGAGAACGCCGACCTGCGTCAGCGGGTCAGCGAGCTCGACCAGGACCTGGCCGCGGCCCGTGCCGGTGGTGGCGCGCAGCCGGTTCCCTCGATCCCCGCCTACGAGCCCGCTCCCGAGCCGGTGGCACCGCCCCAGCCGGTGGTCGCCGCGCCGGCGGCTGCCGAGACCGCCCCCGAAGAGTCGCACCTCAAGGCAGCGCGCGTGCTCAGCCTGGCCCAGGACACCGCGGACCGGTTGACCAACACCGCCCGGGCCGAGTCGGAGAAGCTGATGGCCGACGCCCGCGCCAACGCCGACCAGATCCTCAGCGAGGCCCGCCAGACCGCCGAGACCACGGTCGCCGAGGCCCGTCAGCGCGCGGACGCGCTGCTGGCGGACGCCCAGACGCGGTCGGAGACCCAGCTGCGCCAGGCACAGGAGAAGGCCGACGCGCTGCAGGCCGACGCCGAGCGTAAGCACTCCGAGATCATGGGCACCATCAACCAGCAGCGCACCGTGCTGGAGGGTCGCCTCGAGCAGCTGCGCACCTTCGAGCGCGAGTACCGCACCCGACTCAAGACCTATCTGGAATCTCAGCTCGAGGAGCTGGGCCAGCGCGGATCGGCGGCTCCGGTCGACAGCAGTGCCTCCGGTGACGGCGGCGGCTTCAACAACTTCAGTCGCGGCGCCAACTGACCGTCGACCCGAGGTGGCCGCGCCCGCGGCGGATTCGAGTAGTTCGCCCGTCGGACTGGAGGTGATTCGATGCTGGTCATCGCGTTGGTATTGGCGGTAATCGGCCTTGCGGCATTGGTGTTCGCGGTCGTCACCAGCAACGCGCTGGTGGCGTGGGTCTGCATCGGTGCCAGCCTGCTGGGTGTGCTGCTGCTGATCGTGGATGCGCTGCGGGAGCGGCGCGCACACACCGCGACGAGTGCAGCGCCCACCGACGCCGACGATGCCGGGGAACCGGCCGACGACGGTGCAGACGAGGCTGCCGAGGGGGAGCGCCCCGAGGCGGCCGCCGAGTCAGACGTCGCCGAGTCAGACGCCCCCGAGTCATACGATGTGGCGGACTTCGACGCCGAGGCGACCGATGAGTCCGCCGAGGATCCGGCCCCGCATCGCGCGGACTAACCCGCCGTTCGGGTAGTCGGCGCGGCCAGCAGGTCGCGGACCTCGTCGTCGCTGACCTGGTGAAAGTCGCGATAGGCCTGGCCCACCGCGTCGAAATCCTCCGGTGTGCTCACGCACACCACATCGTCGGCCTCTTGGGCGACCTTTCGGCACGCCGCCCGGGCAGCCACCGGCACGCCCACCACGATCGACGCCGGTTCGGCAGCCTGTATCGCCCGCACCGCCGCCAGCACACTGGCGCCGGTTGCGATGCCGTCGTCGACCACGATCACCACCCGGCCCCGAAGCTTCGCCGGTGGGCGGTTGCCGCGGTAGGCGCGTTCGCGCCGCTGCAGTTCGGTCCGCTCGCGCTCGATCACCGCCTGCAGCACCTCCTCACTGATGCCAAGGCTGCGAATCACCCGGTCGTTGATCACCACCCGCCCGCCGGCCAGGGCGCCCATCGCCAGTTCGGGCTGCTGGGGCACACCGAGCTTGCGGACCACGAACACGTCCAGCGGCGCCCCCAGCGCGGCGGCGACCTCCCAGGCCACCGGTACACCGCCGCGGGCCAGTCCCAGCACCACCAGTGCCCCCGGCGCGCGGTCGTTCAGATCACCCGACAGCAGCTCGGCCAGCGCGCGCCCGGCGTCATGGCGGTCGGCGAAGGTGCACGGTGCCGGCCGGCGGCTGAACGCACGCGGACGAGTCATCTCCCCATCGAGCCTACGACTTCCGCCCGGCGATCGCGTCGTCGAAGCCCACCGGTTCGGGCGCGGCGGTCGGCGCCGAGACGACCGCGGTCCGGGCACTGCGGTCCACGGTCAGGGTGAAGACGTCTGGTCGCGCATAGTGGCCGGTGACGTCGAGGTCGTATTTGCCGCGGATCTGATCGTCGAGGTCGAGGTCGGCCACCAGCAGGGTTTCCGCCCCGTAGACCGGTCCCGCGAGTACCTCGCCGAGCGGAGAGACGATGACGCTGCCGCCGCGAATCAGGTCCGTCGGCGCCTGCTGCGAGTCGTCGCGCGCGTAGTTCTCGGGCAGGTCGGCGGTGTTGAGGTACTGGCAGGCGCTGAGCACGAAGCACCGGCCCTCGTACGCGATGTGCCGCATGGTGGACTGCCAGATGTCGCGGTCGTCGACCGTCGGTGCGCACCACAGCTGTACGCCCTGCTGGTAGGTGGCGAGGCGGAACTGGGGCATGTAGTTCTCCCAGCAGATGGTCGCGGCGAACCGGCCGGCGGGACTGTCGAACACCTCGATCGTCGACCCGTCACCCTGACCCCAGATCAGCCGTTCGCTCGCCGTCGGCATCAGCTTGCGGTGCTTGCCCAGCAACTGTCCGTCGGCGCCGAAATAGACAGCGGTGCAATACAGGGTTCCGCCGTCGCGCTCGATCACCCCCACCACCATCGTGATTCTCGACTGGCGTGCGAGCTCACCGATCCGGTTCGTCTCCGGTCCGGGCACCGTCACCGCCGACGAGTGGTACCGCACGTACTCGTCTCGACCGGCCGGGGTGCGGGACCCGACGACCGCACCGAACGACAGCCCCTTCGGATACCCGCCCACGAATGCCTCCGGGAAAACCAGGAATTCCACCCCTGCCGCCTGCGCCCGCTCGACGAACTCCTGCAACTTGGCGAGCGTCCCCGCGGTGTCGAACAAGACCGACCCGACTTGCGCAACCCCGACTTTGGGCATGGTGTTCCTCCCGATCACGTGTCACACCGATCGTAGGAAGCGCCGCACGGGGCACCAACAGAAAAACCCCGGCAGGAGCCGGGGCGATCTGTAAAACGATGACGCGGGTTGAGGTCTGATTCATGACCCGACTTGTCACAGGGTGTCCGAGGGGGGACTTGAACCCCCACGCCCGTTAATAGGGCACTAGCACCTCAAGCTAGCGCGTCTGCCATTCCGCCACTCGGACTTACCCGGCTCGGCCGGGCAGCTAAGGCTAACGGATGGCCATCCTCGGACCCAAACCCAGCCCTGGCAACACCATCCGAAGGGCCGCGGAGGTGGCCGGAAGTGGTAGTAAAGGTAGCTGTGACCGAATTCCCGGATCCTGCCGGTGACGCCGTGGGCGAGGTGGTCGAACTCGTCAGCGCCCTCATTCGCTTCGACACCTCCAACACCGGCGAACTGGCCACCACCAAGGGCGAGGCGGACTGCGCCCGCTGGGTGGCCGCCCAGCTCGAGGAAGTGGGTTATAAGACCGAATACCTCGAATCGGGTGCGCCGGGGCGCGGCAACGTGTTCGCCCGCCTGGCGGGCAGTGACCCGTCCCGCGGGGCGCTGCTGATTCACGGCCACCTCGATGTGGTGCCGGCCGAGGCGAGCGACTGGAGTGTGCACCCGTTCTCCGGTGCGATCGAGGACGGCTATGTCTGGGGCCGCGGCGCGGTCGACATGAAGGACATGGTCGGGATGATGATCGCGGTGGCCCGCCACCTGGCCCGGTCCGGTATCACCCCGCCGCGGGATCTGGTGTTCGCTTTCGTCGCCGACGAGGAGGCCGGCGGCAAGTACGGCGCGCATTGGCTCGTCGAGCACCGTCCCGACCTGTTTGCCGGGGTCACCGAGGCGATCGGGGAGGTCGGGGGCTTCTCGCTGACGGTGCCGCGGCGCGACGGCGGCGAGCGTCGGCTCTACCTGATCGAGACCGCGGAGAAGGGCCTGTGCTGGATGCGGCTGCGGGCCCACGGCCGGGCCGGGCACGGGTCCATGATCAACGACGACAACGCCGTCACCGCGCTGGCCGAGGCGGTGGCCCGACTCGGCCGGCACCGCTTCCCGCTGGTGCTCACCGAGGCGGTGGAGCAGTTCCTGACCGCGGTGAGCGAGGAGACCGGACTGGTCATCGACGTCGACTCCCCGGACCTGGAGGGGATGATCGAGAAACTGGGGCCCATCGCCCGCATCGTCAACGCCACCCTGCGCGACACCGCGACACCGACCATGCTGCAGGCCGGCTACAAGGCCAACGTGATCCCGGCGACGGCCGAGGCGGTGCTGGACTGCCGGGTGCTGCCCGGGCGTCAGGCAGCGTTCGAGGCCGAGGTCGACGCCCTGATCGGTCCCGACGTGACCCGGGAATGGGTCGCCCTGCAGCCGCCCGTCGAGACGACCTTCGACGGCGACCTGGTCGAGGCGATGAACGCCGCGCTGCTGGCCTGCGATCCCGACGCCCGGGCGGTGCCCTACATGCTGTCCGGAGGAACGGACGCAAAAGCCTTCGCCAAGTTGGGTATTCGCTGCTTCGGGTTCGCGCCGCTGCGCCTTCCGCCCGAGCTTGACTTCGCCGCGCTGTTCCACGGGGTCGACGAGCGGGTTCCGGTCGACGCGCTGAAGTTCGGCACCCGAGTCCTGCACCACTTCCTGACACACTGTTGACCACAACGAGAGGACCACACATGAGCTCTGTCCACGACCCCTACGCCGCGCTGCCCAAGCTGCCGACCTTCACCCTCACCTCGACATCGCTCACCGACGGCGCGCAGCTTGCCAAGCCGCAGGTCAGCGGAATCATGGGCGCCGGCGGTGAAGACGCCAGCCCGCAGCTGAGCTGGTCGGGCTTCCCCGAGGAGACCCGCAGCTTCGCAGTCACCTGCTACGACCCGGAAGCTCCCACCGCCTCGGGATTCTGGCACTGGGCGGTGGCCAACCTGCCGGCCACCTGCACTGAGCTGCCCGAAGGCGTCGGTGACGGCAGCCTGCTGCCCGGGGATGCCCTGACGTTGGTCAACGACGCCGGGATGCGCCGCTACGTGGGTGCGGCACCGCCTCCTGGCCACGGCACGCACCGCTACTACTTCGCGGTACACGCCGTCGACGTCGAGAAGCTCGACCTCGCCGAGGACGCCAGCCCGGCCTACCTCGGCTTCAACCTGTTCATGCACGCCATCGCGCGCGCGGTGATCGTCGGCACCTACGAGCGCAACTAGCTGCGGCCCGCTGAGCAGACACAGAATCGCATGATCCCGCTTCGCGGGATGCGATTCTGTGTCTGCTCGCGCCCGGGGGCCAGGGCGCTAGGTGGCTAGTCGCTAAGTGGCCGCGGAGCCCACCGCCTCGGCCAGCGAGGCGTAGCCGCCGTCGCGGAGCCGCTGGGCCAGGCCGTCGTGAATGTTTCTGGCCCACAGGCCGCCGCCGTAGATGAAGCCTGTGTAGCCCTGCAGCAGCGCGGCACCGGCGGTGATGCGCTCCCACGCGTCGTCGGCGGTTTCGATCCCGCCGACGCTGATCAGCACCAGTCGGTCGCCCACCCGGGCGTGCAGCCGGCGCAGCACTTCCAGTGCCCGGCGGGCCACCGGAGGGCCGGAGATTCCGCCGGGCCCCAGCTCGGCGACTCCCGGGGTGCTCAGGCCGTCGCGGGACACCGTGGTGTTGGTGGCCACGATGCCGGCCAGGTCCAGCTCCACGCACAGGTCGGCGATGGCGTCGATGTCGGTGTCGGCCAGGTCCGGTGCGATCTTCACCAGCACCGGTTTGGTGGTCTCGGCGCGCACCGCCGTCAGGATGGGTCGCAGCGCGTCGATGGCCTGCAGGTCGCGCAGGCCGGGAGTGTTCGGCGAGCTGACGTTGACCACCAGGTAGGCGGCCAGCGGGGCCAGCAGCCGGGCGCTGGCGCGGTAATCCTCGACCGCGCCCTCGGGCGGCGTGACTTTGGTCTTGCCGATGTTGACCCCGATCGGCACATCGGGTTGATGGCCCGCCAGCTTCGCCGCCAGGGCGTGGGCGCCGTGGTTGTTGAAGCCCATCCGGTTCAGCAGCGCACGGTCTTTCGGCAGCCGGAACAGTCGCGGCGCAGGATTTCCCGGCTGCGGCGCCGCCGTCACGGTGCCCACTTCGGCATAACCGAAACCCAGTGCGCCCCAGGTCTTGAGCCCGATGCCGTCCTTGTCGAATCCGGCTGCCAGTCCGAGCGGTCCGGGGAAGTGCACCCCGAACACCGTGCTGGCCAGGATCGGGTCGTGCGGGGCGAGCCGGCGCCGCAGCGCCCGGCGAGTCGGTGCCGTTGCGGTGGCACCGCGTAACGCGCCGAACGCCAGGGTGTGCACCCGCTCCGGCGGCAGCAGGAACATTGCCCGGCGCAGCGCGCCGTAGAGACCCATGTGCCTACAGTCCCGGCTGGTCGACGCAGCGGCCGGCGCTGACCGGGTCGGTGGCTGACTTCTTGCGGCGTAACAGCACTCGCCTGCTCCCGTCGGTGTACAGCCGCACTCGAGTCAGCTCCCAACCTCGGTATTCGGCCTCGATGGACAATCGGGTGGACGCCCCGATCCGGCTGACCTCCGGGGGCAGTCGCAGCGGAATCCATTCGTAATCGTCGGACAGCCCGGTCTCCCACCCGGGCGGCAGTCGACGTGGGCGCAGCGCGGTCAACGTGGCCTCGTGGCGTGCTCGATGATCTGCACCCCGGCCCCCGAACCGGACACCACGTACAAGGTGTCCGCGGTGTCGTCCAGTGCCAGGGTGTTGGGTTGCTGCACAGTCGGATAACGAACCTTTTCCACGGGGATTCCGGTGGTCAGATCGTAGCCGACCACGGTGTTCGTCCCGGTCTGCGACACCCACGCGAAGCCGCCCGCCCCGGCCAGCCCGTAGGGGGCGTGCGGCACCGGGTAGTCCTGATGCAGCATCAGCGGATCGACGCCGTAGACCAGCAGGCGCCCGCCGCGGGTGTCGGCGGCCAGTACCGGGCCGTGCGCGGCGGCGGCCAGGGTGGTGGCGCCCTGGCCGGCGCGCAGCGCGAATTGGGGTTTGCCGTTGGAGCCGATGGTCGTCACCGAGGTCTGGCCACGGTCGAGCACCACCGCGATGTCTCCCTGGGTCACGATCTGGTCGACCCGGGCGAAGATCTTCGACCGCTCCGCGACCTGCGCCCCGTCGGACGCCAGGGTGTAGACGGTGCCGTCGGAGCTGCCCAGCACCATGACGCCGTCGCTGCGCCGGCCGATCGCGGTGAACTCGACGTCGGCGGCGTCGGCGACATCGACGCGCGTGGCGGTGCGGGCGGTCAGGTCCACGGTGTAGTAGCCGCCGCGGCCGGCCAGGTAGACCCGGCCTTGGCCGTCGCCGGCCAGCGAGCTCGCCGGCCCCGGCAGCGCCACCACGCCCGGTGGGCGGCCGGCATCGCCGACCAGGCTGACGGAGGCGCCGCCGTGGTCCTGCGATCCGGGGGACAGCACCGCCAGCAGCCCGGTCGCGGCATCGAACACCGCGCCGGTTGCCGGCTCGCCCAGGGGTTGCACGGTGCCCGCCGGGCGCACCGTGGCGGCCGGGGACACGGCGGGCTGCGCCGGCGCGATGGTGGGCGGCGGTGCGGTGATCGGATTGGACGAGCACGCCGTGAGCAGCAACAACGGCAGCAACAGGGCTCGAAGGGACCGGCGGGGCCGGCGGGGGGAGCACTTGGGCACGGGCAGCTCTTCCAGCTCGTCGCGGTGGGCGGGTTGGTGCGAACACCGATTCTAAGGAAGGCGGTGCGGTGCGGCCCGCCTGTCCGGCGCAACTATAAGTTCGCTTAGGTGTAACCTCGCGGCCATGACTGTGGCGCAAGACTGGCAGCCGACGTGTGCACAGTTCGGGATCGAGGAGATCTGGACGGGCGCGTTCGCCAGCGGTTTCGGCGAGGTCGGCGACGGGCGTAGCTTCTCGTTCCGCATTGAGCACTACAAGCTGGTGGTCGACGTCTATCGGCCCCGGTTGACCGGTCCCGTCCCGCACGCCGAGGACGTGGTGGCCACCGCCAGCCGGCAGCTGTTCGGGATCGATGTCGCCGACGAGCGCAGCCTGGGCGCCGCGGTGCGTGACGTGGTGTCCGGTCTGATTCGCTGACACCGGCCCGGTACCGTCATCCTCGTGTCTGAGGTGGTGGCGGTTGCCGAGGCGGCCGCGATGTCGTGGCCGCAGGTGGTGGTGCTGGCCATCGTGCAGGGCCTCACGGAGTTTCTGCCGATATCGTCCTCGGGGCACCTGGCGGTGGTGTCGCGGCTGTTCTTCGCCGGTGACGCCGGCGCCTCGTTCACCGCGGTCACCCAACTGGGCACCGAGGTCGCCGTGCTGGTCTACTTCGCCCGCGACATCGCGCGCATCGCCACGGCCTGGTTGTCCGGGGTGGCCTCCAAATTGGCCAAGACACCGTTGCCCGCCGACCGGGAGACCGACTACCGGCTGGGCTGGTACGTCATCATCGGCACCATCCCGATCTGCGTGCTGGGCGTGGTGTTCACCGACCAGATCCGGTCCGGGGTACGAAACCTGTGGGTGGTTGCCACCGCGCTGGTTGTGTTCTCGGCGGTGATCGCCGCGGCCGAATACCTCGGCCGCCAGGCCCGCCACGCCAAGGAACTGACCTGGCGGGACGCCGTGCTGGTGGGCTCGGCGCAGACCCTGGCGCTGGTGCCTGGGGTGTCGCGGTCCGGGGCCACCATCAGTGCCGGACTGTTCGCCGGCCTGGACCGGGAACTGGCCGCCCGGTTCGGGTTCCTGCTGGCGATTCCGGCGGTGTTCGCCTCGGGACTGTTCTCGCTGCCGGATGCGTTCCACCCCGGGGGCGCGGGCATGAGCGCCAGCGGACCGCAGCTGCTGATAGCCACCCTGATCGCCTTCGCGGTGGGCTGGGCCGCCATCTCCTGGTTCCTGAAATTCCTGGTGACGCACAGCATGTACTGGTTCGTCGGATACCGGGTCGTCGTCGGCACGACGATCCTGATCCTGCTGGCCACCGGAGTGTTGGCGGCCTCGCCATGACCGTGATCCTGCTGCGGCACGGCCGGTCCACCTCGAACACCTCCGGGGTGCTCGCGGGGCGCTCCGAGGGCGTCGACCTCGACGACCTGGGCCGGGAGCAGGCGGCGCAGCTCGTCGGCCGATTCGACGGCCTGCCGATCCAAGCGGTGGTGCGCTCGCCGCTGCTGCGGTGCCGCAGCACCGTCGAACCGCTGGCGGCTGCGCTCGGGCTCGAGCCGCTGGTCGACGACCGGCTCGCCGAGGTCGACTACGGAACCTGGACCGGGCGCAAGATCAGCGAGCTGGTGGCCGAGCCGCTGTGGCGGGTGGTTCAGGCCCAGCCCAGCGCGGCGATCTTCCCCGAGGGCGAAGGGCTGGCGCAGGTGCAGGCCCGGGCCGTCGCCGCGGTCCGCGACCACGACCGGCAGCTCGCTGAGCAGCGCGGCGCCGACGTGCTGTGGGTGGCGTGCACCCACGGCGACGTCATCAAGGCCGTCATCGCCGATGCGCTCGGCGTGCATCTCGACGGATTTCAGCGGATCACCGCCGACCCGGCATCGGCCAGCGTCATCCGTTACACCCCGTTGCGCCCATTCGTCATCCATCTCAACCACACCGGAGCCTCCTTGGCCGCGGCGGTACGCAGTTCCCCGGCCCCCTCCGGCCACGAGAGCGACGCCGTCGTCGGCGGCTCCACCACTTAGTCCAAGCCGGATACCGGCAGGCGCCGCAACTGCCGGTATTTTGGAGGTGCCATGTCCCGAGCAATCCACGTCTTCCGCACTCCCGACCGCTTCGTGGCCGGGACCGTCGGCCAGCCCGGAAACCGCACCTTCTACCTGCAGGCGGTTCACGACGACCGGGTGGTCTCGGTGGTGCTGGAAAAGCAGCAGGTCGCGGTCCTCGCCGAGCGGATCGGTGCGCTGCTGATCGAGGTCAACCGCCGATTCGGCACGCCGGTGCCGCCCGAGCCCACCGAAATCGACGACTTGAACCCGCTGGTCACACCGGTGGACGCCGAGTTCCGGGTGGGAACCATGGGGCTGGGCTGGGATTCCGAGGCGCAGACGGTGGTGGTGGAACTGCTCGCCGTCAGCGACGCCGAATTCGACGCCTCGGTGGTGCTCGACGACACCGACGAGGGGCCGGATGCGGTGCGGGTGTTCCTCACCCCGGAGTCCGCGCGCCAATTCGCCACGCGCTCCAACCGGGTCATCTCGGCGGGCCGCCCGCCGTGTCCGCTGTGCGACGAGCCGCTGGACCCGGCCGGCCATATGTGCGTGCGCACCAACGGCTATCGGCGGGGTGCTTTCGGGCCCGACGATGAGCCCGATGACTCCGAAATCTGACGACCGGGAGGCGTTGCACTCCGGGGAGCTGGAGATCCTGGGCCGTATCCGCTCGGCGAGCAACGCCACGTTCCTGTGTGAGGCGGCGCTGGGGGAGCACCGTGTGCACTGCGTCTACAAGCCGGTCGCCGGCGAACAGCCGCTCTGGGACTTCCCCGACGGCACCCTGGCCGGCCGGGAGCTGGCCGCACACCTGATCTCGGTAGCGTTGGGCTGGGATCTGGTGCCCTACACGATCATTCGCGACGGCCCCGCCGGACCGGGCATGGTGCAGCGCTGGGTGGATCAACCCGGAGACGCCGCCGAAGACGACGACGCGCCGCCGGCGCTGGTCGACGTGGTGCCGGCCGGCCCCGTCCCGGCCGGCTACCTGCCGGTGTTGCAGGCCTACGGCCCCGCCGGCGATCCGGTCACCCTGGTGCATGCCGACGACGCCCGCCTGCGCCGACTGGCCATCTTCGACGTGGTGATCAACAACGCCGACCGCAAGGGCGGCCACGTCCTGTGCGGCACCGACGGCCGCGTCTACGGGGTCGACCACGGTGTGAGCCTGCACACCGACGACAAGCTGCGGACCGTGCTGTGGGGTTGGGCGGGCAAGGTCCTGGCCGACCTCGACGACCAGGCGCTGCCGGACCTGGCGCGGCTGTTGGCGGCGTTGGACGGCCCGCTGGAGCGCGCGCTGCAACCCCACCTGACCTCCAATGAGATCGCGGCGCTGCGCCGACGCGTCGCCGACCTGCTGGACCATCCGGTGATGCCCTGCCCGAACCGTCACCGCCCCATACCCTGGCCGGCATTTTGACACTGCGGCCGCCGCCCTCGAGCCGTGGTCCGGAAATCCGTCGCGCCCGGCGTCGGGGATACTGCCAGACGTGACGCTGACCGACGCGGCGCTGGCCGCCGAACTGGCGGTCGACGCCGGAAAGCTCTTGCTGACAGTGCGGGACACGGTGGGCTTCGCCCAACCGTGGCACCTCGGCGACACCGGCGACGGCCGGGCCAACCAGCTGATCATCCGCAGACTGCGCGACGCGCGTCCCGGCGATGCGGTGCTCAGTGAGGAATCCCCGGACACCCTGGCCCGGCTGCGGGCCGACCGGGTCTGGATCATCGACCCCCTCGACGGCACCCGGGAGTTCACCACCCCGGGCCGAGACGACTGGGCGGTGCACATCGCGCTGTGGCAACGCGGGGGAGTCGACGGCTACGGCGCCATCACCGACGCCGCGGTGTCGCTGCCGGCCTACGACAACCGCAGCAACGTGGTCTTCCGCTCCGACACCGTCGCGGGCCCGGCCGCGCGCACCGAACCGGCGCAGACCATTCGGGTCGCCGTCAGCGCCTCCCGGATGCCCGGTCTGGTGCGGCTCCTGCGCGAGGTGCTGCCCGTCGAGCCGGTGCTGATGGGGTCGGCGGGCGCCAAGGCGATGGCCGTGGTGCGCGGCGACGTGGACGCCTACCTGCACGCCGGCGGGCAGTGGGAATGGGATTCGGCCGCCCCCGCCGGTGTGGTGCAGGCGGCGGGACTGCACGCCTCGCGCATCGACGGGTCGCCGTTGCGCTACAACCGGCCCGACCCCTACCTGCCCGACCTGCTCATGTGCCGGCCCGACGTCGCGCCCATCCTGCTGGATGCCATCCGGCGCACGGTGCTCTAGGGGCCCACCTCGCCTCCGGCGAGTCTCGCTGAACCGCCGGGCCTTACAGTCGTGGGCATGCAATCGTGGTCCGCGCCGGCCGTTCCAGTCCTGCCCGGGCGCGGCCCGGCGCTGCGTCTCTACGACACCGCCGACCGGCAGGTGCGACCGGTGTCGCCGGGCCCGACGGCCGGCATGTACGTCTGCGGCATCACCCCCTATGACGCCACGCACCTCGGTCATGCCGCCACGTACCTGGTGTTCGACCTCATCCACCGGCTCTGGCTCGACGCCGGCCATCGGGTCAACTACGTGCAGAACGTCACCGACGTCGACGACCCGTTGCTCGAGCGGGCCGAACGCGACGGGGTGCCGTGGGAGGCGCTGGCCGCCAGCCAGGTGGAGTTGTTCCGCACCGACATGACCGCGTTGCGGGTACTGCCGCCCCGCGACTACGTGGCGGCCACCGAGGCCATCGCCGAGGTGGTCGAGGTCGTCGAGAAGATGCTGGCCGCCGGATCGGCCTACGCCGTCGACGGCGAGTATCCCGACATCTACTTCCGCGCCGACGCCACCGAGCAGTTCGGCTACGAATCGGGGTTCGACCGCGCCGCCATGCTGGAACTGTTCGCCGAGCGCGGCGGCGACCCGGACCGGGCCGGCAAAGCCGATCCGCTCGACGCCCTGCTGTGGCGGGCCGCCCGGCCCGGCGAGCCCAGCTGGCCCGCCTCGTTCGGAGCCGGCCGGCCGGGCTGGCATGTGGAGTGCACGGCGATCGCGCTCAGCCGCATCGGCTCCGGAATCGATATTCAAGGCGGCGGATCCGACCTGGTCTTCCCGCACCACGAGTTCTCCGCGGCTCACGCCGAATCCCTCACCGGGGAACGGCGTTTCGCCCGGCACTACGTGCACGCCGGGATGATCGGCTGGGAGGGGCACAAGATGTCCAAGAGCCGCGGCAACCTGGTGCTGGTGTCCAAGTTGCGGGCCCAGGGCGTCGAGCCCGCCGCGATCCGGCTGGGTCTGCTGGCCGAGCACTACCGCAGCGACAGGTCCTGGGACGAGCAGACCCTTGCCGCGGCCGAGGCGCGGCTCGAGCGCTGGCGGGCGGCTACCAGCCTGCCCGCCGGGCCGGACGCCCAGGACGTGGTGGCACGGGTCCGCCGCTACCTGGCCGACGACCTCAACACCGGCGCCGCGCTGGCCGCGCTGGACGGCTGGACCACCGATGCGCTCGCGTACGGCGGGCACGACGGCGAGGCGCCGCGGCTGGTGGCCACCGCGGTCGATGCCCTACTGGGAGTATCGCTTTAAGGCTGCGACTTAGGCCCGCGACGGGAGTAGGTTGTGCGCATGCCTTCCATTCACTCTCAGGTCGTGTTCATCACCGGCGGCGCGCACGGTATCGGTGCCGAGGCGGCCCGCCGGCTGCACAACAAGGGCGCCAAGCTGGTCCTGACCGACCTGGACAAAGAAGCGCTGGACTCCTTCGCCGCTCAGCTCGGCGGGGACCGGGTGCTGACGGTCGTCGCCGATGTACGTGACCTCGACGCCATGCAGGCGGCCGCCGCCCAGGCTGTCGAGCGGTTCGGCCGGATCGACACCGTGGTGGCCAACGCGGGCATCGCCAGTTACGGGTCGGTGCTCGGTGTCGACCCCGCGGCGTTTCGCAGGGTCATCGACGTCAACCTGGTGGGGGTGTTCAACACCGTGCGTGCCACCCTGCCCGCCGTGATCGACCGCCGCGGGTACGTGCTGGTGGTGTCGTCCCTGGCGGCGTTCACCGCCGCGCCGGGAATGCTGCCCTATGACGCGTCCAAGGCCGGGGTGGAGCACCTGGCCAACGCGTTGCGCCTCGAGGTCGAACGCCTGGGGGTGACGGTCGGATCGGCCCACATGTCCTGGATCGACACCGCCCTGGTTCGCGACACCAAAAAGGACCTGTCGACCGCGGCCGAGATGCTGGCCAAGCTGCCCTGGCCGCTGAACAAGACCACGTCGGTGGACCAGTGTGCCGAGGCGTTCGTCGACGGGATCGAGCACCGCCGCGTCCGGGTCTACTGCCCGCGCTGGGTGGGGCTGTTCCGGTGGCTCAAGCCGCTGCTGTCCAGCCCGATCGGTGAGCGGCCGATCGCCAAGACCTCCGGCGACCTGATGGCCCGGATGGATGCCGAGGTGGCCGCCCTGGGCCGTTCCACCAGCGCCTACAACGAGGGCATCGAACAGTAGGCTCAGCGCCGCCGGCGCCGCAGATACTTCTCGAACTCGGCAGCCAGGGCGTCGCCGTCGACCTTGCTCAGCGTCTCGGTCATGTCGACCTCGGCGTCGCGCTCTTCCAGCGCGGTCACATAGTCGGCGATCTCGTCGTCCTCGCTGGCCATCTCGCTGACCGCCCGTTCCCACTCCTCGGCCTGCGCCGGCAGGTCGCCCAACGGAACCTCCACGTCCAGGGCGTCCTCCACCCGTCGTAGCAGGGCGACGGTGGCTTTGGGGTTGGGCGGCTGTGACACGTAGTGCGGCACCGCCGCCCAGAAGGTGACCGCGGGAATCCCGGCGGCCACGCAGGCGTCCTGGAACACCCCGGTGATGCCGGTCGGCCCCTCGTAGCGGGTCTCGGTCAGCCCGAACCGGGCGGCCGACTCCGCCGAATACGCCGCCCCGGACACCGGCACCGGGCGGGTGTGCGGTGTGTCGGCCAGCAACGCCCCCAGGATCACCACGGTGTCCACGTCGAGGTGGTCGATGATCCCGAGCAGCTCCGCGCAGAACGACCGCCAGCGCATGTTGGGCTCGACGCCGTGCATCAGCACGATGTCGCGGTCGCTGCCCGGCGGCCGGCAGTGCGAGATCCGCATCGAGGGCCACACCAGCTCGCGGGTGACGCCGTCGAGTTGGCGGATCACCGGTCGATTCACCTGGTAGTCGTAGTAGTCCTCGTCGTCGATTTCGACGATCAGCCGCGCGCCCCAGATCTCCTGGAGATGCTGGACGGCGTCGCTGGCGGCGTCGCCGGCGTCATTCCAGCCCTCGAACGCCGCCACCACGATGGTGTCGTGCAGTTCGGGAAGAACGGTGCCGTCATCCGGTCGGGTCACGGAATCAGCCTACGACGTGCGCTTGGCACAAGGCTTGTACTCCTACCGGCCGCGTCGGCGCCTTGGTCGGACCCTTTGTCCCGGCGCCCGGATGACGACGTAGACTTTCGGGCGTCGAGAGGCGTTGCAACGGTTCGCCGGTTATCTGCCGGTGGCCGCCACGCTCGGCAGAGTTAAGGACGCCTTCCGCCAAGGAAGGAGCCCGCGTGACTGCCTTTGAGCCCAACATCCGGCCTGACTGCACCGACGAGCTGACTGCTGCTCTAAACCGGCGCATCATGGTGATCGACGGCGCGATGGGCACGGCGATTCAGCGTGACCGCCCCGATGAGGCGGGCTACCGCGGCGACCGATTCACCGAGTGGCCGACTGCGCTGCAGGGCAACAACGATCTGCTCACCCTGACGCAGCCGGAGATCATCGAGGGCATTCATCGCGAATACCTCGAGGCGGGCGCCGACATCCTGGAGACCAACACCTTCAACGCCAACGCGGTCTCGCTCGCCGACTACGACATGGTCGACTTGAGCTACGAGCTGAATTACGCGGGCGCCGCCCTGGCGCGCAAGGCGGCCGATGAGTTCAGCACACCGGACAAGCCCCGGTACGTCGCCGGCGCCATCGGGCCCACGACGCGCACGGCGTCGATCTCGCCCGACGTCAACGACCCCGGGGCCCGCAACGTCTCCTACGACCAGCTGGTGGCCGCTTATCTTGAGGCCGCCAACGGCCTCGTCGACGGTGGTGCCGACATCCTCATCATCGAGACGATCTTCGACTCGCTCAACGCCAAGGCCGCGGTGTTCGCCGTCGAGACGCTGTTCGAGGACCGCGGGCGCCGCTGGCCGGTCATCATCTCCGGCACCATCACCGATGCGTCCGGTCGCACGTTGTCGGGTCAGGTCACCGAGGCGTTCTGGAACTCGATCCGGCATGCGAAGCCGATCGCGGTGGGCCTCAACTGTGCCTTGGGTGCACCGGAGATGCGGCCCTACATCGCCGAGATGGCGCGGATCGCGGACACCTATGTCTCCTGCTATCCGAACGCCGGTCTGCCCAATGCCTTCGGCGAGTACGAGGAGACCCCGGAGCGACAGGCCGGCTACATCGCCGACTTCGCCGACGCCGGCCTGGTCAACCTCGTGGGGGGGTGTTGCGGCACGGCGCCGCCGCACATCGCCGCCATCGCCCAGGTCGTCGAGGGCAAGCCGCCGCGTGAGCTGCCCACGATCGAGGTGGCCACCCGACTCGCGGGCCTGGAACCGCTCAACATCACCGACGAGTCGCTGTTCGTCAACATCGGTGAACGCACCAACATCACCGGTTCCGCCCGGTTCCGCAACCTGATCAAGGCCGGGGACTACGACACCGCCCTGTCGGTGGCGTTGCAGCAGGTCGAGGTCGGTGCGCAGGTGATCGACATCAACATGGACGAAGGCATGATCGACGGCGTCGCCGCCATGGACCGGTTCACCAAACTGATCGCGACCGAGCCGGACATCAGCCGCGTCCCGGTGATGATCGACTCCTCCAAGTGGGAGGTCATCGAGGCGGGCCTGAAGAACGTACAGGGCAAGCCGATCGTCAACTCGATCTCCATGAAGGAGGGCGAGGAGAAGTTCATCCGCGAGGCACGGCTGTGCCGCAAGTACGGCTCCGCCGTGGTCGTGATGGCTTTCGACGAGCAGGGGCAGGCCGACAACCTGGAGCGCCGCAAGGAGATCTGCGGACGCGCCTACCGCATCCTGACCGAGCAGGTCGGCTTCCCGGCCGAGGACATCATCTTCGACCCGAACTGTTTCGCGCTGGCGACCGGCATCGAGGAGCACGCGACCTACGGGATCGACTTCATCGAGGCCTGCGCGTGGATCAAGAAAAACCTTCCCGGGGTGCACATCTCCGGCGGTATCTCGAACGTGTCGTTCTCGTTCCGGGGCAACAACCCGGTTCGTGAGGCGATCCACGCGGTGTTCCTGTTCCACGCCATCAAGGCCGGTTTGGACATGGGCATCGTCAACGCCGGCGCGCTGGTGCCCTACGACTCGATCGACCCCGAACTGCGGGACCGGATCGAAGACGTCGTCCTGAACCGTCGCGAGGATGCAGCCGAGCGGCTGCTGGAGATCGCCGAACGGTTCAACACCTCCGAGAAGGCCGAAGATCCCGCCGCCGCCGAGTGGCGCAGCCTTCCGGTGCGTGAGCGCATCACCCATGCCCTGGTCAAGGGCATCGACGCGCACGTCGACGCCGACACCGAGGAACTGCGGGCCGAGATCGCCGCCGCGGGCGGCCGGCCGATCGAGGTGATCGAGGGCCCGCTGATGGACGGCATGAACGTGGTCGGCGACCTGTTCGGCGCGGGCAAGATGTTTCTGCCCCAGGTGGTCAAGTCGGCCCGCGTGATGAAGAAGGCCGTGGCCTACCTGCTGCCCTACATCGAGGCGGAGAAGGAAGCGGCCGGCACCACCGAGGACAAGGACACCAACGGCACGATCGTCATGGCGACCGTGAAGGGCGACGTCCACGACATCGGCAAGAACATCGTCGGAGTCGTCTTGCAGTGCAACAACTACGAGGTGATCGACCTCGGGGTGATGGTGCCCGCCCAGAAGATCCTGGACGCGGCGAAGGAACACGACGCCGACATCATCGGTCTGTCCGGCCTGATCACGCCGTCCTTGGACGAGATGGTCAACTTCGCTGTCGAGATGGAACGCGAAGGCATGAAGATCCCGCTGCTGATCGGCGGGGCGACCACCTCGCGGGCCCACACCGCGGTCAAGATTTCGCCGCGCCGCAGCGGCCCGGTGGTCTGGGTCAAGGATGCGTCCCGCTCGGTGCCCGTCGCCGCCGCGCTGCTCGACGACAAGCAGCGGCCGGCGCTGCTGGAGGCCACCGAGGCCGACTACGCGTCCCTGCGGGAACGGCACGCCCAGAAGAACGAGCGGCCGATGGTGACGCTGGAGAAGGCCCGCGCGAACCGGACGCCCATCGAATGGGACGGCTACACGCCGCCGGTGCCGGCCCAGGGGCTGGGGGTGCGGGAGTTCCACAACTACGACCTCGCCGAACTGCGCGAATACATCGACTGGCAGCCGTTCTTCAATGCCTGGGAGATGAAGGGCCGCTTCCCCGACATCCTCAACAATCCGGCCTCGGGCGAGGCTGCCCGCAAGCTCTACGACGACGCCCAGGAAATGCTGGACACCCTGATCAAAGAGAAGTGGCTGACCGCCAACGGCGTGATCGGGTTCTTCCCGGCCAACGCGGTCGGCGACGACATCGAGCTCTACACCGATGAGACCCGCACCCAGGTGCTGGCCACGCTGCACAACCTGCGCCAGCAGGGCGAGCACCGCCAAGGCGTCCCGAACCGGTCGTTGGGCGACTACATCGCCCCCAAAGAAACGGGCCTCCGGGACTACGTCGGCGCCTTCGCCGTCACCGCGGGCCTGGGCAGCGGCGAGAAGATCGCGGAGTTCAAAGCCGCCCTCGACGACTACAGCGCCATCCTGCTGGAGTCGATCGCCGACCGGCTGGCGGAGGCGTTCGCCGAGCGGATGCACCAGCGGGTTCGCACGGAGTTCTGGGGATTTGTGCCCAGCGAGCACCTGGACAACGAGGCGCTGATCGCCGAGAAGTACCAGGGCATCCGCCCCGCGCCCGGCTACCCGGCCTGCCCGGAGCACACCGAGAAGGCGACGCTGTGGAAGCTGATGGACGTGCAGGCGCGCACCGGCATCGAACTGACCGAGTCGATGGCGATGTGGCCCGGCGCCGCGGTCAGCGGCTGGTATTTCGCGCACCCGCAGTCGCAGTACTTCGTGGTCGGCCGGTTGGCCCAGGACCAGGTCGCCGACTACGCCAGGCGCAAAGGCTGGACTCTGACCGAGGCCGAGCGCTGGCTGGCGCCCAACCTCGGTTACAACCCGGAGGACTGAGCCCTACCGGGCCGGGGGACACGATTCTGCAATGACTGTGCTGCGCGCGGTGCTCTGCGACATGGACGGCACCCTTGTCGACTCCGAAAAGCTGTGGGATGTCGCCATGGAAGCGCTCTATGACCGCCTCGGCGGGGTCTTGACGCCGGAGGTCCGGGCCGCGACGGTCGGTGGCTGCGCCGAGAACACCATGCGGATCGTCTACGACGACCTCGGCCTGCCGCCCGACCCGGCAGCCATGGCGGCATCGGCGCGCTGGCTGCACGACTACACCGGAGAGCTGTTCGACGCGGGCCTGCCCTGGTGCGACGGCGCACAGGACCTGCTCGAGGCGCTGGCCGCCGCGGCGGTGCCGACGGCGCTGGTGACCAACACGCCGCGCATGCTGGCCGAGCGGGCGCTGGGCAGCATCGGCCGGCACTACTTCTCGGCCGTGGTCTGCGGCGACGAGGTGCCCGCGGGCAAGCCGGCGCCGGACCCCTACCTGCGTGCCGCGCAGCTGCTGGAGCTGGACCCGCGCTGGTGTCTGGCCGTGGAGGACTCGCCGACGGGGGCCGCCGCGGCCGAGGCAGCGGGTTGCCCGGTACTGGTGGTGCCCAATGCGCTGCCGGTGCCGGGCGGTGCCCGGCGCCACCAGGTGACGTCGCTGCGTGGGCTCGGACTGGCAGACCTGCACCAGATCTGCGTCCGGCTGGCCGACTCGCAACCGGCCTCCGCCGGAAACCCACGTGACCCCTCCTGAGGTCGCATGAAACAATCGCTGCTCGTGAAGACCTTCGAGGAGCTGTTCGCCGAGCTCGGCGAGCGCGCCGCCACCCGCCCGGCCGGCAGCGCCACCGTGGCAGCCCTGGACGCCGGGGTGCACACCGTCGGCAAGAAGATCCTGGAGGAGGCCGGCGAGGTGTGGCTGGCCGCCGAGCACGAGTCCGACGACGCGCTGGCCGGTGAGATCAGTCAGCTGTTGTATTGGACCCAGGTGCTGATGATCTCGCGCGGGCTGACGCTGTCCGACGTGTACAGAAAGCTGTGAGCATGTTGCGTGTCGCGGTGCCCAACAAGGGCGCGCTCAGTGAAGCTGCCGCGGAAATGCTGTCGGAGGCCGGCTACCGCAGCCGCACCGACGCCAAGGACCTGACGGTCCTCGATCCGGTCAACAAGGTCGAGTTCTTCTTCTTGCGACCGAAGGACATCGCGATCTACGTCGGCTCCGGCGAACTCGACTTCGGGATCACCGGTCGCGACCTGGCGGCCGAGTCGGGGGCCCCGGTGGCCGAACGGCTGGCGCTGGGATTCGGATCCTCACGGTTCCGCTACGCCGCCCCGGCCGGGCGCGACTGGGTCGCCGCGGACCTGGCCGGCAAGCGCATCGCCACCGCCTATCCGAACCTGGTTCGCCGCGACCTGGCCGCCAAGGGCATCGAGGCCACCGTCATCCGGCTCGACGGGGCGGTGGAGATCTCGATCCAGCTGGGGGTCGCCGACGCGATCGCCGACGTGGTCGGCTCCGGGCGCACGCTGCGCCAGCACGGCCTGGTGGCCTTCGGTGAGTCCCTGTGCGACTCCGAGGCGGTGTTGATCGAGGGTGCCCAGCCCAACGGCCGCAGCTCCGAAACCGCCGCCGCCCGCGATCAGCTGGCCGCCCGGGTGCAGGGCGTGGTGTTCGGCCAGCAGTATCTGATGCTGGACTACGACTGCCCGCGTGTGGTGCTCGACCAGGCCACGGCGATCACCCCGGGCCTGGAATCACCGACCATCGCCCCACTCGCCGACCCGGACTGGGCGGCGGTGCGCGCCCTGGTGCCGCGGCGCGGGGTCAACGCGATCATGGACGAGCTGGCCGCGATCGGCGCGAAAGCCATCCTGGCCTCGGATATCAGGTTCTGCCGATTTTGAGCAGTCCCGGTAGCTGACGCGCCACCCGTGTTAGCGTCCGGTGGTCGGCTCGACTGGCCCGGGAGGTAGTGGTGACGCATTTCATCGTGCTGGTACTCGCGCTGTTCATCGGCGCCGTTGCCGGGCTGCGCGCGTTCACTGCGCCGGCCGTCATGGCCTGGGCCGCCGTGCTGCACTGGATCAATTTGAACGGGTCGTGGGCCGAGTGGCTGACCCATCCGGTGACCGTCACCATCCTGACGCTGCTGGCGGTCGGTGAACTCATCACCGACCAGCTGCCCAGCACGCCGGCGCGCACGGTGCCCGTGCAGTTCGGCGCGCGGCTGGTCCTGGGTGGATTCGCCGGCGCGGTGCTCGGCACGGCCTGGAATTACACCTGGACGGCACTCGGTGCGGGCATCATCGGTGCGGTGATCGGCACCCTGGTCGGTTTCCGGGTACGCCAGCGCCTTGTTGCCGCCAACGGCGGCCGCGATCTGCCGATCGCATTGGCGGAGGACGCCATCGCGGTGCTGGGCGGTTTCGCGATCGCCGCGTTGACCGCGGTGGTCTGAGAGGTCAGCGCCGCTGCACCAACAACGCCTGCGCGGATGTCCCGACGAATCCGTCATGGTCGAACAGCTCCGCGGTGGTGACCCCCACCCCGTCCGGCCCGATGGAGGCGCGGGCCCGCAGGCCGAATTCCGTCCCGGTCGGCAACCGGTGCAGGTGTACCACGGTGTCGGTGTTCATGAACAGGTACTCGTCGACGTCCAGTGCGGCGCCAACGCCGTTCGCGGAGTCCACCACCATCGCCAGCCGCTGCAGCGCGGTGGTCGGCTCGTCGTCCACCAGGGACACCTGCGGGCTCAGCCAGGCGATCGCCGAGCCGTCGGGCGCGTCGGGCTGCACGCGCCACGTCACCGACTCGGCGTACCCGCTGGCCTGGGCGAACCAGTCCGGCAGTGGCAGCGGCGGCACGCTGGCAAGGGGCGCGTGCCGGTCGCTGGTCACCGCGGCGGTGTCGGAGGTGGCCAGCGCCCAGGCGCTCAGCCGCGCCACCGGCCGGTCGTCGTCACAGCTGAGCATCTCGGCCTCCAGC
This sequence comes from Mycolicibacter hiberniae, assembly GCF_010729485.1. Taxonomy (NCBI): domain Bacteria; kingdom Bacillati; phylum Actinomycetota; class Actinomycetes; order Mycobacteriales; family Mycobacteriaceae; genus Mycobacterium; species Mycobacterium hiberniae. The sequence continues at coordinate 1,312,265 of NZ_AP022609.1, forward strand.
AGCCGGATCCGCCGGCCCGGCCGCTGCACCCGCGCCGCCACCCGTACCGGGGCCAGCGGGACGGCCCCCAGGATGTCCAGGCTCAGCCGGGCCACCCGCTGATCCGATCCGGCGAGCAGGTGCTCGATCTCGCGGGTGAGCAGGGCCAGCGGCGGTGAACCGTGCTGGAGCAGGCCCCAGTTGCTGCGGGTCAGGTCAGTAGGCCGGTAGACCACGTCGTCTGGGCCCGCACCGCTTGCCCGGTGGTAGTAGCTGCCGGTCACGCCGCGCTGTCCGCCGGCCAGCCGGGGTAGGGGGGCGGTGTCCCGCCGAAGGCCGGACACAGCGCACGGTGTGCGCACCAGTCGCACAGGCGTGACGGCTGTGGCCGGAAATCTCCGGTGGCACCGGCGGTTTGGATGGCACGCCAGATCGCGACCAAGATCTTCTCGAACCGCAGCAGCTCGCCGTGATCTGGCGCGTAGTCCAGCAGTTGCCCGTCGGCCAGGTAGATCAGCCGCAGCCGTGCGGGCAGCACGCCGCGGGAGCGCAACAGCGCCACGGCGTAGAACTTCATCTGAAACAGCGCCTTCGACTCGGCGCCGGGAAGCCTCCCCGCCGCCGCCGGAGCCCTACCGGTCTTGTAGTCGACCACCCGCAGTTCGCCGCTCGCCGCGACGTCGATGCGGTCGACGAATCCGCGCAGCAGGGTGCCGTCGGCCAGCTCGACCTCCACCCGCTGCTCGCAGCTCTGCGGGTCGAAGCGGCGGGGATCCTCCAGCCGGTAGTAGCCGGCCAGCAGCTTGCGTGCCTCGGCCATGAGCTGCTCGGCATCGAGGCCGGCGGCGCAGTCCGGCGCGGCGTCGAGCAGCTGTTCCCAGGCCGGGGCCACCAGGCCCTGGGCGGTCTCGGGGCCGCGCTGGGCCGCCGGCAGGGCGTACAGGCGCTCCAACGCGCCGTGCACCACCGAGCCGCGCAGCTGGGCGGTCGAGGGTGGTTCCGGCAGCCGATCGATGGCCCGGAAGCGGTACAGCAGCGGACACTGCTTGAAGTCGGCCGCCCGGGACGGGGACAGTGCCGGCCTGCTCATACCCGGGAACACTACGGGCAGGCGCCGACAACCCGCCGCGAACACGCTGCGTAGGGTGGACGGCTGTGTCCGAATCCGGGATCTTTCAGGCGGGCGATCGGGCCCAGTTCACCGACGCCAAGGGGCGGCGCTACACCACCGTGCTGGTGCCCGGCGGTGACTTCCACACCCATCGCGGGGCCATTCCCCACGACGCGGTGATCGGGTTGCCCGACGGCAGCGTGGTCAAGTCCGCCAACGGCGACGCGTTCCTGGTGCTGCGGCCGCTGCTGGTCGACTACGTGATGTCGATGCCGCGCGGCGCCCAGGTCATCTACCCCAAGGATGCCGCGCAGATCATCCACGAGGGCGACATCTTCCCGGGCGCGCGGGTGCTCGAGGCCGGGGCGGGTTCGGGAGCCCTGACGCTGTCGCTGCTGCGGGCGGTCGGGCCGGCGGGCAAGGTGATCTCCTACGAGCTGCGCGACGACCATGCCGTGCATGCCCGTGCCAACGTCGAGACCTTCCTCGGGGGCCAGCCCGACAACTGGCAGCTGGTGATGGGCGACGTGGCCGACGCCGACCTGCCCGATGGATCGATCGATCGGGTGGTGCTGGACATGCTGGCGCCCTGGGAAGTCCTCGACACCGTGGCGCGGCTGCTGATCCCCGGCGGGGTGCTGGTGATCTACGTCGCCACCGTCACCCAGCTCTCCCAGGTGAACGAGGCGCTGCGCGAACAGCAGTGCTGGACCGAGCCGCGGTCCTGGGAGACCATGCAGCGCGGCTGGAACGTGGTCGGCCTGGCGGTGCGCCCGCAGCACGCGATGCGCGGCCACACCGCGTTCCTGGTCTGCGCTCGCCGACTGGCTCCGGGCACCGTCACCCCGACTCGGTTGGGGCGCAAGCGCGGCCGTCCGTAGCGTTCGGGGACCGTCAGTCGTCGCTGCGGCTCAGTCCGCGGCGCACCGAGAGCAGCTCGATCTCCGGGCGGGCCGCCACCAGCCGCTCGGCCGCGTCCAGGATCTGCACCAGGTGGCCGTGGTCGCCGGAGACCGCCGACACGCCGATTCCGCTGCGCCGGTACAGATCCGGCGATCCCGTCTCGGCCGCCGCCACGTCGAGCTTGCGGCGTAACTCCGCGACTATGGGGCGCACCACCGAGCGCTTCTGCTTGAGCGAACGCACGTCACCGAGCAACAGGTCGAATTCCAGCCAGCCGATCCACATCGTCAGGGCGGCGGCGCCGGTTCGGTGCTGCCGGTGCGGGCGTTGCCGAACGCCAGCAGGGATTTGGCGGTGGCCTGCGACAGCTGCCAGTCGCCGTGGTTCGGGGTGAACTCCATGGGGAAGAAGAACGTGCCGGTGTCGGGGTTGGCCGTTTCGACGGTGACGTCGGCGGTCACGTGGCCCGGGGAGCGGTCCGACCAGCCGATGCCGTCGGCCTGCAGGCTCAACGGCAGATATCCGCCGTCCTTGAGCACGGTGGCGAACTTGTCGATGGTCGCGGCGTCGGCGGGTTTGGCGCCCTCGACGAGCACCAGCTTGTCGGTGCCGGGCACCTCGGGGTCCGCCAGCCGGTAGAGCACATCGGTCAGTGCCTCGGGGGCCGGCAGCGCCGACTCGGCCGCCGGCACGGGCACCGTCGTCGACGTCACCGGAACCGGTGCAGACTCGGCCTCGGGCTGCGGCCCCGGCTTCTGGCCGCAGCCCGCCAGCACCAGCACCGCCGCGAGCGCGGCGGAAACGGCGAGGCGGTGCCGGTGCATCGGGCCTGCGGTCAGCTCGATGTCAGCTGGGACAGCGACAGCAGCGACGCCCGGGACAGCTTCCAGCCGCCCTGGTCGACGAAGGTGAGATTGACCGTGTGCGGCTCCAGCTTCGGCGACGACGCAGTGACGTCGGCACTGGCCGCGCCCGGGCCCGCCGGTGCGACATTGGCCACACTGATCGACAGCGGGAGGGCGCCGTTCTGCGCGGCCTTCTTGAGCCGGCGGTCCAGAATCGACGACTCCGGTCCGCCGAGGCCACCTTCAACGAGGTGCGACTTCCCGACGGCGGGGAGGTTGGGGTCGGCCAGCGTGTTGAGCACCCCCGCCAGTTCCTCGGCGGCGGGCACTGCGGCGGCAGGGTTCAGCGGCAATGGGGCGAAGAACACCGTCGTCGGGGCCTGCGCGGCGGCCGGTGCCGGTGTTGCCAGAGAGTTCACAGCCGCGGCCGCCGCGCCGATGGCCGCGATCGCCGCCAGACGTGTGGCTAGGGATTTCGTCTTCACTGGGATCCTTTCTTCGTCGTTCTTGATCACCCGATTTGAGAGCGAGGCTAGCAGCGCAGACGGAGTGTCGGATTGCCGCTCGCCCCGCGAATGCACAATGGCCGGTAGCGTTGAGGTACCCGTCGCTTCAACTTCCAGTTCGGGAAAGGAGCGCACCATGAGCAACATGGGAGAAGAGTCGCCGCGGCCGGAGGCCTTCGACGCGCCCGGGGGACCGGGCACAGCGGGCGACGACTTCGCCGAGTTGGAAGAGCTCCGCCGCGAGGCCGCGATGCTGCGCGCACAGGTCGAGAGCTCGCCCCGGGAAACCGCCCGCGTGGGCCGCGACGTCCGTCAGCTCGAAGCGCACATCGACGCCCTGACCACGCGAAACAGCAAGCTGATGGACACCCTCAAGGAAGCGCGTCAGCAGCTGTTGGCGCTGCGCGAGGAGGTCGACCGGCTCGGCCAGCCGCCCAGCGGCTACGGCGTGCTGCTGGGCAGCCACGACGACGACACCGTCGACGTGTTCACCTCGGGCCGGCGGATGCGGCTGAACATCTCGCCCAATATCGACCTGTCGACGTTGAAGAAGGGCCAGACGGTCCGGCTCAACGAAGCGCTGACGGTCGTCGAGGCCGGGAATTTCGAATCGGTCGGCGAAATATCCACGCTGCGCGAAATCCTCTCCGACGGGCACCGCGCACTGGTTGTCGGCCACGCCGACGAGGAGCGCATCGTCTGGCTCGCCGAACCCCTGGTGGCCGCGGACCTTCCGGACAGCAACCCGGATGGGATGTCCGATGATCGGCGCCCCCGCAAGCTGCGCCCCGGTGACTCGCTGCTGGTGGACACCAAGGCCGGCTACGCCTTCGAGCGCATTCCCAAGGCCGAGGTCGAAGATCTTGTGCTCGAAGAGGTTCCCGATGTCAGCTACGGCGACATCGGTGGGCTGACGCGCCAGATCGAGCAGATCCGCGACGCGGTGGAACTGCCGTTCCTGCACAAGGATCTCTACCGCGAGTACGCGCTGCGTCCGCCCAAAGGGGTGCTGCTCTACGGGCCGCCCGGCTGCGGTAAGACACTGATCGCCAAGGCGGTGGCCAACTCGCTGGCCAAGAAGATGGCCGAGGTGCGCGGCGACGACGCCCACGAGGCGAAGTCGTACTTCCTCAACATCAAAGGCCCTGAGCTGCTGAACAAGTTCGTCGGAGAGACCGAACGCCACATCCGGCTGATCTTCCAGCGGGCCCGCGAGAAGGCTTCGGAGGGCACGCCGGTCATCGTGTTCTTCGACGAGATGGACTCGATCTTCCGCACCCGCGGCACCGGTGTCTCCTCGGACGTGGAGACCACGGTGGTGCCGCAGCTGCTCAGCGAGATCGACGGTGTGGAGGGGCTGGAGAACGTCATCGTGATCGGCGCCTCCAACCGTGAGGACATGATCGACCCGGCGATCCTGCGGCCCGGCCGCCTCGACGTGAAGATCAAGATCGAGCGCCCGGATGCCGAAGCCGCGCAAGACATCTTCTCGAAGTACCTGGTCGAGACCCTGCCGGTGCACGCCGATGACCTCGCCGAGTTCGGCGGGGACCGCGGGGCCTGCATCAAGGCGATGATCGAGAAGGTCGTCGACCGGATGTACGCCGAGATCGACGACAACCGGTTCCTGGAGGTCACCTACGCCAACGGTGACAAAGAGGTCATGTACTTCAAGGACTTCAACTCCGGGGCCATGATCCAGAACGTCGTGGACCGAGCCAAGAAGAACGCCATCAAGGCGGTGCTGGAGACCGGTCAGCCCGGTCTGCGCATCCAGCACCTGCTGGACTCGATCGTCGATGAGTTCGCCGAGAACGAGGATCTGCCCAACACCACCAATCCCGATGACTGGGCGCGGATCTCGGGCAAGAAGGGGGAGCGGATCGTCTACATCCGCACCCTGGTCACCGGCAAGAGCTCCAGCGCCAGCCGGGCGATCGACACCGAGTCCAACCTGGGCCAGTACCTGTAGCTGCTAACCGCTGTGCAGCGAGTAGCTGTTGGTCAGGTCGTCCTGTAGCACCCGGGCGGCTTGGGCTGCGGTGTCCACGCGCAGTGGGCTGGTCAACACGCGCGTTTGGTAACTCCAGCCGGGTGGCAGGTTGAGCCGGCCGGCCAGGCCGGCGAGGTCCTCTCGCGAGAGGGTGGGGTCGGCCACCTGGCTCCAGGTCTGCATCACCCAGCGGCGCCCGTCGGGGTCGATCAGCTCGTAGATCTGTTCGCCGGCATCGAAGACGAACACCGCATGCCGGTCCACCTCATTGACGGTGTAGGGCCCCGGATTCATCGACGACAGCGCCACCTCGGCCTGCCGGATCATGTCGATGCCGCCGAAGGTGGCGGTGTCCGGCGGGCCCTGCGGCGCCTTTTCGATGGTGTTCATCAGCCAGTAGCGCGGGCCGTTGAGCAGCACCATGGCCGCACCGTGCTCGGCCGCGATGACCTGCGGGTCCAGCGCGGACCACAGCTGGGCGGGGCAGTCGTTGAGCGGGAAAGTGTTGTAGACGGTGGCGCGCGGACCGGACTCGCCTACCTCGACGAGCAGCACCTCGCCGTAACGTCTGCCGGATACGTCGGTGGTTATTCGGCGGGCATCGAGTGAAATTAGCCACCGGCCCAAGCCAGCGTCAACACCTGTACCGGTCTCGTTCCTCGAGCACTCGCGCACCCCTTTAGGCTGAACCGTATGCAGCGGATCATCGGGACCGAGGTCGAGTACGGCATCGCTTCGCCGTCGGACCCGACAGCCAACCCGATTCTCACGTCCACTCAGGCGGTCCTGGCCTACGCGGCCGCCGCGGGAATACCGCGTGCCAAGCGCACCCGCTGGGACTACGAGGTGGAATCGCCGCTGCGAGACGCCCGTGGCTTCGACCTGAGCCGCTCGAGCGGGCCGCCGCCGATCATCGACGCCGACGAGGTCGGCGCGGCCAACATGATCCTCACCAACGGCGCGCGGCTCTATGTCGACCACGCGCATCCCGAATACTCCGCGCCCGAGGTCACCGACCCGCTGGACGCGGTCATCTGGGACAAGGCCGGTGAGCGTGTCATGGAGGCCGCCGCCCGCTATGTGGCCAGCGTTCCGGGCGCGGCCAAGCTGCAGCTGTACAAGAACAACATCGACAACAAGGGCGCCTCCTACGGCACCCACGAGAACTACTTGATGAGCCGGCAGACGCCCTTCTCGGCGATCATCTCCGGCCTGACCCCCTTCCTGGTGTCGCGGCAGGTGGTCACCGGTTCCGGGCGCGTCGGGCTGGGCCCGGCCGGCGACGAGCCGGGCTTTCAGCTCTCCCAGCGCGCCGACTACATCGAGGTCGAGGTGGGCCTGGAGACCACGCTCAAGCGCGGCATCATCAACACCCGCGACGAACCGCACGCCGACGCCGACAAATACCGCCGGCTGCACGTCATCATCGGCGACGCCAACCTCGCCGAGACGTCGACCTACCTCAAGGTGGGCACCACCGCGCTGGTCCTGGACCTGATCGAGGAGGGGGCCGAGCACGGGATCGATCTCAGCGATCTGGTGTTGGCCCGGCCGGTGCGGGCGGTGCATGTGATCAGCCGGGACCCGACGCTGCGGGCGACCGTCGCGCTGGCGGACGGCCGTGAGATGACTGGCCTTGCGCTGCAACGGATCTACCTGGAGCGAGTGGCCAAGCTGGTCGAGACCCGCGATCCGGATCCGCGCGCCACCGACATCATCGAGACCTGGGCCAGGGTGCTCGATCAGCTGGAGCGCGATCCGATGGAGTGTGCGGATCTGCTGGACTGGCCGGCGAAGCTGCGTCTGCTGGAGGGCTTCCGGCAACGCGAGAACCTGAGCTGGTCGGCGCCCCGGCTGCACCTGATCGACCTGCAGTACTCCGATGTGCGGCTGGACAAGGGCCTGTACAACCGCCTGGTCGCGCGGGGCTCGATGCGGCGCCTGATCACCGAGCAACAGGTGCTGGCGGCGGTCGACAACCCTCCGACTGACACTCGCGCTTATTTCCGGGGCGAGTGCCTGCGCCGGTTCGGGGCCGACATCGCCGCCGCGAGCTGGGACTCGGTGATCTTCGACCTGGGCGGGGATTCGCTGGTCCGGATCCCGACGCTGGAGCCGCTGCGTGGCAGTAAGGCGCACGTCGGGGCACTGCTGGACTCGGTGGACAGTGCGGCCGAACTGGTCCAGCAACTCACTACCTAGACCCCGGCAACGTCGGCGCTGACCGGTAGGGTGGAGAAACTGGAAGCGGTGATGCGCGGCCGACGAGATTCAGGAGGCAGCAATGGCTCAGGAGCAGACCAAGCGCGGCGGCGGCGGAGACGACGACGATCTCACCGGAAGCACTGCGGCGGGCCAGGAACGCCGGGAGAAGCTCACCGAGGACACCGATGACCTGCTGGATGAGATCGACGACGTGCTGGAGGAGAACGCCGAGGACTTCGTGCGCGCCTACGTCCAAAAGGGCGGCCAGTGACCTGGCTGTCGCGTGATCGTCTGCCCCTCAATTCAGCACTTCCCGCACTTTCGCTCACCGGTGTAGGGCTGTCCTCGTTCTCGGAGTTCCTGCGGCTGCAGGCTCCGGAGCTGCTGCCGACCGGCGCCGCCATCCCCGGCGGTGCCGGTGAGCAGCTGCCGCACGGCACCACCATCGTGGCGCTGACGTATCCGGGCGGGGTCGTCATCGCCGGCGACCGGCGTTCCACGCAGGGCAACATGATCGCCGGCCGCGATGTGCAGAAGGTGTACGTCACCGACGAGTACACCGCCACAGGTATCGCCGGAACCGCGGCGATCGCCGTCGAGTTCGCCCGGCTCTACGCGGTCGAACTCGAGCACTACGAGAAGCTCGAAGGCGTCCCGCTGACATTCGCCGGCAAGGTCAACCGGTTGTCGACCATGGTGCGCGGCAACCTCGGCGCCGCGCTGCAGGGCTTGGTGGCTCTGCCGCTGCTGGCCGGTTATGACATCGATGCCGAAGACCCGCAGGCTGCGGGGCGCATCGTGTCGTTCGACGCCGCCGGCGGCTGGAACGTCGAGAGCGAGGGCTACCAGGCGGTGGGCTCGGGCGCGCTGTTCGCCAAGTCGTCCATCAAGAAGCTCTACAACCAGATCACCGATTCGGACTCCGCGCTGCGGGTCGCCATCGAGGCGCTCTACGACGCCGCCGACGACGACTCGGCCACCGGCGGGCCGGACCTGGTGCGTGGCATCTACCCGACGGCGGTCGCCATCGACGCCCACGGCGCCGTCGAGATCCCCGAGGATCGGATCGCCGAACTGGCCCGTGCGGTGGTCGAGAGCCGCACGCGCGGAGGCGATCCGGTACCGGCGACCAAGCGGGGTAAGAAATGAGCTTCCCGTACTTCATCTCGCCCGAACAGGCGATGCGCGAGCGCAGCGAGCTCGCGCGCAAAGGTATCGCCCGCGGCCGGAGCGTGGTGGCCCTGGCCTACGCCGACGGCGTGTTGTTCGTGGCCGAAAACCCTTCGCGCTCACTGCAGAAGATCAGCGAACTCTACGACAGGGTGGGTTTCGCGGCGGCTGGCCGGATCAACGAGTTCGAGAATCTGCGGCGCGGCGGCATCCAGTTCGCCGACACCCGCGGATACGCCTACGACCGGCGCGATGTCACCGCCCGTCAGCTGGCCAACGTCTACGCGCAGACGCTGGGCACCATCTTCACCGAGCAGGCCAAGCCGTATGAGGTGGAGTTGTGCGTTGCCGGCGTCGCCTACCCGGGCCAGACGAAAGCGCCTGAGCTGTACCGCATCACCTACGACGGGTCGATCACCGACGAACCGCACTTCGTGGTGATGGGCGGCACCACCGAGCCGGTCGCCAGCGCGCTCAAGGAGTCGTACGCCGAGAACGCGGAACTGGCGGATGCGCTGCACATCGCGGTCAACGCACTCAAACAGACCGACACCGGCAATGGTTCCGAGCCGCGCGAGCTGGGTCCGGGCACCCTGGAGGTGGCCATTCTGGACGCCAACCGGCCCAAGCGTGCGTTTCGGCGGATCACCCGCGCGGCGCTGGAATCGATGCTGCCGCAAGCCGAAGCCAGTTCCTAGCGCGAGCGCCTAACGCTCGATCCGGAAACGCTTGACTCGCGCTCCCGCGCCGGACGCCAGTTCCACCCGGCTGCGCGGGACCCCGAAATGCTCGGCCAGCACCCGGATGGCGGCGGCGTTGGCCTTGCCGTCCACGGCGGGTTCGCGCACGTAGACGGTCAGCTGGCCGTCGTCATCGGTCTCGACCAGGGGGCCTTTGCGGCTGCCCGGTTTGACCTTGACGACGACGGTTTCGGTCATCGGACCGAGGGCTAGCGGGCGACGATCACCGACGAGCCGTGACCGAACAGTCCCTGGTTGGCCGTCACGCCCACGGTGGCGCCCTCGACCTGCCGGCCGGTGGCCTGACCGCGCAACTGCCATGTCAGCTCGCACACCTGGGCGATCGCCTGCGCCGGGATCGCCTCACCGAAGCAGGCCAGCCCGCCCGACGGGTTCACCGGCACCCGGCCACCCAGCGTGGTGGCGCCGCTGCGCAGCAGCTGCTCGCCTTCACCCTTGGCGCACAGGCCCAGGTGCTCGTACCAGTCGATCTCCAGCGCGGTGGACAGGTCGTAGACCTCGGCCAGGCTGACGTCCTCGGGGCCGATCCCGGCCTCGGCGTAGGCGGCGTCCAGGATTTGGTCCTTGAACACCCGCTCCGGTGCCGCCACCACCGCGGTGGAATCGGTTGCGATGTCCGGCAATTCAGGCAGGTGCTGCGGGTAGCGGGGGGTCACGGTGGACACCGCGCGCACCGACGGCACACCCTCGAGCGAACCCAGGTGCTTACGGGCGAATTCCGCGCTGGCCACGATCAGCGCCGCGGCACCGTCGGAGGTGGCGCAGATGTCGAGCTGGCGCAGCGGGTCGGAGACCACCGGGCTGGCCAGCACGTCGTCGACCGCGGCTTCCTTGCGGTAGCGGGCGTTCGGGTTGGACAAGCCGTGCCGCGAATTCTTGACCTTGACCTGGGCGAAGTCCTCGGAGGTGGCGCCGTAGAGGTCCATCCGGCGGCGCGCCAGCAATGCGAAGTAGACCGGGTTCATCGCACCGATCAGGTGGAAACGCTGCCAGTCCGGGTCGTTCTTGCGCTCACCGCCGACCGGGGCGAACGCGCCCTTGGGGGTGGTGTCGGCGCCGATCACCAGCGCCACGTCGCAGAAGCCGGCCAGGATCTGGGCACGGGCGCTCTGCAGGGCCTGCGAACCGGAGGCGCAGGCCGCGTAGCTCGACGACACCGGAACCCCGTTCCAGCCCAGCTTCTGGGCGAACGTCGAACCGGCGATGAAGCCCGGGTAGCCGTTGCGGATGGTGTCCGCGCCGGCGATGAACTGGATCTGCTGGGCGTTCAGGCCGGCGTCGGCCAGCGCGGCCCGGGCGGCGACCACGCCGTACTCGGTGAAGTCGCGGCCCCACTTGCCCCACGGGTGCATGCCCGCACCGAGGATGTACAGCGGTTCAGCCATTGGAGTCCACCTTCTTCCACGCGTAAACCGTGCGCGTGACGCCGTCGTCGTCGGTGTAGAGCGGCATGGTGGTCAGTTCCATCTCCATGCCCACCTTCAGGTCCGCGGCCAGCGTGCCCTCGACCACCTTGCCCAGCACGATCAGGCCTTCGGCGGCCAGTTCCACCGCGGCGATCGCGAACGGCTCGAACGGGTCGCTCGGCGGGTAGGGGGCCGGCGGGAGGTACCGGTTCTCGGTGTAGCTCCAGATGGTGCCGCGCCGGGACAGTGCGACGGGCTCCAGGGTGTCGCCGTCGCAGGCCGGGTTCGGGCAGTTGTTCTCACGCGGCGGGAACACGTAGGTGCCGCACTGCGGACACTTGGCGCCGATCAGGTGGGGGAGGCCGGCGTCGTCGGTGGCGTACCACCCGTCGATCGCGGGCTGCGAGGCTACATCTGGCACCCGGTCAGCGTACCGAACACCGGCGGCGTAACTGAAACGTGTTCCAGTCACCGGGCCGACGGGTGCTCCGGCCTATGGTGGCGAGGTCAGAGACATAAACGGAGGGTTTCGGCAATGGTGATCGTCGCAGGACATCTGACGGTGGATGCCGGTCAGCGGGACGGCTATCTGCAACAGTGCCGCGACGTCGTGCTCCGGGCTCGCAGCGCACCGGGATGCCTGGACTTTGCGATCACCGCCGATCTTCTCGACCCGAGCCGCGTCGACATCTTCGAACGGTGGGAATCGCGGGCCGCGGTGGAAGCGTTCCGCGGCAGCGGGCCCGGCGACGAGCAGGCCGCCGCGATCCTCTCGGCCGCGGTCGCCGAGTACGACGTCACCGAGGAGCGACCGCTGACCTGACGTCGGCGGCAGTGCCTAGAGTTGTCTGCGTGAGCCCAGCCCAGACCGCCCCCACCGCTGCTGCGCAAGACACCCAGACCAAGCCGACGCTGCTGCTTCTCGACGGAAATTCGCTGGCGTACCGCGCCTTCTACGCACTTCCCGCGGAGAACTTCAAGACGCGCAGCGGACTGACCACCAACGCCGTCTACGGGTTCACCGCGATGTTGATCAATCTGCTGCGCGACGAGGCGCCCTCCCATGTGGCCGCGGCGTTCGACGTCTCCCGGCAGACCTTCCGCTCCGAGCGCTTCCCGGAGTACAAGGCCACCCGCTCGAGCACTCCTGATGAGTTCCGCGGCCAGATCGACATCACCAAAGAGGTGTTGGCCGCGCTGGGCATCACCAGCTTGTCCGAGCCCGGCTACGAGGCCGACGACCTGATCGCCACCCTGGCCACCCAGGCCGACGCCGAGGGCTACCGGGTGCTGGTGGTCACCGGCGACCGCGACGCGCTGCAGCTGGTCAACGAGAACATCACCGTGCTCTACCCCCGTAAGGGCGTCAGCGACCTGACCCGCTTCACCCCGGACGCGGTCGTGGAGAAATACGGTTTGACGCCGACGCAGTACCCGGACTTCGCGGCGCTGCGCGGCGACCCCAGCGACAATCTGCCGGGTATCCCCGGGGTGGGGGAGAAGACGGCGTCGAAGTGGATCGTGGAGTACGGGTCCCTGCAGGGGCTGGTGGACCACGTCGACACCGTCAAGGGCAAGGTCGGAGATGCGTTGCGCGCCAACCTTTCCAGCGTGATCCTCAATCGTGAGCTGACCGACCTGGTGCGCAACGTGCCGCTGGCCCAGACCCCGGACACCCTGCGGCTGGTGCCCTGGGACCGCGAGCAGATCCATCAGCTCTTCGACGACCTCGAGTTCCGGGTGCTGCGCGACCGGCTGTTCGAGACGTTGTCCACCGCCGGCGGCACGGTGGCCGAGGCCGAGGAGGGTTTCGAGGTGCGCGGTGGCGCCCTGGAACCCGGGACGGTGGCGTCCTGGCTGGCCCAGCACGCCGCCGACGGTCGCCGCACCGGGCTGGCCGTCGTCGGCACCCACCGCAGCTTCGACAGCGACGCCACCGCCCTGGCCCTGTCCTCGGCGGACGGCGAGGGCGGCTACATCGACACCGCGACGCTGACCGCCGAAGACGACGCCGCGCTGGCCGCTTGGCTGGCCGACCCGGCCCACCCCAAGGCGCTGCACGAGGCCAAGCTGGCCATCCACGACCTGGCCGGGCGCGGCTGGAGGTTGGACGGCGTCACCGCCGACACCGCCCTGGCCGCCTACCTGGTGCGGCCCGGCCAGCGCAGTTTCAGCCTCGATGACCTCTCGGTGCGCTACCTGCGCCGGGAGCTGCGCGCTGAAACCGATGAGCAGCAGCAGCTTTCGCTGCTCGACGACACCGACGGCGTCGATGATCAGGCCGTGCAGACCGCTATTCTGCGGGCCCGGGCGGTCACCGACCTGGCCGACGCGCTCGACACCGAACTGGCTCGCATCGATTCGGCCGGCCTGCTCGCCGACATCGAGCTGCCCCTGCAGCAGGTGCTGGCCGAGCTGGAGCACGCCGGTATCGGCGTCGACCTCGATCATCTGAGCCAGCTGCAGAGCCGGTTCGGTGACCAGATTCGCGATGCCGCCGAGGCCGCCTACGCGGTGATCGGCAAGCAGATCAACCTGGGCTCGCCCAAACAACTGCAGGTGGTGCTCTTCGACGAGCTGGGCATGCCCAAGACCAAGAAGACCAAGACGGGCTACACGACCGACGCCGACGCGCTGGCGTCGTTGTTCGACAAGACCGGCCACCCGTTCCTCGAGCACCTGCTGACCCACCGCGATGTCACCCGGCTGAAGGTGACCGTCGACGGGTTGCTCAAATCGGTTGCCTCCGATGGCCGGATCCACACCACCTTGAATCAGACGATCGCGGCGACCGGGCGGTTGTCGTCCACTGAACCCAACCTGCAGAACATCCCGATCCGGACCGACGCCGGCCGGCAGATCCGTGACGGGTTCGTGGTCGGCGAGGGTTACGCCGAGCTGATGACCGTCGACTACAGCCAGATCGAGATGCGCATCATGGCGCACCTGTCGGGGGACGCCGGCCTCATCGAGGCGTTCAACACCGGTGAGGACCTGCACTCGTTCGTCGGGTCGCGCGCCTTCTCGGTGCCCATCGACGAGGTGACCCCGGACATGCGTCGGCGGGTCAAGGCGATGTCCTACGGCTTGGCGTACGGGCTGAGCGCCTACGGGCTGGCCGCCCAGCTCAAGATCTCCACCGAAGAGGCCAAAGAGCAGATGGACGCCTACTTCGACCGCTTCGGCCGGGTGCGCGACTACCTGCACGAGGTGGTCGAGCAGGCCCGCAAGGACGGCTACACCTCGACGGTGCTGGGCCGGCGCCGGTACCTGCCGGAGCTGGACAGCAGCAACCGCCAGGTGCGGGAGTCCGCGGAGCGGGCGGCGCTCAACGCGCCGATCCAGGGCAGCGCCGCCGACATCATCAAGGTGGCGATGATCAACGTCGACCGGGCGCTGAAGAGTTCGGGCCTGCGGTCGCGGATGCTGCTGCAGGTGCATGACGAGTTGCTGTTCGAGGTGGCCGACGGCGAACGCGAGGCCCTGGAAGCCCTGGTGCGCGACAAGATGGGCAGCGCCTATCCGCTCAGCGTGCCGCTGGAGGTCGCGGTCGGCTATGGGCGCAGTTGGGACGCTGCCGCGCACTGATCCGCGGAACGCCGGCGGAGCGTTGTTGTCGGACCCCGTCGCTACAATCGAACGCATGTTCGACAAATCCGGGTTGACGGTTCCCACCGGGGAGTCGATCGCCCGGCTCAACGAGCGGTTCCGGCGGCGCTATCCGGCCAAGACGCCGGAATCGGCTGCCCTGGTGGAACACATCTGTGCCACGGCGCGGGCGGAGAATCGGGCCGCCGCGGCGCACCTGGCCGCAATCGGCGAGTTGTTCGCGCTGAGGTTGAGCCAGTGCGGCGAGACCGCGCAGTGGGCCGTGGACACCGAGGCGGCGGTGGCCGCCGAGATTGCCGCGGGCCTGCGGATCAGCCAGGGGCTGGCGGCGAGCCGTCTGCGGTACGCGCGGGCGATGCGCGAACAGTTGCCCAAGGTGGCGCAGGTGTTCAAGGCCGGCGATATCGACATCCGACTGTTCCAGACGATCGTGTACCGCACCGGTCTGATCACCGACACTGACGTGCTGGCGGCGGTGGACGGTCAGCTCGCGGCCCAGGTGGCTCGCTGGCCGTCGTTGACCCTGAGCCGGCTGGCGGGGCGCATCGACAAGATCGTCGCCAAGGCCGACAAGGATGCGGTGCGGCGCCGCCGAGAGCGGCAGGCCGAACGCGAGATCGTCATCGAAGACTTTGCCGAGGGCGGTATGTCGGAGATCCGCGGCAGCCTGTTCACCCCCGATGCCCGCGCTGTGGACAAGGCGCTGGATGCGTTGGCCGCCACGGTGTGCGAGCACGATCCTCGCGACCTTGGCCAGCGGCGTGCCGACGCGATGGGCGCGCTGGCGGCGCGGGCGGACCGGCTGGGCTGTCGCTGCGGTCGCCCGGACTGTTCGGCGCGGGGCCGTCCGGGAGCGTCGCCGGTCGTCATTCATGTGATCGCCGGGCAGGCCACCGTCGACGGTGTGGGTGAGGAGCCGGGATCACTGGTGGAGGCCGACGGCCTGCTTCCGCCGGAGCTGATCGCAGAGCTGGCCAAGTCGGCTCGGTCGGTGCCGCTGGTGCACCCTGCCGATGCTCCGGCCGAGTCCGGTTACGTGCCATCGAAGGCGCTCGCGGATTTTGTGCGTTGCCGGGACCTGACGTGTCGTTGGCCGGGGTGCGATCGGCCGGCGGCCGACTGCGACGTCGACCACACGATCGCTTTCGGCGACGGTGGGCCGACCCATGCGTCGAATCTGAAGTGTTATTGCCGCACACACCATCTGATTTCTATAGTACGTTTCTAGTTATGACTGAAGCTGCCGTCTACCTGCGGCAATCCCTTGACCGCACCGGAGAAGCCCTCGCCGTTGCTCGCCAACGCGTCGACTGTCTGGGACTGTGCGAAGAACGCGGCTGGACGCCGATCGAATACGTCGACAACGACACGAGCGCGTCGACGAATAAGCGCAGGCCCGCGTACGAGCGGATGCTGACCGATATCCGTGACGGCCGGGTCGGCTCCGTCGTGTGCTGGCATCTAGACCGGCTGCATCGGCGACCGATGGAGCTTGAACGCTTCATGGAACTCGCCGACAAGCACAGCTTGCAGCTGGCGACAGTGACCGGCGATGTCGACTTGTCGACAGACGATGGGCAATTCATGGCGCGCATCATGGGCGCAGTCGCTCGCAAAGAGATCGACCGTAAGCGCGCCCGGCAGCTGAGCGCCGCGAAACAGAAAGCGACGCAAGGTCGCCCGCAGTGGAAGCGCGCGTTCGGGTATCTCGATGACACGCGCGAGCCTGACCCGTTCATCGCGCCGCTCGTCGCTCAGGCGTACGCATCGATCATCGCGGGCGCATCGCTCAGCGACATCTGTCGACTGTGGAACGACGCAGGCGCGCTCACACAGCGTCACGTGAAGCGCCGCGACGAGAAGGGCAATCTCATCTACGACCCGGCGACGAATCAGCCGATCGTTGACGTCGAGCGCCGACTGTGGACACACTCACAAGTGTCGAACTTTCTGCGGAAGCCCCGTAACGCAGCGTTGCGCGGCTACAACGGTGAGATCGTTCTCGACGACGATCACAACCCGGTGAAATGCACCTGGGCACCGATCGTCGACGAAAGCACTTGGCGTGCAGCACAATCAGTGTTGAACGCGCCGGGCCGTGCACCCGGAAAGAAATCAGTGCAACGTCATCTGCTGACTCGCGTTCTCGGCTGCGGCAAATGCGGCGGCTATCTCTCAGGCATGCAGACACGCGACAAGCGAATTGTGTACCAATGTAAGACATGCCACGGCTGCTCGGTTCGCGCTGACTACGTCGAGCCGATGCTGATCGAAGCTGTCGGACAACGCCTTTCGCGCGCCGACGCGATTGATCTCGTGCGCGCTGAACAGCTCGACGCGACAGAAGCTGAAGCGATGCGCACCGAAACGAACACGCTGCTCACGCGTTTAGACGAGATCGCTGACGAGCGCGCGGACGGTCTACTCACCGGCGCGCAAGCGAAACGCGCGACAGACCGCATACAGGCGAAGCTCGACGCGATCGAACACAAGCAGCGAGATCAGACGACGATGCGTGTGCTCGACGACATACGTATCGGCACTGACGAAGCAGTCGACGACGTCGCAGAGCTGTCGCCCGATCGTCTGCGTGCTGTCATGGAGCTACTCGGCACGGTCACTGTCGCGCCGGTCGGCAAGGGGCATCGCGCGAACGGGGTACGTTTCGATCCTGATCGTGTGACTTTCGACTGGCGCTGAACAATCGTCCACACGCTGTCTGTGCCGAACGAGTCGCAGGCTGTTTGTGCCAAAAAAATACTTTCGTGACGCGTGATGAGACGCGCGCCGTGACGCGTAGGTAAAACGCTGCGACGCATACATCGAGCTAGGTCAGCATTACTTGTTACCTGTGATTGACCGATTGCGTCACGTCACGCGTCCCATTCGAAGTTATGAATATAGTTGTTGCGCTTGATATTCCAAAAACTAGAGCGCAACGTTGCTGAAATGAGCAGTAAGGCGGCACCCGGCAGCGCACCGGACATGTCGATCAAAGACGTCGCCGAGTATGTCGGCGTCACCCCGCGCACCGTGTACACGATGATCGCCGACGGTCGCCTGCGCGCATACAAGCTCGGCGACCACATCATCCGGTTCCGTCGCGACGAAGTCGATGCCGCGCTGACGCCGATCGACACTGCGACCCCATAAGCGAATGCCCATGTCCTGCAACAGTGATCGTCTCAGCGACGAACAGAAAGCATGGGTGAAGCGCACTGTCGACGCTGCGCCGCCTTTGACGTTCGAGCAGCGCGCAAAACTCGCTGAACTGCTGAAGCCGATACGCGTTGAGCGTGCACGTCGCGCTGCTGCCGCACTGAAAGCAGGCGAATGCGCGTCGTCGTCGGCACCCAGACGCTTGGAGGCGCGGCAGTGACTCATGTGCAACACGTCAGAGTGTGAACACAGCCGGTTGATCGACCCGCGACGCTCGATGTGCCTCTGCGACGTCGGCGCTCCCGACTACATCGTCGCTGTCGTCATCGACGCGAACGGCGACCAGACACTGTGGCTCGCACGCGCAGATCTTGTCGGCTGCGACAACGTCGATCACGGTGACGAGCAGCCGGCTCACGAGAAGCTCGGGCGACTACCCCGCGCTATACGCGAACGCATCTGGGGTGACGAGCTGCGCTGCGGGCGCCCCCGATCGAACGGGAAGCTGTGCAAGCACCGTGTGAAAGAGCCGGGCCAGTCATGCGGCACGCACTGTGACGACGGGGTGTCAACGTGAACCGGGAACAGCGCCGCGACTGGCGTCGACACGTTCTCGGCTGCACCGAGCTGACGGCGACCCAGAGACTTGTGCTGCTCGCGCTCGAAACATTCGCCGACTACCCGGCAGGCACCAACGCCCGACCGGGGGTCGCGAACCTGGCTGACATGTGTCGGTTCGGGGAGCGCGTCGTGAAGTCCGCTCTAGAGCGCGGTCGACGGCTGAAGCTGATCGAGCAGACCGCACGAGCAAACCCAAAACTGGGCCTAGCAGCGGTCTACTCGCTGCTTCCCGCACCAACTTCAAAGTGCACCAGCGTGCACCTTGAAACTGATTTCAAGGTGCACGACAGGACATTTCAAGGTGCACGAAACGACGTTTCAAGGTGCACCACCGTGCCCCCCACCAATCCATACCAATCCAGTAACACCAAGGAGAGGGGGTCACCCCAGCCGGGAACGTCACCAGACGAGCCGCGACAGCTCACAGATCTCTCCCCCCAGAAACTCAGCAACAGCAACACCAGCGAACGATGCCCCGCGCACGCGCATATCGATTACGACGACGACGTGCCGCCGTGCCGCGCGTGCAAGGCACTGCGACTGGCAGCCGAAAAACTCACAGCTGCCACAGCTGCCGATGTCGAGCAGAGCCGTGCCGCAGAATCGCGAGCACGTCGCGACGCAATCAACAGTTGCCCGCACTGCGACGACAACGGGCTCATCAACATCGACGACGACAGCACGATCGTCAAACGCTGCACTCACGAAGA
Source organism: Mycolicibacter hiberniae (assembly GCF_010729485.1). Lineage (NCBI taxonomy): Bacteria > Bacillati > Actinomycetota > Actinomycetes > Mycobacteriales > Mycobacteriaceae > Mycobacterium > Mycobacterium hiberniae. The sequence goes on from NZ_AP022609.1 coordinate 1,331,243, forward strand.
AGCGACGCCGTGAAGATCAACATCGCCGCGTACGCAGACGCTGTCATGCACCTCGAATGCCCCGCGTGCGGCGCGCCACCCCACGCATGGTGCCAACGCCCAGACAAGCACACCCGCCGCACACCGTGCATCAAACGCTTACGACAGAACACGAAGACCGCATGATGCCAACACAACGCAGACACGCGCTGGCACACGCTCAGCTCGACGCTAAGGGGTCAGCACCCGCCCCTGCGATAGATGACACTCGCCACCCCGTAGGGGGGCTGGAATCGCTGCGTACGCGCCTCTTGCGACGCGCTGCGGTGCGCTTGCTTTCCAGCGCAGCACTGCAACCGTGTTTTCGCACAACCCGAAGGGATCTGATGGAGGCTACCGGCAAGAGGCGAACGGAACGAAGCTGTCGCGCACAGTTCGCAGAGCAGTATCCGACTGAACGCGAGGTCTTCACGGCCCTGAAGACTCTCAGATCGTGTACTCAGGTCAAGCAGAACCTGTCGAAGTCACGACAGCCGTCGAAGCGTAAGTCGAAGTCGTCGTGGTCGGTGCCGAGCCGCAACAAGGAGGCTGACGAGATCACCGCGCTCGCAGAGCAGGGCTGCACTCGATCTGAGATCGCAAAGAAGACGACCCGCGAAGGGATCTGAGCAGATGACTGATGCTGTGATCGTTCCGAAGCATCGTGATCGTGCGCGTGCGCTGCGTGTCGTGCTCGCGATGCTCAACCACGACTTCGACGGTGTCGTGCGCGTCGCTGCTGAAGCGCGCAACGCTGCTGATGTCGATCGTTTCTTCGTCGCTGCTGTCGCTGTGTTCGTGACTGCGTTGACGCAGCTGCATCGCGAGCCTGTTCGGTACGTCGAGCAGTGGGTCGCGTACGAGCTTGATCAGCGTGACGATGTTGTGCGCGTCGAGCAGTCGATTGTGCCGTCACACTGTGATCGTGCGCGTGCGATGCGCATAGTGCTCGCAGCGCTGACAGATGATTTCGACGCTGTGACTGCGGCTGCTGTCGAAGCGACGACTGAACGCAGCATCGATCGTTTGTTGCTCGCGCTGTGTGACTGTCTCGGCATTTTTCTGACGTCGCACACGCGTGATGCTGTCGTGTACTGCACTGGCTGGCTGGCGGTCGAGCTTGAGCGCGCTGACGCTGAAGACGCGAATACGTGATCGCGACTGCAATGTCACGCACTGCAACGTGTCGACAGGCGCGCGCGCAATGGCAACCGCGATGGTGCTGATCGCTGATGACCCCGAGCGTCGCGAGAATGGCCGGTGGCGGCGCGGCACCGGCGCTATTTCTACTGATAGAAATAGCGAATCTGGTTGGCGACAGCGCTCGTACTGCAAGCAGATGGGCGACGCGAAGACGGACGCTGGAAGCGTGGCAGTGTGCAGACTGGTGCTAATGACGAATCCGTCATTAGCACGTGGGCGCAGCGACTCAAAGAGTGCGGCATTGTGCTCGACTACCTACCCGAACTTGCAGACGCTGTCGTCAGCGGCGCAACAACACTCAACGATGCGTCTACGTGCGCAGTGCTGGCTCGTCGCTCACAGCGCGATCCAGAGCGCAAGAATCGTGATGCCAAGCGTCGTACCGCGTTACGATGATCGCAGGAGCGTCGCCAGCACGTGCAGCCAGACCCGAATTTGCGTCCCGCAAGCACAGCCCGCGAACGATCCGAGCCTGCTAGATCTAGCAGGCTGATGTACGAGACCCGCCAGCACAGACGTGCGGCCAGTGTTCTCGTCGTCGATAACTCCCGCTACCTGCACCCCGCGATGAGGGGACTCTTCATGCATCACAAGCAAGTGTCGCTGTCGATCAAGTGCGTTGACGACGACGCAGGCACGTTCACCGGGTTGGCATCCGTTTTCGATAATCTCGACTTGCACGGCGACATCGTTCGTCGTGGCGCATTCAGTAAGTCGCTCGCAGCAGCGCAGCCGATCCCGCTGCTGTGGATGCACAAGTCAGATGACCCCCGTAACTGGGTCGGTGACGTCATCTCTGCTGTCGAGACGGCTGAAGGTTTGCAGATCGTCGGCAAGTTCGACATGTCCACAGAGCACGGCCAAGCGTCGTATCGCAACGTGAAAGGCCGCCGCATCGCAGGTCTGTCGATCGGCTACGCGATCCGCAGCGCCGTCAAAACCGCAGAGGGTAACGAGCTGCGCGATCTCGAACTCGTCGAGATCTCGATCGTCGCGCGCGGCGCAAACCCCGCAGCGCTCGTCACCGCAGTCAAATCGGTTGGCGATGACGTCACTGAACATCTCCGTACAGCGGTGGCGCGTGCGCGCGTCGCAGCACGAGCGAAGGACAACACAATGCACGACAACACGAGTGACGTCACAGAACGCCATCTGAAAGGCCGCGACGAACAGCTTGTGCTCGCGAAGACGATCGTCGAAACAGCGACCGAGCTGGAACGCGATCTCACCGGCGACGAAGCGGATCAGGTTCAGAAGCATCTCGACGAAGCTCAGCGCATCGAGCAGACGGTTGCAGCGCATCGCAAGTCGGCGTCGCTGCTCGCGCAGCTCGACAGCATGGCAGCAAGCACGACGACGTACCGAGACGGCGAGCCGATCAACTCGTCGAATCCGGGTGCCCCAGGTGAAGGGCAACGCGTCGTGTTCGGCAAGAAGATGGCGCAAGCACTCGCAGACAAGATCCTGCCAGTCGGCGGCGCAAAAGCGTTGGCACCCAGCGGAGCCGCGACAGTCGGACAAGAATTCGAGCCGTCGCCGATCGCGCTCGGAAAACCAGCGAACTCACTCGTTAGCGTGCTTCCGATCAAGCAGCACAGCACACCCGAGTTCAGTTATCTTCAAGCGAATCAACGCCAAAACAACGCAAGTGTCGTCGCCGAGGGGGCGACCAAGCCCGAGAGTGTGCATTCACTTGTTCGCGTCGAGGATTCGCTGAAGATCATCGCTCACTTGTCTCAGGGAATTCCGCGGTACTGGCTGATCGACAACCCATCGGTAAAGGACTGGCTTTCAACAGAATTAACGTTCGGTCTTGAGACCGCCCTGGAAGCTGTCGCGCTTGCAATAATCAACGCCACCAGCGGTGCTCAAACATGCGCGTACAGCGTGAGCGTGTTGCAGACCTTGCGGAAGTCGCTCACAAAGCTCGAACTCACCGGCTACGAAGCAGGATTCCTGCTGCTACACCCGACAGACTGGGAGAGCGTCGAGCTTGCGTTGTCGTCAACTGCTGCCGTCGAGCATCTGTCACTTCCGTACGACCCTGCGTCGCGTCGCCTGTTTGGGGTTCCAGTCGTAACGAGTGTTGCTCAGGCTGTGGGTGTTTCACACGCAATCGCGAAAGACAGTTGCGCGCTCGATCTCGACACGTACGGCGTATCGCTTCAGTACAGCGAAACATCGGGCACAGATTTCGCGACCAACACCGTCAGGGCCCGGTGCGAGATGAGAGCGTCAGCGTCGATCTACTCGCCGCTCGGTGTCGTCATCGCGGATCTGACAACATGAGCCTTGCTGCGCGATGCAGAGTGACATCGCGCAGCAAGGGGGCCGGGTGCGGCGCGCGGCGACAGATGAATCCTGAGCGCCCGCCGCGCCCGCCACCACAAGTGTCTAACGCGTTAGACACTTCGCGAACTGAGAGGAGCACGCTGTGCCTGCACCACTGCCGCCGAAGATCCGACTTCTGCACGGCCGCGGCAACGGCAAAGACTCCGCCGGATACGTTGTACCGACACCGCCGTCGTTCGAACGTGTCGCACCCGAGCCACCCGACTGGCTCGATGACGAAGGACGCGACGAATGGCAACGCGTCATCGACGATCTCGCGCCGCTCAATCTGCTGAAGAACAGTGATCGTGCTGTGCTCGTCGCACACTGCGAAGCATGGAGCAGACTCGTCGCAGCTGTAAAGCACTACCACGCTGACGGACTCACGAAAACAAACCCCGACAGCGGTCGCGTCGCGAAGCACCCGTCAGTGACGACAGCGACAGAAGCAGCTGCGCAACTCATGAAGACAGCAAATCAGCTCGGGTTGACGCCGGTGAGCGAGCGCGGGCTCGGCACGATCACAGTGCGCGACGATGACGACGACCCATTCGCCGCCAGCTGAACGTCGCGACCGTGTTGTGACTCTTGAATCCCACATCGTGGGCGAATCGTTTCAGTGACACCCTGTCAGATCTGACAGGGTTACTACTGGCACTGTTCCCGTTGTCGACCGCGACGTTGCGGGCGATCCGCAGGCCGACTTCCCAGTCGCCGCCGCGCAGCATCGCGAAGCGCACAGAACCGCAACGGCGTGTGTATCCATCGCGCGCACGCGTTCTGATCGCTCACAGCGCGCCTGACACGGCAGTAATCACAGCCGGTGCGCGACGAGCCGCACGCGCTTGACGTCGCTGCTGCGACTCGCCGCATCTCCCAGGGCGCGCCAACGGCTGCTACATCTGAGCGGGTGAGCGACAACGAACACGCAGCAGTCGACACGCGCCATCGCAGCTGCAACGGTGTCAGCAAAGACAGCGTCAGTCGCGATCTAGCAACTGTCTCAAATGAGACAGTTGACGCGCCGGTGCCGATCAGCGCGCAGCGCGTGCTCATGTCGTAGAACACTGATCGCTGCCGCGCCGACGCGACAACATGAACCACACGGCACGTCGAGCGTGGGAGAATTTGCAGCATGAGCGAATTTGAACTCTCGAAGGACCCGATCTTCGCCGAGATCAAAGCCACGACCTACCCACCCGACGCGGTGGTGAGTCAGCAGCTTCGGGAGTTCCTCGTCGAACTCGACAAGCACCCCAACGACACGCAGCGGAGCTTGGGTCTGATGGCCAGCATGGCCCCGATGGCCGCTTGGGCAATCACAGAGCTGGAGAAGCAGCTCATCGCGTTACGTCGCGAAGTGCGGGGCGTGTAGGGGACTCGGCCCGCTGCCAGCAGCGACAACGAACACACAATAAATCTGTCTTCAGCGTGTCGCGCGTGCTCGCGTCGCAGACACAGATCGCTGCCAGCGCGTCGCGACCCAGTGCACACGATCAGCACGAGCAGAAGCTTTCGTCACTGTCTCCCCGCACAGACCGCACGCACACGCGCCCTGATGCGTTCGCAGCTGCTCGATCACACGCTCGATCACACTCATCGTGACTGGCTGCTGACTGCGCTCACACTGCCGGAAGATCTCGACAGCAACACGCTCGACAGCGTCAACGGCACGCACGACGGCTAGTGTCGCACCGGGCGCAGCGCAGCGCGCGTGTGTCGTTGCTCAACGACGTCAGCCCGACGCTGGTTCAATCAATGCGTGGCACGTTCCTCGAAGCGAAGCAGACGTGACCGGCGCAAACCCGACGTCACCATCACAAAGCACGATCTCGACGCAGCAGCGATACGACGTGCAGAGCAGCAGATGCAACGCGCACGCGACGCGATACTGCGTGGCGACACCTACCGCAACGGCGGCCGCGACGACGCACCGACCGACCGTGCGAGCGACGTCGAACGTCAGCAGTCACGCGAGTACATCGAACGCAAACGGCGAGGCTGATCTACAGAGAATTGGGCTCATACTGCGACGACAAGCAGAGTTTCCGCAGCTCAGAGAAACGTACTTTAGCAATCAGCATGCATCATCTCGTCAAGACGTTCTGGGGCTGGCGAGACAAGCAGCTGCCGGACGGGACGCTGATCCTGACCTCGCCGTCGGGACAGACCTACGTCACCACCCCGGGCGGCGCCCTGGTGTTCCCGCAGCTGTGCGCACCGACGGGGGAGCTGGCGCCGCTACGGCAGGCACCGGATACGGCCCGTGGCGAGCGCACCGCACTGATGCCGCGGCGCCGGCGCACCCGCGCCCAGCACCGCGCCGCCCGCATTGCCGCCGAACGCAGTCACAACCGCAAGGCCCGGCAAGCCCGGCGGCGCGTGGATCGGATCCCCGGTACCGGGGTCTCGCCACCGGACCCCGACGACGACCCGCCGCCCTTTTAAAAGCGCGCGTTAAAGCGGAGCCCTGCCGCTCGGGTCTGTCAGCGCCGAACCAGAACCGGCGACCGGTAACCGGCCATGGTGTAGAGCACCGGGGCGGCGGCTCGGGCGGCCATCACTCCGTAGGCGTCCTCGTACTGGGCCGCGAAAACCTGGGGGTCGCCGAAGCCACGGTCGATGCGGTCGCGGATGAACGCCAGCTGGACCACCTGGGTTGCGAAGCGCTTGACGGCCCGGCCGGCGGGCCGACCGCCGATGCGGGTGGCCTCGCGGATCGCCCTCCTGCGGTGGCGGATCGATCCCAGCCACGTCGCCTCGTTGGGGCTGATCAGCCCACTTGCCACCATGCCGGGCAGCTTGCTGGCCACCAGGTGCTGTTCGTGGCGGCGGCTCAACATGCCCAGCAGCACCATCAACAGGAACACCGGAGCCAGCCAGAACACGTAGGTCGCCAGGAACAGCTGCCCGCCGCCCATTGCCAGCGAGGCGTTCCACGAGGCGTGCATGGTCACCGCCGCCAGGTAGCCGAGCAGGATCAGGATGGCTTTCGGCCAGAAGCCGTGCCGGCGCAGCGCGAAGAACACCCCGATCCCGGTCATGGTGGTGAACAGCGGGTGCGCGAACGGGCCGAAGATCAGCCGGGCGATGGCCACCGCGGCCAGCTGGGCGGGGGAGTCGGCCGGCGCGATGTAGACGATGTCCTCCATCCAGGCGAAACCCACCGCGGTGACACCGGCGTAGACCATGCAGTCGGTCATCGAGTTCAGCGCCAGACGGCGGCGCCCGGTCAGCATGATCAGCAGGAACAGTCCCTTAGCCGCCTCCTCGATGAACGGTGCCTGGATGGCGGCCATGTCGAAGGTCTTCGACACCAGCGGCCGAACCGTCGCCACCGAAGATCCGAAGGTCTCCAGGCCCACGGCGAGCACCACCGCGACCGAGGCACCCCACAAGAACGCCAGCTGCAGCAGGCGGCGCGGCTCAGGCTCCCAGCGGTCCAGCCACCGGTAGCACAACAGCACCGCCAGCATCGACATGCTCGACAGCACCAGAGCGGTCAGAGTCCCGCCCGGGTTTGCGGCAGTGAACAGCAGCAACAGGAAGATCGTCAGGATGGTGAGCAGGACGAGGACGATGAGCGGCGCTCCGACCTTCCGCCGGTTCCGCATCTGAGGCATAGCGACGGAGCGTAGCCACCGGTTTGTCCAGCGTGCAACGCGTCGAGTAGCCTCAACAGGTAGGCCTCGACCAGTTCTAGACCAAGATCGTGGCCACCGCATGCCCAGCATGCGTGACAACACCCGTCCCTACTACGCCACAATGTCCGGAGCAACCCCACACATGCCAAGTCCCACCGTCACCTCGCCGCAAGTAGCCGTCAACGACATCGGCTCGGCCGAGGACTTTCTCGCCGCCATCGACAAAACGATCAAGTACTTCAACGATGGCGACATCGTCGAAGGGACCATCGTCAAGGTTGACCGGGACGAGGTCCTGCTCGACATCGGTTACAAGACCGAAGGGGTCATCCCCTCCCGCGAACTGTCCATCAAGCACGACGTCGACCCCCACGAGGTGGTGTCCGTCGGTGATGAGATCGAGGCCCTGGTCCTTACCAAAGAGGACAAAGAAGGCCGCCTGATCCTGTCCAAGAAGCGCGCCCAGTACGAGCGCGCCTGGGGCACCATCGAGGAGCTCAAGGAGAAGGACGAGGCCGTCAAGGGCACCGTCATCGAGGTCGTCAAGGGCGGCCTGATCCTCGACATCGGCCTGCGCGGCTTCCTGCCGGCCTCGCTGGTGGAGATGCGCCGGGTCCGCGACCTGCAGCCCTACATCGGCAAAGAGATCGAAGCCAAGATCATCGAGCTGGACAAGAACCGCAACAACGTGGTGCTGTCGCGTCGCGCCTGGCTGGAGCAGACCCAGTCCGAGGTGCGCAGCGAGTTCCTCAACCAGCTGCAGAAGGGCGCCGTCCGCAAGGGCGTCGTGTCCTCGATCGTCAACTTCGGCGCCTTCGTCGACCTGGGCGGCGTGGACGGCCTGGTGCACGTCTCCGAGCTGTCCTGGAAGCACATCGACCACCCGTCCGAGGTCGTTCAGGTGGGCGACGAGGTCACCGTCGAGGTGCTCGACGTCGACATGGACCGCGAGCGGGTTTCGCTGTCGCTCAAGGCCACTCAGGAAGACCCGTGGCGTCACTTCGCCCGCACCCACGCGATCGGTCAGATCGTCCCGGGCAAGGTCACCAAGTTGGTGCCGTTCGGTGCGTTCGTCCGCGTCGAGGAGGGCATCGAGGGCTTGGTGCACATCTCCGAGCTGGCTGAGCACCACGTCGAGGTGCCGGACCAGGTGGTCGCCGTCGGCGACGACGCCATGGTCAAGGTCATCGACATCGACCTGGACCGCCGCCGGATCTCGCTGAGCCTCAAGCAGGCCAACGAGGACTACAGCGAGGAGTTCGACCCCTCGAAGTACGGCATGGCCGACAGCTACGACGAGCAGGGCAACTACATCTTCCCCGAGGGCTTCGACGCCGAGACCAACGAGTGGATCGACGGTTTCGACAAGCAGCGCACCGAGTGGGAGGCCCGCTACGCCGAGGCCGAGCGCCGGCACAAGATGCACACCGCGCAGATGGAGAAGTTCGCCGCTGCCGAGCACGCCGAGTCCCGCTCGGGCGCTAACGGCTCGCACCGCGACGAGGCTCCGGCCGGCGGTTCGCTGGCCAGCGACGAGCAGCTCGCCGCGCTGCGGGAGAAGCTCGCCGGCAACAGCGCATAGCGCGCGCCCAACCGAAGGGGCGCAGATGCTGCGTATCGGTCTGACCGGCGGTATCGGCGCCGGGAAGTCGACAGTGTCGGCTACCTTCAGCCGGTGCGGTGGCGTCATCGTCGACGGTGACGTCATCGCCCGTGAGGTCGTTGAACCCGGCACCGAAGGCCTGGCCAAATTGGTCGAGGCCTTCGGGCCGGGGATCTTGCTGCCGGACGGCGCCCTGGATCGTCCGGCGCTGGCAGCGATCGCCTTCAGTGACGACGACAAGCGGGCCACGCTCAACGGCATCGTGCACCCATTGGTGGCGCACCGCCGCGCGGAGCTGATCGAGGCCGCCGGCCGCGATGCGGTGATCATCGAGGACATCCCGCTGCTGGTCGAGTCGCAGATGGCCCCGCTATTCCCGCTGGTTGTTGTGGTGCACGCCGACGTCGAGACCCGCCTGGCCCGGCTGACCGAGATCCGCGGGATGTCCGAGGCCGACGCGCGGGCCCGGATCGCCGCGCAGGCCACCGAACCCCAGCGGCGCGACGTCGCCGACGTCTGGCTGGACAACTCCGGCAGCCCGGAAGACCTGGCCGCCCAGGCGCTCGAGCTGTGGGAGCAGCGCATCCTGCCGTTCGCGCACAACCTGAGCAGCCGCACGACCGTGCCGTCACCGACACGGCTGATGCCGGCCGATCCCACCTGGGCCGATCAGGCGCAACGAATCCTGGCACGGGTGCGCACCGCCTGCGGGCACCGGGCGACCCGCGTCGACCACATCGGCTCGACCGCGGTGCGGGGGCCGGAGGCCCTGGAAGCCCGAGACGTCATCGATGTGCAGGTCACGGTGCAATCCCTGGCGGTGGCCGATGAACTGGCCGAATCCCTGCTGAACGCCGGCTATCCCCGGCTGGCGGACATCACCGCCGACAACGGCAAGCCGGATGCCCGCAGCACGGTCCCCGAGTTCGATCACGCCGAGGATCCGGCCTTGTGGCGCAAGCGCATTCACGCCTCTGCCGACCCGGGGCGAGCCACCAACGTCCATATCCGGGTGCAGGGCTGGCCCAATCAGCAGTTCGCCCTGTTGTTTCCGGCCTGGCTGTCGGCCGACGCCGACGCCCGCGCCGAGTACCTGGCCGTCAAGCGCGAGGCCGAACAGGCCGGGATCGACGGCGGCATACCGGCATACGCCAAGGCCAAGGAAGCCTGGTTCGACACCGCCTACCGGCAGGCGTGGGCCTGGGCCGACGACACCGGATGGCGCCCGTAAGCCCTCGGCGTTCGCTACCTGCGTCCTCCGGTCAGGCCATGCTGCTGATCAGGGCCCCGCACAGCATCGCACCGGTGTGGGGGTCATTGGTGTTACCCCAGGTGTTGATGAAGCGGGAGCTCTTGACCGTGGTGATCTCGTCGACCTTGATCTCGCAGTGCACCGTTGCGGTGGTCGGGAAGCGCAGCCGGATCACCATCCCCGCCTTGCTGGGGTCGGTCATCACGGTGTTGGCCTCGAACGGGGTGCCGAACGCGTCGAGGTCCGCGCTGGCGGTCTCGTAGTCGTTGCGCATGAAGGTGACCACGTTGCCACTGGACCAGGCGTCGACTTTGGCGATGTAGGTCACGTTGTGCAGTTCGTCGGCGGCTGCCGCGGGTACCGGGATCAGCTGACCGCACCCGAACAGGGCCGCGATCGTCGCGGCGGCGACACCGATTCGCAGTTTGGCGTTCATATCAGCGGATTTTAGCGTGGTCTGGCCGCAACCCCGGATCTCATCGGTCTGTCGCGCTGCCGGCCTCGGAACTTCCGCGCCAGGTCACCGGCATGCCCAGGCTGCCCAGCCAGCGCTGCAGGTCGTAGCCGTTGCTGGCCAGGCCGTCCACCGCGGCCACCGCCCGCAGCACCGCCCGCTCGGCGTCGTGCCGGCTCAACAGGCCCTCGCCCACGGCGGCCATCAGCTCGTCGGTGTCGGTGAGCTCGACTCCGGCCCCGGTGCGGACCACCAGGTCCAGATAGTGGTCCCGGGAGTGCCAGCTCGCGGGGCCGGCGGTGTATTCGCCGATGTCGAGGTAGAAGTCCTGCTCGCGCTCGTGTCCGGCATTGAAGTGGAAGACGCTGGCCCGCAGGCCCAGGCCGGGAAGCAGCCAGGACTCCAGGTAGTGGAATTGGGCCCGGCCGGGGGTGGGGCGCGCCAGGTAGAGACCCCACGGATGCACCGTGTAGACGTCGACCGCGCGCACCACTCCCTTGGGGTCGGTGTTGGTGTAGTCGCGCAGGTCGAAGGTCTCTTCCTTGGGTGGATGCACTGCTGGCCGCCTCTCGCTGTCGGAGGTCCGGCCTACTCTGGTCTCCGTGGCCTTCGCAACCGAACACCCTATCGTCGCGCATTCGGAGTACCGGCCCCCCGCAGACGCCGTGGAGGGCATCGTCCGCGCCGGCAACCGGTTCGAGGTCGTCAGCGAATACCAGCCGGCCGGTGACCAGCCGGCCGCCATCGCCGAACTGGAACGTCGCATCACCTCCGGGGAGAAGGACGTGGTGCTGCTGGGCGCCACCGGTACCGGTAAGTCAGCCACCGCGGCCTGGCTGATCGAGCGTCTGCAGCGGCCCACCCTGGTGATGGCTCCGAACAAGACGCTGGCCGCGCAGTTGGCCAATGAGCTGCGAGAGATGTTCCCGCACAACGCGGTCGAATACTTCGTCTCCTACTACGACTACTACCAGCCGGAAGCCTATATCGCGCAGACCGACACCTACATCGAGAAGGACAGCTCGATCAACGACGACGTGGAGCGGCTGCGTCACTCGGCGACGTCGAGCCTGCTGTCCCGGCGCGACGTCGTGGTGGTGGCCTCGGTGTCGTGCATCTACGGCCTGGGCACCCCGCAGTCCTACCTGGATCGCTCCGTGGAACTGCAGGTCGGCGCGGAGGTGCCGCGTGACGGTCTGCTACGGCTGCTGGTGGACGTGCAGTACACCCGCAACGATATGGCGTTCACCCGCGGCTCCTTCCGGGTGCGCGGCGACACCGTCGAGATCATCCCCTCCTATGAGGAGCTGGCCGTTCGCATCGAGTACTTCGGCGACGAGATCGAGGCGCTGTACTACCTGCACCCGCTCACCGGCGACGTGGTCCGCAAAGTCGACTCGCTGCGCATCTTCCCGGCCACCCACTACGTCGCCGGCCCGGAGCGGATGTCGCAGGCCATCTCGACCATCGAGCAGGAGCTGGCCGTCCGGCTCGAGGAGCTGGAGGGTCAGGGCAAGCTGCTGGAGGCCCAGCGGTTGCGCATGCGCACCAGCTACGACATCGAGATGATGCGGCAGGTCGGCTTCTGTTCGGGCATCGAGAACTACTCGCGCCATATCGACGGGCGCGGAGCCGGCACGCCGCCGGCCACCCTGCTGGACTACTTCCCGGAGGATTTCCTGCTCATCATCGACGAGTCGCACGTCACCGTGCCGCAGATCGGCGGGATGTACGAGGGCGACATGTCGCGGAAGCGCAACCTGGTGGAGTTCGGTTTCCGGTTGCCCTCGGCTTGCGACAACCGGCCGCTGACCTGGGAGGAGTTCGCCGACCGGATCGGGCAGACCGTCTACATGTCGGCCACCCCGGGGCCCTACGAGCTGGGCCAGAGCGCCGGCGAGTTCGTCGAGCAGGTGATCCGCCCGACCGGCCTGGTGGACCCCAAAGTCGTGGTGAAGCCCACCAAGGGCCAGATCGACGACCTGATCGCCGAGATCCGGCAGCGCACCGAGGCCGACGAGCGGGTGCTGGTGACCACCCTGACCAAGAAGATGGCCGAGGACCTCACCGACTACCTGCTCGAGATGGGGATCCGGGTGCGTTACCTGCACTCCGAGGTCGACACCCTGCGCCGGGTGGAGTTGCTGCGCCAGCTGCGGCTCGGCGACTACGACGTGCTGGTCGGCATCAACCTGTTGCGCGAGGGTCTGGACCTGCCCGAGGTGTCGCTGGTGGCGATCCTCGACGCCGACAAGGAGGGTTTCCTGCGCTCCACCCGCAGCCTGATCCAGACCATCGGCCGTGCCGCCCGCAACGTCTCCGGCGAGGTGCACATGTATGCCGACAAGATCACCGACTCGATGCGGGAGGCCATCGACGAAACCGAACGCCGTCGGGCCAAGCAGGTCGCCTACAACGAAGAGCACGGCATCGACCCGCAGCCGTTGCGCAAGAAGATCGCCGACATCCTCGACCAGGTGTACCGGGAGGTCGAAGACACCGAGGCCGTCGAGGTCGCCGGCTCGGGCCGCAACGCCTCGCGGGGGCGGCGCGCCCAGGGCGAGCCCGGCCGGGCGGTCAGCGCCGGGATCATCGAGGGCCGCGACACCACCAACATGCCGCGGGCCGAGCTGGCGGACCTGGTCGCCGACCTCACCGAGCAGATGATGAACGCGGCGCGTGACCTGCAGTTCGAGCTGGCCGCCCGGATTCGCGACGAGATCGCCGACCTCAAGAAAGAGTTGCGGGGCATGGACGCGGCCGGCATCAAGTGACGGCAGCGCCGGCCCGCGGCCTTTTCGCGTGGCCCGGCGATCCGTGATTGACTGCAAGCGGTGGTGGGGGAACTGACTGAAGCGGTGATGCGTGACTCCGCGGTCAGCACTGGTAGCTGGCGGGAGTTGCTCGGTCGGCGCTATCTGGGCACGTCGGCGGTGCTGGCCGGCGGCGTCGCGCTGTACGCCACCAACGAGTTTCTGACCATCAGCCTGCTGCCCAGCACCATCAAGGACATCGGCGGCGAGCGGTTCTACGCCTGGGTGACCACCCTGTATCTGGTCGGCTCGGTGATCGCCGCGGCCGCGGCCAACGCGGTGCTGGTCCGGCTGGGCTCCCGCACGTCCTACCTGATGGGCCTGCTCGCCTTCGGCCTGGGCACCGTGGTGTGTGCACTGGCGCCCCACATGGAAGTCCTGTTGATCGGCCGCACCCTGCAGGGCATGGGCGGCGGCTTCCTGGCCGGCCTCGGCTACGCGCTGATCAACGCTGTGCTGCCCAGCTGGCTGTGGACCCGGGCCTCCGGTCTGGTGTCGGCCATGTGGGGGGTGGGCACCCTGGTCGGCCCGGCGGCCGGCGGCTTGTTCGCCCAGTTCGGGGTGTGGCGCTGGGCGTTCGGGGTGATGGCGATGCTGACCGTGGCGATGGCGGTGGGCGTCGGCATGGTGCTGACCACCGGCAATAGCGGCCACCGCGGCGAACCCGCGAAGATCCCGGTCCGGTCATTGGTGTTGCTGGGCGGGGCGGCGCTGGCGGTCAGTGTCGCGCAGCTGCCGCACAGCCTGCGGGCTGCGGCGGGGCTGTTGCTGGTCGGCGCCGTTCTGCTGGTGGTGTTCCTGGTCGTGGACCGGCGCTCCCCGGCGGCGGTGCTGCCGCCCAGCGCGTTCCATCCCGGCCGGGAGAAGTGGATCTATCTGACCCTGGGCCTGCTGATGGCCACCACCAAGGCCAACCTGTACATCCCGCTGCTGGGCCAGCGGCTGGCTCATCTGCCCCCGGTGATGGCCGGCTTCCTGGGGGCGGCCCTGTCGACCGGATGGACGTTCAGTGAGATCGCCAGCGCATCGGTGAGCCGGGCGCGGGTGGTGATCGGCTTGGTGATCAGCGCGCCGCTGGTGATGGCGGCGGGCCTGACGGTGGTCGCGTTCGCCCGGATGAACCACTACGACCCGACCGCCGTCGCTGCGATCTGGGCGCTGGCACTGCTGGTGGTCGGGATCGGGGTGGGGGCCGGCTGGCCGCATCTGTCGGCGTGGGCGATGAGTTGCGTCGACGATCCGGCCGAGGGCGGTACCGCCGCCGCGGCCATCAACACCGTCCAGTTGATCGGTGGGGCGTTCGGGGCCGGATTCGCCGGCCTGGTGGTCAACACCGCGATGAGTACCGGCCAGCCCGCGGCGCGCTGGCTTTTCGCGATCTTCGCCGTGCTCGCCGCCCTGGGGTGCGTGGCCGCTGTGCGGGCCAGCCGGGGCGTCGCGTGAGGCTCACCGACTGGACTTGATCACCTGGGAGTAGGTGAACTGCCAGCGTTCGACGACCCGGAATCCCAGCGAATGCAACATCTGCCCGTCGGGGGTGCGGGCGAACCGGCGGCCTGCCGGCAGGGCCACCGCCGCTTGATGGGCCGGCAGGGCGCGATCGTGGTCGGTGATCGTCCAGATGACCGGGCACCGGTCGAGTTGGTCGTGTAAGGCCCCCACGCCCAGGTGCCCGTCCCACAGGCGGCCCAACGTCTGGCGGTGCGGTCCCAGGCCGGGGTCGGTCAGCTTCGCGAACGACTCTGGACGGCCCGCCGGCAACGCCCGGATCGGCCCGGGCAACCATCGGGTGGTGTTGTCGATCAGCAGACAATCCCCGGGCCGGGCGTGCTCGACGATCACGTCGGCCACCGCGCTGTAGTCCCAGCCTTCTTTGGTGTAGCGATCACGTTGATTGACAACGTAATTGGGGGCCGCCGTGATAACGAGCAGGGTGACAAGTTCGATGACCGTGCGGCGTGAGGTGGCGATCGTGGTGACGGCGATGGCCAGCGCGATCGCCATCGCCGGCGCTGTGCTGATCAGATATCGCGGGTAGTAAATGGGTTTCACCGCCGCCGAATAGACCACCGCCGCCGCAGTCGGTATCAGCATCCAGGCCACGCACAGCACCGCCAGCCGACGGGTGTCCTCGGCGGGCGCCCGACGCGCACCGGTGGCAACGGCCACCACGGCGGCGGCCAGCAGCAGCCACGCCGCGATGGCGAACGGCACACTCTTGTCGAAGTATTGCTGCCCAACGATGTCGGCCACCGTGTGCGGGCTCAGCGGACTGATCCAGGCAACCTGCCGGATCTGCCCGTGGCTGAACCACAGGAAGGGGGCCGCCGCGGCCAGCGCGCCGCCGGTCGTCATCGCCCAGCGGCGCTTCGCCGCACCGTCGGCCCCCAACGCCGGCAGCGTCGCCGCGTGCACCGCCGCCATGAGCACGGTGAACGTGTTGAGCAGCGTCGCCCCCACCAGGGCCAGCCCGTAACCCACCCACAGCGGCCCGCTGTTGCGCCGGATCGCCCGCACCCACAGCACGGTGAGCCAGACCGCGGCCATCGCCGAGAACGCGTACGGACGGGCCTCGACCCCGGCCCACGTCAGCCGGGGCAGTATCGCGTAAAGCGCACCGGCGCACAGCGATACCGGCCGGTCCGCGAACCGGCGCGTCAGCACCACTGCACCGGCGGCGCCGGCGCCCACCGCCAGGCTGCTGGGCAGCCGGGCCCAGAATTCGGTTGCGGGGAAGACCGCGAACCAGCCGTGCATGAACAGGTAGTACAGCCCGTGCACCGCGTCGATATGGGTCAGCAGCCGCCACAGTTCGGGAAGCGTTCGGTGGGTGGCCGCCGAGATGGTCGCGGCCTCGTCGAACCACATGGACGGTCGGCCGGCCCCGGCGGCGCTGATCACCGTTGCGGCAACAGCGATCAGGGCCGCATCCGCCGAACGCGGCGGCTGCGGCGACGGGCCCGGTTCGGTACCCACCGGCGCCGGGGTCAGGACCTGGCTCAACGGCGTGCGCTGTCGGTAGCGGTGACGGTTACGCCGTCCACGCTACCTGTTTCGCGCGCCGTGTCAGCTACGTCACGGGGCCGTCTGGCCGTTCTTCCGGGCAGGTCAGCGGCCTGTGTGACCCGCGGCGCAGGCGACATGTGACGCCAATCGCCCCCAATCGGGGCATCGACGGGTTAGTGTCGCCATGGCTTCTTAAGCGAACTAAGGCGACTATGCACCGGGAGGGTTACCCATGAGCGGCTACAAGACCGTGGTGGTCGGTACGGACGGCTCGGACTCGTCGCTGCGCGCCGTCGACCGCGCGGCCCACTTGGCGTCCGGCGAGGGCGCGAAGGTGATCATCGCCACCGCCTACCTGCCGCACGCCGACGACCCCCGCGCCGCAGACGCGCTCAAGGACGAGGGCTACAAGGCCTCCGGCAACGCTCCCATCTACGCGATCCTCAAAGAGGCCAAGGAGCGGGCCATCGCCGCCGGCGCCTATGAGGTGGAGGAGCGGGCCGTGGTCGGCGCTCCGGTCGACGCGCTGGTGGAGCTGGCCGAGGACGTCAAGGCCGACCTGCTGGTGGTCGGCAACGTCGGGTTGAGCACCATCGCCGGCCGGCTGCTCGGTTCGGTGCCGGCCAACGTGTCGCGCCGCTCCAAGATCGACGTGCTGATCGTCCACACCACCGGCTAGCTGCTGGCCGGCGGGGCCAATACGGCGGTCCAGCTCACCAGCCCCGTTCTCGCCACTCCGCCAGGTGCGGACGCTCTGCGCCCAGCGTCGTGTCATCGCCGTGTCCGGGATACACCACGGTGTCGTCGCCGTACCGGTCGAACACCTTGCGGCTCACGTCGCCGAGCAGGCGCTCGAAATCCCCGGGCTGCCACGTCTTTCCGACGCCGCCCGGAAATAGGCAGTCGCCGGTGAACAGCTGCGTCACGCCGCCGCTGGCGGCGCCGTCGAACGCGAGCGCCACCGACCCCTCGGTGTGCCCCTGCAGATGGATCACGTCGAACTTCAGGTTCCCGACGGTCACGGTGTCACCGTCGGCCAGAATGCGGTCCGGGGTCACCGGCAGCGGGTCGGCGTCCAGGGCGTGGGCGGCGGTGGGGGCGCCGGTCGCCTCGACCACCGCGGTCAGGGCCTGCCAGTGGTCGAAGTGCTGGTGGCTGGTGACGATCAGCGCCACGTCCGGGGCCTGCTCGCGTACCAGCGCCACCAGCTGCTCGGCGTCGTTGGCCGCGTCGATCAGCAGTGTCTTGCCGGTGTGGGTGCAGGTCACCAGGTAGACGTTGTTGTCCATCGGCCCCACCGAGGCTTTGACGATGGTTGCTCCGGGCAGGGTTCGGCGGGCGGCGGTTCCGGGTTCGACGTGTCCGGTGTAGGTGTCGGTGACCGAGATCTCAGACGTCATGACCGTCACGGTACTGGCCCTGAGCTGGGTGTCGGTAGAGCCACCTAGCATGGACCCGTGGCTGACCGGCTGATCGTCAAGGGCGCGCGTGAACACAACCTGCGCGGTGTGGACCTCGACCTGCCGCGTGACGCGCTGATCGTGTTCACCGGGCTGTCGGGATCGGGCAAGTCCTCGCTGGCCTTCGACACCATCTTCGCCGAGGGCCAGCGCCGCTACGTCGAGTCGTTGTCGGCGTATGCCCGCCAGTTCCTGGGCCAGATGGACAAGCCCGACGTCGACTTCATCGAGGGTCTGTCGCCGGCGGTGTCCATCGACCAGAAGTCCACCAACCGCAACCCGCGCTCGACGGTCGGCACCATCACCGAGGTTTACGACTACCTGCGGCTGCTGTACGCGCGGGCCGGCACCCCGCACTGCCCGGTCTGTGGCGAGCGGATCGCCCGCCAGACCCCGCAGCAGATCGTCGACCAGGTGCTGGCCATGGACGAGGGGCTGCGGTTCCAGGTGCTGGCGCCGGTGGTGCGCACCCGTAAGGGGGAGTTCGCCGACCTCTTCGACAAGCTGAACACCCAGGGTTACAGCCGGGTGCGGGTGGACGGGGTGGTGCACTCGCTGACCGACCCGCCCAAGCTCAAGAAGCAGGAGAAGCACGACGTCGACGTCGTCGTGGACCGGCTCACCGTCAAAGAGTCGGCCAAGCAGCGGCTCACCGATTCGGTGGAGACCGCGCTGGGCCTGGCCGACGGCATCGTCGTCCTGGAGTTCGTCGACCGCGAAGACGACCATCCCCACCGCGAGCAGCGGTTCTCCGAGAAGCTGGCCTGCCCCAACGGGCACGCGCTGTCCGTCGACGACTTGGAGCCCCGGTCGTTCTCCTTCAACTCGCCCTACGGCGCCTGCCCGGAATGCGCCGGCCTGGGCATCCGCAAGGAGGTCGACGCCGACCTGGTGGTGCCCGACCCGGAGCGCACCCTGGCCGAGGGGGCGGTGGTCCCGTGGTCGATGGGCCCCACCAGCGAGTACTTCACCCGGATGATGGCCAGCCTCGGTGAGGCGATGGGCTTCGACGTCGACACCCCGTGGCGCAAACTGCCGGCCAAGGCCCGCAAAGCCATCTTGGAGGGGTCCGATGAGCAGGTGCACGTGCGCTACCGCAACCGCTACGGCCGCACCCGCTCCTACTACACCGATTTCGAAGGTGTGATGGCGTTCCTGCAGCGCAAGCTGGAGCAGACCGAATCCGAGCAGATGAAGGACCGCTACGCGGGATTCATGCGGGATGTGCCCTGCCCGGAATGTGCCGGCACCCGGCTCAAGCCGGAGATTCTGGCGGTGACGCTGGCCGCCGGAGACTACGGCAGCAAATCCATTGCGCAGGTGTGTGATCTGTCCATCGCGGACTGCGCGGACTTCCTCAACGCGCTGACGCTGGGTCCGCGGGAGCAGGCCATCGCCGGGCAGGTCCTCAAAGAGATCCAGTCCCGGCTGAGCTTCCTGCTCGACGTCGGACTGGAGTATCTGACCCTGTCCCGGGCCGCCGGAACGTTGTCGGGTGGTGAGGCGCAACGCATTCGGTTGGCCACCCAGATCGGTTCGGGCCTGGTCGGGGTGCTCTACGTGCTCGACGAGCCGTCCATCGGGCTGCATCAGCGCGACAACCGCCGGCTGATCGAGACCCTGGTCCGGCTCCGCGACCTGGGCAACACCCTGATCGTCGTCGAACACGACCTGGACACCATCGCGCACGCCGACTGGATCGTCGACATCGGTCCGGCCGCCGGAGAGCACGGCGGCAGGATCGTGCACAGCGGGCCCTACCGCGACCTGTTGACCAACCCCGACTCCATCACCGGGGCGTACCTGTCCGGGGCGAAAAGCATTGCGGTGCCGCAGGCGCGCCGCAAAGTCGATCCCAAACGGCAGCTCGGCGTGGTCGGTGCGCGCGAGCACAACCTGTCCGGCGTCGACGTGGCGTTTCCGCTCGGCGTGCTCACCGCGGTCACCGGAGTGTCGGGCTCAGGCAAGTCGACCCTGGTCAACGACATTCTGGCCACGGTGCTGGCCAACAAGCTCAACGGCGCCCGGCTGGTGCCGGGCCGCCACACCCGGATCACCGGTCTCGATCACCTGGACAAGCTGGTCCGGGTGGACCAGTCGCCGATCGGGCGCACACCGCGCTCCAACCCGGCCACTTACACCGGGGTGTTCGACAAGATCCGCACCCTGTTCGCCGCCACCACCGAGGCCAAGGTCCGCGGCTACCAGCCCGGCCGGTTCTCCTTCAACGTCAAGGGTGGTCGCTGCGAGGCGTGCACCGGCGACGGCACCATCAAGATCGAGATGAACTTCCTGCCGGATGTCTATGTGCCCTGCGAGGTCTGCCACGGCGCCCGCTACAACCGGGAAACCCTGGAGGTGCACTACAAGGGCAAGACCATCGCCGAGGTGCTGGACATGTCCATTGAAGAGGCGGCGGAGTTCTTCGAGCCCATCACCGGCATCCACCGCTATCTGCGCACCCTGGTCGACGTCGGTCTGGGGTACGTGCGGCTGGGCCAGCCGGCGCCCACGCTGTCCGGCGGTGAGGCGCAGCGCGTCAAGCTGGCCTCGGAACTGCAGAAGCGCTCCACCGGCCGCACCATCTACATCCTCGACGAGCCCACCACCGGGCTGCATTTCGAGGACATCGCCAAGCTGCTGGGTGTCATCAACGGCCTGGTGGACAAGGGCAACACGGTGATCGTCATCGAGCACAACCTGGACGTCATCAAGACCGCCGACTGGATCATCGACATGGGTCCCGAGGGGGGCGCCGGGGGAGGGACCGTGGTGGCCACCGGCACACCGGAGGACGTGATGGCGGTGCCGGAGAGCTACACCGGCAAGTTCCTCGCCGAAATCCTGGGTGCGCCGGCCAAACCCGCCAAGGTCGTCAAGCGGCGGCGTAAGGCCAGCGCCTAGGGTCTGTGCTCGCTAAGCCGGCGCAGCGCCGAGGCTGACTCGCAGGTGCCGCACGACAGCGTCGGCAACTGCCTCTATCGGCTCCGTCTTGCCCGCAGAGACCCAGTCGGTGAGCCAAATCTGCAAGGCCGAGATGACCAGTGCCGCAGCGATTCGCGGAGGCAGGTGGGTGATCTGACCAGCTTCCACCGCGATCTCGGCTGCTCGGGTGATCATGTCCATCCCTGTTCGCCACGCTGCTCGTTGACCCCCTCGGCCCAGTTCGGCCGAGGCCGATGCCCAGCTCAGTCCCTCATTGATATGCAGCTGCAGAAAGTGCGGGTGCGCTGCGAAGAACTCAACCTCGGCACGCGCTCCGACCAGGATCGCCTCTAGCGGGGAGTCGATTTCGTCCGTGCGTAAGCGCACGGCGGCGACGAACTCCTGCATGCGCGCGGCATTGAGGGCATCCCAGATCTCGTCTTTGCCGCCGAAGTGCTTGTAGACCGTCGCCAAGGACACTCCAGCGGTCTTGGCGATGTCGCTCATCCGTGCGTCGGCGAAGCCGGCGCGACTGAACTCGTACTCGGCCGCGGCCACGATCTGCTGTTGGTACATGGCCCTGCGGGCGTCGGCCATGTCGGCGACCGGTGGCGTGGATCGGTTCGTCTCCATGGCCGCCCCCTGCTCTCGATCGACCGTTGGCTGCGTGTCCACGAGGTGCTACCGTGCCACAGTAATCATCATTCTGGTTAACAGAGTCATCATTACTCCATAGCTCGATCGGGAATTGGGGAAGGTGCGCCGATGGCGACCACTGAGCTGAGCCGGGAACCATCGCAGCGGAGTTCGATGACACTTCCGCGGTCACGCGGACTGCGCATCATATGGACCGTGGCGTTCGGCTCGCTGGCCCTCGCGTTTCCGGTGTACAGCTACTTGGCATTTCACAGCGGCGTGGACCGTCCCTTCATCGCCGATGCCATGGTCGTGCAGGTGACCGCTGCCTACTTCCTAGGCATCTTTGCGGCGTTCCTGCCGATACCGTCGCTTCGGACGTGGACCCGATTTCAACGCCTCCAGGCGGTAGTTCTCCCGTTCGTGATCTGCTCCTACACAACGCATCTCAGCTGGGAGCTCGGCTGGCTGATTCTGCACAAGGCCATCGCCGGGGCGCGCGATGCGGTGTGGGCGTATCCCTGGTGGAACTACATCGACGGTGGTGACCTGCGCTATCTGCACGCCGAACCCAACTTCTTGATGATCGAAGTGCTGTCGGTGATCAACGCCTGCGTGGGCGTCACCGGACTCGTCCTGCTGTTTCGGTCCACGTTCAACGACTACCGGGGAACCCTGCTGGTGATGTCGACGGCCGTCACGCATACCGTCCTGACCTGGTATTACTACGGCACCGAGATCATCGCCGGCTTCCCATCGATCAATACCGACAGCGTCATGGATCTGGGTGTCAAGTTTATTCTGCTGAACGGTCCGTGGTTGATCGCGCCCTGGCTGGTACTGGGCTGGGGATACGCGATGCTCAAGAAGCAGTTCGCCGCTTCGTGAAAGTACCTCTCACCGCCATGCCGCCTTCACCAGCGGCGAGGGGAACCGCGGGGGCACCCGGACCCCGTCCAGCCAGGTGGTGAGTTCGCGGGCCCGCTTCTGCAGCACGGAGCGGGCCGCCCGGCCCGGATCCTCCAGTAGCTGCAGCTGTACCTCGGCGGCCGGATTCTGATACCAGCCGCCGATGATTCGGCCGTTCCACCACACCGTGGGCCCGGCGTTGCCGTTGTTGTCGAAGAGCTGGCCGCGGTGCTCGCCCAGGTACCACTCGCGGTGGTACCAGCCCATCGTGGTGACGTCGAGGCCCGGCAGCAGTGCGCCCCAGGGTGCGGGATCAGGTTCGGGTTCCAGGTCGTCGGCCAGCGCATAGCCGGGCGTCCCGTGCAGGTCGACATCGACGGCGCCGATCTCGCCCAATGCCCGGCGGACCACCGTCTTGGTGGTGCCGAACCACCACTTGATGTCTTCAGCGGTGGCCGGGCCGAACGCGCGTAGCCAGGTTCGGATCAGCTGGGCATGAGCGGGTTCGGCGGGCAGCGGGGCGCCGGAAGCGCCGAGCCGGCTGGCCGCGGTCGCCCACCGCGGTCGTGACGAGGTCCAGCCGCCGTCGTTGGGCCCGCGCACGATATGGCCCTGCGCGCCCAGCACCGTCAGAACGCGCGGCGCCAGATGGGTCTGGCCGCCGTAGGACTTTCCCGGGGCGGGATCGTAGGTGCCGGCCAGTTCGGGCAGGGCCGCGCGCAGCTCGGCGCTGCTGGCGTGGCCGTGCTGCTCGAGGTGCTCCAGGACAGCGGCGGTGGCCCTGGTCAGCCACTCCGCGCCGTCCTCGGCGACGCCCGCCTTGGCCACATCGGCGATCAGCCGGCGCCGTTCGGCATCGGCCACCCGATCGCTGGCCGCCGCCTGCACGGCGGGCAGATCAGCGGGATCGAGCACCCACAGTGTGCGGCGCATCGCCAGATGCTTCACCAGGGAAAGCTTTTCGTACAGGGCGTTGTTCAGGTCCGCCACGGTGAATTCCAGATTCCGCGCCCACAGCGACAGGTAGGGGGTCGCGGGATCGGTGGCATGCAGCCCGACCAGCGTTGCGGTGATCCGGTCTATCGGTTCGTCAGCGGTACCGGGGGCAAGAAAATGTCTGCGTGCCAAACGGTTTCGCCGTTCGGCGACGGTGAAGCTCCGCACCGGTCAGTGCTCACCCTCGTGCATCGATCTGCGGATCTGCTCCAGCTTCTCGGCGGCCGCGCGCTGGCGGTCCTCGAACTGTTTCTCGACGGTGCGGCCCTCGGGTGTCTCGGAGTCCAGCTCCTGGGCGCCGATCGAGGTCTCGTAGCGGCGTTCGATCTTCTCGCGCACGGAGTCGAACGTCGGCACGCCGCTGGCGTCGTAGCCGGTCTCGGGCTGCGGGTCGCTCGGATCGTCACCCATGGTGGCCACGTTACCGCCGGCGACGGGCACCCACCATTGCCGCCGCGGTCGCGACTCCGCCGGCCAGATCCACCGGGTTCAGCGCAAACCACCCCGAGATCCATGCCGCATCCCGCCAGGACCGCCGCCACACCGGCACCAGGATCAGCGGCGTCGTTGCCCAGCGTGTCCAGGCGCTCCACGGGTGGGCATGACGGGCGAATATCGCACGGCGAATGCGCGTTACGGCGGACATGACACGGTCACCTGCCTCCCGGCTCGACGTGGCGGGCCGGCGTCGGCCCCGTGTCGGTGGTCGAAGTGGGGAACGGAATCGGCGCCACCCCCGGCGTGCCCAGCCGGCCGGCCAGCCAGGGCAGGGCGTGGCCGAACACCCGTCCGGCGAACGGCCAGTCATGCTGGCCCGGTTCGGCGATCACCGCGCAGTCCATGCCGTTGGCCCGTCCCAGCGTGCACAGCGACGTCGCGGCGGCCAGCTGACCGCCGGTATCGGACTTGGTGGCGCTGCTGTCGACGGCGAACCACCCCGAGACCCCGTCATAGTGACCGTGGTCGGCGATCACCGTCGAGGGATCGAACGCCGCCCAGGAAGCGGCGCTTCCGCCGAACAGCCGGCTGATGGTCTGGGCGCGGGTTCCCGCGTTGGGGCCGAGATCGCCGGCGATGTCGACAAAGGCGCTGAACTTCTCGGGGTGCATCGCGGTCAGGTTTACCGCGCAGGTGCCGCCCATGGACCAGCCGACCACACCCCAGTGCGACGGCCGCACCCCGAAGTGCGAGACCAGATACGGCACCACGTCTTCGGTCAGATGGTCGGCGGCGTTGCCGCGCGGGCCGTTGACGCATTCGGTGTCGTTGTTGAAGGAGCCGCCGGAGTCGACGAACACCAGCACCGGTGCATTGCCGTGGTGGGCGGCGGCGAAGTCGTCGGCGGCGGTAATCGCACCCCCGGAGCGCAGCCAGTCCGAGGCGGTGTTGAACTCGCCGCCGATCATCATCACCGCGGGCAGCGCCGGCGGTAATCGCCACCTGCAGGACCCGGCTCCGCGCCGGCATCGCGCCCGAGCCGGCTATCGCATGCACCGTGGCCAGGTCACTCTGGTCGGGTAGCGGCCCGGCTGTCAGATCGCTCCAGGCGGCGGCGCCGGTCAGCGCGATCCACATCCACAGGGTCGCCGCTCACGGGCAGCCGCCACAGCCAGCTCCGGGGCCGGCGGCCCAGGGCCAGCACCAGCGTCGCCACCGCAGCCGCCTGCACTGTGACCGGGACCCAGCCGTGCATCAGCGAGGTGTGTTCGCCACTGGACAGGATCACCCCATCCATGATGGACCGCGGTATGGCTAGCGGGGTTTGGCCAGCGGGAACGGCAGCGTATCGCGGATGCTGTGCCCGGTGATGAGCATGACGACGCGGTCCACGCCCATGCCCAGCCCGCCGGTCGGCGGCATCGCGTACTCCATGGCCGCCAGGAAGTCCTCGTCGAGTTCCATCGCCTCCGGGTCGCCGCCGGCCGCCAGCAGCGACTGCTGGTGCAACCGGCGCCGCTGCTCCACCGGGTCGGTGAGTTCGCTGTAGGCGGTGCCCAGTTCCACGCCCCACGCCACCAGGTCCCACCGCTCGGCAACGCCCCGCTTGCTGCGGTGCGGCCGGGTCAGCGGCGAGACCGAGGTGGGGAAGTCGATGTAGAAGGTGGGCTTCTCGGTGCGGGCCTCGACCAGGTGTTCGTAGAGTTCGAGTACCACGGCGCCGGCATCCCACTGCCGCAGGTAGTGCACGCCGGCGCGGTCGCACAACCGGCGCAGCGCAGGCAGCTCGGTGCCGGCGTCGATCTGCTCGCCGAGCGCGGCCGACACCGCGTCGTGCACGCTGACCACCGGCCAGAGCCCGGAGATGTCGACCGGTTCGAGCCGGCCGCCGGGTTCCGGTCGCATCACCACCGGCGCGCCGTTGGCCGCCACCGCGGCGTTCTGGATCAGCTCACGCGCCCCGTCGATCCAGGCCAGGTAGTCGCCGTGGGCCGCGTAAGCCTCCAACAGGGTGAACTCCGGGTTGTGGCTGTAGTCGACGCCCTCGTTGCGAAACGCCCGGCCCAGCTCGAACACCCGCTCCACGCCGCCCACGCACAGTCGCTTGAGGTAGAGCTCCGGGGCGATCCGCAGATACAGGTCCAGGTCGTAGGCGTTGATGTGGGTGACGAAGGGGCGGGCGTTGGCCCCGCCGTGCAGTTGCTGCAGGATCGGGGTCTCGACCTCCAGGAATCCCTTGGCGAACAAGGTGTCCCGAATGGAGCGCAGCACGTTGCTGCGCGCTGTGATCAGCTCGCGCGCCTGGGCGTTGACGGCCAGGTCCACGTAGCGGGCCCGCAGCCGCGCCTCGGGGTCGGTCAGGCCCTTCCATTTGTCGGGCAGCGGGTGCAGGCATTTGCCGATCAGCCGCCAGTGCGTCACCAGCAGCGAAGGCGTCCCGTTGCGGCTCTGGCCCATCCGGCCGGCCGCCTCGACGAGGTCGCCCAGGTCCACGCCGGCACTGAAGTCGGCGGCACGGGCGTCGCCGGCCTCGGCGAGCACCGCGTCGTCGAGCAGCAACTGCACCTCGCCCGACCAGTCGCGCAGCTGCGCGAACAGCACACCGCCGTAGTCGCGCATCCGCAGCACCCGCCCGGCCACCGACACGGTCTGCCCGGCGGCGCCGGCCAGCGCCTGCGTCACGCTGTGGCTGGGCGGTTGCCCCACCGGGTAGGCGTCGACGCCGCTGCCCTGCAACGACTTCAGCTTGGCCATCCGGACCCGGACCTGCTCGGGCACCCGGGGCAGGGGCTGGCCGGGCTCGGCGAACCCCGGGCAGTCGGGCGCCGTCCCGTCGTCGTGCAGCCGCCCGGAGGCGGCCAGCGGTTCCGGCACGGCCGGGTGTTGTCCGGTGTGCTGCTCGTTGCGCCGCGAGAAGGGCAGCACCAGAAAGCCTTCGGCGATCACCGAGGCGACGCCGACCCGGGGGATCAGCCGGGCGTCTTCGTAGCAGGCGTAGCGCGGCACCCACTGCGGCCGGTACTTCATGTTCGAGCGGTACAGCGTCTCCAGTTGCCACCAGCGCGAGAAGAACATCAGCAATCGGCGCCACAGGCGCAGCACCGGGCCGGCGCCCAACTGCGCGCCCTGTTCGAACGCGGACCGGAACATCGCGAAGTTCAGGGAGATCCGGTTCACGCCGACGGTGCCGGCCTGCAGCGCCAATTCGCTGACCATCAGTTCGATGGTGCCGTTGGGGGACTGCGGACTGCGGCGCATCAGATCCAGGGACGCCCCGCTGTGCCCCCACGGCACCAGCGACAGCATCGCCACCACCTCGCCGCCGTGCGCACCGCGCTGTTCGCCCCGGACCGCCTCGACCAGCAGGCACTCGGCGTCGGCGGGGTCGCCGAGGCGGCCCAGCGCCATGGAGAAGCCGCGCTCGGACTCGGTGTCGCGCCAGGCGTCGGCGTGTGCGATGACGCGGGCCATCTCCTCGGGGCCGATGTCGCCGTGCCGGCGTATCCGCACCGTCAGGCCCGACCGGCGGGCCCGGGTGACGGCCTGGCGCACCCCGCGCATGTCCGGGCCGGACAGCTTGAATTCCGCGGGCCGCAGGATCGCCTCGTCGCCCAGTTCCAGGGCGCTCAGTCCGGCGTCCCGGAACGCCTGGGCGCCCGCGGCACTGGCGCCCATCACCCCGGGCGCCCAGCCGTAGTCCCGGCACACCCGCAGCCAGGCGTTGATGGCCTGCGGCCAGGCCCTGGGGTCGCCCACCGGGTCGCCGCTGGCCAGGCAGACCCCCACCTCCACCCGGTAGGTGATGGCGGCGCGCCCGTTGGGGGCGAACACCACCGACTTGTCGCGGCGGGTGGCGAAGTACCCCAGCGAGTCGTTCTGCCCGTACTGCTTGAGCAGTCCGCGGATCGCCGACTCGTCCTGGCCGGTCAGCGCGTTGTCCGAGCGCTGGGACAAAAACAGCACGATGGCCGCGGCGACCAGGGCCAGCGCCCCGAGCAGCCCGCACAGCGCGCGCAGCCCCAGGTCGGGCTTGCCGGGGAACAGGTCCGGTTCGAGCAGCCCGAAACCGACCACCCGATTCACCACGTAGGGCAGCCGCAACGGCCGTTCCACCGTCCCGGGGAACAGTTCGATGAGCCCCCAGCACAGCAATATCGCCACCGCCCAGCCGGCCGCCAGCGTCGCGGCGGACTTCAGCAGCGCGCCGCGGCGCACCTTGGCCCAGAATTCGTTGCGGGCCGCCACCAGCACCGCAATCGCGGCGACATGCAGCACCAGGCCCGCGGCGCCGCCGATGACCTGGACGCGGTCGGAGGTGCCGGTGAGCAGCCGGCTGGCATTCCAGCCGCCGGCGATCACCAGGTTCGCGATCAGCAGCCACCAGGCGATGCGCTTGTGCGCGCTGAGCGCGGCTGCCAGCAGCGCTAGGACGAAAGCCCAGGCCAGGCTGGTGTCGGGGAAGTTGAACAGGTATTTGTCGATGAACTCGCGCGGCACCCGGATGGCCCACCGGATGACCGGCGACATGCTCGCCAGCAGCGATAAACCTGCGGCGATACCGACCGCCCAGGCAGCCGCGGTGGGCACCCAGTGGAGCCGGGACGGCGCCCGGTTGCGCGAGCGCGGCACCGGCGGCACAGTCAAGGTCATAGCCAGCGAGAATAGGCAGACAAACCGCAAATATGGTGTGAGGCGCGACCGGTCTGCGGGATCGGTGGGCACAACCCGTGCTGAACTGCTGCTAGACTCTCCTGTGCGACCGTCCCGGCGTAAGCCAGGACAGCAAGTGGAGTTCCCTCCCACCACGGGCCGAAGAGGTCTTGTGGTCCGGTCGCAGGCGGTGCGAACCGCTTGCTCTGCGCACAGCGCGGGCGGCTTGATGCTTTTCAGGCCGTGATCGGTCGGTATGGGCCCTGCTTCGTGCAGGGCTTTTTTGCTGGTGGGTGGGGTCAGCGCCGCTGCGTCCGGACGAGCACTGCGGCGGCCGCGACCGAAGACTACCCAAGGAGGCCCCATCAGCACTGAGATCCGCGTCAACGAGCGCATTCGTGTACCTGAGGTTCGATTGATCGGCCCGGGCGGGGAACAGGTAGGCATAGTGCGCATCGAAGATGCGCTTCGCGTCGCCGCGGATGCCGATCTCGACCTTGTCGAAGTCGCACCGACCGCCAAACCGCCGGTCTGCAAAATCATGGACTACGGCAAGTACAAATACGAGGCGGCTCAAAAGGAGCGCGAGTCTCGCAAGAACCAGCAGCAGACCGTCGTCAAGGAACAGAAGCTGCGTCCCAAGATCGACGACCACGACTATGCGACGAAGAAGGGCCACGTGGTCCGCTTCCTCGAAGCCGGGGCCAAGGTCAAGGTGACCATCATGTTCCGCGGCCGCGAGCAGTCCCGGCCCGAACTCGGCTACCGCCTGCTGCAGCGGCTGGGCGCCGACGTCGCCGAGTACGGCTTCGTCGAGACCTCCGCCAAGCAGGACGGACGCAACATGACGATGGTGCTGGCACCGCACCGCGGCGCGAAGACCCGCGCCAAGGCGGCAGAGGACGCCGGCGGAGGCACGCACCCGGCACCCGCATCCGCCCCCGCGGCGGAGGCGGCCGAGCAACAGCCCGAGAACTGAAAACCCCGACACCAGAACTGAGGAAACATGCCCAAGGCGAAAACCCACAGCGGCGCTTCGAAGCGGTTCCGTCGCACCGGAACCGGCAAGATCGTCCGGCAGAAGGCGAACGCCCGCCACCTGCTTGAGCACAAGCCGAGCTCGCGCATGCGCCGCCTGGCCGGCCGTACCGACGTGGCCGCCAGCGACACCAAGCGCGTCAACGCGATGCTCAACGGCTGACCGCCGTTCTCGCACCGTTTTTCCCTTACGCACAACGAGAGTAGGAACATCCCATGGCACGCGTGAAGCGCGCAGTCAACGCCCAGAAGAAGCGGCGTACAGTCCTCAAGGCTTCCAAGGGCTACCGGGGCCAGCGGTCGCGGCTGTACCGCAAGGCCAAAGAGCAGCAGCTGCACTCGATGACCTACGCCTACGCCCACCGTCGCGCCCGCAAGGGTGACTTCCGCAAGCTGTGGATCACCCGCATCAACGCGGCGGCCCGCGCCAACGACATCACTTACAACCGCCTGATCCAGGGCCTCAAGGCCGCCGGTGTCGAGGTGGACCGTAAGAACCTGGCCGAGATCGCCGTCAGCGACGCGGCTGCCTTCACCGCACTGGTCGAGGTCGCCCGGGCCGCGCTGCCCGAGGACGTGAACGCGCCTTCCGGCGAGGCTGCCTGACTCGAACCGAGCCGATGCTGACCGAACGTTCGGCCCGGGTGGCCGCCGCGGTCAAACTGCATCGGCACGCGGCCAGGAAGCGCGAACAGCGCTTCCTGGCCGAGGGTCCCAATCTGATCGAGGCCGCGATCTCCCGCGGCTTGGCCCTGGAGGTCTTCGCCACCGAGTCGGCGGCGCAGCGTCACAGGGATCTGCTGGCCGCCGCACAGGTGCCGGTCCACCTGGTGACCGAACGCGCGGCAAAAGCACTGTCGGACACCGTCACCCCGGCCGGATTGGTCGCGGTGTGCACGAATTTCGATGCCGATCTGCCCGAGTCGCTGGCGCAATCGCCGCAGCTGGTGGCTGTCGCGGTGGGTATCGGCGAACCCGGTAACGTCGGCACCCTGATCCGCATCGCCGACGCCACCGGCGCTGACCTGGTGGTGCTGACCGGTAACAGCGTCGATCCCTACAACGGCAAGTGCCTGCGTTCCTCGGCGGGCAGCATCTTCCACGTTCCGGTCGCAGTGGCCGCCGACACCGATGGCGTGCTCGCGGCGTTGCGCGGGGCGGGGCTGCAGGTGGTGGCCACCGCGCTGGACGGCGAGCTGAGCCTGGACGACGCCGATCCGGTGCTGACCGCGCCCACCGCGTGGCTGTTCGGTCCGGAGGCCCAGGGGTTGCCGGCCGACGCCGCCGCAGCCGCCGACCACCGGGTGCGCATCCCGATGTCGGGAGGCGCCGAGAGCCTGAACGTTGCTGCGGCAGCGGCGATCTGCCTTTATCAGAGCGCGCGGGTGCAGCGCCGCGCGTAGCGCGGCGGCTCCGCCCGCCTCAGGCGGCCTTGCGGGGGCGCGGTGGCCGAGGGGTCAGCCCGGCGCCGGCCGCCAGCGAGAAGGTGCTGTGCATCAACGCCCCGGCGCGCTCCACCAGTTTCATTCCGCGGCTGACCGGCGGCACGTAGTGCATGCCGGTGCGGCGCCGCTCCTTGGGCGGTGAGCTGAACCACGGCGCTTCGACCACGGGGGTGTCGCCGGCGATCTTGCCCTGCTCGCGCCGGTAGCCGGCCAAAGCGCGCGGGTGCAGCCGGATCTCGTCGGGCACCACGCTGAACGCCAGGTGGCTGACCTTGCCCAGCAGTCGCAGCAGCACCTCGTCGCTCTCCGACCAGCGCAGACCGGCCTTCTCCCGCACCACCGGCTCGAAAAGCCCGGTCGCCACCCAGCGTTGGGCGGCCAGCGCCGGCTTGAACATCTGGTGCCACACCGCGTCGGGCATCGGCACGAACCACGGCTTGGGAATCTTGATGTTCAAGATGTCGACGGCGGCCGGAGTCAGCTCCAGCTCTTCCTCGCAGACGCGGTCCCAGTACTCGCAGAACTCTTCCCAGGACGTCGGCACCGGGCGCATGCTCATGCCGTACATCCGGTACCACTGCACATGCTCGTCGAAGAGCTGCCGCTTTTCGGCCAGGGTCAGTCCGCCGTCGAAGTATTCGGCCAGCTTGATGATGAGCATGAAGAACGTGGCGTGCGCCCAGTAGAACGTGTCGGGGTCCAGTGCGTGGTAGCGGCGGCCCTGTTCGTCGACTCCCTTGATGTCGCGGTGGTAGTCGCGGATCGAGGAGCCGGTGTGCTGGGCGCGTGCGCCGTCATAGACCACGCCCATGATCGGGTAGACCGACCGCATGACGCGCTGCATCGGCTCGCTCAAGATGGTGGAGTGGTCGGTGACGCCCGCGCCCAGGCCGGGGTACATGTTCTCGATCGCACCGATCCAGACGCCCATGATGCCGGTGCGCAGGTCGCCGAAGTACTTCCACGTCAGGGAGTCGGAGGTCAACGGCTCCACCGCCGGGGCCGGCTTGGGAGCGGCTGGAGCAGTGCTCGGGGTGCTGCTGTCGGCGGCGGCCTGTGCGGGCCGCTCGATGGACGCGGTCGGCGTAACGGTCATCACGTCTCCTGTCTGAGAACCTGAAACCACGATAATTGTGACAACAGTCGTTGTCTACATTAGATGTGGCGCGTCGCAACAAAATAGCCGATCGTGGCGTGCGCCACTGCCCGGTGCCGTTGCCGGGGTCGAGGATGGCCACTTACGCTGAACCGCATGGACCTCGAGCGGGCCCGCGGGGAGGCCGATGGGCTCGGGGAAGCGGCGGAGATCCCCGCCCAGCAGAGCCCCAATCCTCGCCCGCAGTTCTCGCTCGACGAGGCCGCGGCGTGGCTGAACCGCACCACCAACGACATCCGGATCGTGGACCTCGTCCGCCGGGTGCGCCAGGTGTTGCCCGGTGATCCGGAGTTCGGCGATCCGCTGTCCACCGCCGGCGAGGGGGGGCCGGAATCGGCCGCGCGGGCGGCCGGCCGCCTGATCGGGGACCGATCCGCGGCGTCGCGGGAAGTCAGCCTGGGTGCCCTGCAGGTATGGCAGGCGCTGACCAAGCGGATATCGCGGGTACCGGGGGACGCGGAGGCGACGCTGGTCTTCACCGATCTGGTCGGCTTCTCGGCCTGGTCGCTGCAGTCCGGCGACGACGCCACCCTCACCCTGCTGCGGCGGGTGTCCCGGGCGATCGAGCCGCCGGTGCTGGACGCCGGTGGCCGGATCGTCAAGCGGATGGGGGACGGGATGATGGCGGTGTTCCGCGACCCCTTGGTGGCCGTGGCGGCGGCGTTGGTGGCCCAAGAGGCACTGAGCGAGGTCGAGGTCAACGGCCACACCCCGCGAATGCGGGTCGGCATTCACACCGGCCGGCCCCAGCGGTTGGCCGACGACTGGCTCGGGGTGGACGTGAATATCGCCGCCCGGGTCATGGAGCGCGCCATCAAGGGCGGCATCGTGGTGTCCGGGCCCACCCTGAAACGCATTGAACCGGCCGCTCTGGCCGAGTTGGGCGTGGTTGCCAAGCGGGCGCGGCGCCAGGTGCTTGCGGCCAAGACCAGCGGTGTCCCGGCAGATCTGGTGATGTACCGGCTCAAGGCAGTTCGCCAGAGCCCCCCGGACGCGGACTGATCACGCCTCGTTGCGGTAGCGCAACCGCTCCGGCGGCGGCGCTTTCGAGTGGATGAACCCTGTTCCTTGGAATACCCTGCGGTGAGCAACATAACTATTGACCGGTTTTCCACAGGTCGCCTTAATGCAGGAGCGGGGAGTCATGTCACGTCGGGAGCAGCGTCGCAACCACGGCCGTAAGAAGAATCGGCTGGTAGGCGCCAGTGGCACGGCGGCGGCGTTCCTGTCGTTCGGCGTGGCTCCGCTGGCTTCCCCGCCCGCGGCGCAGGCCGATTGGGACTTCGATTGGCTGACCGATCTTTTCGCCGTCACAGATTCGGCGGCCGGTTGGGACAGCACGGCCTGGGACGTCTCCTCGTGGTTCACCGGGTGGTCGGATCCGGGCGTCGCGGACGCCAACCCGTTCGACCTGACCTCGCTGTTCAACGTGCTGGTCTACCAGCCGATGTACACGTTTGTGGACTCCTGGATCGACAACCCGGCCAACGCCTGGCTCATCGACACGGTCAACGGCTGGGCGCCGGAAGGTCAGTTCTACATCGGCGACGGCATCGACGGCACGGCTGCGAGCCCCGACGGCGGGACCGGCGGGCTCTGGTTCGGTGACGGCGGCGCCGGCTACTCCGCGGGCGAGGACGGCCTCGTCGGCGGCGGCAACGGCGGCGATGCGGGGTGGTTCGGCAACGGCGGTGTCGGCGGCGCCGGGGTGGCCGGTCAGGACGGCGGCGACGGCGGGGCCGGCGGCTGGTTCATGGGCATCGGCGGGGCCGGTGGCGCCGGTGGTGAGGGCGGCAACGGCGGCGACGGCGGCGACGGTGTGGGCTGGCTGTTCGGCATCGGCGGTGCCGGTGGCGCCGGCGGAGTCGGTCTGACCGGCGAGACCGGACTGGCCGGTACCTGGCTGGACGGCGCCAACGGCGTGGGCGGCATCGGCGCCACCGGCGGCGAGGGCGGCCGGGGCGGCAACGGCGGCGCCGCGAGCGACTCCATGTTCGGCAGCGGCGGTGCGGGCGGCAAGGGCGGCGCCGGCGGTGCCGGCGGCCAGGGCGGCACCGGCGCGGCCGGTGACGCCGACACCCTCCACGGCGGCACGGGCGGCGAAGGCGGCGGCGGCGGTGCCGGCGGCCAGGGCGGTACCGGCGGCGCGGGCAGCGCGCTGGGCAGCACCGGCGCCGACGGCGCGGACAGCACGACCAATGGCGACGGCGGCCAGGGCGGTACCGGCGGCGCCGGGGTGGACGCCACCGCCGACCACGCGGCGGGCAACGGCGGTGCCGGGGGCGCCGGCGGCGACGCTGGTGAGAGTGGCAACGGCGGTCAGGGCGGTACCGGCGGTGCCGGGGGCGCCGGGGGTGATGACGACGCGCGCAGCGCCGGTAATGGCGGCCAGGGCGGCACCGGCGGTGACGGCGGCCAGATCGGCAACGGCGGCCGCGGCGGCGACGGTGGTGCCGGTGGCATCAGCGGCACCTATGACGGCGCCACCGGCGGCACCGGCGGTGTCGGCGGCACGGGCGGTATCAGCGGCGTCGAGGCGGGCAACGGCGGCAACGGCGGCATCGGCGGTGTCGGCGGCGCCGGCCACGCAGGCATCAAGGGCACCAACGGAAGCGACGGAGTCACCGGGGTCAACGACGGTGCCGGCGAGGACGGCGGCCAAGGTACCAACGGCTTCCACGGCGGCACGGGCGGCAAGGGCGGCGTAGGCGGAGCCCGACATGAAGACAATGACGTCGGCAAGGCCGGCACGGCGGGTAGCGGCGGCCGCGGCGGCAACGGCGGTGCCGTGGGCGCGGGTGGTGACGGCGGCGCCGGTGCGGCCGGTGTCTGGGGCGCGAACGGCTCCGGCGGCCTCGACGGTGCCGGCGGTGACGGCGGCCAGGCCGGCGCCAACGGCACGGTGGGCGGCAATGCCGGCGAGGGCGGCCTAGGCGGCGACGAGGATGCCGCCAAGGGTCTAGCCGGGGAGGCCGGCAGTCAGCAGCCGGTCGAGGCCGCCCACGGCGGCGCCGGTGGCGCCGGGGCGGATGCCTACGGCAGCTTCGACTACGGCGGCAATGGCGGCCACGGCGGCGCCGGCAACGGCGGCGGCCACGGCGGGGCCGGGGGCGCCGGCGGCGCCGGAACCACCGGTGACGGCGGCAACGGCGGCAACGGCGGCAACGGCGGCAACGGTTCGGTCAGCAACGGCGGGAACGGCGGCGCCGGCGGTGCCGGTGGTGCCTCGGAGTCCGGTGACGGCGGTACCGGCGGCGCCGGCGGCAAGGGCGGCAACGGCGATCACGGCGTGACCGGCTCGCTGGGCATCGAAGGCGAAAAGGGCGTCAACAACGGCGCCGGCGGCAAGGGCGGCAACGGCGGCACGGGCTTTGACGGCGGCAAGGGCGGCGCGGGCGGTGCCGGCGGCGCCTCGGAGTCCGGCAACAGCGGCGCCAACGGCGACGGCGGCAACGGCGGAACGGGCGGTGCCGGCGGTGCGGGCGGCAACGGCGGCAACGGCGAGGCGGGCGACTGGGACCACCGGGGCCAGTACGGCTTCGGGTCGGGCGGCATCGGCGGCAACGCCGGCAACGCCGGGGCCGCGGGCAAGGGCGGAGCCGCCGGCGAGGCAGGCACCGGCGGCGCCGAGGGCACCGGCGAAGCCGGCACGGCGGGCGCCGACGGCGTAGGCGTCAACGGCATCGCCAAGGGCGGCGACGGCGGCGCCGGCGCCGCGGGCAGCAAGATCTACCACAACGGCGGCGCCGGCGGCGACGGCGGCAGCGGCGGCACGCACGGCGACGGCGGCAAGGGCGGCAACGGCGGCAACGCTGAACAGGAAGACACCGGCAACGCCCTGACCGGCGGCAATGGTGGCGCCGGCGGTAAAGGCGGGGCCGGCGGCACGGCCCAAGGTAACGGCGGTGACGGCGGCAACGGCGGCAAGGCCACGGCCGAGCTGACCGAAGACAGCAGCGCCGTCGCCACCCGCGGCGGCAACGGCGGGGCCGGCGGTAAAGGCGGCGCCGCCGTCGACGGCAACGGCGGCAAGGGCGGCGCCGGTGGTGACGCCGGCTCCGGCAGCCAGTACGGCGGTGTCGGGGGTAAAGGCGGCGACGGTGGCGCCGTCACCGGCAAGGGCACGGGCGGTGCCGGTGGCGACGGTGGCAATGGTGCCGTGGCGACCGGCTGGAAGTCCGACGGCACCTGGGGCATCGACGGGTTCGCCAACAAGTTCGGGGCCGGCACCATCCTGGGCGTCTCCGGCGCGGGCGGTGCCGGGGGCGCTGGCGGCGCCGGGACGACCGGTGGCGGCGGTAACGGCGGCGAGGGTGGCGACGGTGGCGGCGAGACCGGATCGGACGGCAGCACCCGGGTCATCTGGGGCGGCAACGGCGGCGCGGGTGGCGCCGGTGGTGCTGCCACCAACAGCTCCAAGGACGCCACCGACAGCGGCAACGGCGGTAACGGTGGCGACGGTGGCGAAGCTGGTCAGGGCACTGTCGCCGGTGGCAGCGGCGGCTCCGGTGGTGCCGGCGGCACCAGCGCCAACAACCAGGGCGGCAAGGGCGGTGACGGCGGTGACGGCGCCAAGGGCACCGGCTGGAGTGACGTCAACGGCAGCGTGACCGGCAAGGGCCAGATCCTGAGCTTCGGCGGCAACGGCGGCCGCGGTGGCGCCGGTGGCAACGGCGAGAGCGGCGGCGACGGCGGCAGCGGCGGCTCGGGCATCGCGGGCATCGTCGGCGGCAACAAGTTCAGCTCCGGCGGTGCCGGCGGTGCCGGTGGTGCCGGCGGCACCGGAACCACCGGCGACGGCGGTGACGGCGGCAAGGGCGGCGACAGCGGGGACGCCAGCTGGCGGGCCACCAACGGTGGCGCCGGCGGTGCCGGCGGCAACAGCACCAGCGGAGACGGCGGCAAGGGCGGCGACGGCGGGGCCGGCGGCAGCCTGCTTCTCCCGGGTGGCGCCGCGCCGACCAACGGCCGGGCCGTCACGGTGGGCGCCGGCGGCAACGGCGGTGCCGGCGGCAGCAGCACCGCCGCCGACACCACCGGCACAGGCGGCGACGGTGGTAGCGGCGGTAAGGGCGGCGACGGCCTCGGCAACATCAGGGGCGGTGTCGGCGGCACCGGCGGCACCGGCGGCAAGGCGGGCAACGTGGCCGGTGAGGCCGGCGTCAAGCCCAGTGCGCCGACCACCACCACCGGTGGCACGGGCGGTGCCGGCGGCGCGGGCGCCGAGCCCAAGGCGCCCAGCAGCTGACCCGCAGGCCGAAAGCCCCGCACACCGCGTGCGGGGCTTTCGTCATGATGTCGATAAGATCGACGCTTGCGTCTCAGCCGAAACCACAGCCAGTAAGGGGAGTCTCGTCGCGTGGGCCAACAACCAGTCGACCCGTCCGTCATCGCCGACGCGACCCTGACCTCCGCGCTGCAGGCAGCGCAGGCCGCGTTCGCCGCGGCAGCCGACTTGGACGCGCTGGCGCACGCCAAAACCGAGCACCTCGGTGACCGCTCGCCCCTGGCGCTGGCCCGCCAGGCCCTGGCCACACTGGACAAGGCCGACCGAGCCGACGCCGGCCGCCGGGTCAACGCCGCCCGCGCCCAAGCCCAGAGTGCCTACGACGAGCGCCTGGCGGCGCTGCGCGCCGAACGTGACGCCGCCGTGCTGGCCGCCGAGAGCATCGACGTCACCCTGCCCTCGGCACGCAGACCCGTCGGCGCCCGGCACCCCATCACCATGCTGGCCGAACACGTCGCCGACACCTTCATCGCCATGGGCTGGGAGCTGGCCGAAGGGCCGGAGGTCGAAGCTGAGCACTTCAACTTCGACGCGCTGAATTTCCCGGTCGACCATCCGGCGCGCAGCGACTCCGACACCTTCCACATCGCCCCGCCCGGTTCACGGCAACTGCTGCGCACCCACACCTCACCGGTGCAGATCCGCGCCCTGTTGGCCCGCGAACTGCCGGTCTACGTGGTCTCGATCGGGCGCACCTTCCGCACCGACGAGCTCGACGCCACCCACACCCCGGTGTTCCACCAGGTCGAGGGGCTGGCGGTCGACCGCGGGCTGACCATGGCGCACCTACGCGGGACGCTGGACGCCTTCGCCCGGTCCGAGTTCGGGCCGGCCGCCAAGACCCGTATCCGGCCGCACTTCTTCCCGTTCACCGAGCCGTCGGCCGAGGTCGACATCTGGTTCGAGGGCAAGAAGGGCGGACCGGGCTGGGTGGAATGGGGCGGCTGCGGCATGGTGCACCCCAACGTGCTGCGCGCCGTGGGCATCGACCCGGAGGAATACTCCGGTTTCGCATTCGGCATGGGATTGGAGCGAACCCTGCAGTTCCGCAACGGAATTCCGGACATGCGTGACATGGTCGAAGGCGATGTCCGGTTCTCCCTGCCGTTCGGGGCGGGTGCCTGATGCGCATTCCCTACAGCTGGTTGAAAGAAGCCCTGGTCGCCGGTGCGCCGGAGTGCGCAGATATCACCGCCGACGAACTCGAGCAGGCGCTGCTGCGGATCGGCCACGAGGTCGAAGGCGTCCACACCCTGGGCCCGGTCACCGGGCCGCTGAAGGTCGGCCGGGTCGCCGAGATCGAAGAGCTCACCGAGTTCAAAAAACCCATCCGGGCCTGTCGGGTGGACGTCGGCGAAGCCGAACTGCGCGACATCGTCTGCGGCGCCAGCAATTTCACGGTCGGCGACCTGGTGGTGGTGGCATTGCCCGGCGCGGTGCTGCCCGGCGACTTCACCATCGCGACCCGTAAGACCTACGGACGGACCTCCGACGGCATGATCTGCTCGGCCGCCGAGATCCGGCTGGGCACCGACCACGCGGGAATTCTGGTGCTGCCGGCCGGCACCGCCGAACCGGGCGCGGACGCGAGCGCGGTGCTGGGTCTCGACGACGTGGTCTACGAACTGGCCATCACGCCCGACCGCGGCTACTGCATGTCGGTGCGCGGGCTGGCGCGTGACCTGGCCTGCGCCCTGGACCTGGACTACCTCGACCCGGCCTCCGCGGATGTGGTGACCCCGCTGCCCGCCGAGGGGCAGGCCTGGCCGCTGAGCGTGCAGCCGGGCACCGGGGTGCGCCGCTTCGCGCTGCGCAGCGTCACCGGTATCGACCCCGCGGCGGTATCGCCGTGGTGGCTGCAACGGCGACTGGCGCTCTGCGGCATCCGGGCGATCTCCCCGGCCGTCGACGCCACCAACTACGTGATGGTCGAACTCGGGCACCCGATGCACGCCCACGACCGCGCCCGCATCACCGGCGGATTCGACGTCCGTTTCGCCCTCCCCGGCGAGACCGTCACCACGCTGGACGACATCGAACGCAAGCTGGAACCGGTGGACGTGCTGATCGTCGACGACGTCGCCACCGCCGCGATCGGCGGCGTGATGGGTTCGGGCAGCACCGAAATGCGCGACGACTCAACCGATGTGCTGCTGGAGGCCGCGATCTGGGACCCCGCGGCGGTGTCGCGGACCGCGCGGCGGCTGCACCTGCCCAGCGAGGCCGCCCGGCGCTACGAACGCAGCGTCGACCCCGCCATCTCGGTGGCCGTGCTGGACCGCTGTGCGCAGTTGCTGGCCGAGATCGCCGGGGGAGTCATCGAACCGGGCCTGACCGACTGGCGCGGTGAACCCCCGGTTGACAACTGGAGCCCGCCCGCCGTGGAGATCGCGGCCGACCTGCCCGACCGGGTTGCCGGGGTCGGCTACCCGGAGGGCACCACCGCCCGGCGGCTCGCCCAGATCGGCTGCGAGGTGGTCCGCAGCGGCGACGTGCTGAGCGTCACCCCGCCGAGCTGGCGTCCGGACCTGCGGCAACCCGCCGACCTGGTCGAGGAGGTGCTGCGGCTGGAGGGTCTGGAGACCATCCCCTCGGTGCTGCCCACGGCGCCGGCGGGACGCGGACTGACCGACACCCAGCGCCGGCGCCGCGCGATCGGCAAATCGCTGGCCCTGGCCGGCTACGTCGAGGTGCTCACCTCGCCGTTTCTGCCCGCCGGAGTCTTCGACACCTGGGGTCTGGCGGACGATGACCCCCGCCGCGCCACCGTGTCGGTGCTCAACCCGCTGGAAGCCGACCGGCCGCAGCTGGCCGGCACGTTGCTGCCCGGGCTGCTGGAAGCGTTGAACCGCAATGTCTCCCGGGGCATGGGCGACGTCGCCCTGTTCACCATCGCCCAGGTGGTGCAGCCGGCCGAGGCGGCCGAGTTCCCGGCCGTCACGGCCGCCCGTCGTCCCAGCGACGCCGAGATCGCCGGTATCGACGCGGCTCTGCCGCGCCAGCCGCAGCACGTCGCGGTCGCGCTGACCGGCTTGGCCGAACCGCGCGGGCCGTGGGGTCCGGGCCGGCCCGTGGAAGCCGCCGACGCCATCGAGGCGGCCCGGGTGATCGCCCGGGCCAGCGGGGTCGAGGTCACGCTGCGCTCCGGGGCGTATCTGCCCTGGCACCCGGGCCGCTGCGCGCAGGTACTGGTCGGCGAGACCCTGATCGGTCATGCGGGGCAGCTGCATCCGGCCGTCATCGAACGAGCCGGGCTGCCCAAGGGCACCTGCGCGGTGGAGCTGAACCTGGACGCCATCGCGGTGACGCCCTCGTTGCCGGCGCCCCGGGTGTCGCCGTTCCCGGCGGTGTTCCAGGATCTGGCGCTGGTGGTCGACGAGAAGGTGACCGCGCAGTCGGTGGCCGACGCGGTGCGCGAGGGCGCCGGTGAACTGCTGGAGGACATCGCGCTGTTCGACGTCTACACCGGCCCGCAGGTCGGGGAGGGCCGCAAGTCGCTCGCCTTTGCACTGCGCTTCCGGGCCGCCGACCGGACGCTGACCGAGGACGAGGCCAGCGCGGCCCGCGACGCCGCCGTCGCCCGTGCCGGAGAGGCCGTGGGCGCCGCCCTGCGCTGACACCTGCGCGTTCGCGGGCTGTTGCGAAACCCCCTGCTCGGGCATGCTGGGAGTCGCCCGTCCTGCCGCGTGACTTCGAGGGGGTCCGCCCGATGAACGAAGCCGAAACCTACGACGTGATCGTGCTGGGCGCCGGACCGGTCGGGGAGAACGTCGCCGACCGCGCCCGGGCCGCCGGGCTGACGGTCGCGGTGGTCGAGCGCGAACTCATCGGCGGCGAGTGCTCGTACTGGGCCTGCGTGCCCAGTAAGGCACTGCTGAGGCCGGTGCTGGCCCTCGACGACGTGCGCCGGGTGGCCGGCGCACGCCAGGCCGTCGGTTCGGCGATCGACACCGCTGCGGTGTTCGGGCGGCGCAACCACTACGTGGGGGACTGGCACGACGACGGGCAGGCTGACTGGATCGCCGGAATCGGCGCGACGCTGGTGCGCGGCGACGGCCGCCTGGACGGGCCGCGGCGCGTGGTGGTCACCACGCCCGGCGGCGAGGTGAGGCTGATCGCCCGCCAGGCGGTGGTGATCTGCACCGGAACCCGTGCGGCGCTTCCGGATCTGCCCGGCATGGCCGAGGTGCGCCCGTGGACCAATCGGGAGGCCACCGAAGCGACCTCGGTGCCGCGGCGTCTGGCCGTCGTCGGCGCCGGGGGCGTCGGGGTGGAAATGGCCACTGCCTGGCAGGGTTTGGGATCGGCGGTGACGCTGCTGGTGCGCGGGAAGGGGCTGCTGCCGCGGATGGAGCCGTTCGTCGGGGAGTACGTGGCCCGCGGGCTGACCGACGCCGGAGTCGATGTGCGCTTCGGCGTCTCGGTCGCCCGGTTGCAGCGCCGCGAGGCGGACGGGCCGGTGCAGGTGGAACTGACCGACGGCAGCACGCTCGACGTCGACGAGATCCTCTTCGCCACCGGCCGCCGGCCGGCGACCGCCGACATCGGGCTGGAAACCGTCGGACTGACCCCGGGTGACTGGCTGGAGGTCGACGACACCTGCCGGGTGCGCGTCGTCGAGGACGGCTGGCTGTATGCGTGCGGCGACGCCAACCACCGGGCCCTGCTGACCCACCAGGGCAAATACCAGGCCCGCATCGCCGGCGACGTGATCGGCGCCCGGGCGGCCGGCAGGCCGCTGGACCCCGCGCCGTGGGGCTGGCACACCGCGACAGCGGACACCCACGCGGTGCCGCAGGTGTTCTTCACCGACCCCGAAGCGGCCGCGGTGGGGATCACCGCCGAACAGGCCCAACGCACCGGCCACCGGGTGCACGTGGTGGACGTGGAGATCGGCGAGGCCGTGGTGGGTGCCCAACTGCACGCCGACGGCTACCGAGGGCGGGCGCGCATGGTGGTCGACGCCGACAACGAGTACCTGCTCGGCGTCGCGTTCGTCGGCCCGGGGGTGGCCGAGTTGCTGCATTCGGCCACCGTGGCCGTCGCGGGCCGGGTGCCGATCAGCCGGTTGTGGCATGCCGTGCCGTGCTTTCCGACCATCAGCGAGGTGTGGCTGCGGCTGCTGGAGGCCTACCGCGACGCCGCGGTGACCCAGACCCCGGCCGGCGTGACGTGACACCATTCCGGCGGCGCGCCCGTAGCGTAATTAGTTTGCATATGGCCGCATAGTCATGCAGAATCGCCCGGTGACTACAGCGATCAACGTGGCGGTGGCCGGGGCCAGCGGCTACGCCGGCGGGGAAATCCTGCGGCTGCTGCTCGGGCATCCCGCCTACGCCGACGGCCGGCTGCGCATCGGCGCGCTGACCGCCGCCGGTAACGCCGGCAGTACCCTGGGCGAACAGCATTCGCACCTGGTGCCGCTGGCCGACCGGGTCCTGGAACCCACCGACGTGGGTGTTCTCGCCGGCCACGACGTGGTGTTCCTCGGCCTGCCGCACGGACATTCGGCGGAGCTGGCCGAACAGCTCGGCGACGACACCGTGGTCATCGACTGCGGAGCCGACTTCCGGTTGGGCGACCCGGGCGACTGGGAACGCTTCTACGGCTCGCCGCACGCCGGGACCTGGCCCTACGGGCTGCCCGAACTGCCCGGCGGGCGCGACAAACTCAAAGACGCCCGGCGGATCGCGGTCCCCGGGTGTTATCCGACCGCGGCGTTGCTGGCGCTGTTCCCGGCCGTCGCCGCGGGCCTGGTGGAGCCCGACGTCACCGTGGTGGCCGTCAGCGGCACCTCCGGTGCGGGCAAGGCCGCCAAGGTCGACCTGCTGGGCTCGGAGGTGATCGGATCGGCGCGGGCCTACAACATCGGCGGCGTGCACCGGCACACCCCGGAGATCGGCCAGGGCCTGCGCGCGGTCACCCAGCGCGACGTCAGGGTCGCGTTCATCCCGGTGCTGATCCCGGCCTCGCGGGGAATCCTGGCGACCTGCACCGCGAAAACCACCGCGCCGCTGTCCGAACTGCGTGCGGCCTACGAAAAGGCCTACGCCGACGAGCCGTTCGTGCACCTGCTGCCCCAAGGCCAGCTGCCCAAGACCGGATCGGTGATCGGCAGCAACGCCGCGCATCTCGCGGTGGACGTCGACGCGGACGCCTCGACGTTCATCGCGATCGCCGCGATCGACAACCTGGTCAAAGGCACCGGCGGAGCAGCGGTGCAGGCGATGAACCTGGCGCTGGGCTGGCCGGAGACCGAGGGCCTGTCCGTGGTGGGAGTGGCACCGTGACCGCCGGCCACACCCTGGTACGCGAGCAGGGCGTCACCGCGCCCGAAGGCTTCCGGGCCGCCGGA
The DNA here is from genome assembly GCF_010729485.1 of Mycolicibacter hiberniae. Lineage (NCBI taxonomy): Bacteria > Bacillati > Actinomycetota > Actinomycetes > Mycobacteriales > Mycobacteriaceae > Mycobacterium > Mycobacterium hiberniae. The sequence continues at coordinate 1,374,862 of NZ_AP022609.1, forward strand.
ATCGCGGCCGGCATCAAGGCTTCGGGCAAGCCGGACCTGGCCCTGGTGTTCAACGAGGGGCCGGACTACGCCGCCGCGGGGGTGTTCACCAGCAACCAGGTCAAGGCCGCGCCGGTGCAATGGAGCCGCCAAGTGCTCACGTCCGGCCGGCTGCGGGCGGTGATCCTCAACTCCGGCGGCGCCAACGCCTGCACCGGCCCGGGCGGCTTCGGAGACACCCACGCCACCGCCGAGGCGGTCGCGGCCGCGTTGTCGGCCTGGGGCACCGAGACCGGAGCGATCGAGGTGGCGGTCTGCTCCACCGGCCTGATCGGCGACCGGCTGCCCATGGACAAGCTGCTGTCCGGGGTAACCGAGGTGGTGCAGGCGATGGCCGGCGGCCTGGCCGGCGGAGAAGACGCCGCCCGCGCCATCATGACCACCGACACCGTCCCCAAACAGGTTGCGCTGCACCACAAGGACAGTTGGACGCTCGGCGGCATGGCCAAAGGCGCCGGGATGATGGCGCCGTCCCTGGCCACCATGCTGGTGGTTCTGACCACCGACGCCAAGGTCGACGCCGCGGCGCTCGAGGGCGCGCTGCGCCGGGCCGCCGCGTTGACGTTCGACCGGCTGGACGTCGACGGCAGCTGCTCCACCAACGACACGGTGCTGCTGCTGTCCTCGGGAGCCAGCGAGTTCACCCCCAGCCGCGACGAGCTCGACGCCGCCGTCCTGGCGGTCTGCGACGACCTGTGCGCCCAGCTGCAGGCCGACGCCGAGGGCGTCACCAAGCGGGTGGCCATCACCGTCACCGGCGCGCCCGACGACAGCGACGCCCTGGTCGCGGCCCGGATCGTGGCCCGCGACAGCCTGGTCAAAACCGCGCTGTTCGGCTCGGACCCCAACTGGGGCCGGGTGCTGGCCGCCATCGGGATGGTGCCGTTCACCATCGAACCGGACCGGATCACGGTGTCGTTCAACGGCTCCCCGGTCTTCAGTGCGGGCATGCCGATGCCGGGCGCCCGCGAGGTCGACCTGTCCGCGGCCGATATCGAGGTCACGGTGGAACTGGACATCGGCGTCGGGCAGGCCACCGTGCGCACCACCGACCTGTCCCACGCCTACGTCGAAGAGAATTCCGCGTATTCCTCATGACCCTCGAACCGACCACACACGTCAAGGCCCGGGTGCTGGCCGAAGCCCTGCCCTGGCTCAAGCAGCTGCACGGCAAGATCGTCGTCGTCAAGTACGGCGGCAACGCCATGACCGACGACACCCTCAAGCACGCGTTCGCCGCCGACATGGCCTTCCTGCGCAACTGCGGCATCCACCCGGTGGTGGTGCACGGCGGCGGCCCGCAGATCAGCGCCATGCTCCGGCGCCTGGGCATCGAAGGCGACTTCAAGGGCGGCTTCCGGGTCACCACACCCGAAGTGCTCGACGTGGCGCGCATGGTGCTGTTCGGTCAGGTCGGTCGCGAACTGGTGGGCCTGATCAACGTCCACGGCCCGTACGCGGTCGGCATCACCGGCGAGGACGCCGCACTGTTCACCGCGATCCGGCGCAGCGTCACCGTCGACGGGGTCGCCACCGACATCGGCCTGGTCGGCGACGTCGACCAGGTCAACACCGATGCGGTGCTGGATCTGATTGCTGCAGGCCGGATCCCGGTGGTCTCCACCCTGGCTCCCGACCCCGACGGGGTGGTGCACAACATCAACGCCGACACCGCCGCGGCCGCGCTGGCCGAAGCCCTGCAGGCCGAGAAACTGCTGATGCTCACCGATGTCGACGGCCTCTACACCGACTGGCCCAACACCGATTCGCTGGTCAGCGAGATCGACACCGCGACCCTGGAGACCCTGCTGCCCACGCTGGAGTCCGGCATGATCCCCAAGGTCGAAGCCTGCCTGCGCGCCGTTCGCGGCGGGGTGCCCAGCGCCCACATCATCGACGGCCGGGTCCAACACTGCGTCCTGGTCGAGCTGTTCACCGATGCCGGCACCGGAACCAAGGTGGTGAACCCCTGATGACTCGCGTCCACGACGATGCAGAGCGGAGCCTGCGGAGCGATGAGGAGGAGTGGCGCCCATGACTCGCGTCCACGACGATGCAGAGCGGAGCCTGCGGAGCGATGAGGAGGAGTGGCGCCAATGACTCTGCAGGACCGCTGGTCTGCGGTGATGATGAACAACTACGGCACCCCGCCGCTGGCACTGACCAGCGGCGACGGTGCGGTGGTGACCGATGAGGCCGGCAACAGCTACCTCGACCTGCTCGGCGGGATCGCCGTCAACGTGCTCGGTCACCGGCACCCGGCGGTGATCGAGGCCGTCACCCGCCAGCTGAACACGTTGGGCCACACCTCCAACCTGTATGCGACCGAACCGGGCATCGCCCTGGCCGAGGGCCTGGTCGGACATCTGGGCGTTGCGGCCCGGGTGTTCTTCTGCAACTCGGGAGCCGAGGCCAACGAAGTGGCCTTCAAGATGACCCGGCTCACCGGCAGGACGAAAATCGTTGCCGCCCAAGGTGCGTTTCACGGCCGGACCATGGGTTCGCTGGCCCTGACCGGACAGCCCGACAAGCAGGCGCCGTTCGAGCCGCTGCCCGGCGACGTCGTCCACGTGCCCTACGGCGACGCCAAGGCGCTTGCCGCCGAGGTCGATTCGGCCACTGCGGCGGTGTTCCTGGAACCGATCATGGGGGAGGGCGGCGTCGTCACACCGCCCGCCGGCTACCTGGCGCAGGCGCGCGGCATCACCGCCGCCCACGGTGCGCTGCTGGTGCTCGACGAAGTCCAGACCGGGATCGGGCGCACCGGCGCCTTCTACGCCCACCAGCACGACGGCATCGTCCCCGACATCGTCACGCTGGCCAAGGGCCTGGGCGGCGGGCTGCCGATCGGCGCCTGCCTGGCCGTGGGGGCGGCCGGCAACCTGTTGACCCCGGGCAGCCACGGCAGCACCTTCGGCGGCAACCCGGTGTGCACCGCGGCCGCACTGGCGGTGCTGGAGGCCCTGGCCGAAGGCGACCTGATCGCCAGGGCGGGCACGCTCGGCAAGACGCTGAGCCACGGCATCGAGGAGCTGGGCCATCCGCTGATCGACCATGTCCGGGGCAAGGGCCTGCTGCAGGGCGTGGTGCTGCGCGAGCCGAAGGCCAAGGCCGTCGAGCTCGCCGCCCGCCAGGCCGGCTTTTTGGTCAACGCCGCCGCGCCCGGCGTGGTCCGGCTCGCGCCGCCGCTGATCATCACCGAAGAGCAGATCGACAGCTTCATCACTGCCCTGCCGGCAGTGCTCGACACCGCGAACGAGGCTCAGTCATGATTCGGCATTTCCTGCGCGACGACGACGTCACCCCGGCCGAGCAGGCCGAAATCCTGGCCCTGGCAGCGGAACTGAAAGCCAAGCCGTTCAGCGCCCGGCCGCTCGAAGGCCCCCGCGGGGTCGCGGTGATCTTCGACAAGAACTCCACCCGCACCCGGTTCTCCTTCGAGCTGGGCATCGCCCAGCTCGGCGGGCACGCCGTCGTCGTCGACGGCCGCTCCACCCAGCTGGGCCGCGACGAAACCCTGGAAGACACCGGTCAGGTGCTCTCGCGCTACGTCGACGCCATCGTGTGGCGCACCTTCGCCCAGGACCGCCTGACGGCGATGGCCTCGACGGCAGGCGTGCCGATCGTCAACGCGCTCTCCGACGAGTTCCACCCGTGTCAGGTCCTGGCCGACCTGCAGACCATCGCCGAGCGCAAGGGCGACCTCAAGGGCCTCAAACTGACCTACCTGGGCGACGGCGCCAACAACATGGCGCACTCGCTGATGCTGGGCGGCGTCACCGCCGGACTGCACGTCACCGTCGCCGCCCCGGACGGCTTCACCCCCGACCCCGCCGTGGTGGCCGCCGCGCAGGCCCGCGCCGCCGACACCGGCGCCTCGGTCACCCTCACCGCCGATGCCGCCAAGGCCGCCACCGGCGCCGACGTACTGGTCACCGACACCTGGACCTCCATGGGCCAGGAAGACGACGGACTGGACCGGGTGGCACCGTTTCGGCCCTTCCAGATCAACGACGAACTGGTGGCGCTGGCCGACTCGGACGTCACCGTGCTGCACTGCCTGCCGGCGCACCGCGGCGACGAGATCACCGATGCGGTGATCGACGGGCCGCACAGTGCGGTGTGGGACGAAGCCGAGAACCGACTGCACGCGCAGAAGGCGCTGTTGGTGTGGTTGCTGGACCGGTCGCGATGAGCCGAGCCGACAGCAGCGTCACCCGAGTGGGCCGCCAGGCCCGCATCGTGGAGGTGCTGTCCTCGGCAGCGGTGCGCAGCCAGACCGAACTGGCCGCGATCCTGGCCGCCGACGGCATCGAGGTCACGCAGGCCACCTTGTCGCGGGACCTCGAAGAACTGGGCGCGGTGAAACTGCGGGGCCCCGATGGAGGAGTCGGGGGATACGTCATTCCCGAGGACGGCAACCCGCTGCGCCTGTCCGGCGGGACCGACCGGCTGTGCCGGCTGCTGGGGGAGCTGCTGGTGTCCACCGACGCCACCGGTAATCTCGCCGTGCTGCGCACCCCACCCGGCGCGGCGGACTACCTGGCCAGTGCCATCGATCGGGCCGCGCTACCGTACGTGGTCGGCACCATCGCCGGGGATGACACCATCTTCGTAGCGGCCCGCGAGCCGATGACCGGCGCCGAACTGGCCGCCACCCTCAACGACCTGCAGTAAAACCCGTAGCACTGAGTAAGACACAGCAAGGAGAACTCGATGTCCGAACGCGTCATCCTGGCGTATTCCGGTGGCCTGGACACCTCGGTGGCGATCAGCTGGATCGGCAAGGAGACCGGCCGCGAAGTGGTCGCGGTCGCCATCGACCTCGGCCAGGGCGGCGAGGACATGGAGGTGGTGCGGCAGCGGGCACTGGACTGCGGCGCCGTGGAAGCCGTCGTGGTGGACGCCCGCGACGAGTTCGCCGACGAGTACTGCCTGCCCACCATCAAGGCCAACGCGCTCTACATGGACCGCTACCCGCTGGTGTCGGCCATCAGCCGGCCGCTGATCGTCAAGCACCTGGTGGATGCCGCGCGCAGCCACGGCGGCACCATCGTCGCGCACGGCTGCACCGGCAAGGGCAACGACCAGGTCCGCTTCGAAGTCGGCTTCGCCTCGCTGGCGCCCGAACTCGACGTGATCGCCCCGGTCCGCGACTACGCCTGGACCCGGGAGAAGGCGATCGCCTTCGCCGAGCAGAACGACATCCCGATCAACGTCACCAAGCGTTCGCCGTTCTCCATCGACCAGAACGTCTGGGGCCGCGCGGTGGAGACCGGATTCCTCGAAGACCTGTGGAACGCCCCCACCAAGGACGTCTACGACTACACCGAGGACCCGACGGTCAACTTCAACGCCCCCGACGAGCTGATCATCAGCTTCGACAAGGGCCGCCCGGTGGCCATCGACGGCCGCCCGCTCAGCGTCCTGGCGATCATCCAGGAGCTCAACACCCGTGCCGGCGCGCAGGGTGTGGGCCGGCTCGACGTGGTCGAGGACCGGCTGGTGGGCATCAAGAGCCGCGAGATCTACGAGGCGCCCGGCGCCATGGTGCTGATCACCGCGCACACCGAACTCGAGCACGTCACCCTGGAGCGGGAGTTGGGCCGCTACAAGCGCGGCGTGGACCGCAAGTGGGGCGAGCTGACCTACGACGGCCTGTGGTTCAGCCCGCTCAAGCGGTCGCTGGAGGTGTTCGTCGAGGACACCCAGCAGCACGTGTCCGGCGATATCCGCCTGGTCCTGCACGGCGGCAGCATCATCGTCAACGGCCGGCGCAGCGCCGAGTCGCTGTACGACTTCAACCTGGCCACCTATGACGAGGGCGACACCTTCGACCAGAGCGCCGCGCGTGGCTTCGTCCAGATCCACGGCCTGAGCTCGAAGATCTCCGCCCGCCGGGACCTGAGCTGATCAGTTTCCATCGCGAGCAGACGCAGAATCGCACGCAGATGCCTCTGCGGGTGCGATTCTGCGTCTGGTGGCCGGGCAGGCCCGGCGAACACTGCTGGAGGATGACCATATGAGCACCAACGAGGGATCATTGTGGGGCGGCCGGTTCGCGCAGGGGCCGTCGGCCGCGCTGACCGCACTGAGCAAATCGACGCACTTCGACTGGGTGCTGGCTCCCTACGACATCGCCGCGTCCAAGGCGCATGCGAAGGTGCTCTACGACGCCGGTCTGCTCACCGCCGAGCAGCGTGACGGGCTGCTGGTCGGCCTGGACAGCCTCGGCGAGGACGTCGCCGACGGCAGCTTCGGGCCCCTGGTCACCGACGAGGACGTGCACGGCGCGCTGGAACGCGGTCTGATCGACCGGGTGGGTCCGGAGCTGGGCGGCAGGTTGCGCGCCGGGCGGTCCCGCAACGACCAGGTGGCCACCCTGTTTCGGCTGTGGCTGCGCGACGCGGTGCGCCAGGTGGCCGCCGGGGTACTCGACGTGGTCGAGGCGCTGGCGCAGCAGGCCGCCGCCCACCCCGCCGCGATCATGCCGGGCAAGACGCACCTGCAGTCCGCGCAGCCGGTGCTACTGGCGCACCACCTGCTGGCCCACGCCCACCCGCTGCTGCGCGACGTGGACCGCATCGCCGACTTCGACGCCCGCGCAGCGGTGTCCCCGTACGGCTCGGGTGCGCTGGCCGGCTCGTCGCTGGGCCTGAACCCGGACGCCATCGCCGCCGAACTCGGCTTCACCGCGGCCGCGGACAACTCGATCGACGCCACCGCCGCGCGCGATTTCGCCGCGGAGGCCGCCTTCGTGTTCGCGATGATCGCCGTCGACCTGTCCCGGCTGGCCGAAGACATCATCTTGTGGAGCTCCACCGAATTCGGCTACGCCGTGCTGCACGACTCCTGGTCGACCGGCAGCTCGATCATGCCGCAGAAGAAGAACCCCGACATCGCCGAACTGGCCCGCGGCAAGTCCGGCCGGCTGATCGGCAACCTCACCGGTCTGCTGGCCACCCTCAAGGCCCAGCCGCTGGCCTACAACCGGGACCTGCAGGAGGACAAGGAGCCGGTGTTCGACTCGGTGGCGCAGCTGGAGCTGCTGCTGCCCGCGATGGCCGGCCTGGTGGGCACCTTGCGGTTCGACACCGAGCGGATGGCCGCACTGGCTCCGGCCGGCTACACGTTGGCCACCGACATCGCCGAATGGCTGGTGCGCCAAGGCGTCCCGTTCCGCGTCGCACATGAGGCGGCGGGCGCCGCGGTGCAGGCGGCGGAGCAGCGCGGCGTCGGCCTGGACGAACTGACCGATGCGGAGCTGGCTGCCATCAGCGCCGACCTCACTCCGCAGGTGCGCGAGGTGCTGACCGTCGAGGGCTCGGTGGCCTCCCGCGATGCCCGCGGCGGGACCGCGCCGGTACGGGTGGCCGAGCAGTTGGCGGGCCTGCGGGAGCGTGCCGCCGACCAGCGTCGCTGGCTCAACGGCTGACGTCTCAGCGCCGATACGCCGCCAGGTTCCCGGCCAGCTCGTCGAACAGATCCTGGTTCAGCCCGAACGCGAACCTGACCTCATCGACCACCCCGTCGATCTCGTCGGGTGTCAGACCGAGATTGTCGAGGCGGGCACGGTAGGCGTCCTTGTACGGTTTCGCCCGCACCGGGAACTCATAGAACGCCAGGCCGGCGCCGCCGAGGGAGAACGTGCGGTCCAGCACGCGCCCGACTGCCTGGCCGCCGGATAGATCCCCGAGATAGCGCGTGTAGTGGTGGGCCAGCAACGCGCTGTTCGAAGCGGCGCCGATCCGGTCGCAGTAGGCCTGGACGGCGGGCGAATCGACCTCCGGAACGGCTCCACCGGTCCAGAACTGCAGGTCGGCCTCGATCGCCGAAAGCCGTTCCAGCGCGGGGTCATACACCGACGCGACGAGTGCGTCCTCGCGATTCGCGCGCACCGCGGCCTCCAACGCGGCATAGACCATCCGTAACCGCGACAAATAGTCGACGTAGCCCTGTTCGTTGACCCTGCCGCCCATCAGCTCTGACACAAACGGTGAGGCCTCGGCAGCGTCGTGGGCCGCCTGCGATCCCTCCCGCATCGCGTTGGACAACGAACGGACGGCATCGGGGTCCACCGGGGCCTGCAGCGACATTTCCCATCCATTCCCTGGTCGATCCGAGCGCGCCGCTCATCAGCGTAATGAACCCGCCCCCGCCGACACCGATCCCGGTGCGTCATCCGGTGCGTCGCGTTGGGCTAGCGTGAGCGGATCAACGGCAGCCGGACCTTGTGCACCCTGAGGCGCGCCGCGACCGCGGGCGCGGCCTGCCTGGTGCTGGCGCAGTGCGGCGCCGCGCCGTCGCCGGGCACCGCGCCGGCCACCGCACCGCCGCCGGGCGGACAAGCCGGCATCGAGCCCGTCATCGAGGCCGTCACGGCCGCCGACCTCGGCGCCACCTGGCGACCGGGCTGCCCGGTCGGCCCGGAGCAACTGCGGCGCGTCACGCTGACCCACCTCGGGTTCGACGCCCAGCCGCACCGCGGCGAGCTGATCGTGCACCAGGAGCTGGTCGGGGCCGTGATCGCGGTGTTCGAGCGGCTCTACCGGCTGGACTTCCCGATCGAGAAGATGCGGCCGGCGGTGGCCTACCGGGGCGGCGACGACGAACTGTCGATGGAGGACAACAACACCTCGGCGTTCAACTGCCGGCGCATCCCGGGCTCCGGCAACTGGGCGCTGCACGCCTATGGCCGCGCCATCGACGTCAACCCGCTGCTGAACCCGTCGGTCGATCGCGACGGGTTCGAGCCGCACACCGCCGCGACCTATCTGGATCGCGCCAGTAGCGCACCGGGACTGCTGCATGCCGGTGACGCCGCGGTCCGCGCCTTCACCGACGCGGGCTGGACCTGGGGCGGAAATTGGCGCTCGCCGGTGGACTACCAGCATTTCGAGCAGCGCTGAGCACCGCGGCGGTCATTCGACCAGGTCCGAGAGTTCCAGCCAGCGGCTTTCCTGCTCGGTGACCTCGGCTTCCAGCGTCCGCAGTTCGCGGGTGAGTTCGGCCAGGCCCACGTGGTCGGACTGGTCGTGGTCGGCCAGCTGGTGATGCTTGGCGTCGATCTGCTCGGCCAGTTTCGCCAGCCGGCGGTCGACGGCGGCCAGGTCCTTCTGCGCGGTACGCAGCTGGGCCCCCGACAGCGGGCCGCCGGCGGCGGCGGGCGCGGCGGGGCGCGCGGCCGGTGCCCGGCGCATCTCGGCGGCCAGCTGCAGATACTCGTCCACACCGCCCGGCAGGTGCCGCAGCCGCCCATCCAGGATCGCGTACTGCTGGTCGGTGACCCGCTCCAGCAGATACCGGTCGTGGGAGACCACGATCAGGGTGCCCGGCCAGGAATCCAGCAGGTCCTCGGTGGCGGTCAGCATGTCGGTGTCGACGTCGTTGGTGGGCTCGTCGAGCACCAGCACATTGGGCTCGGCGAGCAGGGTGAGCATCAGCTGCAGCCGCCGGTGCTGGCCGCCGGAGAGCTCACCGACCCGGGCCGAGAGCTGTGCGCTGCCGAACCCGAGACGCTCCAGCAGCTGCGCCGGACTCATCTCTTTGCCGTCGACCTGGTAATCGTTGCGCAGCCGGCCCAGCACGTCGGCCACCCGATCCCCGGCGAGTGACGCCAGCTCCGCCGACTGCTGGTCCAACATGCCCAGGCGCACGGTCTTACCGCGCTTGACCCGGCCGCTGTCGGGCACCACCGTCCCGGCGATCAGACCCAGCAGGGTGGACTTCCCGGCGCCGTTGGCCCCGACGATCCCGGTGCGCTCACCGGGGCCGATCCGCCACTCGATGTCACGCAGCACCGGCTGGGCGTCCACGGACGCCCCAAAAGACACAGTCACGTCCAGCAGGTCGATCACGTCCTTGCCCAGCCGTGCGGTCGCCAGTTTCATCAGCTCGACGTCGTTGCGCAGCGGCGGGACGTCGGCGATCAGCGCGTTGGCGGCTTCGATGCGGAACTTCGGCTTGGAGGTGCGGGCCGGGGCCCCGCGGCGCAACCAGGCCAGCTCCTTGCGTAACACATTCTGGCGCCTGGCCTCGCTCGCCGCGGCCATCCGGTCGCGCTCCACCCGCTGCAGCACGTAGGCCGCGTAGCCGCCCTGGAACGGCTCCACGATGCGGTCGTGCACCTCCCAGGTGGTGGTGGCCACCTCGTCGAGGAACCACCGGTCGTGGGTGACCACCAGCAGGCCGCCGCTGTTGCGGGCCCAGCGCTGCTGCAGGTGCCGCGCCAGCCAGGTGATGCCCTCCACATCGAGATGGTTGGTCGGCTCGTCGAGGCAGATCACATCCCACTCGTCGATCAGCAGCGCCGCCAGCTGGGCTCGCCGGCGCTGCCCGCCGGACAGCTCCGAGATGGTTGCGTCCCACGCGATGTCGGCCACCAGCCCGTCGACCACGTCCCGGATCCGCGGGTTGGACGCCCATTCGTGGTCGGCCTGCTCACCGACCAGCGACGCTCCCAGCGTGCGGGCGGGGTCGAGGGTGTCGGCCTGGTCCAGCAGCCCGACGCGCAGGCCGCTGCGCCGGGTGACTCGGCCCGAGTCCGGGGTCACCGCCCCGGCCAGCAGCCGCAGCAGCGACGACTTGCCATCCCCGTTGCGGCCGACGATCCCGATCCGGGCGCCGTCGTTGACCCCCAGGGTCACTGAGTCCAACACCACACCGGTGGGGTAGCGCAGGTGAAGGGCCTCAGCTCCGAGCAGGTGTGCCACCGCAGGAACGGTACTGCCTGCCCGTTGCCGAATGGTGAACCAGCCGGACCGGCGGGACTGATGTGCCAGAATGTGCACGTCATTTGATCGGGCGCGAAGTGTAGGGGAGCAGCGGTGGATCTGAACTTCTCGGCCGTCAGCCGGCCGGTCGAATGGCTGATGGCCACCGCGCAGAACGGCCTGGAGGTGCTGCGCTGGGGCGGTCTGGAGACCGGCACCGTCCCCTCGCCGTTCCAGATCGTCGAGAGCACCCCGATGTACAAGCTGCGGCGGTACTTCCCCCCGGACAGCCGGCCGGGACAGCCGCAGCCCGGACCGCCGGTGCTGCTGGTGCACCCGATGATGATGTCGGCGAACATGTGGGACGTCACCCAGGAGGAGGGCGCGGTCGGGATCCTGCACGACGCCGGCCTCGACCCCTGGGTGATCGACTTCGGCTCGCCGGATCAGATCGAAGGCGGCATGCGCCGCAACCTGGCCGACCACATCGTCGGGCTCAGTCAGGCCATCGACACCGTCGCCGAGACGACCGGGCGCGACGTGCACCTGGCGGGCTACTCCCAGGGCGGCATGTTCGCCTATCAGACCGGTGCGTACCGGCATTCGAAGAGCATCGCCAGCATCATCGCGTTCGGTTCGCCGGTGGACACCCTGGCCGCCCTGCCGATGGGCGTCCCGCCTAACATCGCCGCCAACGTGGCCGGCTTCATGGCCGACCACGTCTTCAACCGGCTGGACATCTCGGGCTGGCAGGCCCGGGTGGGCTTCCAGATGATGGACCCGCTCAAGACCGCCAAGGCCCGCATCGACTTCATGCGCCAACTGCACGACCGGGAGGCGCTGCTGCCGCGGGAGGCCCAGCGGCGCTTCCTGGAGTCCGAGGGCTGGATCGCCTGGTCGGGTCCGGCGATCTCCGAGCTGCTCAAGCAGTTCATCGCCCACAACCGGATGATGACCGGTGGTTTCGCCATCAACGGGCAACTGGTCACGCTGACCGACATCACCTGTCCGGTGCTGGCGTTCGTCGGCGAGGTCGACGACATCGGGCAGCCGGCGGCCGTGCGCGGCATCCGCCGCGCCGCACCGGATGCCAAGGTCTTCGAATACCTGCTGCGGGCGGGGCATTTCGGTTTGGTGGTGGGCTCCAAGGCCGCCGAGCAGACCTGGCCGACGGTGGCGCGCTGGGTGTTGTGGCAGTCCGGGCAGGGTCCGCAGCCGGCCGGGGTGGCGCTGATGTCCGAGCAGCCCGCCGAGGGAGCCAAGAGCGGCGGCGTCGCGATGACCTCGCGGATCGCGCACGGCCTGGGCGAGGCCTCCGAGGTGGCCCTGACGCTGGCCCGCGGCGCCGCCGACGCCCTGGTGGCGGCGCAGAAGTCGGTGCGCACCATAGCGGTGGAGACCGCCCGGACCCTGCCGCGGCTGGCCCGGCTGGGGCAGATCAACGACCACACCCGAATCTCGCTGGGCCGCATCATCGATGAACAGGCCGCCGACTCACCCGACGGCGAATTCCTGCTCTTCGACGGGCGGGTGCACACCTACGAGGCGGTCAACAAGCGCATCGACAACGTGGTCCGCGGCCTGATCGAGGTCGGGGTGCGCCAGGGCGACGATGTGGGCGTGCTGATGGCCACCCGGCCCAGCGCCCTGGTGGCGATCGCAGCACTGTCCCGGCTGGGCGCGGTGGCCGTGCTCATGCCGACCGACGGGGATCTGCTGCCCGCGGCCCGGCTGGCCGGCTTCTCCGACATCATCGTCGACCCCGACACCCTGGACCTGGCCGGCGACGCCGCCCGCGAACTGGGCTGCCAGGTGCTGGTGCTCGGCGGCGGTGAAGCCCGCGACCTCGACCTGCCGACTGACCTCAACGTCGTCGACATGGAGCAGATCGACCCCGACGCGGTGGAACTCCCCGGTTGGTACCGCCCCAACCCGGGCTTCGCCCGCGACCTGGCGTTCGTGGCCTTCGGCAATGCCGGCGGCGAGCTGGTGGCCAAGCAGATCACCAACTTCCGGTGGGCGCTCTCGGCTCTCGGCACCGCCTCGGCGGCGGCGCTGGGGCCGAACGACACGGTGTACTGCCTGACGCCGCTGCATCACGAGTCCGGGCTGTTGGTCAGCCTCGGCGGCGCGGTGGTCGGCGGGGCGCGCATCGCGCTGTCGCGGGGGCTCAATCCGGACCGGTTCGTCGCCGAGGTGCGCCGGTACGGGGTCAGCGTGGTGTCCTACACCTGGGCGATGCTGCGCGAGGTCATCGACGACCCGAACTTTGTCCTGCAGGGCAACCACCCGGTGCGCCTGTTCATCGGCTCCGGTATGCCCATCGGCCTGTGGAACCGGGTCACCGAGGTGTTCGCGCCGGCCAACGTGGTGGAGTTCTTCGCCACCAAGGACGGTCAGGCCGTGCTGGCCAACGTCTCCGGCGCCAAGGTCGGCAGCAAGGGCCGCCCGCTGCCCGGCGCGGTGGAGGTGGAGCTGGCCGCCTATGACTCCGAGCTCGACCTGATCCTGGAAGACGACCGGGGCTTCGTGCGTGTCGCCGAGACCGACGAAGTCGGGGTGCTGCTGGCCAAACCGCGTGGGCCGATCGACCCGGCGGCGTCGGTCAAGCGCGGCGTGTTCGCCCCGGCCGACACCTGGATCTCCACGGAGTTTCTGTTCCGGCGCGACGCCGACGGCGACTACTGGCTGGTGGGCGGGCGTTCGTCGCGCATCGCCACCGACCGGGGGATCGCGTTCCCGGTCGTCATCACCGATGCGCTCAGTGCGGTCACCGGCGTCGACCTGGGGGTGACCTACCGGGTGCCCACCGAGGGCCGCGACCTGGTGGTGTCGGCGGTCACGGTGCAGGCGGGCGCCACGATCACCGCCGCCGACCTCACCGAGGCGATGGCGGCCATTCCCGCCGGTAACGGGCCCGACCTGATCCACGTGGTGCCCAACCTTGCGCTGAGCACCGTCTACCGTCCGGTGGTCGGCGGCCTGCGGGAGGCCGGGCTGCCCAAGGCCGGACGCAACGCCTGGTATTACGACGCCACCAGCCGGCAGTTCAAACGCCTGACCGCCGCGGTGCGCGCCGAACTGGCCGGCGGCCGCCCGTGATCCCGCAAGATCTGCTCGACATCCTGGTGTGCCCGGCCGACCGCGGCCCCCTGCTGTTGGTGCAGCGCTCCGGTGGCTCCGTCGAACAGGCGCTTTATAACCCACGGCTGCGCCGGGCTTACCGGATCGACGACGACATCCCGGTGTTGTTGATCGACGAGTCCGAACCCATCGGCGACGAGGAGCACGCCGCGCTCATCGCCCAAGCGGGTCCGGCAGCTCCCCAGTGAGATAACGCTGCAGGGTCGGGCCGATCATCGCCACGATCTCGCGCGCCGGAAGCGAGGCGATGGGCTCCAGCCCGACGATGTAGCGGGCAACCACGACCCCCATCAGCTGGCTGGCGGCGAACTCGGCGCGCAGTACGCCGGTCCCGGCCGGTTCGTCGACGCGCGGGGCGAGTTCGGCCACCACGATGTCGCGGAAGAACGACCGCGCCAGCGGTACCTCCGCCCCGGTGAGCAGCGAGCGCAGCGCGGCGATCAGCCCGGTTCCGGTCTGCGAATCCCACAGCGGCAGAAGCAGTTCCGGCAGTGCGTGCCCGAGGTCTTCCACCGGGGTCTGCCGCAGCGGCCCCAGCACCATCATCGGATCGACCGGCAGTTCGACTGCGGCGGCGAACAGCTGCTGCTTGGTGCCGAAGTAGTGGTGTACCAGCGCCGCATCCACGCCGGCCCGGGCCGCCACCGCCCGGATCGCGGTGTTGGCGAAGCCGTTGGCGGCGAACAGCTCCCGGGCGGCGGTCAAGATCCTCTCGCGGGTGTCCGAGGCGCCCGACGGGCGCCCCGGCCGGCGCCCGGGCGATGCGGCGGGCGTCACGGTGTCTGCCGCCGCAGGGTGACCGCGGCCAGGCCCAGTGCGGCGACGGCGAACGCCAGCACGATGGCGATGTCGCGCACCGCGGTTCCGGTCAGATCCGGGTGTGCCGCCACCTGCTGAAGCGCGTCGAGGGCGTAGCTGGCCGGCAGCGCGTTGCTCACCCAGTGCAGCCAGTCCGGCATCGCCGCCCGCGGCACGATGATTCCGGCCAGCAGCAGTTGCGGCACCATCACCAGCGGGATGAACTGGACGGCCTGAAACTCGGTGCGTGCGAACGCGCTGCACAGCAGGCCCAGGCCGACTCCGAGCACCGCGTTGATGATGGCGATGCCGAACACCCAGGCCGGGCTGCCCGCGGTGTGGAAATCCAGCAGCCAGAACGCGACGACGCACGCCAGGGTGGCCTGGGCGGCCGCCGCGACCGAGAACGCCGTCCCGTAGGCGGCAAGGAGGTCACCCCGGCGCAGCGGGGTGGTCAAGATGCGCTCCAGGGTTCCCGACGCACGTTCGCGCTGCATGGTGATCGCGGTGATGACAAACATCAGGAACAGCGGAAACAGGCCCAGCAGGATCAGGCAGGCGGCGTTGAACGGCGACGGCGTGCCCGGCGGATGGACGGCGTCGGTGAGCATGAAATACATCAGGGCGATGACCAGGCTGGGGACCAGCAGGATCATCGCGACGCTGCGGTGGTCGCCGGCGAGCTGTCGCAGGATTCGCAGCGTGGTGGCCACGAAGGGCCGCGGTGCCAGCAGCGCGCTCAGCCTGCCCGGAGCGCGGTGGTGCGCCGGATGACGCACAGGAACGCCTCCTCCATCGACGTACATCCGGTCTCCTCTCGCAGTCGTAGCGGTGTGGTGCGCGCCAGCAGCCTGCCTTCGCGCATCAGCAGCAGATCGCCGCAGTGGTCGGCCTCGTCCATCACATGGCTGGACACCAGCAGCGTCGTGCCGCGCCGGGCCAGCGCGCCGAACTGCTGCCAGAGTTCGGCGCGCAGCACCGGGTCCAGGCCGATGGTCGGTTCGTCGAGCACCAGCACGTCCGGCCGGCCGACCAGCGCGCAGGCCAGCGAGACCCGGGCGCGCTGCCCGCCGGACAGGTTGGCGCAGTAGTCGCTGCGGTGTTCCTGCAGATCCACGGCGGCGATCGCCTCGTCCGCCTCGCGGGAGTCCGCTCCGGCCAGGGCCG
The DNA here is from genome assembly GCF_010729485.1 of Mycolicibacter hiberniae. Lineage (NCBI taxonomy): Bacteria > Bacillati > Actinomycetota > Actinomycetes > Mycobacteriales > Mycobacteriaceae > Mycobacterium > Mycobacterium hiberniae. The sequence goes on from NZ_AP022609.1 coordinate 1,390,722, forward strand.
CGAAGTACCGCACGTTGTCGAGCACCCGCAGGTCGTCGTAGATGGTGGCATCCTGCGGCATGTAGCCGACCCGGCGGCGCAGCTCCCGCGAGCCGGCCGGGCTGCCCAGCACGTCCACCCGGCCGCCGGTGATGCGCTGGGTGCCGACGATGCAGCGGATCAGGGTGGTCTTCCCGCAGCCGGACGGCCCGAGCAGACCGGTGATGGTGCCCGGTGCGATCTGGACCGAGAGGTCCTGCAGCACGGGGCGCTTGCCGCGGATCACGCGCAGGTGATCGACGGAGATGGCCGGAGCGTCCCCCGAGAATTCACCACGCGATGAAATCATCATGTGATGAATAATCGGCCCGGCCCGGCGCCCTGTCAAGGGCCGGGACCAGGCAGAATTCCCCGCGTGAACGCTGTGCGGCTGGCCGTGGATCCGCTCACGGCCGCCCAGCGCCTGCTCGGCGCCACCATCAGCTGCCGCGGCGTGGACGCGACGATCGTCGAGGTGGAGGCCTACGGCGGCGTGCCGCACGGCCCCTGGCCGGACCCGGCGGCGCATTCCTACGGGGGGCCCACGGCGCGCAACGCGGTGATGTTCGGTCCGCCCGGGCGCCTGTACACCTACCGCAGCTACGGCATGCACGTGTGCGCCAACGTGGTCTGCGGCCCGGACGGAACGGCCGCCGCGGTGCTGCTGCGGGCGGCGGTGGTCGCCGCGGGTGAGCCGGTGGCTCGCGGCCGGCGCGGCGAGGTGTTACCGCGGGAGGCGCTGGCCCGCGGGCCCGGCAACCTGTGTTCGGCGTTGGGAATCACCATGGCGGACAACGGAATCGACTTGTTCGACCCGCGCAGTCCGGTGCGGCTGCGGCTTGGCGCGCCGCTGGCCGCGCAGGCCGGACCGCGGGTGGGCGTCAGCCGCGCCGCCGACCGGCCCTGGCGGCTGTGGGCAGCCGGAACGCCCGAAGTCTCGGCCTACCGACGCAGCCCGCGGGCACCGGCGCCGGGCGCCTCGGACTGATCCGGGAAAATCAATCCATGCCGATGACGATTCTCGACGAGCTGAGCTGGCGCGGGCTGATCGCCCAGTCGACCGACCTGGACGCACTGACCGCCGAGGTGACCCGCGGGCCGATCACGGTCTACGCGGGCTTCGACCCGACTGCCCCGAGCCTGCACGCCGGGAATCTGGTGCCACTGCTGGCGCTGCGCCGCTTCCAGCGGGCCGGGCACCGGCCCATCGTGCTGGCCGGCGGCGCCACCGGGCTGATCGGCGACCCCCGCGACAGCGGCGAGCGCACCCTCAACACCGCGGACACCGTGGCGCAGTGGTCCGAGCGGATCCGCGGACAGCTGGAGCGCTTCGTCGACTTCGACACCGGGCCGACCGGCGCGGTGGTGGTGAACAACCTGGACTGGACTGCGCCGTTGTCAGCGGTGGAGTTCCTGCGCGATGTCGGCAAGCACTTCTCGGTCAACGTGATGCTCGACCGCGACACCATCCGGCGCCGCCTCGAGGAGGGCATCTCCTACACCGAGTTCAGCTACATGTTGTTGCAGGCCAACGACTACGTGCAGCTGCACCAGCGCTACGGCTGCGCGCTGCAGATCGGTGGCTCCGATCAGTGGGGCAACATCATCGCCGGCGTCCGGCTGGTGCGCCAGAAACTGGGCGCGACCGTGCACGCACTGACCGTGCCCCTGGTCACCGCCGCGGACGGCACCAAGTTCGGCAAGTCCACCGGCGGCGGCAGCCTGTGGCTGGATCCGGAGATGACCAGTCCCTATGCCTGGTACCAGTACTTCTTCAACACCGCCGACGCCGACGTGATCCGGTATCTGCGCTGGTTCACCTTCTTGGCGGCCGAGGACCTGGCCGAACTCGAGGAGGCGACCGCGGCCCGCCCGCACGAGCGGGCCGCCCAACGCACCCTGGCGCGCGAGTTCACCACGCTGGTGCACGGGCAGGCGGCCACCGAGGCGGTCGAGCTGGCCAGCCAGGCGCTGTTCGGCAGGGGAGAGCTGTCCCGGCTCGACGAGGCCACCCTGACGGCCGCCCTGCAGGAGACGCAGGTGGCCCGCCTGGAACCCGGCGGCGCCGACGGCATTGTGGACCTGCTGGTCGCCACCGGATTGTCGCCCAGTCGCGGGGCCGCGCGGCGCACCATCGCCGAGGGCGGTGTGTCGGTGAACAATGTGCGCGTCGACAGCGAGGAATGGACGCCTGAGGCCGAGAATTTCCTGCATGGGCGCTGGCTGGTGTTGCGCCGCGGCAAGCGCAACGTGGCCGGGGTGGAGAAGGCCTAGATCAGGGGCCGGCTGGCCCTGCAGCGACCACCGGAGTTGATCTTGAAACGAGCGAAAAAAGCCTCTGACCAGCGGATTTGACTCCCTGTTTCACCTCGCGTAACTTTATCCACGTCGCAGAGACCCGGCCAAGCCGGGGGGAGCGACAAGCCCGCGGAGTCAAGCAAGATTCAAAGTGCGATTCCGGGGGTTTTCATCTGCCCGCACTGCCATTTAGCGGCTTTTAGCCGCGGGATGACTGCGCGTTCAGATGGGCGTGTTGTTTGAGAACTCAATAGTGTGTTTGGTGGTTTTTGTTTGTTGTTGTTTTTTGCCATGCCTTCGGCGCCCCGTGTTGGGGGTGTGGCGTTTTTTGATGTCAGTTTTTGACTGATGTTTTGGGATTGTTTCCAAATGGTTTTTGTTTGGAGAGTTTGATCCTGGCTCAGGACGAACGCTGGCGGCGTGCTTAACACATGCAAGTCGAACGGAAAGGCCCCTTCGGGGGTACTCGAGTGGCGAACGGGTGAGTAACACGTGGGTGATCTGCCCTGCACTCTGGGATAAGCCTGGGAAACTGGGTCTAATACCGGATAGGACCGCGCGCTTCATGGTGTGTGGTGGAAAGCTTTTGCGGTGTGGGATGGGCCCGCGGCCTATCAGCTTGTTGGTGGGGTAATGGCCTACCAAGGCGACGACGGGTAGCCGGCCTGAGAGGGTGTCCGGCCACACTGGGACTGAGATACGGCCCAGACTCCTACGGGAGGCAGCAGTGGGGAATATTGCACAATGGGCGCAAGCCTGATGCAGCGACGCCGCGTGGGGGATGACGGCCTTCGGGTTGTAAACCTCTTTCAGTATCGGCGAAGCTCCGTGGTTTTCTGCGGGGTGACGGTAGGTACAGAAGAAGCACCGGCCAACTACGTGCCAGCAGCCGCGGTAATACGTAGGGTGCGAGCGTTGTCCGGAATTACTGGGCGTAAAGAGCTCGTAGGTGGTTTGTCGCGTTGTCCGTGAAAACTCACAGCTTAACTGTGGGCGTGCGGGCGATACGGGCAGACTAGAGTACTGTAGGGGAGACTGGAATTCCTGGTGTAGCGGTGGAATGCGCAGATATCAGGAGGAACACCGGTGGCGAAGGCGGGTCTCTGGGCAGTAACTGACGCTGAGGAGCGAAAGCGTGGGGAGCGAACAGGATTAGATACCCTGGTAGTCCACGCCGTAAACGGTGGGTACTAGGTGTGGGTTTCCTTCCTTTAGGGATCCGTGCCGTAGCTAACGCATTAAGTACCCCGCCTGGGGAGTACGGCCGCAAGGCTAAAACTCAAAGGAATTGACGGGGGCCCGCACAAGCGGCGGAGCATGTGGATTAATTCGATGCAACGCGAAGAACCTTACCTGGGTTTGACATGCACAGGACGCCGGTAGAGATATCGGTTCCCTTGTGGCCTGTGTGCAGGTGGTGCATGGCTGTCGTCAGCTCGTGTCGTGAGATGTTGGGTTAAGTCCCGCAACGAGCGCAACCCTTGTCTCATGTTGCCAGCACGTAATGGTGGGGACTCGTGAGAGACTGCCGGGGTCAACTCGGAGGAAGGTGGGGATGACGTCAAGTCATCATGCCCCTTATGTCCAGGGCTTCACACATGCTACAATGGCCGGTACAAAGGGCTGCGATCCCGTGAGGGTTAGCGAATCCTTTAAAGCCGGTCTCAGTTCGGATTGGGGTCTGCAACTCGACCCCATGAAGTCGGAGTCGCTAGTAATCGCAGATCAGCAACGCTGCGGTGAATACGTTCCCGGGCCTTGTACACACCGCCCGTCACGTCATGAAAGTCGGTAACACCCGAAGCCGGTGGCCTAACCCTTGTGGAGGGAGCCGTCGAAGGTGGGATCGGCGATTGGGACGAAGTCGTAACAAGGTAGCCGTACCGGAAGGTGCGGCTGGATCACCTCCTTTCTAAGGAGCACCATGTTCCCCCGTCCCCACACCTGTGGGATGAGTGCGGTTGGGATATTTTTCGCCGGCGCCTGTAGTGGGTGGCCGGTGGTGCAGATTATTTTGACAACAGCAGCAGCTTTGATCACCGACCGCCAGGAACGCTTGTTTCTGGTGGCCGGCCCCGTTTTCGGGGCTGGGCACACTGTTGGGTCCTGAGACAACAGGCCCGTTTTTCGCCTCCGTGTGGGGTGGGTGTGTTGTCGCTCCATCTTGGTGGTGGGGTGTGGTGTTTGTTTTGTGGATAGTGGTTGCGAGCATCTAGCAAGCAAGACTTTTGGTCTTGTTTGTTTTTGCAATTTTTGTTTCTTGGTTTTTGTGTTTGTAAGTGTTTAAGGGCGCATGGTGGATGCCTTGGCATCGAGAGCCGATGAAGGACGTGGGAGGCTGCGATATGCCTCGGGAGCTGCCAACCGAGCGTGGATCCGAGGATGTCCGAATGGGGAAACCCGGCACGAGTGATGTCGTGTCACTCACTGGTGAATATATAGCCAGTGTGGAGGTAACGCGGGGAAGTGAAACATCTCAGTACCCGTAGGAAGAGAAAACAAAATGTGATTCCGTGAGTAGTGGCGAGCGAAAGCGGAGGATGGCTAAACCGTATGCATGTGATACCGGGTAGGGGTTGTGTGTGCGGGGTTGTGGGAGTGTCATGTCTGGTTCTACCTGACCGGAGGGCAGTGACAAAGTGTTGTGGTTAGCGGAAGTGGCCTGGGATGGTCTGCCGTAGACGGTGAGAGCCCGGTACGTGAAAACCCGACACCTGCCTTGTGATGTTTCCCGAGTAGCAGCGGGCCCGTGGAATCTGCTGTGAATCTGCCGGGACCACCCGGTAAGCCTGAATACTACTCGATGACCGATAGCGGATTAGTACCGTGAGGGAATGGTGAAAAGTACCCGGGAGGGAGTGAAATAGTACCTGAAACCATGTGCCTACAATCCGTCAGAGCCCTCCCTTGTGGTGGGGTGATGGCGTGCCTTTTGAAGAATGAGCCTGCGAGTCACCGGCACGTCGCGAGGTTAACCCGTGTGGGGTAGCCGCAGCGAAAGCGAGTCTGAATAGGGCGTATCACATCCGTTGGGGTGTGTGTAGTGGCGTGTTGTGGACCCGAAGCGGAGTGATCTACCCATGGCCAGGGTGAAGCGCGGGTAAGACCGCGTGGAGGCCCGAACCCACTTAGGTTGAAGACTGAGGGGATGAGTTGTGGGTAGGGGTGAAAGGCCAATCAAACTCCGTGATAGCTGGTTCTCCCCGAAATGCATTTAGGTGCAGCGTTGCGTGTTTCTCACCGGAGGTAGAGCTACTGGATGGCCGATGGGCCCTACTAGGTTACTGACGTCAGCCAAACTCCGAATGCCGGTGAGTATAAGCGTGGCAGTGAGACGGCGGGGGATAAGCTCCGTGCGTCGAGAGGAAACAGCCCAGATCGCCGGCTAAGGCCCCAAAGCGTGTGCTAAGTGGAAAAGGATGTGCAGTCGCTTAGACAACCAGGAGGTTGGCTTAGAAGCAGCCACCCTTGAAAGAGTGCGTAATAGCTCACTGGTCAAGTGATTGTGCGCCGATAATGTAGCGGGGCTCAAGCACACCGCCGAAGCCGCGGCAATCCGTAAGGATTGGGTAGGGGAGCGTCCTGCATCCGGTGAAGCCACAGAGTGATCTAGTGGTGGAGGGTGTGGGAGTGAGAATGCAGGCATGAGTAGCGATGAGGCAAGTGAGAACCTTGCCCGCCGAAAGACCAAGGGTTCCTGGGCCAGGCCAGTCCTCCCAGGGTGAGTCGGGACCTAAGGCGAGGCCGACAGGCGTAGTCGATGGACAACGGGTTGATATTCCCGTACCCGTGCGTGGGCGTCCCTGATGAATCCATTCTGCTAACCACCCAAAGGGTGGTCGATCAATCCCTTCGGGGAGCGACGATCACCGGCTGCGTGGGACCCGGGTGGGTAGTAGTCAAGCGATGGGGTGACGCAGGAAGGTAGCCGTACCAGTCAGTGGTAATACTGGGGCAAGCCCGTAGGAAGTCAGATAGGCAAATCCGTCTGACATATATTCCGAGAGGTGATGCATAGCCGTTTGCGGCGAATTCGGTGATCCTATGCTGCCAAGAAAAGCCTCTAGCGAGCACACACACGGCCCGTACCCCAAACCAACACAGGTGGTCAGGTAGAGAATACCAAGGCGTACGAGTGAACTATGGTTAAGGAACTCGGCAAAATACCCCCCGTAACTTCGGGAGAAGGGGGACCCTCATACCGTCATGGCCCTTGCGGCCGGCAGCGGGAGGGGGTCGCAGAAACCAGTGAGAAGCGACTGTTTACTAAAAAACACAGGTCCGTGCGAAGTCGCAAGACGATGTATACGGACTGACGCCTGCCCGGTGCTGGAAGGTTAAGAGGACCGGTTAACCCTTCGGGGTGAAGCTGAGAATTTAAGCCCCAGTAAACGGCGGTGGTAACTATAACCATCCTAAGGTAGCGAAATTCCTTGTCGGGTAAGTTCCGACCTGCACGAATGGCGTAACGACTTCTCAACTGTCTCAACCATAGACTCGGCGAAATTGCATTACGAGTAAAGATGCTCGTTACGCGCGGCAGGACGAAAAGACCCCGGGACCTTCACTATAGCTTGGTATTGATGTTCGATGCGGTTTGTGTAGGATAGGTGGGAGACTGTGAAACCCGCACGCCAGTGTGGGTGGAGTCGTTGTTGAAATACCACTCTGATCGTATTGGACCTCTAACTTCGAACCATGAAACTGGTTCAGGGACAGTGCCTGGTGGGTAGTTTAACTGGGGCGGTTGCCTCCTAAAATGTAACGGAGGCGCCCAAAGGTTCCCTCAACCTGGACGGCAATCAGGTGTTGAGTGTAAGTGCACAAGGGAGCTTGACTGTAAGACTGACACGTCAAACAGGGACGAAAGTCGGGACTAGTGATCCGGCACCCCCGAGTGGAAGGGTGTCGCTCAACGGATAAAAGGTACCCCGGGGATAACAGGCTGATCTTCCCCAAGAGTCCATATCGACGGGATGGTTTGGCACCTCGATGTCGGCTCGTCGCATCCTGGGGCTGGAGCAGGTCCCAAGGGTTGGGCTGTTCGCCCATTAAAGCGGCACGCGAGCTGGGTTTAGAACGTCGTGAGACAGTTCGGTCTCTATCCGCCGCGCGCGTCAGAATCTTGAGGAGACCTGTCCCTAGTACGAGAGGACCGGGACGGACGAACCTCTGGTATACCAGTTGTTCCACCAGGAGCACGGCTGGATAGCTACGTTCGGACAGGATAACCGCTGAAAGCATCTAAGCGGGAAACCTACTCCAAGACCAGGATTCTCACCCTTTAGAGGGATAAGGCCCCCGCAGACTACGGGATCGATAGACCAGACCTGGAAGCACCGCAAGGTGTGCAGGGAACTGGCACTAACCGGCCGAAAACTTACCAACACAAAGAAACAACGTGTTGCCCGCAACCACACCACAAACATGTGCAAACCCACACCCCACCACCAAACACACCCGGTGGCACGGTGAACGCAATCCCGCACCACCCAACAAAAAAATAGAGTTACGGCGGACATAGCGACAGGGAAACGCCCGGTCCCATCCCGAACCCGGAAGCTAAGCCTGTCAGCGCCGATGATACTGCCCACACGGGTGGAAAAGTAGGACACCGCCGAACACAACATAAAGCCCTGTGCCCCCCAAGAAATTGGGGGGCACAGGCATTTGTCCATAACTTCTCAGTGGTGCGCGAATCGATCGCGCGAATGCGACCGTGTCAAGAGGTCGGCGATGGCCGCCGTATCCTTTTCGGTAGCACTGATACGACCGGAGGGCACGAGGTGGCCGAACACGGCAATGGCGGCAACGGGCCGCGGGGCGGCAGAGGCGCCGGAGATGCCGGGCGAGGTAGCCGGCCCGCACAGTCCGGCGGCGGCTCCTTCCGCGGCACCGGCGATCAGCGCCGCACCCCCCGCAGCGCCGGGGGAGCAGGAGCACCAGACCGTGACCGCCGCCCGCGCCGCGACCACGACGGCAGCCCACGCCCGCCGCGGGACCGCGACGCCGGCCGCCCCCGTCGGGACAGTGACGCCGGCCGCCCCCGTCGGGACAGCGACCACACGCCGCGGCCGCCCCGGCCGGCCGGCGACGAGGCCGCGCACCGCTACGACGACCCGCCGCTGCCCGAAGGCGTGGAGCCCAAGCAGCTCGCGCCGGAAGTGCGCCGCGAGCTGAGCACGCTCAACCGGTCGACCGCTGATGCGGTGGCCTGCCATCTGGTGGCAGCCGGAATGCTCCTCGACGACGATCCCGAGGCCGCGCTGCGGCACGCCAAAGCGGCCCGGTCGCGCTCCACGCGGATCACCGCCGTGCGCGAAGCCGTCGGTATCGCCGCCTACCAGTGCGGCGACTGGTCGCAGGCCCTGGGCGAACTACGCGCCGCGCGGCGGATGGGCAGCAAATCCGCGCTGTTGCCGCTGATCGCCGACTGCGAACGCGGCCTGGGCCGTCCGCAGCGGGCCATCGAGCTGGCCACCGGCCCGGAGGCCGAGGAACTCGAGGGCGACGACGCCGACGAGCTGCGGATCGTCGCCGCCGGCGCACGTGCTGACCTGGGACAGCTGGAGCAGGCCCTGACCGTGTTGTCGGCGGCTCCCACCGATCCCGACCGGACCGGCTCCACGGTGGCCCGGCTGCACTACGCGCACGCCGAGACGCTGGTGGCGCTCGGGCGCGAGGCCGAGGCGCTGGAGTGGTACCTGCGGGCCGCGGCCGCCGACACCGAGGGCGTCACCGACGTCGAGGACCGAATCGCCGAACTCGGCGGCGGTGCGACCCTGGCCGAGGAATACGACTGCCTGCTGCTCGACCTGGACGGCACGGTGTTCCGCGGCGGCGAGCCGACGCCGGGCGCCGTCGACACCGTGGCCGGCCTGACCAGCCGGGCGCTGTACATCACCAACAATTCGTCCCGCGGTGCCGACGAGGTTGCGGCCCACCTGAACCGGCTGGGCTTTGCCGCCGCCGCCGAGGACGTGGCCACCAGCGGTCAGATCGCGGCCGGTCTGCTGGCCGGCCAGCTGCCACCCGGAGCGCGGGTGCTGGTCCTGGGCGCGCCGTCGCTGGCCGCGGAGATCGCCGCCGTCGGATTGGAGCCGGTGCGTCTGGCCGTCGACGAACCGGCCGCTGTGATCCAGGGGCTGTCCACCGAGACAGGCTGGGCCGAGCTGGCCGAGGCGGCCCTGGCGATTCGCGCCGGTGCGCTGTGGATGACGACCAACGTGGACAAGACGCTGCCCTCTGAACGCGGCCTGCTGCCCGGCAACGGCTCGATGGTGGCGGCGCTGCGGGCCGCCACCGACGCCGAGCCGCAGGTGGCCGGAAAGCCGGGACCGGCGCTGCTGACGGCCGCGCTGGCCCGCGGCGACTTCTACGCCCCGCTGGTGGTCGGCGACCGGCTCGACACCGACATCGCCGCGGCCAACGCCGCCGCGCTGCCCAGCCTGATGGTGCTCACCGGCGTCAACTCCGCGCGCGACGCGGTGGCCGCGGTCGCCGAGCAACGGCCCACCTACCTCGGCCACGACCTGCGGGCACTGAATATCGGCGCCGGCCGGCTGGCCATCGGCCCGCAGCCCTGCTGGGACGTCACGGTGGACGGCGCCACGCTCACCGTCAGCGCCGCCCAGCCCGAGGACGACGACGCCGACGGACTGTCGGTGGTCCGCGCGCTGGCCGCCGCGGTGGCCGACGCCGGGCTGGCCCGGCGGCCGTTCAGCGTCACGGCCGGAGACGACACCGCGGCTGCGGCCCTGCAGAAATGGTCCCTGCTCGGCACGTGGAACGACGTGGCCGCACCGGCCATGGACTAGCGTGAGTGACACCCATGAACAACGAGATTGAGGACGTGCGGTCCCGTGTCGCCGCGATGCTGGCCGAGTTGCCCGGCGAAGCCGAGCTGGCCGAACTGCCGGCGCACAGCGATCTCAACGCCCTGGCCCAGCGGCTCGAGGAAGCCCACCAGGTTCTGGTGCGGGCACTGGAGTCGGTAGAGAAGGGCTGAGGCTGGAAATGTCGCGGCGTGCGCGCGTCGACGCCGAACTGGTCCGGCGCGGATTGGCGCGGTCTCGCCAGCAGGCCGCCGAACTGATCGATGCCGGCCTGGTCACCATCGACGGTATCCGGGCGGTCAAGCCCGCCACCGCCGTGCCGGTGACCGCTGCGCTTGCGGTGATCGACGGCGAACGCACCTGGGTATCGCGCGGGGCGCACAAGTTGATCGGTGCGCTGGACCATTTCGGCATCGCGGTCGCCGGGCGCAACTGTTTGGATGCCGGCGCGTCCACGGGCGGCTTCACCGAGGTGCTGCTGGACCGGGGCGCGGCGCGGGTGGTCGCCGTGGACGTCGGCTACGGACAGCTGGCCTGGTCGCTGCGCACCGATGAGCGGGTGGTGGTGATCGAACGGACCAACGTCCGGGGCCTGACCCCCGAGATCATCGGCGGGCATGCCGAGCTGATCGTGGCCGACCTGTCGTTCATCTCGCTGGCGACCGTGTTGCCGGCGCTGGTTGGCTGCGCGTCACCGGACGCCGATATCGTTCCGATGGTGAAGCCGCAGTTCGAAGTCGGACGACAACTGGTGGGTTCCGGTGGGGTGGTCTCGGACCCGGCCCTGCGGGCCGACGCGGTCCTGTCGGTGGCACGGCGCGCCGGCGAACTGGGGTGGGGCACCGTGGCCGTCACCGCCAGCCCGTTGCCCGGGCCATCGGGCAACGTCGAATACTTTCTGCATCTGCGTGCGGCCACTGCGCAGCTCACCGGTGAGGCGTTGCAGGCGGCCGTGCACGACGCCGTCGCGAGGGGCCCGCAATGACCGATCGTCAACGGACCGTGCTGCTGGTGGTGCACAGTGGGCGCGAAGAGGCCACCGACACCGCCCGCCGCGTCGAGAAGGTGCTCGACGAACACGGCATCGCCCTGCGCGTGCTGACCGCTGAAGCCGTCGACAAGGGCGCGCTGCACACCGGCTCCGACGACGGCCGCGAATTCGGTGTCCAGATCGACCTGGTGGACCCCGACACCGGCGCCGCCGAGGGCTGCGAGCTGGTGTTGGTGCTCGGCGGCGACGGCACCTTCCTGCGCGCCGCCGAACTCGCCCGCAGCGCCGATATCCCGGTACTGGGCGTCAATCTGGGCCGGATCGGCTTCCTGGCCGAGGCCGAGGCCGACACCATCGACCGGGTCCTGGACCACATCGTCGCCCGCGACTACCGGGTCGAGGACCGCATGACGCTCGACGTGGTGGTGCGCGCCGACGGGGAGATCCTCGACAGCGGCTGGGCGCTCAACGAGGCCAGCCTGGAAAAGGGCCCGCGGTTGGGCGTGCTGGGCGTCGTCGTCGAGGTCGACGGGCGGCCGGTGTCGACGTTCGGCTGCGACGGGGTGCTGGTGTCGACCCCCACCGGCTCCACCGCCTATGCGTTCTCCGCCGGCGGGCCGGTGCTCTGGCCCGACCTGGACGCCATCCTGGTGGTGCCCAACAACGCCCACGCGCTGTTCGCCCGGCCCATGGTGACCAGTCCCGAGTCCACCATCGCGATCGAAGTCGAAAGCGACGGCCACAACGCGCTGGTGTTCTGCGACGGCCGCCGCAAGATGCTGGTGCCGGCCGGTGGGCGCCTGGAGGTGCAGCGCGGCGTGACACCGGTCAAATGGGCGCGGCTGGGCCGCTCGCCGTTCACCGACCGCCTGGTGCGTAAGTTCCGGCTGCCCGTCACCGGTTGGCGCGGACAGTAGGGGTTGGCGAGGGGTGCTGACTGAGATCCGGATCGAGTCCCTGGGGGCCATCAGCGCGGCCACCGCTGAATTCGATCGCGGCCTGACCGTGCTGACCGGCGAGACCGGCACCGGCAAAACCATGGTCGTCACGGGACTGCACCTGCTCGGCGGTGCGCGCGCCGACGCCAACCGGGTACGGTCCGGGGCCGCCCGTGCAGTGGTGGAGGGCAGGTTCTGCACCGCGGACCTGGCGCCGGAAGCCGCCGAGCAGATCGACGGCCTGCTGGAGGCGGCCGGGGCGGAGCGCGACGAGGACGGCACGGTGATCGCGGCCCGTTCGGTCAGCCGCGACGGCCCGTCGCGGGCCTACCTGGGCGGGCGGGGGGTCCCCGCCAAATCCCTGACGGGCTTCACCGGCAGCCTGCTGGCCCTGCACGGCCAGAACGACCAGCTGCGGTTGATGCGCCCCGAGGAGCAACGTGCGGCGCTGGATCGCTACGCCGCGGTCGGTGCCCGGCTGCAGCGCTACCGGACCGCGCGGGCGGCCTGGCAGTCGGCACGCGCTGAGCTCGTCGACCGCCGCGACCGGGCTCGGGAGCTGGCGCAGGAAGCCGACCGGCTGAGCTTCGCGCTGCGCGAGATCGATGCCGTGGACCCGCGGGCCGGGGAAGACGACGCACTGACCGCTGAAATCCGGCGACTGTCCGAACTCGACGCCCTGCGCGCCGCCGCCGCCGGTGCGCGGGCGGCCCTGGCGGGCGGTGCCGACGATGCGCTCGACGAGGCGGACGCACCGAATTCGGCCACCGACCGGCTGGGGCAGGCGCGGACGGCGCTGGCCGCCACCGACGACACCGACCTGCAGGCCCTCGGCGATCAGCTGGCCGAGGCGCTCACGGTGGTCGGTGACGTGGCCCGCGAACTCGGCGGCTACCTGCAGGATCTGCCAACGGGCACCGAAGCGCTGGACGCCAAGCTGGCCCGGCAGGCGGAGCTGCGCAATCTGACCCGCAAGTACGCCGCCGATATCGACGGCGTGCTGGCGTGGGCGGCGCAGTCCCGGGAGCGCCTGACCCAGCTCGACGTGTCCGAAGAAGCACTCGCCGAATTGGCCCGCCGTGTCGACGAACTCGGCGAACGGGTGGTCAAGGCGGCCACCGATCTCAGCGCCGCGCGGGCCAAGGCGGCCGGCGGCCTCGCCAAGGCGGTCAGCGCCGAGTTGTCGGGGCTGGCGATGGCCGATGCGGAGTTCAGCGTCGCGGTGCGCACCAGCCCGGCCGCCGCCGAAGACCCGGCCGCGTTGCGGTTGCCATCGGGCCAGACCGTGCACGCCGGCGCCGACGGTATCGACGAGGTCGAGTTCGGCCTGGCCCCGCACCGCGGCATGATGGTGCTGCCACTGGCCAAGAGCGCCTCGGGCGGGGAGCTGTCCCGGGTGATGCTGGCGTTGGAGGTGGTGCTGGCCACCTCGTCGTTGTCGGCGGCGGCGCGGCAGTCCGCGGGCACCACCATGGTGTTCGACGAGGTGGATGCCGGGGTGGGGGGCCGTGCCGCGGTGCAGATCGGCCGGCGGTTGGCGCGCTTGGCCCGCACCCACCAGGTGATCGTGGTGACGCACCTGCCGCAGGTGGCGGCCTACGCCGATGTGCACCTGATGGTGGAGCCCAGCGGGCGCGACGGCGCCAGCGGGGTGCGGCGGCTGGAGGCCGACGACCGGGTCGGCGAGCTGGCCCGGATGCTGGCCGGGCTGGGCGAGACCGACACCGCGCGGGCCCACGCCCGAGAGCTGCTGGACGCCGCTCAACAGGATCGGGGCGCAGGCTCGGACGCCTAGCGCGGCAACGGTTCAGCTCTTGCTGAGTTGGTGATTTCGGGCCGTATTGCACCCATCCCACTGCTGTGACTGATGTGACGTGATGTAACTTCTGAGGCTAGTGTTACGGCGCGCCTCCTGGGATTGCGCCGCGTTCGGGGCCAGAATCGCGCCCATGAAGATGCCTGCGCTGCTGTCTCGTAACACCGCCCGGCCCGGTCTTGTCGGCACCGCACGGGTCGATCACGACATCGACCGGCTGCTGCGCAGAGTGGGCCCCGGCGACATCGTGGTCCTCGACATCCTCGACCTGGACCGGATCACCGCCGACGCCCTGGTGGAAGCCCAGATCGCCGGGGTGGTCAATGCCTCGGCGTCGATCTCCGGGCGCTACCCCAACCTGGGTCCCGAAGTGCTGGTCGCCAACGGCGTCACGCTGATCGACGAAGCCGGGCCCACGGTGTTCAAGAAGATCCGGGACGGCGCCAAGGTGCGCCTCTACAACGGCGCCGTGTACTCCGGCGACCGTCGGCTGGCCCGCGGCGTCGAGCGCAGCGACGTCGAGATCGCCGACATGATGATCGAGGCCAAGACCGGCCTGGTGGCCCACCTGGAGTCCTTCGCCGGAAACACCATCGAATTCATTCGCAGCGAGAGCCCGCTGCTGATCGACGGCATCGGGATCCCCGAGATCGACGTGGACCTGCGGCGCCGCCACGTGGTGCTGGTCGGGGACGAAGACAGCGCCGCCGACGACCTCAAGTGCCTCAAGCCGTTCATCAAGGAGTACCAGCCGGTGCTGGTGGGCGTAGGCACCGGCGCCGACGTGCTGCGCAAGGCCGGGTACCGCCCGCAGCTGATCGTCGGCGACCCCGACCAGATGAGCGCCGAAGTGCTGCGCTGCGGCTCACAGGTGGTGCTGCCCGCCGACGCCGACGGTCACGCGCCCGGTCTGGAGCGCATCCAGGACCTCGGGGTCGGCGCCATGACCTTCCCCGCCGCCGGGTCCGCGATGGACCTGGCGCTGCTGCTGGCCGACCACCACGGCGCGGTGCTGCTGGTGACGGCCGGGCACACGGCCAACATCGAGACGTTCTTCGACCGAAGCCGCCAGTTGACCAACCCGTCGATGTTCATGACCCGACTCAAGGTCGGCGAGAAGCTGGTGGACGCCCGCGCGGTGGCCACTCTGTACCACAGCCGGATCTCGGCCGGCGCCATCTCGCTGCTGGTGCTGAGCATGCTGATGGCGATCATCGTCGCGCTGTGGGTCTCGCAGACCGACGCCGTGGTGCTCGAATGGCTCGGCAACTACTGGCACCAGCTGTCGCAGTGGCTGCGGCACTGGGTGACCTAGCAAATCGGAGGCGGCACCGCGATGATCACCCCTCGCTACCACGCGATGTCGCTGACGGCAGTGCTGCTGGCACTGGTGTTCGGCGTCGTGCTGGGTTCTGGACTGCTGTCGGGTCCCTTGATGGCCGGGCTGCAGGCGGACAAGCAGGACTTGCGGGACCAGATCGGTGCGCTGCAGCAACAGCACGACGACCTGGCTGACCGGCTGCGCGACGCCAACGATTTCGATACTCAGATGGCGCCCCGGATCGTGCGCGACGCACTGACCGGCAAATCGACGGTGATCTTCCGGGCGCCGGACGCCGCCGACGGCGACGTCGAGGCCGTCGCGCGGATCATCGGACAGGCCGGGGGAACGGTCACGGCCACCGTCACGCTGACCGACCAGTTCGTCGCCGGCGACGCCGAGGAGAAGCTGCGCGCCGTGCTGGAGTCCGGGATCGTGCCGGCGGGCGCTCAACTGAGCACCAACCTGACCGACCAGGACGCCCAGGCCGGCGATCTGCTCGGGATCGCGCTGTTGATCAACCGCAACCCCACCATCGCGCCCGCCGACGACGCCGCGCGGGAGACGGTGCTGGCCGCCCTGCGCGACACCGGCTTCGTCACCTACCCGCAGGAGCACATCCCGGCCGCCAACGCTGCGGTGGTGATCACCGGAGGCGCGCTGCCCGACGACGCCGGCACCCGTGGGCAGAGCGTGGCCCGGTTCGCCGCCGCCCTGGCCCCGCACGGCGCCGCCACGGTCCTGGCCGGCCGGGACGGGTCGGCCTCGGGCACCTCGGCGGTGGCGATGGCCCGCACCGATCCCGCAGTGGCCGCAGCGATCAGCACCGTCGACGACGTCGACATCGAAGCGGGCCGGATCACCACCGTGATGGCGCTGAGCAGCCTGATCGGCGGGGGCCGGCCGGGGCAGTACGGCATCGGCGAGGGCGCCGGGTCGGTGACGCTGGCGCAATAGCACGCCCGTCGCGCGGGCGTGACCGGGCGTGTCTGGAGCCCAGACGCCGGGTCGATGTTAGGGTGAGATTCCGTGGGTCGGCAGGCCCTAAATATCCTGCGCCGTCGTCACGGAGGTTGGTGTTGCCACCACTGCGAAAGCATCCGCAAACCGAGCCGAAGCATCTCTTCGTCACCGGTGGAGTTGCGTCCTCACTAGGTAAGGGCTTGACGGCGAGTAGCCTCGGCCAGCTGCTGATTGCCCGGGGACTTCAAGTCACCATGCAGAAGCTGGACCCGTATCTCAACGTCGATCCCGGGACGATGAACCCGTTCCAGCACGGGGAGGTGTTCGTCACCGAGGACGGCGCCGAGACCGACCTCGACGTCGGCCACTACGAGCGGTTCCTGGACCGCGACCTGTCCGGTTCGGCGAATGTGACCACCGGACAGGTGTATTCGACGGTCATCGCCAAGGAACGTCGCGGCGAGTACCTCGGCGACACCGTCCAGGTGATCCCGCACATCACCGACGAGATCAAGCGGCGCATCCTGGCGATGTCGGAGCCCGACGCCGACGGCGTGCGCCCCGACGTGGTGATCACCGAGATCGGCGGCACCGTCGGCGACATCGAGTCGCAGCCGTTCCTCGAAGCCGCCCGGCAGATCCGCCACGACGTCGGCCGCGACAACGTGTTCTTCCTGCACGTGTCGCTGGTGCCGTATCTGGCGCCGTCCGGAGAGCTCAAGACCAAGCCCACCCAGCACTCGGTGGCCGCGCTGCGCAGCATCGGTATCACGCCCGACGCGCTGATCCTGCGCTGCGACCGCGACGTGCCCGAGGCGCTGAAGAACAAGATCGCGCTGATGTGCGACGTCGACATCGACGGGGTGATCTCCACTCCGGACGCGGCCTCGATCTATGACATCCCGAAGGTGCTGCACCGCGAGGAGCTGGACGCCTACGTGGTGCGGCGGCTGAACCTGCCGTTCAAGGACGTGGACTGGACCGAGTGGGACGAGCTGCTGCGGCGTGTCCACGAACCCCACGAGACCGTCCGAATTGCCTTGGTGGGCAAGTACATCGACCTGTCAGACGCCTACCTGTCGGTGACCGAGGCGCTGCGGGCCGGCGGTTTCAGCCACTACGCGAAGGTTGAGATCAACTGGGTGGCCTCCGACGCCTGCGAGACCCCGGCGGGCGCCGCCGCCGCGCTGGGTGACATGCACGGCGTGCTGATCCCCGGTGGGTTCGGGATTCGGGGCATCGAGGGCAAGATCGGCGCGATCGCCTACGCCCGCACCCACGGGCTGCCCGTACTGGGTCTGTGCCTGGGCCTGCAGTGCATCGTGATCGACGCGGCCCGCACGGCCGGGATCACGCAGGCCAGTTCGGCGGAGTTCGACCCCGAGACCCCCGACCCCGTGATCGCGACCATGGCCGACCAGCAGGACGCGGTCGCCGGTACGGCCGATCTCGGCGGCACCATGCGGCTGGGCGCCTACCCGGCCGTCCTGGAGCCGGATTCGATTGTGGCCGAGGCATATCAGGCCACCGAAGTGTCCGAACGGCACCGGCATCGCTTCGAGGTCAACAACGCCTACCGGGACCGGATCGCCGAGAGCGGGCTGCGCTTCTCCGGCACCTCCCCGGACGGCAAGCTGGTCGAGTTCGTGGAATACCCCCGCGAGGTCCACCCGTTCCTGGTGGGCACGCAGGCGCACCCCGAGCTCAAGAGCCGACCCACCCGGGCACACCCGCTGTTCGCCGCGTTCGTCGGTGCGGCGATGGACTACAAGGCCGCCGAGCGGCTGCCGGTCGAGATCCCCGAGCACGCCCACGAGCCGCACAACGCCGAGCACGACGCTGCCGGACACGATGACGCCCAGAACGGTGCCGGAGGGCACGGCGGCAGCGCCCGCCCGCTGGCCGAGCCCCTGCACGAAACGCAGCCGGAACACGTCACCCGTGGCTGACCACGTCTTCGAGACGACCTCGTCGCGGCTGCTGCACAGCGGCAAGATCTTCGCCCTGCGCCGCGACGAGGTGGTCATGCCGGGCGGCGCGACCGCCACCCGGGACGTGGTGGAGCACTTCGGTGCCGTCGCAGTCGTGGCCCTGGACACCGAGGGCCGGATTCCGTTGATCTACCAGTACCGCCACGCGCTGGGCCGCCGGTTGTGGGAACTGCCCGCCGGCCTGCTCGACGTCGGGGGAGAGCCGGCGCAGCAGACCGCCGCCCGCGAACTGGTCGAGGAAGCCGGGCTGACGGCGACCACCTGGCAGGTCCTGGTGGACCTGGACTCCACACCGGGCTTCTCCGACGAGTCGGTCCGGGTGTACCTGGCCACCGGCCTGACCGAGGTGGATCGCCCGCAGGCCCACGACGAAGAGGCCGACCTCAAGCTCGCCTGGTATCCGATCGCCGACGCCGTCCAGATGGTGTTTGCCGGCGAGATCGTCAATGCGATGGCGGTGGCGGGGATTCTGGCCGCCTATACGCACCGCCAGGGCGTCGGCACCCTGCGCGACCCGGACGCCGAGTGGGTCGACCGGCCCACCGCGTTCGCCGCAAGGCAGAGCCGGCCATGACCGCGGCGGCCCGGCCGGTGTGTCCGCTGAACGGGCAGTTGCAGGGCTATCTGGACCACCTGACCATCGAGCGCGGGGTCGCCGCCAACACGTTGAGCTCCTACCGGCGCGATCTGCGCCGCTACCGCGACCATCTGCTGTCGCGGGGAATCGAGGATCTGGCCGCCGTCGGCGAAACCGATGTCACCGACTTCCTGGTGGCGCTGCGCCGCGGGGACCCGGACAACGGCGTGCCCGCGCTGTCGGCCGTCTCGGCGGGGCGGGCGCTGATCGCGGTGCGCGGCCTGCACCGATTCGCCGCCGCGGAAGGACTGGCGGCCGCCGACGTGGCGCGTTCGGTCAAGCCACCGACACCGGGCCGGCGACTGCCCAAGAGCCTGACGGTGGACGAGGTGGCGGCGCTGCTGGCCGGCGCCGGCGGCGACAGCGCCACGGACGGGCCGTTGACGCTGCGCAACCGCGCACTGCTGGAACTGTTGTACTCCACCGGATCCCGCATCTCGGAGGCCGTGGGCCTCGATCTCGACGACATCGACGTCGCGGACCGCTCGGTGCTGTTGCACGGCAAGGGCGGCAAACAGCGGCTGGTGCCGGTGGGCCGGCCGGCGATCGCGGCGCTGGACGCCTACCTGGTGCGGGGCCGCCCGGACCTGGCCGGCCGGGGACGGGGCAACGCGGCGGTGTTCCTCAACGCCCGGGGCGGGCGGCTGTCGCGCCAAAGCGCCTGGCAGGTGCTGCAGGACGCCGCCGAGCGGGCCGGGATCACCGCGAAGGTGTCACCCCACACGCTGCGGCATTCCTTCGCCACCCATCTGCTCGACGGCGGCGCCGACGTGCGGGTGGTGCAGGAGCTGCTCGGTCACGCCTCGGTGACCACCACCCAGATCTACACCTTGGTGACCGTCAACGCCCTGCGTGAGGTGTGGGCCGGGGCGCATCCGCGCGCCCGCTAGCCGCCGGGCCTGATGCGGCGGTCCAGCGTCGCCTCTCCTTCGTCGAGCCTCGCTAACCGCCGGGCCTGCCCAGGTAGGTCGACTCCAGCACCAGGTCCTCCAGCAGGCTCTGGTATTCCACATGCGTTTTGTGCTCGACGGTGTCCCACCGTGAGCCCTGCTGGGCCTGCATGTACTCCCGGTAGCGCGGCGCCCCGGGCAGCTTGACGTTGTCGGCCACCACCACCGACCCCGGATGCAGCCAGCCCCGGTCGAGGATGGCCTGCAGGTCGGGCAGATAGGCGTTCTTGTCGTGGTCGATGAACAAAAAGTCCAGTCCGCCCGCGGTGAACCCGTGCTGAGTGGTCAGGGCGTCCAGCGTGCGCCCGCCGTCGCCGATGGTGCCCACCACGCAGGTGATGCGGTCGGCCACCCCCGCGTGCTCCCAGATCCGGCGGGCGTTGACGGCGTTGGCCTCGGCCAGCTCGACAGAGTAGATCCGTGCGGCCGGCGCGGCGCGGGCGATCCGCAGCGCGCTGTAACCGCAGTAGGTGCCCAGCTCGAGGACCAGGGTCGGGTTGACCCGCTTGACCGCGGCGTCGAGCAGCAGGCCCTTCTCGTCACCGATGTTGATCAGCAACGACTTGGAGTAGGCGAACTCGTCGAGGCGAGCAAGCACGTCGTCGATGTCGCCGGGCCGGGCCTTGGCCAGCACGAACTCGACCGCAGCAGCTTCGCGGCCGTCGCCGATCTGACCCGTGGTGACTACGTTGCGCGCACCGGTTGCCATCCGCAGGAACGACCACCGCAGGAAGGGGAGACGTCGTTTGAGGCTCATGGAAACGATCTTATGGCCGTCGGCGCGGGCAATCACTGCTCATGGCCACTGTCGGCGGCGGTCACCTATTAGACTTCTGCGGATGTCCGCAACCACAGCCCCGGTCCGGTCATGAGCGACGACGACAGTACGGTCGTCGGTTTGACCGGGCGTCCGCCGCGGAATATCCCCGAGCCGCAGCCCCGTTCGGCGCATGGGCCGGCCAAGGTCATCGCGATGTGCAATCAGAAGGGCGGCGTCGGCAAGACAACCTCCACCATCAACCTCGGTGCCGCGCTGGCCGAGTACGGCCGCCGTGTGCTGCTGGTGGACCTCGATCCGCAGGGCGCGCTGTCGGCGGGGCTGGGTGTACCGCACTACGAGCTGGCGCACACCGTGCACAACCTGCTGGTCGAACCGCGGGTCGGCATCAACGACGTACTGGTGCGCACCGGAGTGGAGAACCTGGACCTGGTGCCGTCCAACATCGACCTGTCCGCGGCCGAGATCCAGCTCGTCAACGAGGTGGGGCGCGAGCATTCCCTGGCGCGGGCGCTGACTCCGGTGCTGGACCGCTACGACTATCTGCTGATCGATTGCCAGCCCTCGCTGGGGCTGCTCACCGTCAACGGTCTGGCCTGCGCCGACGGCGTGTTGATCCCGACCGAATGCGAGTATTTTTCGCTGCGCGGCCTGGCGTTGCTGACCGACACCGTCGACAAGGTGCGCGACCGGCTCAATCCGAAGCTGGAGATCAGCGGAATCCTGCTGACCCGCTACGACCCGCGCACCGTCAACTCGCGTGAAGTCATGGCGCGGGTGGTGGAACGTTTCGGCGATCTGGTGTTCGACACCGTCATCACCCGTACCGTGCGGTTCCCCGAGACCACCGTGGCCGGTGAGCCCATCACCACCTGGGCGCCGAAATCCTCGGGAGCCCAGGCCTATCGCGCGTTGGCCCGCGAAGTCATCCACCGATTCGGCGCGTGAACGCCGACACCGATGCGTCCGAGGCCCCCGGCGACGCGCAGGGCTTTCAGGTCCGCCTGACCAACTTCGAGGGTCCGTTCGACCTGCTGCTGCAGCTGATCTTTGCGCATCGCCTCGACGTGACCGAGGTGGCGTTGCACCAGGTCACCGACGACTTCATCGCCTACACCCGCCACGTTGGCGTGCGGCTCGAGCTCGAAGAGACGACCGCCTTTCTGGTGATCGCCGCGACCCTGCTCGACCTCAAGGCGGCGCGGTTGCTGCCGGCCGGCCAAGTCGACGACGAAGAGGACCTGGCGCTGCTGGAGGTTCGCGACCTGTTGTTCGCCCGGTTGCTGCAGTACCGGGCCTTCAAGCACGTCGCGCAGATGTTCGCCGAGCTCGAGGCGGCCGCGCTGCGCAGCTACCCGCGCGCGGTCTCCCTGGAAGACGGGTTCGCCAACCTGCTGCCCGAGGTGATGCTCGGCGTCGACGCCGAGTCTTTCGCCCAGATCGCGGCGGCGGCCTTCACGCCCCGCCCGGTCCCGGTGGTGGGCATCGAGCACCTGCATCGGGTGATGGTGTCGGTTCCCGAGCAGGCCGGGGTGGTGCTGGGACTGTTGGAGTCGCGCGGCCAGGGGCAGTGGGCGTCGTTTGCCGAACTGGTCGCCGACTGCCAGGCGCCGATCGAGATCGTCGGGCGTTTCCTGGCGCTGCTCGAACTGTATCGGGCCAGGGCGGTAGCATTTGAGCAGTCAGAACCACTTGGTGTGCTCCAGGTGTCGTGGACCGGGGAACGTCCCACCAATGAAGACCTGGTGAAAGCAGAATCGGCCGAGTAGTGCGAGACGAATTGATGACTGACCACATGCCCGACTCCGATGCGCCGGAGGAGGCGGAGGTGGCGGAAGCCTCCGACGCTGCGGTGGATGGGGGGGCTGCGGAGGAGTCCGCGGGCCCGACGGGTTCCGGCCTGGGGATCGACGTCGCGCTGGCCCCCGAACTCGAGGATTCCGAGCTGGGGTCTGTGCTGGAGGCGCTGCTGCTGGTGGTGGACACCCCGGTGACCGTGGAGGCGCTGGCGGCCGCCACCGATCAGCCGGTCTACCGGATCACGGCCAAACTGCGAACGATGGCCGAGGAGTTCGCCGGCCGCGACAGCGGGATCGACCTGCGCGAGGCCGGCGGCGGCTGGCGGTTGTACACCCGTGCGCGGTTCGCGCCGTATGTGGAGCGACTGCTGCTCGACGGCGCACGCTCGAAGCTGACCCGGGCCGCACTGGAGACCCTGGCCGTGGTCGCCTACCGCCAGCCGGTGACGCGGGCCCGCGTCAGCGCGGTGCGTGGCGTCAACGTCGACGCGGTGATCCGGACCCTGGTGGCCCGCGGGTTGATCACCGAGGCCGGCGCCGACCCCGACACCGGAGCGGTGACGTTCGCCACCACCGAGCTTTTCCTGGAGCGCCTCGGCCTGTCGTCGCTGACTGATCTGCCCGACATCGCCCCGCTGCTGCCGGATGTCGATGTGATCGATGAAATGAGCGAAACCTTGGACAGCGAACCGCGTTTCATGAAACTCGGCGGTGCGCCCGCGGCCAGCCAGCCGCTGACTTTCGATGTGGACCAACTCTGATGGCCTTCAATGATTTCGAGCCGGACAACGACGGGGTGCGCCTGCAGAAGGTGCTGTCGCAGGCCGGGGTGGCCTCGCGCCGGGTCGCCGAGCGGATGATCCGCGACGGACGCGTCGAGGTGGACGGTCAGGTGGTGACCGAACTGGGCACTCGCGTTGACCCCACCGCCTCGGTGATCCGGGTCGACGGGGCACGGGTGACCCTCGACGACACCCGCGTCTACCTGGCGCTGAACAAGCCGCGCGGGGTGCATTCGACGATGTCGGACGACCGCGGCCGGCCGTGCGTCGGCGACTATGTCGAACACCGGGTCCGGGGCGACGCCAAGCTTTTTCACGTCGGGCGCCTGGACGCCGACACCGAAGGCCTGATGCTGCTGACCAACGACGGCGAACTGGCCCACCGGCTGATGCACCCGTCGTATCAGGTACCGAAAACCTATGTGGCCACCGTGCTCGGGTCGATCCCGCGCGGGCTGGGCAAGAAGCTGCGCGAGGGCGTCGAACTCGACGACGGGCCGGCGAAAGTCGACGACTTCGCGGTGGTCGACGCGGTGCCCGGCAAGTCGCTGGTGCGGGTGACACTGCACGAAGGGCGCAAGCGGATCGTGCGGCGGATGCTGGCGGCGGTCGGCTTTCCGGTCCAGGAGCTGGTCCGCACCGACATCGGTGCGGTTGCGCTGGGGGAGCAGCGCCCCGGCAGCATCCGGGCCTTGAGCCGCAAGGAGATCAGCGAGCTCTACAAGGCAGTCGGCCTGTGAGCGCCGGCAGTGGGGCCGTGGTGGCGATCGACGGGCCGGCCGGAACCGGCAAGTCCACGGTCGCGCGGGGACTGGCCAAGGCGTTGGGTTCGCGCTACGTCGACACCGGCGCGATGTACCGCGTGGTCACCCTGGCGGTGCTGCGTTCCGGCGTCGCCCTCGACGATGCCGACGGCGTGGCCGCGGTGGCGCAGCGCGCCGAGATCAGGGTGGACTCGCAACCCGATGGCGACCGCGCTTACCTTGGCGGCGAAGACGTTTCGCGAGAGATCCGTGGCGACCAGGTGACCCGGGCGGTGTCGGCGGTAGCGGCGATTCCCGCCGTGCGCGCCAGGCTGGTCGCCGCCCAGCAGCAGTTGGCCGCCCAAGGCGGTGGGGTGGTGGTGGAAGGTCGCGATGTGGGCACGGTGGTGCTGCCCGACGCGGACGTGAAGATCTTTTTGACCGCGTCGCCGCAGATCCGCGCGCAACGGCGCAACGCCCAGAACATCGCCGCGGGGCTGCCCGACGACTACGCCGGTGTGCTGGCCGACGTGCTGCGCCGCGACGAGCTGGACTCCACGCGGGCGGTGTCGCCGCTGCGGCCCGCCGACGACGCGGTGATCGTGGACACCGGAGACATGACCCAGGCGCAGGTGGTCGATCATCTGCGTGACTTAGTTGAGCGGCATTGCGGGGCGATCCGATGAGTGATGGAACCTGGGTCGACGAAAGCGACTGGGAGATCGGCGAGGACGGCGGGTTCGAGGACCTTGCCGAGGACTCCGGTCCGCCTCCCGTGGTGGCGGTGGTGGGCCGGCCCAACGTCGGCAAGTCGACGCTGGTCAACCGGATACTGGGCCGCCGTGAAGCGGTGGTGCAGGACCTGCCCGGGGTGACGCGCGACCGAGTTTCCTACGACGCGTTGTGGACCGGACGCCGGTTCGTCGTGCAAGACACCGGCGGTTGGGAGCCCGACGCCAAGGGCCTGCAGCAGCTGGTGGCCGACCAGGCCGCGGTCGCGATGCGCACCGCGGACGCGGTGATCCTGGTGGTGGACGCGGTGGTGGGCGCCACCGCCGGCGATGAGGCCGCCGCTCGGATTCTGCGCCGGTCCGGTAAGCCGGTGTTCTTGGCCGCCAACAAGGTTGACGGCGAGCGCGGCGAGGCTGACGCGGCAGCATTGTGGTCGCTGGGACTGGGCGAGCCGCATGCCGTGAGCGCCCTGCACGGGCGCGGCGTGGCCGACCTGCTCGATGAGGTGGTCGCCAAGCTGCCCGAGGTTGCCGAATCCGCCGGCGGCGGGGGCGGGCCGCGCCGGGTGGCGTTGGTCGGCAAGCCCAACGTGGGCAAGAGCTCGTTGCTCAACCGGCTCTCCGGCGACGAGCGCTCGGTTGTCCATGATGTCGCGGGAACCACCGTGGACCCGGTCGACTCGTTGATCGAAATGGACGGCAAGGTCTGGCGTTTCGTCGACACCGCCGGCCTGCGCCGCAAGGTAGGTCAGGTCAGCGGACACGAGTTCTACGCCTCGGTGCGCACCCACGGCGCTATCGACGCCGCGGAAGTGGTGATCATCCTGGTGGACGCGTCGCAGCCGTTGACCGAGCAGGACCAGCGGGTGCTGGCGATGGTGATCGAAGCGGGCCGCGCCCTGGTGCTGGCGTTCAACAAGTGGGACCTGGTCGACGAGGACCGTCGTTACCTGCTGGACAAGGAGATCGACCGCGACCTGGCCCGGGTGGCGTGGGCGCCGCGGGTCAACATCTCGGCGAAGACCGGACGCGCCGTGCAGAAGCTGGTTCCGGCGCTGGAGACCTCGCTGGAGTCGTGGGACAAGCGGATCTCCACCGGGCAGCTCAACACCTGGCTCAAAGAGGTTGTGGCGGCGACACCCCCGCCGGCGCGCGGCGGCCGTGCCCCGCGCATCCTGTTCGCGACCCAGGCGACGTCGCGTCCTCCGACGTTCGTGCTGTTCACGTCGGGCTTTCTGGAGGCCGGCTATCGCCGGTTCCTGGAGCGGCGGCTGCGCGAGGAGTTCGGCTTCGAGGGCAGCCCGATCCGCATCAACGTGCGGGTTCGGGAAAAGCGCGGCCCCAAGCGTTCTCGCTGACCCGGCGGTCCAGCGAGGCTCGACGTAGGAGAGGTGAAGCTGGGACCGCCGTATGAGCCGGGCGGCTTCGCGCGGCGAGACTTCTGCGTGCGGCTGGGGTGGCCCGCGGGTTCATCCGATCCTGGTCAGCTGGAAATCCCATTGCCCCACCACGCCGCCGGCCGGGCCACGACCGCACTGCTCGAGAGTGGCGGTGGTCCATTGGCCGGCCAGGGTCACCGCGTCGAAGCTGGCGGTTTTCGACACCGGGAGCGGCGTGTGATCCACCGGGCAGTCCATGCTGCCCTGCCCGCTGTACTCCCAGCGATCGCCGTTGAGGTGAAACTCCGCGTTCTGCAGCCAGCGCTCCCCGTCGACGCGGGTGCACGTCGCGCCGCAGGGGGTGAACGTCCACGTCGCCGCCCGCTGCGACGGCCCGTGCTGGGCGGTGAAGGCGTAGGTGCCCGAGGGCACCTCGGGGTCGGCCTGGGCCGCTGGGGCCGCTCCGAGGGTGACCAGCACCGCACCGGCGACGCCGACGGCTCGCTTTGCCCTACTGCCGATCATCGTTTCACCTCTTAGCTGCGCTCATCGTCTGCACGACCAGCGTAGGGTGCTGCAAATGCCGGTGACGCAGATGGTGCTGATCATCTTGGCCGGCGTGGGCGCTGGGGCGATCAACGCGGTGGTCGGCTCCGGCACCCTGGTCACCTTCCCGACCTTGGTGACGCTGGGTTTTGCGCCCCTGACTGCAACGATCTCCAATTCGATCGGCCTGGTGGCCGGCGGGCTGTCGGGCACCCTGGCGTACCGGCGGGAGCTGCGCGGGCAGTGGGGGCGGCTGCGCTGGCAGGTCCCCGGCTCGCTGCTCGGTGCGCTGCTGGGTGCCTATCTGCTGTTGCACCTGCCCGAGAGCGTGTTCAACCGGGTGGTTCCGGTGCTGCTGGTGCTGGCGCTGGTCCTGGTGGTGGTCGGCCCGAAGATTCAGGCCATCGCCCAGCGGCATGCCGAGCAGGCGGGGCGTTCGGTCGCCCAGCTGAGCCGCCGCCGGACCGTGGCCCTGACGCTCGGCACGTTCGCCGTCGCCGTCTACGGCGGCTATTTCTCAGCGGCGCAAGGCATTCTGCTGATCGGTGTCATGGGGGTGCTGCTGCCGGAATCCATGCAGCGGATGAATGCCGCCAAGGTGCTGCTGACGACGGTGGTCAACGTGGTGGCCGCATTGGCCTACATCACCACCGCATTCGATCGGATCAGTTGGCCCGCAGTCGGATTGATCGCGATCGGATCGCTGATCGGCGGATACCTGGGCGGCCACTACGGGCGCCGGCTGTCTCCGAACGCCCTGCGCGCGATGATCCTGGTGGTCGGCTTGATCGGGCTGTACCGGCTGCTGACGGTGTAGGCGTCCTCAGGCCGGGCTCTGCCTGCGCCACCGATCCCAGCGGCGGCCGCGCGGCGGCTGGGTCGAGGCCATCACCGAGTCCATGGCCGCCGCGTGCGGGTGCTCCGGCTGGATGGGCTGCGTGGGCGTTCCCACCGCGGGCTGGGTGCCCTCCCACCAGACCGGCTCCAGCAGCGTGGAGACCACCGGGATGGCGTGATCGACGCTCTTGCGTCCCCACTGGCAGGCCCGGTCGATGGTGGCCGCCGACGGCGCCAGGTTCACCGGTGACAGCGTCGGGGAGAACCGGACCAGGTGGTCGGCGTAGGGGGCGTTGCGCACCATCTGCAGCTGGATCGCCTGGGTGATCGGAACCAGCCACAGGTGCTTGGGGTCCCACTGCGGGTGGAAGCAGTCGAAGGCCAGATAGCAGGCGTTGCGCGAGCCCAACCGGCCCGCGCGGACCCGCTTCCAGGCCAGCTCAAGCGGGACATTGCTGGCTGCGCCACCGTCCACCAGGGAGTCGAAGTCGTTGTCGGCCAGCAGCGCGTCGAACAGCGGCTCCATGGCGGGATCCTTGGGCTCGTGGTGCAGCACACCGGGAATGGCCGAGGAGAACGACGCGGCGTCCACGACGTTGACGTCACGATCCGGGTTGTCACCGCCCAGGACGATGGGGGTCACCACCCGCGGGTCGATGAATGCCGCCGTCTGCCATAGACGCGTGGCCACCTGCGGGCCCAGCCCCACCGACAGGTACGGAAACGACCGCAGCTGCAGGGTGGACAGGCGCTGTCTGCGGTAGTGCGAGGGCAGGGCCGAAATCGACTGCCGGCGTACCCCAGCCACCACCGCGTCGAACGGAATGGCCAGGTCCGACATCTTCATCGGCGCGCCGTCTTCGCGACGGAACATCGCGTCGGCGAACTTGTCGAAGCTCAGGGCGAACACACCGGGCCGGCCGTGTCGGCGGCGTTGCCGTTCGGGACCCAAGATGGCGCGGAACGACACCGTCTTGGCCCACTGGATGTACTCGTCAATAGGCACCGGCAGCGTCCGGCTGACCACTGAACCCAGGATGGATCCGATCGACGAGCCGATCAGGTAGTCGGGCACCGCCCCGGACTCCAGCAGGGCCTCCATGCCGCCGATGTAGACGAACCCGGCGCCGCCCCCGCCGCCGAGCACGGTGACCAGCTTCTTGTAGCCCACCTCGGCGTCGAGTTCGGCCAGGGAGAAGTCGTTGCCGTGCCGCTCGGCCACGTAGCGGCGCTGGTCGTCCTGATCGGCGGCCAGCCCGCCCAGCGCGTCGCGGGCCGCGGTCAGCGCGATCACCGGATCGCGTTCCTCGCGCAGCGGTCCGCGCATCGTGTCGGCCACCCGGGCCTGCCACTGGGCCAGCTCGGGGCCCACCGAGACGTCGCCGCGGCCCCGCGTGCCGCCGGGTCCGGCCGCGCCGGGCTCGAAGTCGTCGAGCCGGGCAAAGTTGAGCAGATAGCGCAGCCGGCGCAGCTGCTCGGCGCTGAGCACATCGGGCCGCCGCAGCGTGTGCCGGATGAGGCGGTTCTCCATCTTCTGCAGCAGCAACACCGTGTCGGCGCTGTCGGCGACGTCGACGACTTCGGCGGTGTTGGCGGGATCGTTGCCGGTGTCCAACGGTTCGGGCGGGTCGGGCATGGCCGACCACGGCTGCGAGGGGGGAAGCTGCATGAGTGGTGGTTCCTGGGGTCGTGGCGCTGCCGAGGGGCAGTCTCGATAACTGAGCTTACGTGGTCGAGGCGTCGTCACGCGGATTCGGGACACTGACGGGCGTACGGTAGGCTTTCGACTCGCTGCCGGAGATGCTTCGGCGGCGGCGGGCTGTGGCGCAGTTTGGTAGCGCACTTGACTGGGGGTCAAGTGGTCGCAGGTTCAAATCCTGTCAGCCCGACACAGGTCAGAGGCACTTTCCGGAGATTCCGGAAGGTGCCTTTTTCGTTCGGTACCCCAACGCGTACCCCAACCCGCGGACGTTCGTCACTGTCCGCTCGCGTCCACTAACCCCAACCGCCCGGCCAACGCGTCAACCGCGGCCCGCGCAGTGTCATCCGACGTGTGGCCGTAGACGTCGCCGGTGATTGCGATCGACGAGTGCCCGAGCAGGTCGGCCACTGCCTTGATGTGCACCCCCGACTCCAACCACGCCACCGCCGCGGAATGCCGCAACGTGTGCACGCCGACACTATCGACCTTTGCCGCCCGCGACGCCACCTCGATCACGCGCAGTAGGTTCCGCGGGTCGACCGGTCCGCCGAGTTCGGTGGTGAACACCAGCCCGGAGTTCTGCCATTGGTTCGCCGACCGCAACCGCTCCGCCGTCTGGTTCGTTCGGTGTCGTCGCAGCATCGCCACTACAGCGGCGTTCAGCGGCACCGTGCGTCGCGACCGCACCGTCTTCGGCTCGGTGATGACCAACCGGCCACCAACCCGGCTGATCGTCGCCGACACCCGCAGCACACCGGCGTCGAGGTCGACCTGGTCCCACGCCAGCGCCAACGCCTCGCCCTTGCGCATCCCGGTCGACGCGATCAGCACCAGTGCCGGGTGATAACGCGACGTTTCTGCGGCCCGCAGGACCGCGGTCACGGCATCGGCGTCCAGGTGCCGCGCCTCGGTGCGCTCGACGCCCGGACGCCGAACCTGGGCCGCCGGATTGCGGGCGAGCAGCCCGTCGCGGACCGCACCGTCGAGCGCCGACCGGAGAACGGTGTAGGTGCTGCGGATCGTGGAGTCAGATAGTGCGCGCACCGGATCGCCTGGGCTGCCATCGGCGTCTTTCAGGCCGGGCTTGGTCTTGGCGCGCAACCGGAGGATTAGCGCTTCGACGTCCGACGGCCGCAACTTGTCGAGCGGGATGGTGCCGAACGGTGCGGGGTCGAGGTGCTGTCGGGACAGCGTCGTGTAAAGCGCACGGGTCGACTCCTTGCGGTCCGATACGGCGAGGGTGGTCGCGCGCCAGTGCGCTAGCCAGTCGCCGACGGTGGTGCTCGCATCCTTGACCGGTGCACCGGCTTCGAGGCGGTCGCGCGCCTTCTTCATCTCGGCGCGAACGGCCTTCGCGGTCGCACCGTAGAACGACACGCGCTTGGTTTCGCCGGTCTCGTCGTCGACGTAGGTGAGTCGCGCCTCCCACCGACCGTTAGCTCGCTGCCGGACCGTGCCCTCACCGTTTGCGCGCTTACCCATACCGATCGTGCTCCCTTCGACGTCTACATCGACCGCTCGACATCGGGGGTGCACCGACACCGAACCTGAACTGCGCGACACGGTCGAACACGGTGCCTAATCCCCGTATCGCCTGTTCAGAACCGCTTTCACAACCTGGCGAATGCGCCCGGTTGGCTACGAACAGTCCTCGCCTACCCGGAAATGTACCCGGTGATTGACACGCGACGGGCGGATTGCAGTCGGGAGGCGGCGCAATGATTCAACTACCACAACCACGGGCGGACGCCCGAAAACAGCTCAGCGCCAAGGAGAACGGCCAATGGACGACGCACAGACCGAACAGCTTCTGGTCCCCATCAACGCCACCCGCACCCGCCTCGGCGGCATCGGGCGAACCATGCTCTACGAACTCGTTGCCCGCGGCGAACTGACCAAAGTCAACATCGGAACGCGGGGGTTTATCACGGCGGAATCCATTGCGGCATACGTTGATCGGCTCAAGGCCGTCGCAAAGGCATCGTGACGGGCGGCGGCCGGAACCGGCGCGACGCCGATGCCGAGCCGGGTGCGTCATGAGCGGGCCGACATTTATCGCCGTAGTACCTGCGGAGGTTGACCGCTACGGCGCGGCCGCCGCGATCCTGTTGGCGCATATCCGATACCGCACCGTGAGCGACGGGCCGGGGCGCATCGAGCGCGGAGGCTGCCGGTGGTGGCGGGTGCCGCTTCGGGCGTTGGCCGCCGAGACTGGGCTATCGGTCAAGGCCGTCCGAACGGGATTAAAGGCGTTAGACGGGGTGGTCCTAGCAAAGCAATTCCCGCCGCTATCCGATCAATCGTTGGCCTACCGCATGGCGTCCGTCGACGACGCGCTGACCGGCCAGTTGCCCGCTGGGGCACGGCCTGACCTGCCAGTTGCCCCAGCGGGCAACCCAGTTGCCGCAGCGGGCACGGACCGTGCCCCAGCGGGCACGACCCCGTGCCCCAGCGGGCATCTGTACCTATCTTCGGAGACCTTTGGAGAAGGGGGAGAAGGCGGCCGCCGCGATACGTCGCCGCGCCCGGTCAACGGAGACCGTCCGGCAGCTAACAGCGAACCGGCAACAGCCGACCCAGATCAGTTCGGCGACGATTCCCCCGAGGATCAACCTGTCGCTGATGCGGCACCGGCTACCGCCGAGCCGCCGTCAACGCCCGACGAGATCGCGGCCGCCGCCAAACTGCCGCCGCCACCAATGAACGGGCCGCAGTCATTCACCGAACCCGAACCGTCGCGGTACTGCCCAAAGCATCCGGGCGGCACGAGCGGTTCGTGCCCGGACTGTAGGGACGCCCGGAGATGTCGCGAGGTCTGGGACCAACGGCGACGAGGGTTCAACGCCGCGTTGCGTGCGGCACGTGATGCGTGGATCGCCGCCTGCCGCGAATGCGAGGACAACGATGCCGACGGCCGCTGCGGCGGATGGGTGTTGGACCCGTGGGACGAGTTGCCCGACCCGATCCGATGCGGGCACCCGCGCCTTTTGCAGGCATACGCGGCAAGGCATCCCGACTTCACGATCCCATCGCGGGCGGCGTCATGAGGGACGACGGGCAGTTGCCGATGATCGACGTTTGCGCGATTTGCGGCGGCCTTGGGTTCATCACGCAGCCGGTGCCAACGGTCGAGCCGCCCACGCCGCATGGCGCGTGTTTCGATGCGGCCGCCCGCTGGTTGGATCGGGTGCCGTCGCCGCCGCCGTCCCCGGATGCCCGGTTGCGGAGGCGTTCGCGCCGAGGGTGGCGGGTGCCCCGTGGCGATGTCCCGGGCTTGCGGGTGGTGTCGTGACCCGGCGTAGTGCGGCGGAGCAGGCGGCCCGTGCGGCACGGGCGACGGCGATCCGGGCATGTCCCCGATGCGACCCGTGCGGGTGGCGACTCGGTCCCGACGGGGCACCGGTGGACCCGGCGACCCGATGCGACCACGGCACGCGCCCAACACCGCCACTAGCGGGCCGTGACGTCACCGAACCGATCCACGAACCGCCGGGGCGTGCGTCGTGAGGCCACACGCCGGTTGGCTGACCGCCCGAATCATCAAGGAACGCAGAGGAGAACAACCGTGAGCAACCACACCGGCGGCGAGGCACGGCCGAACCGTGACGACTACGCCGACGAGGCCGCGTACATCGAGGCGTTCGCGCAATGGTGGGAGGCGCGGGCCGGTTTGCCGCCCGGTGGACGTGACCCCGCGCTGGTGCGTCTTGACCTGATCGACGACCGCGACGCGGCCATGATCGCCGTAGCGGTGTTGCGGCGCGACGGTGCCGGTTTCAACGTGCCGGACGCGATCGAGGCGGCCACCGCCGGGTTCGGCCCGGAGGTGTTCGACGTGATGCCGCACGCCGTCGCCGTCGCGATCCGGGACCGGCTGCCCGCCAATCACCGGCCCGCGGTGATCGCCGCCGTCGACGAGGTGCTCCAACGGTTCGAGAACAGCCCCGGCGGCTGGGAGCACGCGCAGTTGTGTGTGCACCACCTCGCCGACGCCGTGCGCGCCGGGATCACCGCCTCCATTGCCGCCGGGCTGGCCGGTGCAGTCGACCACGACGGCCACTCCGTCGCCGACGACCAGATCGCGTCCGCGGCCGCCTTCGCCGCCGGGATCGTCTACGCCGACATCATCGCCCGCCTCCAAGACGATCTGATCGCGTTGGCGGCGCTGCCGTGACGATCACCGCGCAGCGTGGGGTGTTCATCACCGCCGACGACGCGACCTACATTGCCTCGGCCCTCGACTTGGTGGGCCGCCTGCTTGCCGAGCAACGCGACGAGCACGGCCACCCAACGCCGTCGCAGCCGTCGCCTCGGTTGGCCGCCACGACGGCGAAGCTGCACCGGACTGTCGCTTCGCTGGCGATACGCGATCCGGCCGGTGACCACGCACAAGGATCTGAACCGCCAGAGCAAATCGCCAGTGTGCGTGCACCGCAACGGGATTCCGTGGACGCTGGGCCGCATGTCATTGGGACCGGCGACGCCGCACGACGACTCGGCATCACGCCGAACGCCGTCCGCGACCTCGCCCGCCGAGGACGCCTCCCCGATGTCACCCGTACCGGCACCCGATGGCAATTCGACGCCCACGCCGTCACCGCCCTCGCCGAACAGCGGGCATCCCAGCGGCGGTAGCCGTGCCTAACCTCCGGACGATTCGCGGCGTCGAACTGGTGCGCGTCGGCACGTGGGAGATCAGTTCGGGCGAGTGGACCGTGTCCACCGACGATCTGCGGTCGGCCGTGGCCGCGCACGCCGCCGGTGTCCTGCCGCGGCCGCGGTTGAAGATCGGGCACACTGATCCCCGCTTCGACGGCGGCCCAGCCTTGGGCCGCGTCGACAACCTCCGACTCGCCGACGGCGGCAACACACTGGTCGGCGACTTCGTGGACGTGCCCGCCGCGGTCGCCACGCTGCTGCCGCACTCGTACCCGTCGCGGTCGGTGGAGGCGCTACTCGACTACACCGCGCCCGACGGCACCGTGTGGCCGCTGGTGATCCAGGCCGTGGCGCTACTAGGCAGCACCGCGCCGGGCATCGAAACGTTGGCGGACATCACCAACCTCTACGGCGTGGCCGCATCATCCGCCCGCCGCGTCGTGGTCGCCGCGGTACCACCGCGTGGTGGAAGGCCGGCTACCCATGTCCGTGCCATCGCCGTGGCGCGCGCCCGACGGACCCGCAACACCCGAACCGTCTCACCAGAGAGGACACCCACATGAGCACCACAATCACCAACCCGTACAGCTACGCACCGGGCGAGAACATCACCGGCGAGGCGACCGGTGCCGTCACCGCGCGCCGGTTCGTGAAGATCTCCGGCAACCGCACGGCTGCGGGCAATCTCGCCGTCACCGCGGCCGCGGCAGGTGACCGCGCCTTCGGCGTCGCCGCCAACGACGCCGCCGCAGGCCAGTTAGTGAGGGTCGCCCGCGGCGGGGTCGTGAAGGTCATCGCCGCCGGTGCCATCGCCGCGGGTGCCGAGGTCCAGGTGGGTGCCGGTGGCGCAGCGTCTACTGCGGCCGCCGG
The DNA here is from genome assembly GCF_010729485.1 of Mycolicibacter hiberniae. Taxonomy (NCBI): domain Bacteria; kingdom Bacillati; phylum Actinomycetota; class Actinomycetes; order Mycobacteriales; family Mycobacteriaceae; genus Mycobacterium; species Mycobacterium hiberniae. The sequence continues at coordinate 1,425,306 of NZ_AP022609.1, forward strand.
GTTGGTCGTCGGGTTCGCCGTGACCGGTGCCGCCGACGGTGCCGTTGCCGAGATTGCTTTCCCGGCCTAACACCCGACACGACCGAAAGGAACACGACCATGCCCAATGCGTTGATCCCCGAACTCAACGGCCGCCAACTGACCGTTGACGTCGCCCTCCGCCAGCCGACGATCCTCAAGGCGCGGATCGCCCAGCTCGCCGACGCGGACCTACTGCTGCCCAAATTCTTCCGCCAACTCGGCGCGCCCGTGCAGGGTGGCGGCCTGCTTTATTCGGTCATTGCCGCGTCCGACTACTACGCGTCCGACGTCGAGATGCGCACGCCCGGTGCGGAGTACCGCGTAGTCGAGGGAGTCGATCCGACGCCGCAGATCGCGGCGGTGGAGGATTGGGGTGGCCGGTTCCAGGTGACCGATGAGCAGATCACCCGCAACGCCGTCAACTACCTCGACCAACAGACGACGCAGCTCGCGAACACCATCGCCCGAAAGTTGGACACGCGCGCCGTGGCGGCGTTGCAGGCGGCCAACATCGGCACCTACGCACCCCCGAACGGGTGGGGTGATCTCACGTTCGTCGGACCTTTAACCGACCTCACCCCGTCGGCCGACCGACCCACGGCACACGCCGCAGAGGTGCAGGAAATGGCCGACCTCGAAGAACTTGGCGTGCACCACGACATCCTCGTCGTGCACCCTGAGCAGGCGAAACAGCTGCGCGTTGCTTATGCCGAGGGGTTGGACGACATGCTCGCCTCGGCCGGGTTTACGGAGGGCATGTTCGCGAACCCGCGCGTACCCGTCGGCGTGGCGTTCGTCGCCCAAAAGGGCATGGTCGGCACCGTCGGGTTTGAATCCGCGGGCCTGGTGGTCGAGGTGTACGACGACCGCTCGACTCGATCCAAGTGGGTGCAGGCCTACGCCGTGCCCGCTATCGCCGTGGACCGGCCGTACGCCGCCAAGAAGATCACCGCGCTCAGCTAGAAAGGAACCGGCACAATGGAATTCACACCGGAACAAATCGCTGCGCTACTCGGCGCGTTGGGGTTGCCCGCCGACACCGACGACGCCGACCTGGTGGTGGCAACCGCCGTGGACCTTGCCGCGCAGGCCGCGGGCATGGACACGGCCAAGCCCAGTACGGTTGCGGCCGCGGCGCGCCAGCACGGCATGGACCTGATCGACCACGACACCCACGAAGCCCTCAAGCGCGACGCGGCGGCCGGACGCCGGATCGCAGCATCGGCAGCACGCGCGAAGGTTGAGGCCGTCGTCGATGACGCAATTAGCACCGGCCGCATCATGGCCAGAAGCAAGAAGCATTGGGTCACGTTGTGCGAGAACGACGACACGATGGTCCAACATCTCGCGTCGATCGCGCCGGGCACCGCGGTCCCGCTCGATGAGGTGGGCCACTCCGCGGACACCACCGGCGAACTCGCCGAACCTGCGCCCTGGTTTTACGCGTAGGCCACTAGACCCCCTGGGATCACGCGCGGTTATGCGGGCCGCGTACCCAGGCCGCCGTGCCCGGTTGTCACATCCCCGGGCTCGGTGCGCGGCACTCCCGGCCGGTCTCCTTCGTACGTGCGGGCCGGGAGTGACCGAACTCGTCCAGAGACACGGGCGGGGGCATACGCGGGGGGAGACGTCCGTCCGCCCTAGAGTGGAGCCTTCGGCCATACGAAGGGACAATGTGTGACGACTCCACTCACTACCTGGATCTGCGATACCTGCGGCGACGACATAACGGACGCCGGAAAGGCGCTGGTCACCTGGCGATCCGAAGAGCGGCGCGGTTATGACTTTCGGATCGTGCACAAGAACCTCGACGATCGCCGATGCGACCCCGAAGCTGCCGAGGGGTTCGTGCTCCACACCGAGCTGAGCAGCTTCCTGGGTGCGGATGGGTTGGCGTACGCCTTATCTCTTTTGAGCCCAGGACCGATCCTTGGATATGACGACCTACGGGTGAAGGACTTCAATGGCTTCGTCGACCTAGTCCGCCGTACGCAGACTCCGTGGTATGAGGAAGCTCGCCGCAATTGGGGCACGGAGGAAACGCAACACTGGTTCTCGGACTCGAACGAAATTCACCCCTACACGCCAACGGTGTTGGAAGATATCGCCAAGCAGACCCGTGATGAATAGGCGCGACCAGAATATCTGACCAGCCCCCTGCGTGACTTCCGCCGCGGTAGTCGACGTTTTTGTTTGCGCGACCTTGAAAAAAACGGGCCTCAGGCCGCGGGCGACGAGTGCGCGCCGGATGCTAAGGGTCGGATATGGTTGCCGCACAATTGTTTTGGGCGAGTTGTCGGGTGATGACCCGCCGGTTGCCGGTGCGATCGACGGCGGATCGGGTGCGCGCCGGGTAGGCGATCGCCCCGAGACACCTACCGCAGTGGCGTGTCCATCTCGATGATGCCGCCGAAGCCGAGGTCGTCGAGTGCGCGGACCACCTCGCCGGACGGGATGCCGCGATAGAACGGTGCTGCGCCTGGTCCGGCGTTGGTCGACGTCGATTCTGCGGAGTCCTCGACGACGAGGCCGATCACGCGCCCATCCTGCGCCACGATCGGCCCGCCGCTATTGCCTGGCCGTGCAATCGCCGAATACAGGAACACCTTGTTGCGGTCGGGGATCGTCTCGGCGGCTGGGTTGACCACCTCGCCGCGCTGCACCGTGATCGCCATGTCGGCCGTCATCGGCACCCGCGGATAGCCGAACACGTAAACTTCGTCGGCCCAGTCGGGGTCGCGGAACGCCATGCCGGGAACGCGCGGAATGTACTTGCCCTCGGGCAGGTCGAACTTGATCACGGCGACGTCGAGCGTGGGGTGCGCAACAGCGATGCCCGAGCAGTCCACCCGTTCCGCCGCCGTCTGCGTGCGTGACGGGTAGATGGACAGACCCGTGCTGGTGCCCGCGAGTCCGGTCACGACGTGCTTGTTGGTGATGACGTGGTGGTGATCGATGACGAGGCCGGTGCCCCAGCTGTCGACCGGGTTGCCGTCGTCGTCGTGCCCGGCAAGTTGGATGGTGACCGCGTTGTAAGTCGGGATGATCAGCTCGGCTCCGAATATCTCGGCGAGCCACAGGTTGCCACCCAATTGTCCCTTCGATGCGCCACCCTGCGCGATGTACTGCTGGCCCATGATCGGCAGTTGGGGGTTCCATCCGAGGGGCAGCAGCAGCCCGGCACGTTCCATCGCGCTGACGATGCGGTGGAGGGTGATCGCCTCGCCCGCACCGGGCAGGCCGAGGGTGTTTAGGTACTTCGAGAAGTCGGCGACCGACCACGGTTCAAACGGCACCGTCTTCGGTGCACTGCCGTCCGGGTTGGCCGGTGGCGGATCAGGCTTACCAATCGCCGCCGCGATCTCCGGGTCGTGAATGAGCCCGAAGAATTGGTGGGCGCACATCGCGACGTTGACGCGCCACGCAGGCGTCCCCGGCTTGAGGTCGGCGGGCGTGATCTGGCGCGGCGAGGTTCCTTCGGTGTTCACGATTGCCCCTCGGTCAGCATCAGCGTGAAGAACGGCTTTGAGGTACGGGTCCGGCCGCCGCTTGTCACCGTGGCGACCACGCGCTGCGGTCGGCGACCGCCGACCACTTCACCCGCCGCCACCAGGAAGCGGACGCGGTCGAGCTTTGTGAAGAGGGTCGTCTCGCCGCCAGGCGGAACGGTGCACGGAAGGTGTGGGCATCCGGGGTCGGCGGGCGGTTGGAACTCCGCGCCCGAGGGTTCGGAGCGGAACGACCAGCGAGTTATAACAAGGTCGGCGCGCCCCTTGTTCACAACGGTGACGCCTAAGACTCGGTCGCGGGGATCGGAATCGAGTTGCGTTTCGAGCTGTCCCAGGTTTGGCCTGACATCGGTCGTGGCCTCAAACGGCACCGTGGAGCCGCCGTAGTCGGTCCCGACGATCGGTCGCAGTTTCGGTCGCGCACCGGATAGCAGGTACTGCGCGACGTTCCACCCCAGCGACGCGGCTGCGAGTACGGTGCCGATGATGCCCAGGACTAACGCCGCGACCGTCACGGCGCGGTCCATTTGTCGAACCGGTCCAGGATGGACGCGACAAGCGCAATCGCACCGGGTAGTTCACGGGCGCTGATCTCAGTCTCATCGTTCGCGCGGAAGCCGAACAATAACTCGGGCGGATCGGGCCTTTCGAAGTGAAGCCCGTATTCCCACCGATACATGTCGTTGGGATGCGGCGCGTAATCGGGCTTTACCAACGTCTGCGACACAGCCACCTTGTGCCCGAGAGCGGGCAGCAACGGGCCGGGCAGGTAGAGCCGGATCTCGAGGCGGTCGTGCTCGCCCAGCTCCGGGCCGATCGCGCTCTGCGACCACGCGCCGGTGGCAAACAGCGCGAGGTTGCGGTGCTTGTCGGTGCCGCCCAACTTCGCCAACCGGGATAGGAGCGGTTCGACCGGCGGCAGTGGTGATGGCGGGTCTTTTGGCGGCGGCGCGAACTGCTGCACCGCTCGTAGTTCGGCCACCGCGGCGGGCCATGCGTTGCTCACTCTTCCCTTGACCGTGGCCTCCCACTTGGCTGGGTCGGTCACGATCGGAAATTGCACTGTGTGCGCCTTTTCGCCGTCGGGCGTGCCACCGCCTGCCGTGTAGATCTGGAACGCGGTGTAGTCGAGCGCGGTGCGCAGCGCGTGCAGGACCTCGCCCGCGCGCATCTGCAGATTGATCGACGGCGCGGCGTTCACCTTGGCGTAGCCGGTGTAGCAGATGAACTCGTGAGACGGCCGCACTTGCGCTTCCACTCCGCCGCTGCTCTGCCATGCGACCAGTGCCTCGCTGAGCTGGGCGTGCAGTTCTATCGCGCGGTCGAGCTTCGCGCGGGCATCGGTGAGGTCGAGTCGGCCGGTGGCCATGACCATCGACGCTACTTGCGGCCGGGCCGGGTGCCGCGCTGCGACATGCCGTGCACGTCAGCGAGGAATGAACGAACATCGCGGCCCGTACCCCAACGCGTACCCCAACCGGCCGAGTTTCGGGCCGATACGTGGGTGTTCGCCGGTGTCGTCGAATCGCGTTGACCTGCGCAGACCGTACTCGAGTGGACGTCAGCAAACGCCGTTCGGCTACCTGGGGGTCAAGTGGTCGCAGGTTCAAATCCTGTCAGCCCGACAGAGTTTTAGCAGGTGAGAGGCAGCTTTGAGTTTTTCCAAAGCTGCCTCTTTTGTGCAGAAACAGGCCTGGATAGCAACGCGGATAGCAACGCGGTCTCAGAGGTTCGGTAATCCGAGCTGATCGGCCAGGCGGGTCTGCTGCACGATCAGGTGACAGTTTGACCTGCCCCACCTGTTGGGTTCCAGTGCCGGTGGCTAACTGACGGCGGTGAGGGTGTCGTTGGTGAAGGATAGTTCGTACTCGATCGGGGTGCGGTAGTTCAGCGCCGAGTGGCGGCGTTGGCGGTTGTGGAATATCTCGATGTAGTCGAAGATCGCGTTGGCCAACTCGACGCGGGTTTTCCATTTCTGGCGGTCGAGTAGCTCGATCTGCATGGACGACCAAAAGCTATCCATCATGGCGTTGTCCAGGCGGTCGCCAACTGAACCGAAGGACGGAACCAGTCCAGCGGAGCGGATCTTCTCGCCAAAAACCCATGAGGTGAACTGAGTTCCGTGGTCAGCGTGGACGACTCCGCCGGCTTTGGGCCTTCGGTTGCGGATGGCCATATCCAACGCATTGACCACCAACGCGGCGTCGGCCTTCGAGTCCATCGACCAGCCCACGATCCGGCGGCTGAACGAATCGAGCACAGCACAGCAGTACAGCCATCCTTCCGCGTGCGGTGTTGGGTGATATCAGTGACCCACAGTTCATTTGGTGCAAGTCGGTGGAACTTGCGGTTGACCAGATCGTCGGCGGTGGCCACGCCACGGAGTCGCTTGACCCGTACCGGTCCGGGCAGGCCGTAGATGCCGGCCAGGGTCATCAGGACCGACACGGTGCGCGAGCAGACGGTGATTCCCATACCGAGGGTGAGTTCAGCGTGGACGCGGCGATAGCCGTAGGTACCGCGTGAGGCGACGTGGATCTCCCGGATCAGTCCGGTCAACCATTGCCGGCGCAGCTGGGTGGCGGTGGTCGGCCTTCGCTTGTGCTTGTAGTAGTTCTGGCGTGTCACGCCAAGAATGACGCAGCAGCGGTCTACGGGCGCTCCGGCGCCGACCAGTTGGTCGATCACCGGATAGATCCTTTTGGGCGGGGTTTGTCCTCCCCTAGGAACGTGGCAGCCTGGCGCACGATGGCCAGCTCGGTTTCCAGTTCCCGAATCCTTCGCCGCGCGGCGCGCAGCTCGGTTGATTCGCTGGTCGGGACACCGGGACGCATCCCGCGGTCGATGTCGTCCTGTTTGATCCACTTCGACAACGTCACCGGATGGATGCCGAGATCGTCGGCGGTCTGCTTCTGCGGCTTGCCAGCGCGTACGAGCGCGATCGCGCGGGGTTCGGAACTCAGCCGGGTAGGGGCGGGGCATGACGGTCAGCCTTTCGTACAGGCCGTCACTTAGTCACCAAATCTGGAACCCGAACGGTGGGTCAGGTCAAGATGTCACCTATTCGTGCGGCAGACCCATTCGTTTCACTTGCCCGGTGTGGTCTGCTTGATGACGCTCGGCGCAGGGATGTCGTTGCGCACCAGATCGCCTGGGAGACATGGCGAGGAAACGATCAGGGTTGGCGGATAGCCGGGTCTGCCCGGCCCCTTGATCTGTAGCCGGTAAGAGTCGGGTGGGTAGCCAAACCGATTCGGCTTCCGGAAGTCGTCGCGTTCCACCACGGTCAGACCCCAACTGCGCCACGTCTCTCCGACTGCGGTCACAAGGTCATCTGGGTTGGTCCCCGCCGGACCGTTGACGTGTGTCCAGTATTCGTACTCGGTCGGTGGCTTGCCGGGGCCGGTGAAGTTGTCGTCGCAAGCCAGATTGCCACCACCGCGGAAGTCGGTGCTGTCGAGGACCGTGCCGGACGGTAGCCCATCGACGGTTCTCTGCAGGTAGCGCAGAACGGTGTCTTGCGCTTCCTGTTGGGAGCTCGGAACCTTCGGCGGCGGCGGCACCGCGTGGGCGCACCCCACCGGTACGACGAGGGTCAGCGTGGCGGCGGCAATCGTCGCCGAGGCGGATGTCTTTGCAGCCATCCAGATCATTCTCCCCGCAGCACCTTTGGGAACGGTGTGCGTTCTTTGGGTACATCTCCAGGGAAGCAGGGTGACACGCCGCTGAGAACCGGTGCCTGATCCGGTCGAGCGCTCGCCATGATCTGGAGGCGGTAGCCGTCGGGCGCGTAGCCGAAGCGGTTGGGCTTATAAAAGCCGTCCCGTTCGATGACGTGCCAACCCCAGCTCTTCCAGATCTCACCGGTTTGCACGACGAGGCTCGCGGTGTCGACACCTGAAGGTGGGGTGAGGTCGCCGACTGTGTCGAGGTTCTTGGGTGCCGTGGGGCTGCTGTCGTTGTCGTCGCACCCGGCTGTGCTGGTCGCGCCTCCGAAACGGGTGGCGTCTAGCGTGGTTCCGGCTGGCAGTGCTGCCAGGGTTTTCGTCAGGTAGCCCAGGATGGTGTCCTGGGCCTGCTGCTGACTGGTGGGGATGACGGGGTTCTGTTTCCAGCCAGGCGGCGGTGGTGGGTCGGTGATGTCTGGTCCGCCGATCATGGTTGCTCCTTGCGGGATGGGTGGCCCGAGCGGGTTGTGGTGACCGCACCCCGCTGCTACGGCGATCAGCCAGAGCGCTGTTGCGGGGGAGAGTGCCCACGAGATGGGTCGGTTCATCACGGCACCACCACATACGGCGGTTGGACACCGGCGATGACGGCGCCGAAGTCAAGCAGGGCTCGATTGCCCTGATCCCAATAGCTGCTGTGGGCGGCGATGCTGGTGCCGGGAATGCCGAAGATGCCCGGTGGTCCGGGATCAGCAGCGAGGCGAATGGCCCCGAAGTCCACCGTTGTGGGGTCGGGTCCCAATGTGAATCCGGTAGCCATGGTGATGATGTCGTTGTCCGCCCTGGAGGCGAAGACCTGGGCGGCGGGGTTCAGGTCGAGTCCGCTCGCACAGTCGGCGAACATGCCGGGGCTGCCCACGGCGATGACGTTGTCGGCGGCAAGGTGATGCCCGTCGGTGGACGCGGCGCCGACCAAGGTCGAGCCGTAGCTGTGCCCGATCACGGTGTCCAGTGACGGTGCCCCGAGATGGGACGCGCGCATCCCGGCTTCGAAGCTATCCAGTCCCGCTGCGCCATTGTGGGCGTAGCTGGTGTGCGCCGCCTGAAGTACGTCCATGGGACGGTCATACGCCATCCACGTCGTCACCGCCACATCGCCGGCAAGCAGATTGGGGTCAGCAGTGTGCGCGGCTCGGAACATGCGCAGTGATTTATCGGCGGCGCCGCTCATGGTGGTGAGATCCTGGCCGGTGCCGGGGACGAGGACGGCGTTGCGCCTGGCCGTGTCGGGATTACCGATGGAGACCGCGGCGCGTCCGTGGTCGTCAAGGTAGCCAAGGTAGCGCGACGGGCCGTCGGGGTCGGCGTGCATGGCTTGCTGCACACCTTGATACTCCGCCAGAGAGTGCTTGGCCGCCTGCAGTTTCGGCCCAAGTTCTGCCATTTCGCTGCCGGTTGCTGTGCTGTGGTCGCCCATGTACACCTGGCGGGCAAGTTGGCCAAAGCGTGCTTGCATCGTATCGGCGTTGGACTGGGCGTTGGCCATCAGCTCGGGCAGATGCCGGTCCATGTTGTAGTGGGTCTTGTCTTCGAACGGCATCCCCGGGTGGTTGCCGATGAAGTGGTCGCGGTCGTAGACGGCGTCTTTCTCTGCTTGCGTCAATCGGTTCCACCACTGCGCGAACTGCTTCGGGTCCTGCGGCGGTGGTCTCGGTGTGTGGTTATCGACGGCACCGGCGCCGCCGTCGGTGCCCTCGTCCGGGAGCGTGAACCCCTGTAGGCCTGCGGTGGTGGTGGTGAGGTTGCGGGCGATTGCGTCTTCGTTGTTGGCCAGGGTGTGGACTCGGCAGGTGATGAAGTCGGCGTGGCGTTGGGCTTCGTTTTCACGCTCGGCCTGTTCGGCGGCGGAGGTGTAGTAGGTCCAGGTGTCGGTGACGGAGAAGAATTCGCCGACATGGAAGTCTTCGCGCTCGGCGGCGTTGACGGCGTCGAGCACGGATTGCTTGTTCCCGTCTTGGGTGTCGGCGCCGCGGCTGGCGATACCTGCGGCCTTCACCAGTAGGTCGGCGGCGCCGCGGACCTTCACCACGTCGGCGGCGGCGCGCTGCTGGAACGCTTCGGCGCCGGCGCCGGTCCACTGCGTGCCGCCCGGGCTGGCCGAGGCGTCGCGGATTTCGGTGAACGCGGCTTCCCATGTGTGGGCGAGGCTGCTCCAGGCGGTGGCGTTGGCCCGCAGGAAATCCCAGCGCGCGCCCTCGACCTGCGACAGCGTCGGAAAAGCCATCGCGGTCTACCTCGGTGTCCCGAGTCCGCCGGCCGCGCCGCCGTCGACACCGGTGCCGCGCGGGACCAGCGGGGTGAACCTCCCGCCGCCCTGGGGAACTGCGGCCAGGGCAGCGGCGCCGTTGTTGTCCATTGTTTCGTACTCATGTGCGGCGGTGGCGAGTTTTGCCGAGCTGGCCGTCATCCGGCTACGCAGGGCCGTCGCCGCCATGCTGGTGGCGACATTTGTGGTCCTCGCCGCCGCGCCGCTGGACTGCCATGCGGATCCGCTAGCTGCGGGAAGTGCCGGCGCGACCTGACCCGACAGTGCCGCGCAGCGCTGCGCCAGCGTGCGCAGGCTGACCGGGGTAACCCGCAGGGCGGGGGAGGTCATGGGTGAACTGTATAAGTGAATTGCTGCTTGCGGAACTGGCCTGGCAGGTGATCGGGCGATGGGCGGGCGGAAATCCTCGCTCTAGCGGCGAATCGTCCGAGCTGTTGACCTCGTCCTCAGAACGGGAGGCGGTGGTCGGTTCGGACGTGATCGATCCCCAGATCGTGGTGCAGGATCCCCGGCGCGCTGGCACGCACCGGGGCGATGGCAGCCAGGATGCCCCAGCAAGTGAGGTGGACAGCAGGATGCACGGCGTCGGGTGTATCGCCGGCGTGGAACGTGAACCGCGTGTTGCCGCGGGCGTCGCCGGACTCGGTTCGCAGGCGCCACTGTAGGGGAGCGTCAGTGTCTGGGCTGTCTGTGCCGAGCACAGCGCGCGCGTCGGGGCCTCCGGTCCGGAAGACGGCGTCGCTCAGGAGTGCCTGAGCGAGCTCCAGCGACGGCTCGTCGGCCGGATGCGCGGTGACCGCCTGGGACAGCGTTACCGACTGCGTGCCGCGACTGATCCCGGAGAGGGCCCGCATGACGTAGCCCGGCAGGGCAGCGGCATGTCCTCCCGTGGCGTGGAACGTGGAGCCGCCGGTGCGACAGGCGGCCAGCACGGCCGCGGCATCGGGAACTGGGGAGACGCTGATGACGTCCGCGCCGGACGCGAGTGCCTCGAGCACCGCCTGGGAGTCCGGCGGCCCGTCGGTGGCGAACACGACCAGATCCGCCGCAGCACCGTCAGTGACGAGTTCGACGAAGTTCGCGCGCTCGGTGATCCGGCGGGTCAGGTGTTTGGCGACAGCCCCGTCTCCCACCACGGCGACGGTGACGGCGGGCGTCGCGGCATCGAGGGGCGTGGTGGCACTCATGCAGGCTCCAGTCGGTAGCGAGGTGCGAGATCGGGGATGACGACGCCGGGCGGGGCCGCGATGACCGCGGGCGCCGCGGACAGCATGGCGTTGACGGAGATGTCAGTGACGGCGTACCAGTCGGCGTTGAACGCTTCGTCGTCGGGCTCGCTGCGCATCTCGACCCTGCCGGGCCTCCCCTCCAGGGTGATGAGGTGGCCGCCGGCGAGGCTGTTCGGATGATCGGGCCCCAGGTGCGCGTTGCCGCCGCCTACGTGCCAGCACTCCTCGTTGGTCATGAAGAGCCGGTCACCGATATAGCCGCGGTAGGTCATGTGGATCGCCCCGACGGTGCCGGGCCGGATCACCGTGCCACCGGCAGCCACCTCGACCCGCGCGGGGACGGGGTAGACGTGCCGTTCGACGCGCACCTGTTCCGGGGGCACGCCCCACAGCTCCCAAGCGACGTTGCCGAGCACGGCGTCGAAGTAGAAGTGCTGCATCCAGGCGATCGCGTGGTCGTTGTCGACCGCGCTGAGCGGCTCTCCGAAGCCCAGGCTGGAGAGGCCGCCCCACATGCCGTCGGGGGCCGCGGAGAGGTCTCCGACTTCGAGGAACCGCACCTCCTCGACCTCCTCCATCAGAAGGGCGAGCCGGAGCAGCACCTGCTCGACCATCAGACCGGGGTGCAGGCCCGTTCCGTGCAGGGAGACGCCACCTTTCAGGCAGGCCTTCTGCAGGCGGACGCCATCGGCGCGCTGGTGGATCGCGCGGCCGACGACGCCCCGCGCGAGCAGTTCGGCTCCGGGCCGCAGCGCGAAGCCAACGGGGGAGTTGACGGCCCGCATGGTGGCGGCCAATCCCTTGAGCGCTCGCTTCTCGGCTGGGCCGAAGACGTTGCCGGTGACCTTGAGGCGGGCCAGCGAGCGGAGTATCGACAGCGGCGAATGCGACTCTGAGAGCCAAGTCGGCTGGGCTGGATTGTGGAAGGCCGCGGCCGAGACGACGTTCTTGCCTGATTCCAGCAGTTCGATCACGTCTTCGTCCGCGCCCTGCAGGAGGGCAGGCGTGGTGGGAGTGTGGATCACGAGGTCGGCGTCCAGCGCGAGGATCGCCTCTTTCGAGGTGGTGGCGCGGATACCCACCGGGTCGCGGCCGGCGAGTACGCCGATGTCCACTCCGTTCTTGTGCGGGCTGAACACCTTCACGCCGACCACGTCGTAGTCGGGAGAATCCAAGGTGGTTTGAAGGGCCCGTCCGCCCATATCGCCGGGACCCCAGATCACGACCCGGATCGGTTGCTGCGCTGCCATGCACGAAATGTAGACGCCGCCGTCTGAAATAAGAAAAACGGCCCACTGTCACCGGCAAACTCGGTGGCTGGAGCCGATACATCTCAGCGAAAAAACTGGGACCGTGTTGGGATCACGCGCTGCGCACGATCAGGCCGGACCTACCGGGGACCCGCTCCTATCGGGGCGGGTACGACGTAGAGAATCAAATCCGAGAACCTTACGCAGCATTCAACGAAAGCAGGCATGCCCCAGGACAATCAACACTTCGTCGCCGGGGCCGGCCAGGTCAGCGGCACGCCGGTGCCGATCGTCATCGGTACCGCCGCAGCCAGCAGCTGTTGCGGCGGCGATCCCACCTGGGTGCTCTGTCGTCGCCGACGACGCGAGGCACCCGTTCCAGTCGCCCCATTCGAGCTGGAAACCGTCGCCGACGAACATCACCGCCCGCATCCCGCGTCGGCGGGCCGAAGCGGTGGCCGCGTGGAACACACTGCGTAACATCGCCGAATCCCAGGGCGCGTCGACACCGACCACCACGCGGTCGGCCTGCGGCCATGCCTTCGGCACGCGGGAGAGAAGCTGTCGTGGATTGCGACCCGTGTAGGTCTTGAACTCGGTCAGCAGACCGCTGACAGCGGCGTCGGGTGAGCGCAGACCGGCGAGGTGTCGCGTCGGCAGAGCAATCACGTTGTGACCCTGGCGGGCTAGAAGGCGGGCGATCCACCACTCGTGCTCGTCGAAGGTTGCTACGGATTCGTCGACGTCGCCCGTGTGCCGACCCGCCCACGAGTCGGTCTCGTGCATGGCCAATGCTGACGTGAACGCCGTCTGATCGCCGCCGTCGACCCACAGTTCGACGTCATGCGCGTAGGCGCTGCGGGCGATGGGCAACAACACGGTCGAATAGTTGCAGCGGGGTACGACAGAGGCATGCGGCGAAGCATCGCTAACCGGTTCGCGTCTTGAACTCCGGAGGGTCCGGCGACGGTTCGGTGTCGCCGTCCTCGTCCCAATCGCGGCAATACGGGCACCACGGTCGGGGCCGGTGATGTAGCCAGGTGCTGTACAGCGAGGTGAAGACCAAGACATCCAGCGGGATTCGGGCGACGGGGTGAACCTCCGGGCTCCCGAAGTGGTCACCGATGACGGCGATCGCAAAAGCGGGGACGAGCAAGCCGCATATCCCGATTCCGGTGGCTAGCTGATGCGAGAACCACAGCACTCGCTTGCGGCGCTCCGCCTGGACGGGCGCGTCGGCGGGGACCTCGTCCATGCACCGCGCACACAAGTGTGATGACCGCAGGTGAGCCATGGTTGCGAACTGGCAGCCGAGAATTACCACTGCGATGGCCAGGTCGAGCGACGTCAACCATCCAAACCAGGAGGCGACGCGTGTCGCCAAGCCCGCGGCCAGGATCCACGGAAGGGCATGGGTCAGCGTCGTCACCGCTCGCGACCATTCGGATTCACCCGGATACGCCGCCGGGATCATTCGTGGCTCGCGAACGCTGCGGTGGCGGTGGCGGGTTGCGCGGCGTTGGCCATGGTCATCGTCACGGCGCGGAGGCTAGCGGGGAGGGGTGACACGTCCCGGGGGCGGAATAGCCCCGTCAACGCCGGACGGCGCCTACTTTCATCGCATGGCGCTGCGCCAGGTGTACAAGATCACCTACCCGTCGCAGGTCCAAATCCTGTCAGCCCGACAGAGATCAGCGGGTGTTTTTCGAGCAATCGGAGACACCCCTTTCCCGTTTTGACCACCACGGGCATGATCTTGGGGCTAGCCGGCGCATCGCAAGAACATCAGGGGAGACATGGCAAACGAGGCACTGGACATCGCCGTCACTGAGTTCGTCGCGGCGGTCGAGGAGCGAAACCGCCTCAGCAAGGCCCTCAAGAGGGAGCGACAGTCTGTGGCGAAACCTGTCACGCGCGACACTGATGCGGTCAAGCAGTACATCGCCGCCCTCATTGCGGTGTACGAGAAGGTGCGCACCGAGCTTGAGGCGAGTTACACCAACATCGCGTCGAGCGGTGCGGCGGTCATTGAACTGACGGACAATCCGAACATCGTCAACCCGACCCAGGCGCTGATGGACGACGCCGTAGCGGAGCGCGCCGAGTCGAACAAGATGCAGACCCGGTTGCAGAGGTTGGAAGGCACGGGAGCTGGGAGGCTGGTCCTCTTCTTGAGCCTGCTGCCGACACTGCTGCGCGCCTTGCCTCGTGAACAGCAGATACAGAAGAACCTCACCGACCTCACCTCCTACTACCTGCTGGAGATGATGCTGGACGACGACACCGGCGGCGGCAACGGCGGCAACTAGGTCAGGTACCAAGCCCGGTGCGCCGGATCAGGATCCCGGCGCGGTCCGCGCGGGTTCATCCAGCGCTACGGGCTCTGACGGCCGGTAGCTTCGCCAGCAGCGGGAGGTCGAACCGCGCGACGCGCCGGCCCAACCGGTGCGCCGGCCCGCGGGTACGGAGCTGCTCGGCGGCGCTCTGCACGGGTTCGCTGTAGAACACCAACTTGGTGGCATCGACCAGCGCCAGGTAGCCGACCGTCAACGCGACCATCGCGGCGAAGAACACCCACGGCAGGGCGGTGAACCCGAACTCGGCCCCAACGGGGGAGAACGTCAGCACGAGTCCCAACACCAGCACGGCGGCGGTGGAGGCGACCAGCGCGCCGCCGGGCCGGCTGGTGAAGAACGGAACCTTCTTCGTACGCACCACATAGATGACCAGTACCTGCGTGGCAAGTGATTCGACGAACCAACCCGTGCGGAACTCGGCTTCCCCGGCGTGCAGGACCCCGAGCATCAGTCCGAAGGTCAGGAAGTCGAACAGCGAACTCACCGGCCCGAACGTCAGCATGAAGCGGTGGATAGACCCCACGTCCCAGTGCGAGGGCGTCTGCAACTGGTCCGCGTCAACCCGGTCGGCCGGAATCGCCAGCTGCGAGGTGTCGTAGAGCAGGTTGTTCAGCAGGATCTGGCTGGGCAGCATCGGCAGGAACGGCAGCACTGCCGATGCGGCGGCCGCGCTGAACATCGTCCCGAAGTTGCTCGACGTCCCCATCAGTACGTACTTGATCGTGTTGGCGAAGATCCGCCGTCCCTCCGCAACCCCGGAGGCCAGCACGCCGAGGTCTTTCTCCAAGAGAATGACATCCGCGGCGTCCTTGGCGACATCGGTGGCGGAGTCGACCGAAATGCCGACGTCGGCCGAATGCAGTGCCAGCGCGTCGTTGACGCCGTCACCGAGGAAACCCACCGAACGGCCGGTGCGCCGCAGCGAGGAGACGATGCGCTCCTTCTGGGTCGGTGAGATCCGCGCGAAGATCGTCCGCTCGTGCAGGACCTTGTCCAAATCGGCGTCATCGATCTGCTCGAGCTCCGCCCCGGTCAGGGTGCCCTTTGACGCCAAACCCAGGTCAGCACACACGTTTTCGGCGACCTGGGGATTGTCACCGGTGGCGATCTTGACGTCGATGCCCAGCGCCGCCAGCTGCGCCAGCGATTCCCGGGCCTCCGCTTTGGGGGTGTCGGCGAAGACGAGGAAACCCTGCAGCATCAGACCCGTCTCGTCGGAGGCAGTCACGGTCTTGAGTTCATCAGCGGCACGGGTGGCCACCGCGACGACGCGCTGCCCGTCGGCGAACAACGCCGACAGCGTCCCGTGTGCCTCGGGCGCGACGGCCTCGCAGCGCTCCAGCATCTGCTCGGGTGCGCCTTTGACCACCAGGGTCCGGCGGCCGCCCTCGTCGATGAGCGCCGAACTGGCCCGCCGAGTGTGATCGAAGGGCAGGAAACCGACCCGCGCCACGCCACCGCCGAGCGGTTGCCGACCCGACCACAGCGCCGCGTCCAGCTCGTTGGCACTGGCGCCGCCGGTGGCCGGGTCGACATCGGTGGCCATCAACCCGTAACGCAGCAGCGGATCCGAGTGCTCCCCGGACGCGGTAACCGCATCGATGAAGGCGACCTGGCCATGGGTGAGCGTCCCGGTCTTGTCCGTGATGAGGATGTCGATGTCGCCGAGGTCCTCGATGCAGACCAGGCGTTTGACCAGCACCTTCTTTTCGGCCAGCTTGCGTGAGCCGGTTGCCAGGCTGGTGCTGACGATCGCCGGCAGCAGCTGCGGGGTGATCCCGACCGCGATCGCGAGGGCGAACAGGGCCGCATCGATCACCGGCCGGCCCAGCAGCATGTTGATCACGACGATGACCACCGTCAGCGTCAACGCCACCCGCAGCAGCAGATAGGAGAAGTGGCGCAGACCGGTCTGGAATGTCGTCTCGGGCTGGTGCTCGCCCAGACCGACGGCGATCCGGCCGAACTGGGCCTGCGCGCCGGTGGCGAACACGACCCCGGTCGCCGCGCCGGAGTTGACCACGGTCCCCATGAACGCCACGTTGTGCATGTCGGCCAGCGACGTGCCTGGCGGGCACGGCGCGCTGGACTTCTCCGATTGGCTGGATTCACCGGTGAGGATGCTTTCGTTGCACTCCAGCCCGGTGACCTCGATGAGGCGCACGTCGGCGGGAACCAACTCGCCGATACTGAGCCGGATCACATCGCCGGGCACGAGTTCGCTGACGTCGACGCGCTGGAACCGGCCGTCTCGCCGCGCCACCGCCTGGTGCCGGATCGCGGTGTGCAGCGCGGCGGAGGCCTTCTCTGCGCGGTACTCGTTGAAAAAGCCCAGGCCGACGCTGACGGCGAGGATGATGCCGATGATGACGGCCTGGGTGCGGTCACCGAGCGCATAGGACAGGGCGGCTGTCACGGCGAGAAGCCCGAGGATTGCGTTCGAGAGCTGACGGCGCAGCACCGCGAGCGCACTCACCCGGTGCGTGCCCACGACGTTGCCGCCGAACCGTTGTATCCGGGCCCGGGCTTCCTCGGCAGACAACCCGTCGGCCGAGGTGCCCAGATGGGTCAAGACATCGGTCACCGTGGCGTCGGCAACCCGCTCGAGGTGGGCCGCCGCAGGCGCGTCGGCCGATGTGACGGCCATGGCGCCAGTGTCCACCTAAGTGGTCCGGATTTCGAGAGCAATCATCGCCGGCCAGCCAGCGCAGCTGTGGTCACCGAGTCGGCCTTCGTCTCGACGGGAAGCGCTATTGCCGCCGAGCACAACAGGATCACGGTCAACGAGATCACGTTCAGAGCGGCGTCCAGCGGGCCGTACATGTGCAACATCGCGACGTGATAGCTCAGATGCAGCAGGTTGAACGTCGACAGCGTCAAGGCTGTGGCGAGCATCAATGCGCGGTTGCCCAGGTAGCCGAACGCTATGCCGGCCAGCACGGCAGTCGCCAGATACATCGCGCCGACATCCTTGGCGAAGTGCTCATTGTAGGGCCCGAGCACCGGCAGCCATCGAAGGCCGAAACCCGGAAACGTGTTGTACCAGTGCAGTGGCGCACAGTAGGCCCAGCCTCCGACGAAAACTCCTGAGAGTGCCAGTGCGGTCAGGCAACAGCGGTGCAGTAGAGGGTTCATTCCCTAAAGACGAGACAGTGCCCGAAATTGTGACAGCACTGGTGACGTGTGCCACACCCGATGAGGCGACGTCACATTCCTGGGCTTGCCGGTGTCCTAGGGGTGTCCGCACACAACAGGAGGATTCAGATGTCTGCCAACAACGCACGACTGAGCTCATTGCGAAATCCCCATGTGGTCGTGATCGGTGGCGGCTACGCCGGAGCCCTGGCGGCGAATCGGCTGCAGCAGAACCCCGATCTCCACATCACGATCATCAATCCGCGCCCCGTCTTCGTCGAACGGGTGCGCCTGCACGAGTTCGTCGCCGGAAGTGGCGACGCCACAGTCGACCTGGCCGCCCTCTTGGGGGACCGGGTCAACCTCATCGTCGATACGGCCACCAGAATCGACGCGGCTGCCCGTACCGTCGAGCTGGCCTCCGGTTCGCTCGTCTCCTACGACTATCTGCTCTACGCGGTGGGCAGCACGGGGACGGTGCCCGAAGGTGTTGCGGGTGCACGTGCCCACGCCTATCCCATCGGCGAGCTCGAACAGGCCGAGCGTCTGCGCGCCGCGGTCGATCTGCTGCCGGATGACGCGCCGATCTGCGTGGTGGGTGGCGGACTGACCGGAATCGAAGCCGCCTCCGAACTGGCCGAGCAGCGCCCCCACGCCAAGGTGTCGCTGCTGTGTGGCGGCATCCTGGCTGCCGCGGTGGGGGAGAAAGCCCGAGCATCGGTGCGCAGACAACTCACCAAGCTCGGCGTGAGCGTCGAGGACGAAGCGCTGGTCGAAGAAGTCCTCGCAGACCGTGTCCGCTTGTCCGACGGTCGTAGTCTCCCCAGCGGCGTCACCGTGTGGACCGCCGGCTTCGGCGTCCCTGACTTGGCCACTCGCAGTGGGCTGACCACCGACAGCATCGGCCGGCTGGTCACCGATGAAAGCCTCACCAGCATTGACGATCCCTGGATCTTCGGGGCTGGAGACGCATCGGCACCGGCAGGTCCGCCGCTGCGGATGAGCTGCCAGGCGGCGATGCCGCTGGCTGCTCGGGCCACCAGTACCGTGCTCGCGCGCATCGCGGGCAGTGAGGTGAAGGTTCTCAATCAGTCCTTCGTGGGCTCGAACATCAGCATTGGGCGCCGGCACGGCACCATCGCCGTCGCACACCACGATGATTCGCCACGCAGCCTCTACATCGGCGGAAGACTCGCGGCCTTCATCAAAGAGATGGTCTGCACCACTGTCGTCAAGCAGATCGCCAAAGAGAGTCGCAAGCCCGGCAGTTACCGGTGGCCAGGAGCCAACAAGGCGCCGGTGCCGGTGAAGTCGGCGGTCGGATAACCGGTGGGCGGTTCCGTGCGCCACGTGGCGCACGGAACCGCCATCGGTGCCGCGCATGTCAATGACGCAGGAGCGGAGCGCAACTCGTCGGACAGCGTGATCGACAGGCCAGCGATCCGGAAAGTTCGCGTTGCTGCGCGACCCGCTGCCGGTGCAAAGAGCCCATTTGCCCCGGTAACCCGCACCTGATGTGCTTCGATCAGTGCCTATCAGTAGCGACCGGAGCCTGGCTGACCGGAGCGGAGGCGTCTTGCAACGCACGCGCCGGCGAATCACTCTTACCCTCGCACTGCTCTTCGGTATTGGGCTGCCGGTTGCTCCACCCGCTGCGGCGATGGTGATCTTGGGCGGGGGAGCCGTCATCGTGGTTGATGGCGGCAACTACTGCACATTGACCGCGATCGGACATGATCGGTCTGGCGATGTGGTGGGCTTCACCGGAGCACTGTGCGGCGGACCGGGTGCTCCCGTCGCAGTCGGGGGATCAGACGCCACCGTGGGCGCCGTTGTGGCCGTCAACGGCGAACTTCGCTATGCGGTGATCAGATTCGATGTGCCCGATCTGCTCCCGGTGTCGGACTACGCCGGCGTCGTGGTCAACGACATCGGTGCGGATCCGATGTTCGATTCGCTCGTGTGTAAATACGGGCCCGGCACCCCTGGCATCTGCGACCGCATTACGTTCGACGGCTGGCCGCGTATGACGATGTTTGGGCAGTTCGAGGCGGGGGATGTGGGAGCGCCGGTGACTCAGGGCGGCCGGCTGGTCGGCCTGGTCTACGGCGGTGCCGCGACCCTGGGGGGCAAGTACAGGCCCTCGAAGCCGCTGACCTACTTCACGAAATTCAGCGCGATCCTGGCCGACGTCAACGCCGGCGACGGCCCGGGCAGTGGCTTCGTCCCGATCGGAAGCTGACGCGCGACCCGTCGCCCCGGAGCGCTCACATCTGCGGGTCCCCACGGTTCCACGCGCGGGCCACGGCCGGTGAACACGAACGCAAAGCCGCCGAACCACCGGTTCGCGGCGGGCAACCCGGCTAACATCTTCGCGGCCGTCAAGAAACCTCGGAGGTGCCGGTGCGACGTCGTCTGCTGCTCAGCCTGCTCGTTCTCTCGGTCATCGCCGGGCTCGGCGCCGGATGCTCCTCGCGCGCACCGGAGCACGGCGGGCGGGCGGTGGTGATCGTGTCCGGCGGGGCCGCCACCAGCCCGTTCACCACACCCGAGCAGGCGTGCGCGTCGGGGCTGGCGGCCGGCAACACCGACACCGCGTTGCGGCAGGACCTGCTCGACCACGGCTACGCCGTCTACACCTCACCGGCGATGGCCGGCCGCGGCCCCGTGACCGATCAGGACGGTTTCGGCGCCTTCGGGGACTGCCCGATCACCCTGGCGGCGAACATGACGGTCAATTCGACCGGCAGCATCGACACCGCCGGCGAGCACCTGGCCCGGTTCCTGACCTACCTGCGCGACACCCACGGTGTCAGCGAGATCGACGTGGTGGCCCACTCGATGGGCGGACTGTACTCGCGCGCGGCGTTCCGGGTACTGCAGAGCCTGGATTCGCCGATCCGCATCCGCTCGCTGACCACTCTGGGCACCCCGTGGCAGGGCTCCTACCTGTCGGACTACGCCAACGGGATCTCCCCGCTGTCGGGCTGCCAGCAGGATCGATTCTGCGAGAACGCGATGAAGGGCTTCCAGACCGAGGTGCAACGGCTGATGGCCGGCTCGGGCCGTGAGGTCAACAGCGCGTACCTGATGGGGCCCGACGGCTGGAACGAAGACCAGGCCGGCGTGCTGGATCAGGTCCCGGTCACCCTGATCGGCGGCAACCGGTTCGGCGCGCCCGCCCCCGGCGCCGATGCGGCGGTGTGGCCCAACGACGGAATCGTCGCGCTGTCCAGTGCGCTGGCCACAGACATCAGTGACCGTGTCCTGCCGCATCGGCAGTGCTTCACCACCGATGACACCCACAGCATCTACGTCTCCGATCTGGCCGGCTTGCGCTGGGACACGGCACTGACCTGGGATCCTGGCGTCCTCGACGTGGTGCGCGAAGCCATCGACTCCGCGGAGCAGGCAATGACGACACCGAACCGTCGAGACTGCCCGCCGGTCTGAGCAGCGCCGCAAGGGCGCGAGGCTAAGCCTGCGTGGCAGGCGCCGTCGCGACGGCGTTGACGGCGACCCAGGTGTTGTTGACCGCGGCCGTCCCGGTGAACGTGTCCACCCGGCTGGGGTCATGCAGGTCGTTGACGTTGGCGCCGGGCAGGGATTCCGCATGACGCCAGCCCGTGCCGCGGTGGCCCCAGCCATGGGGAATCGAAACGGTGCCGGGCCGCATGTCGTCGCTGAGGTGCAGCGGAACCTCGATCTTGCCCATATCGGAGGTCACCTGGACCAGGTCGCCCTCGTCGAGGCCGCGGGCCTTGGCGTCCTTGGAGTGCATGTGCAGCGTGCATTGGTTGCTGCCGCTGGTCATCGAGGGCACGTTGTGCAGCCATGAGTTGTTGCTGCGCAGCTGGCGTCGCCCGATGAGCTGAAGGTCGTAGCCGCTGGTGGCATCGCCGGGCCCCTCGAGCAGTGCGGTGGCCGCCGCAACGAACTCCTCCGGTGCGAGCGCAACCTTGCGATCGCGCGTGGCGATCACCTTGCGCAGCCGGGGCTGCAGCGCACCCAGGTCCAGTCCGCCCGCGCTCTTGCGCAGTTTTCGCATCGAAATTCCCTTGCGGCCCTTGCGCATCCAGCCATAAGGTCCGGACGCCAGGGTGAAGCGGGCCATGTGCAGCGGATTGATCGCTTTGATCAGCGGCTTACGCAGCGGCGCCACCAGCTGCCGCAGGGGAGTCGGAAGCAGTTCCAGCGCGAGCAGACTGAGGATCTCCCAGTCGTCCTTGGTGTCCGTCGGCGGTTCGAACGTCCGGCGCTGATACCGGACGTTGTTGCGGACACTGAAAACCGTGAGGAGCAGCCCGACGTCTTCGCGCTCCAGCGGCGAGACGGGCGGCAGGATGTAGTCCGCATGCCGGCTCGTCTCGGTGATGTACATATCCACCGCGACATACAGATCCAGCGAGGCCAAAGCCTCGTCCAGCCGGCCCTTGTGCGGGATCGACGACACCGGGTTTCCGGCGCAGGTGATCATCGCCTTGATCTGGCCCTCGCCCTCGGTCAGGATCTCGTCGGCCATGACGACAGAGGGAAGCTCGCTGCGGAAGGACTTGTGACGTCCGGAGCGGTCCGTCCACGCGCCGTAGCCCGCCGGAATGTACTTCGCGAGGCGGGGAACGTCGGCAATCGGCGTGGAGAACATGGTGCCGCCCGGCCGGTCCAGGTTGCCGGTGACCGCGTTGATCACCATCACCAGCCAGCTCACCAGCGTCCCGGTCTCCTGCTGGCAGATGCCGATCCGGCAGTAGAGCGCCGCGGAATCGGCCGCCGCGTGGTCGCGGGCCAAGGCGTAGATGGTCTCCGCGTCGACTCCGGCGCGATCGGCGACCGCCTCGGGGGAGGCGCCGGCCACCAGGCGGCGCAGCTGCGGCATGCCGACCGACTGCTCGGCGATTGCCGCGGTGTCGCAAAGATTCTCGTTGATCAGGACGTGAAGCATGCCCAGCAGCAGATACGCGTCGCCGCCGGGGCGCACCGCGATGTGCTGATCCGCCAGCTTGGCGGTCTCGGTGCGCCGCGGGTCGATCACGACGACGGTCCCGCCGCGATCGCGTACCGCTTTGATGCGACGTTTGGCGCCGGGCATGATCGACAGCGACCCATTGGACACCGCCGGGTTGGCGCCGAGGATCACCAGACGCTGCGTCCGGTCGATGTCGGTGATCGGGATGAGGATGTTGGAGCCGAACACCTTCCAGGCCGCGTACTCGTGCGGCATCTGATCGATGGATGACGCGGAGAAGAAGTTGGGCGTCAGCAGCGCCGCGCGCAGCATCAGGCCGTAGACCGCTCCGGAACTGTGTGCAGCAGGATTGCCCAGGTACATGCCCAGCGCCCGACTGCCGTGCGCCTTACGGACGCGGCGCAGCCGGGTGCCGATGTCGGCGAGGGCCTCTTCCCAGCTGACCGGCTCGAAGTCGTCCCCCACCCGCCGCACGGGCGTGCGCAGCCGGTCGGGGTCCTCGTGCAGTCCGGCCAACGCGGTCGCCTTCGGGCAGATGTAGCCGTGCGAGAAGACGTCGTCGGGGTTGCCCTGGATGCGGCTGACCTTCCCGTCGGTCACCGTGACGGCGATGCCGCAGTGCGCCTCGCACAGCGTGCACTGGGTGTGGGTTGTGCTCGTGCCGTGGGCCGTCGCACTCCGCGCGTCCGGCAGGGGCAGGTCGACCGTTGTCATGGGGAGTCTCCATCCTCGGCAGTCATCGCGTAGGGGCGTCGTCGCAGACCCCCGACCAGCACCTTGGCGGATGCGCGCGTTACTGCGATTCTGGCACCGCCCCGGCCCCGAGCGCTATGCCTGCGGCGATAAACCGGCGATTGACCCGCGTCGGGCGTGCCCCTACACTCCGATACTGATAACGCCTGTTGTCAGATATGGTCAACGATGACTGGGAGTGCGCGTCCGTGACTCAAGACATGTCGGAAACCTGCCCCGCAGCCAGCGAAACGCCGATCGCGGCGGGCTGTCCCGTGAGCAACGGTGGCTACGACGGGCCACCGATTCCCCTCGGTCCCGACTCACTGACCTGGAAGTACTTCGGTCAATGGACGGGTCTGTTCCAGGGGACCTGGGCGGGTTCGATGCAGAACATGCACCCGCAGCTCGGTGCCGCCGTCAAGGAGCACTCCATCTTCTTCATGGAGCGCATCCCGCGTCTGATGCGGTCGATCTACCCGATCGGTGGCGTGGTGTTCGACGGCTACCGCGCCCCCCAGACCGGTGCCGAGGTCCGCGACTACCACATCGGCATCAAAGGCGTGGACGAACAGGGTCGCCGCTACAGCGCGCTGAACCCCGACGTCTTCTACTGGGCGCACGCGACCTTCTTCAAGTCGACCCTGCTGGCCGCCGAGAAATTCGGGGGCGGACTGACCGAGGCCGACAAGCGCCAGCTGTTCGACGAGCACGTCCAGTGGTACCGCATGTACGGCATGAGCATGCGCCCGGTACCCAAGAGCTGGGAAGAGTTCGAAGCGTACTGGGATCACATGTGCCGCAACGTCCTGGAGAACAACTGGGCGGCCCGTGAAGTCATGGACCTGTCGACCATGCCCAAACACCCGTCCATGGACTGGATTCCGGACTGGTTGTGGGCGCTGAACCTCAAAGTCATGCAGCGCTTCCTGACCTTCATGACCGTCGCCCTCTACGACCCGCCGATCCGCGAACTCATGGGCTACACCTGGAGCCCGCGCCAGGAGCGTCTGCACGGCTACTTCTGCAAGGCCGTCACGCTGGTCTCCAAGTACGGTCCGCAGCGTGCCCTGATGCACCCGCGCAAACGTTCGGCGCTGGACCGCGCCTCAGGCCGCCTCCCGGTGGACGCCCCCCTGGTGCAGACACCGGCGCGCCACCTGCCGCCGGTTGCGTACCGCAACGACCCGCACTTCTACTGCCCCAAGACCGACTGACCGGGGCCGACTCAGCTGTTCAGCGACCACACCGAGTAATTCAGTGCGGTCGCGAACAGGATCCAGCCGAAATACGGCAGCAGCAGCACGGCTGCGGTGCGGTGGGCTTTCCAGAACAGGGCGATGGTGATGGCCACGGCGATGTCGAGCACCAGGATGTCGACCAGGGCCAGCCCCCGCCAGCCGAGTCCGAAGAACAGCGGCGACCATGCCAAGTTCAGGGCCAGCTGGACGCCGTACACGGCGATCGCAGGGTTGCTCCACCGCGGATCGGTACGCCAGACGAGCCATGCCGCGACGGCCATCAGGACATACAGGACGGTCCACACCGGGCCGAAAAGGTGGCTCGGTGGCGCCCAGCTGGGTTGGGCGAGCGTTCCGTACTTGGCTGTGGCGCCCGCGGAGCTGATCCCACCGAGCGCAGAGACCGCGCCGACCAGGACAAGCGAAATCACCAGCGCACCCAGGTGCTGAGACCGGGACTGCGGTGCTGTCGACGAGTTGGTTCCCATGGGCGTCACCCTAGACCGGATCGGCTGTGGCGGGGCCCGGATCCCGTAGGGTGCGATCGTGGCGGCAGCGAGCAACACGGTGTTGCTGACCGAGGAGTTCCGAGAAGCGTTGGGGCTGCTGGCGGCAGGCCGAAACCTCTTTTTGACCGGTAAGGCCGGCACCGGTAAGTCCACCCTCATCCGCCACTTCATGGCCGGCACCGACCGCAACGTGGTAGTGGCAGCCCCGACCGGGATCGCCGCACTCAACGTCGACGGGCACACCATCCACCGCCTGTTCGGGTTCCGGCCGACCACGACACTGTCCGATGTCATCGCCGGGGAGTATCGGCCCGGCCGGTTCACCAAGACACTGGGCAACTTGGACACGCTGATCATCGACGAGGCGTCGATGGTGCGCGCCGACACCTTCGACATGATCGCCGGGGCGCTGCAGCGATTCGGCCCGCATCCGGGGACGGCGTTCGGCGGCGTGCAGATCGTGCTGGTGGGCGACCTCTACCAGCTGCCGCCCGTGGTCACCGAAGGCGAACGGCACTATTTTTCGACCACCTACGAAACCCCGTACTTCTTCTCGGCGAACACGTTTCGTCGCGAGGACTTTCCGAGCGTTGCGCTGACGACGGTGTTCCGCCAGCTCGGCGATGACCGGATGACCGCGGTTCTCAATGAGATTCGTGAAGGCGTGCTGCTCGGGCACGCGAGGGCGCACCTGGATGCCCGGGTCGACCCCGACTTCGTGCCCCCCGCCGACGAATTCTGGTTGACGCTGGCGCCGACCAACCGGCTGGTGACCGCCCGCAATCGTCAACATCTCGACCGGTTGCCCGGCGAGGAAATGGTGCACCGGGCCACCGAGTCCGGTGACCTGTCATCGTTCGACAAGCCGCTCGAGGACGAGTTGCGGTTCAAAGTCGGCGCCCAGGTGATGATGCTCAACAATGACCAGTCCGAGCGGTGGGTGAACGGCACGATCGGACGGGTGGTGGGGGTGGGGTACAGCCGCCACGGCGCAGTGGTCGAAGTCGAGTTCCCCGACGGCCAGATCACCGAAGTCGCCCCGTACACCTGGGAGGCCACCCGCCCGATGATCGAGGGCGGGAGTTTGCGTCGCGAAGTCGTCGGCACCTTCACCCAGTTGCCGTTCAAGCTGGCCTGGGCGATCACGATCCACAAGAGCCAGGGCCAGACCCTGGACCGGCTGGTGGTGGACCTGTCCGGCGGCATGTTCTCCACCGGTCAGCTCTACGTGGCATTGAGCCGGTGCACCTCGTTGGCCGGGCTGGTGCTCAAACGCCCTGTGCTGCCCAAGGATCTGAAGGTGGACCGCCGAATCGCCCGGTTCCTGCGCGCCGCGGCCGCAGACGATCGGTCGCGCCGCTTCTGTGCGATCGGACTCCTGACCGTGGGCGCTGAGGGCCGGATGTCCCGGCCGCGCCCGGTGGAACTGGCGGTGGCATTCGATGACGGCACAGCCGTGTCGACACTGGTCAACCCGCAGCGGGATCTGGCCGACGCGCGGCAGGCGTATGGGATCGGGGTGGCCGACGTGCTGCTGGCACCCACACTGCGGGAGGCCTGGGCGGTGATCGCGCCGATGCTGGCCGGCTGCACGCCGGTGGGGGTGAAAGTCGACGAAACGCTCGGCCTGATCGACTTCGAACTCAAGCGACTGGGACAGGTGACGCCGATGCCCCTCGGCATCGAACTGCGGGGCACCCGCATCACCGGCGAAACGGCACTGCAGCGTGCCCGGACCGCGCTCGAGCGTCTCGACGCCGTCGATGTCGATTCGGGATCATCGCCGTTCGAAGAACCCGACGACACGGCCGCCCTGTCGGGAATCCTGCTCAGCCGCGATCCCGGAGTCACAACTCCCACGGCAGAACACCTTCCGGCGCTGTCCGCGCTGCTGCGGGTCAGCCGAAGCCTGGGAGCGATCCTGCTGGGCACCACTTCTGTCGATCAGGTGGCGGGGGAGACCAATTGGGAGCAGGCTGCGCGCCAGACCGCCGCCGACCAGCTGCTGCTCGCGGCCACCCGAACCCGGCTACCGGATGAGGTGTCGGCGCGCCTGCGCGACGCATTGAGTGCGCTGGGCGCCGAGCGTCTGGCGGCGGGCCTGGCGCAGACGCCGTCGATGACCGACGACATCGACGCGGCCCTGGTTTCCGGGGCCCGCGTCTGCTTCACCGGAACCGCGGTGAACGGTCAAGGCCGGGTGCTGGATCGCGACGAAATGGAGCGGCTGGCCGCCTCGGCCGGCCGCCTCGGCCGGGCTGGCGCCGGTGAGTTCGGTGACCAAGACACGCTGTGAGGTACTGGTCATCGCCGAAGCCGGCACACAATCCGGAAAGGCCCGCAAAGCCCAGGACTACGGCAAGCCGGTGTTCACCGTCGAGGAATTCCTGGGTTGGCTCGCACGCCGGTGAACGCGGGCTTCAGTCCAAGTCTGCCAAGGCTTTCCGTGCGGCTTCGAGCTCGGCTTCGAGCGCGGCCACCCGCGCGGCGTGCTGTGAGCGGGCCTGCTCCATCAGCGCCTCGATCGGCGCGAACAGCTCCTCATGCAGTTCCTTGGCGGCCCGCGACACCGCGGCGGCCGCGACCGCGAGGTTGCGCACCAGATAACTGCTGCCCTGCTTGATCTCAGCGCGCCATTCGCCGTCGGCGGTACCGGACACGGTCAGCGTCAACTCGAGTGTCTTGGTCTTCTTCCCGGCCGACTTCTTGACCGGCTCCTTGACCTCGGGATCCTCGCGAGCCTCGGGAGCCTCGGCTACCGGGGCCGGCGTGGCGTCGGCGAACGCAATTGTTTCTAGGTGGTCAGCGGTGGCGGCCGGGGCGTCGGGGGCGAACGTGGGTGCAGTCATAATCGTGGCAACCTCCTTGCTCAGTCGTCGCCCGCGGCGGCGGGCAAGCTCACCAAGGCATTAGAACACATGTTCGACAGGTGGCATGACTGTGGGCATCGGGGCCAGCACTCAATCCGCGGGCGGCGGGCTCATCGAGGTGACGTAGTAGGTCTCCTGCCCGCTTGGATAGCCGCCGCCGTCGGTGGCGATGTGGACATGGTCGTAGTGGTTGGCCGTTTCGTTGCCGTAATCTGAGGTCCAGTTTCCGCCGCCGACGCCCGGGTAAATCTTCTGCCGCCAGATCACGTGGTTGACGCCCCAGCGCGCGGCGTTGGCCAGCGCATACCCGGCGACCTGGTCGCCGAGCAGGATGCCGGCCTCGCTGTGATAGTCCGGAATCATCACGTCGATGGCCAAGCCGTTGGGATGCCACTTCAGCGGGTCCTGACGGTAGCCGTAGATGGTCTTGATCTCCTGAAACAGCACGCCGATGGTGCGGGCCGCCCAAATGGTCTTGACCTGCAGGCCGCTCTCCGGAGCCACCCCCGGTGGTAGCGGGAAGGTGAACTGCTGACCGTCGGTGGGCGCCGGCACGCTGGCCGCCAGGGCCGCGGCCTCCTCGGGGTTGGCGATGCGCATGCCCCCGGTGGGCGGTGGAGCCGGAGTCGCCGACGGCGTGGGCGCCGCCGCGGTGGACTCGGCGGGCGGGGGAGCCGGATCATGGCTGCCCTGGGCGTAGAGGAGGGCTCCAGAGATCGCCAGCGACGTCAGAATGGCCAGGCTGCGACCGCAGAACCTGGCGATCTTTCGTCCGTCCACCACGAGAACTCTAGTGAATAGCGTGCCGATGCGACGGGAACGGTGCTTCGGTGCAGGTCCGCGTCGCCGTGATCGGTGCCGGCGTCAACGTCCGGCGCGATCGATTCGGCGGATCATCCGTGCCGTGGCGGCTTCGGCTGCGAGCCGGCGGTCGGGGTCGGCTCGGCGGCCCTGCGCCCGTTGCAGAGCTGCACGGATGGTGACGCCCTGCTCGTAGGCCCGGACCACCCGGGGGTCGACGTAGGAACCGCGGGCCACCGCCGGGGTGTTGCCCAGTTCCTCGGAGACCGAGCGCATGACCGCAGCGACCTCGCGGCGCAGGACGGTCTTCGACGTCGGCTCCGCGGCGGCGGCGAAGCTCTGCGCGGCCGGCACCCTACCGTGCCATGTCCGCAGGTCCTTGACGCTGAACTGCTCACAGAATTACCCCGACGGCGGCCGGCCGACACCGAGGCGCTAGACGCCGGGGCACAACTCCTGGTGTGCGGCCTGCGCGATCAGGGGGAACTGCGGCCACGCCGGGTAGTACGGCTGCTGGGCCTCGACGGTTCGGCCCACCCGCAGGTTCTCGCAGATCATGTGCCCGAGCGTGCGCACACTGGGCTCCGTTATCGGTTGGTCGTCGGCGTAGCGGGCGGTGTAGCCGTGGGTATTGAGGTAGTCCATGAAACCGGCCTCATCGGCATGCGCCGGTGCGGCCGCGATCGACATCCCCATCGCGAAACCCGCGACGACCGCCGCCGCGCTGAACCGGACCGTCCCACTCATAGCAGGGATGCTACGTCCGACCGCGACGCGCGGGCGCAGCGTGCCCGCCACACCCGGCAAGCTTCCGGGGCGGATGGGGATTGCTGCTAGCGTCAGCGGCGAGGAGAAAGGCGCTCGAGGTGAAACCAACCGCACTCGCGACGGCCCTGGCCGCAGGCGCGCTGGCCGGGCTGATCGGTGCCGCATCCGCTTCGGCAAACCCGCTCAACCCGCGTGACCCCGACTACTGCGGCGACAGCCCGGACATCCTGGTGTGCACCGACCAGTTGTCGACCTATCCCAGCCCCGCAGAGATGGCCTACCTCAACGCCATCCGTGGAAAGTTCCCGCCCGGCAGTGAAGCCCGCCGACTGGCCGCCGGACGGACCGCGTGCCTGGAGTTCCCGAAGCATCCGCGGAGTCTCATCGTCGAGCAGCTCTCGGTTTATCTGCAGGTCGCCAATCCCACTGCCGCTGAGGTGGTCGAGGCCGCCCACCTCAACATCTGCCCGTCGGTCAAGACTCAGGGCTGACCGGTCAGCGACCGTGGCGGCGCAACCCGTCGCGGATCGCGGCCTGGGCTGCGACGTCACACTCGTTGTAGCTCAAACACCACCGCCGGGCGGCTTCGGCCAGTGGACCGCTGCCGCGGGCGTTTTCGACGGCACCCAGCGAGACCAGGCCACCGGGATCGTCGACCTCCCAGTGGAAGCCGAAGGATGCGGCGACCTGTTTGATCGATGAGGATGTGCGGGCGAAAAACGTCGCGTCGAACCACTTCCGCAGGTCAAAGGTGATCCCCGCAAGAGCATGCTGGACATCGGCGAATCTGCGCGTACGAGATGTCTCCGGGTGGTCCCAGTGAAAGACCATGAGCGATTTTCCTTCACGGGCTGCCCGGTCGCGGAGCTGCTGAATCCGGCGGGCGAACTCGGCGGCGAGCTCGGCCTCGGCCGCGTCGTCGAGCGGATCGAACGAGACCACTGGCTCATAGCCGGCGGTGGTGTCGTCCTGGCCTTCGCGAATGCGCAGGCCCCACTGGTAAATCCGGCCCCGGTCATCCCACTCGATGTCGAAGTCGACCTCGATGTCGGCGGCAGGCACCGACGGCGTTCCGGGCTCGTGGGACTCGAAATCAACACCGTCACAGGCCATCCGAGCTCGCCGTACGACCTTTGCCAAACGTTCACCGGGAAGATTCTTGCCGACGGACTGGACTCGGAACGCCTCGAGGTGCGCCTCGGTGTCGACGGCCGCCAGCTGGGCGACGCTCAACCCGGCGCCGTCGCCGCAGTTTCGGTACAGATACTGCCATTCCCGCACCGTGAGGTGGCCGACCTCGATCGCGAACGATGCGTCGAGTTCGCCGGCCACCGAGGCGCAGTGGTCGAACCACGCGCATGTCGCGCAGTCCCGGATGCGATAGGGCCGCACCAGTTCCCGGCCGGCCGCGGCGGCCGTCGCGACATCGAGACGGAACGCGAACTCATGGTCGTAACGCTGCAGGGCCGAGCGGGCCTTGCGATGTGTCGGATCGCTCGACGAGTACGTCACGATGTTCTCGGCGTCCAGGTCATACCAGGTCACGCCCAGGCTCTCGCCGACCAGCGCGGTCAGATCCGAGCTGCCGACGATGCCGCCATGGTTGACCCCGGGGTGAAAACCCAAGTCCTGCAGCATCCGGGTGTAGTGCGCCAGCTGCATGACATCGTCGTGCCACCGTGCGCCGCGATGGCTGTGCCCCGGCACGGTCAGCCGGTGCTGCGGGTCCGACAGCGGCGAGACCTCGGCGTGCGCACGCTTGCCGGCGATCACGGTGCGGTGGTTCTTGATGTCGACGGGCAGATAGCCGTTCTGGTGTCTGACCAGCACGTCGGGCAGGCCCCTGCGACCGCCGACGTCCGGCGGGCGCCCGCCGGCGATCACCTCGACACCGGCCTTCATCGCTGCCACGGTGCGCCGTTGACGTTCCTCGGCGCCGGTTTCGTTCTCGATGAACAGCAGACGTCCGGTATCGCCGAAGCGCGCCCGGAGTTCGTCGACCACGCGGCCCTCGAACGCGATTCCGGCCTCGCGCAGCGACTCCAGTTCAGGACGTGGCGGCGCCGGCTCCGGGACTCCCGGAGCGAATTCGTTGTGGGTGAGGCGGGCACACAGTTTTGCCGGGTAACCGCCCAGCGTGACCGGTGCCATGACGCCCGCCTTACCTACGGCGCCTGCCGCCGGGCGCCCACCGCGAACTCACCGATCAGCGCTGCGACGACTCCGAACGCGAAGTACAACGGCACCAGCCACGGTGCCACCCCGAACAACTGGTCGGAGCCGGGGGCGTAACGGAACTGCCCAGCGGCAGCGATCCCGATCTCGGCGAGCGGTCCGATGACGGCGACCAGCACACCGCAGGCGATCGCCGGCCGATCTCCGAGCGCGCAGAAGGTGATCGCGGCGAACGCACAGATCAACGTCGTCAGGGGCACCACCGGTGCGGAGTGCAGCATCGCGGTGACGACATAGCTGCCCAGAACGGCGGCCAGACCGGCCACCCCTTGGCGCAGCGTGACCGTACCGCGGGGCGCGGGCAGATGCAGCCGAAGCTCCGCGAGCAAGGCGGTGGCCGATCCGACCAGGATCGGGAAGTAGAGCGGACTGCTCCAGATGAACGGGATGGCCTGCGAGGGGGGCAGGTACTCGGTGGTCCCGGTGATCACATGCGAGTGGTCACCGATCAGACCGGCTGCTGCGCCCAGGAGGAACAGCAACGCAGCGATCGAGGGGCGTAATTTCACCACCGCAGTATCGTCCATCGGATGAGCGCCGAGGATCGCACCCGCTGGGACGCGAGGTATGCCGGGCGCTCGGTTGCGGGCGCGATCGGTCCGGCGGAGGAGTTTGCGGCGTTCGCCGACGTATTTCCGGTGTCAGGTCGCGCGGTGGACATCGCCTGCGGTCAGGGCACCGGGGCGGTCTGGCTGGCCCGGCGGGGACTGTCGGTGACCGGGTACGACATCTCCCCGGTTGCCGTCGCGCAGGCCCGTGACGTGGCCGAGCGGCACGGGGTCGGGGACCGGTGCCGGTTCGACGTCGTCGACCTCGACGACGGCCTGCCGGACGGACCGCCTGCCGACGTCGTCTACTGCGCGCGGTTTCGCGACCGGCGGCTCGACGCACCGATGGTGCGCCGCCTGGCGCCGGGGGGACTGCTGGCGGTCACCGCCCTGAGCCAGGTCGGCAGCACCCCCGGACGGTTCCGGGCGGCGCCCGGTGAGCTGCGCGCGGCGTTCCCCGGTGTCGAGGTGATCGCCGATGGCGAAGCCGACGGCTGGGCGTGGCTGTTGGCGCGCCGGCACGGTGCCGTGGCGCCGCCGGGCTAAAGCTAAACCGGTGCCGGTGCCGGGAAGTCGCCGGGCTCCGGACCGGGCTCGGCCGGTACCTCGTCGAGCGGCAGGGCATCCATCGGCGGCGCCTCGCCGGCCGGGAACTCAAACGGCAACTCGACGGGCGGCGCGGGCGGCGCCTCCATCGCGGGCGGCGCCTCCAGCGGAGGTGCGTCCAGCGGAGGTGCGTCCAGCGGCGCCGCCATCAGCTCGATGGGCTCGCCCATCGGCTCTGCGGGCGGCGGCGGGGCCGGCTCGTTCATGGGGGCGAACTCCATGAACGGGGCGTCCATCGGTGCGGGCGCTTCGGCCGGCGGCTCGACGTCCATCGGGAGATACATGTGGTGGGTGAACTGCGGCTGGTAGGCGCCGCCGCCGCCGATGTTCACACCGCCGCGTTCGCCGCTGGCCACCGGTGTGCCATCAGGCAGGGTCACCGCGGTGTGCTGGCTGTTCCAGCCCACCACCAGGGCGCCCGGCGCGGTGCCGTGCTTAAAGCCCCGGGCCAGCAGTGCTGCCTCCTCGTTGGCGGTGTGGAACCGGCTGCCGAAGGCCGGCCGGCCGGTGGCGATGTTGGACACCCACGAGGCCAAACCGGAGCAGTCCGTGCCGGCGGGGGAGTCGCCGCCGAGGACGTACGGGGTTCCGGAAACCTCCTGGATGAGCGCCATTATTGCTTCGAGACCAAACATGACCAGGCACAGTAACAACGCTTATCTTGGTCGCCAAAATCTGTGGCACGCCTCACGTTTAGGCTCGATGTCGTCAAACACAACGTGCGAATGAAAAACACCAGGTAGGGCTATGAAAATACCACAGCGGGCGCCAATATATTTGCGTTGGTGCTGGTAGGGGTCCAAAACACATTTGTGTCGGGCGACCGTCGCAGGTCACAATACGGTTTATCGTCGCGAAATTGCCTGGTCAATGGGTGAATTGCACACCCGCTTTGCCGCTGAAATCGCTGGAAAATGCGCCGCTCGCGGTGCGTCATATTCCGCGCCGAAAGTGATGCTGCTTACAGTGAGTGTCTTGCGTTCTTGACCAGGTTCGAGCCGATGATCAGGCGCTGGATCTCACTGGTGCCCTCGTAGAGCCGCAGCAGACGGACGTCGCGGTAGATGCGCTCGACCGGCACGCCCCGGATGTAGCCGCTGCCGCCGTGAATCTGTACCGCCAGGTCCGCGACCTTGCCGGCCATCTCGGTGCAGAAAACCTTGGCCACCGACGGCGCGATCCGCCGGTCCTCGTCGTTGACCCACTTGCGCGCGGCGTCACGGACCAGAGCCTGGCCTGCCATCACCCCCGTCTGCTGATCGGCGAGCATCGCCTGCACCAGCTGGAAGTCGCCGATGATGCTGCCGCCCTGCGTGGCGGTGGCGGCGTAGTTCACCGATTCGTCGAGGGCGCGCTGCGCGGCGCCCACCGCCAGCGCCGCGATGTGGATCCGGCCGCGGGCCAGCGACGTCATCGCGGCACGGTAACCGATGTCCTCGCTGCCCCCGACCAGGGCGGCGTCAGTCAACCGCACGCCGGAGAAGGTGACATCGGCCGTGGCGGCGCCTTCCTGGCCCATCTTGGCGTCCTTGGCCCCCACCTGCACCCCGGCGGTATCGGCCGGCACCAGGAACACCGCGATCCCGGCGCCGCGCTCGTCAGCGGGCCGGGTGCGCGCGAACACCACGAACAGATCGGCCATCGGAGCGTTGGTGATGAACCGCTTCTGGCCGTCGAGCACCCACTCCTTCCCGTCGCGGACCGCCTTGGTCCGCAGGCCCGAGGGGTTGGACCCGGCGCCGGGTTCGGTGAGCGCGAATGAGGCGACGGCGCCGGACGCGATGGGCTCCAGCCAACGCTTCTTCTGCTCGTCGGTGCCGAACCCGACCAGCACCTGGCCGGCGATGCCGTTGTTGGTGCCGAACATCGAGCGCACCGACGGGCAGGTATAGCCCAGCTCCATGGCCAGTTCGACGTCCTGGGCGAGGTTCAGGCCCAACCCGCCCCATTCCTGGGGGATCGCATAGCCGAACAGGCCCAGATCCTTGGCCGCCTGCCGCAGGTCGTCGGGGACCCGATCGGTGTCGAGAATCTCCTGCTCCCGCGGCAGCACGACCGTCCGGACGAATCGGCGGGTCTGGGACAGGATGTCGGCGAAGACGTCGTCGTCGACGGATGCGGTCGTCATGACACGGCCCCTTTCGGCACTGGCCCGCAAATCATATATGAAATATGATGTGGCCCGACCGCGGGTGGGCAGACAGGCAGAGGACGGAAAACGTGGCATTACTCAACGGCCGGACAGCGGTGATCACCGGTGGAGCACAAGGGCTGGGCTTCGCGATCGCGCAGCGCTTCGTCGCAGAAGGCGCCCGGGTGGTGCTGGGCGATCTGAACCTGGAGGCGACCGAGGCCGCGGCGGCCCGGCTCGGCCCGGACGCGGCGGTGGCGGTGCGCACCGACGTCACCGACTCCGCTGAGGTCGACGCGCTGGTGGCAACCGCCGTCGAGCGGTTCGGCGGCCTGGACATCATGGTGAACAACGCCGGCATCACCCGCGACGCCACCATGCGCAAGATGACCGAAGACGACTTCGACCAGGTGATCGCGGTCCACCTGAAGGGCACCTGGAACGGACTGCGTGCGGCCGCGGCGATCATGCGGGAACGCAAGCGCGGCGCGATCGTGAACATGTCCTCTATATCGGGCAAGGTGGGCATGATCGGGCAGACCAACTATTCCGCCGCCAAGGCCGGCATCGTCGGCATGACCAAGGCCGCCAGCAAGGAGCTGGCCTACCTCGGGGTCCGGGTCAACGCGATCCAACCGGGGCTGATCCGCTCGGCGATGACAGAGGCGATGCCGCAGCGGATCTGGGATTCGAAGGTCGCCGAGGTGCCGATGGGCCGGGCCGGCGAGCCCGACGAGGTAGCCGGTGTCGCGTTGTTCCTGGCCTCGGACATGTCCTCTTATATGACCGGCACCGTGCTCGAGGTGACCGGCGGTCGGCACCTATGACCCTGCGCGAGGTGGTGATCTGCGAACCCGTTCGCACGCCGATCGGCCGTTACGGCGGGATGTTCAAGGCGCTGACGGCTGTCGACCTCGGCGTCGCCGCGCTGACGGGGCTGCTCGAACGCACCGGCCTGCCCGCCGATGCCGTCGACGACGTGGTGCTGGGGCACTGCTACCCCAACAGCGAGGCGCCGGCGATCGGCCGGGTGATCGCTTTGGATGCCGGGCTGCCGGTGACCGTGCCGGGCATGCAGGTGGACCGGCGATGCGGCTCGGGTCTTCAAGCGGTGATCCAAGCCGGCCTGCAGGTCGGCAGCGGCGTCCACGAGGTGGTGATCGCCGGCGGCGCGGAGAGCATGAGCAATGTGGCGTTCTACTCCACCGACATGCGCTGGGGCGGCGCCCGCCACGGCGTCCGGGTGCACGACGGCCTGGCCCGCGGCCGGACCACCGCGGGCGGGCGGCACCATCCGGTACCCGGCGGGATGCTGGAGACCGCGGAGAACCTGCGCCGGCAGTATCAGATATCGCGCGCCGAGCAGGACGAACTCGCGGTCACCTCGCACCAGCGCGCGGTGGCGGCGCAGCGCAGTGGGGTGCTCGCCGAGGAGATCATCGCGGTGACGGTGCCCTCCCGCAACGGCGACGAACGCATCGACACCGATGAGCACCCCCGGGCCGACACCTCGATGGAGACGCTGGCGAAGCTGAAACCCGTTCTGGGCAAAAGCGATCCCGACGCCACCGTCACGGCCGGCAACTCCAGCGGCCAGAACGACGCCGCCTCGATGTGTGTGGTGACCACCCGGGACAAGGCCGCGCAGCTGGGACTGACCCCGCTGGTGCGGCTGGTCTCCTGGGGCCTGGCCGGGGTGAAGCCCGACGTCATGGGAATCGGGCCGGTGCCCGCCACCGACGTGGCACTGGCCAAGGCCGGTCTCTCGCTGGCCGACATCGACCTGATCGAGCTGAA
The DNA here is from genome assembly GCF_010729485.1 of Mycolicibacter hiberniae. Taxonomy (NCBI): domain Bacteria; kingdom Bacillati; phylum Actinomycetota; class Actinomycetes; order Mycobacteriales; family Mycobacteriaceae; genus Mycobacterium; species Mycobacterium hiberniae. The sequence continues at coordinate 1,462,005 of NZ_AP022609.1, forward strand.
CGAGGCGTTCGCCGCCCAGGCGCTGGCAGTCATGGCGGAGTGGAAGTTCGGCGTCGCGGACCGGGAGCGGACCAACGTGCACGGTTCCGGGATCTCGCTGGGCCATCCGGTGAGCGCCACCGGCGGCCGGATGCTGGCGACGCTGGCGCGCGAACTGCACCGCCGTCAGGCACGCTACGGCCTGGAGACGATGTGCATCGGGGGAGGCCAGGGACTGGCCGCGGTGTTCGAGAGGATCGATGCATGAGCAGAATCTGCCAAACGCTGGGCCTGACCGAAAGCCAGACCGAGATCATCGCCGCGGTACGGGCTTTCGTGGACAAAGAGGTGATACCGCACGCGGCCGAACTCGAACGCGCCGACGCCTACCCGCAGCAGATCGTCGACGGGATGCGGCATCTGGGCCTGTTCGGCCTGATGATCCCCGAAGCCTACGGCGGGCTGGGCGAGTCGCTGCTGACCTATGCGCTGTGCGTCGAGGAGCTCGCACGCGGCTGGATGAGCATCTCCGGGGTGATCAACACCCACTTCATCGTCGCCTACATGCTGCGCCAGCACGGCACCGACGAGCAGAAGCAGCGCTATCTGCCGGCGATGGCGACCGGCGACGTGCGCGGGGCGTTCTCGATGTCCGAGCCCGAACTCGGGTCCGACGTGGCCGCCATCCGCACCCGGGCGACCCGCACCCCCGAGGGCGACTACCTGATCAACGGCCAGAAGATGTGGCTGACCAACGGAGCAACGTCGAGCCTGGTCGCGGTGCTGGTGCACACCGACGAGGGGGCCGACACCCCACACCGCAACATGACGGCGTTCCTGGTTGAAAAGCCAACCGGTTTCGGCGAAGTCGTGCCGGGGCTGACCATCCCCGGCAAGCTCGACAAGCTCGGGTACAAGGGCATCGACACCACCGAGATGATCTTCGACGACTACCGGGCCAGTGCCGCAGACATCCTGGGCGGCACGACCGGCCGCGGTTTCTACCAGATGATGGACGGCATCGAGGTCGGCCGGGTCAACGTGGCGGCCCGCGCCTGCGGGGTCGGGATTCGCGCCTTCGAGCTCGCCGCCCGTTACGCCCAGCAGCGCAGCACGTTCGGCAAGCCGATCGCCGAACACCAGGCCGTCGCGTTCGGGCTCGCCGAAATGGCCACCAAGGTGGAGGCCGCGCACCTGATGGTCGTCAACGCCGCCCGACTGAAGGACTCCGGCGAGCGCAACGACCTCGCCGCGGGAATGGCGAAGTACCTGGCCAGCGAGTACTGCAACGAGGTGACTCAGCAGAGCTTCCGGATCCACGGCGGCTACGGCTACTCGAAGGAATACGAGATCGAGCGCCTGATGCGCGACGCGCCGTTCCTGCTGATCGGCGAGGGAACCAGCGAAATCCAGAAACAGATCATCAGTAAACGGCTGCTCGCCGACTACCGCATCTAAGACATGTCCGCCCCCGACTTCAGCACTCGGCCGCAGCTGTCGGAGGCCGTCGCCCGGCTGGTGCGTCAGCGCATCTTCGACGGCGGCTATGCCGCGGGAGCGTACGTCCGGTTAGACCAGCTGGCAACGGAATTGGGCATCAGCGTCACTCCGGTGCGCGAGGCGCTGTTCGAGTTGCGCGCCGAAGGCCTGCTCGACCAGCAGCCGCACCGCGGGTTCGTGGTGTTGCCGGTGACCAGGCGGGACCTGGCCGACGTCGCCGATGTCCAGGCGTTCGTGGGCGGTGAGCTGGCGGCGCGGGCTGCGGCCGGTGTCACCGGGGAGCAGCTGCGCGAGCTCAACGAGATCCAGGACCGGCTGGAGCAGGCCTATGCCGGCGACGACGAAGAGCGGATCGTGCGGCTCAACCACGATTTCCACCGGGCGATCAACGTGGCGGCCGACTCGCCCAAGCTGGCCCAGATCATGTCGCAGGTCACCCGGTACGCCCCGGAGGCGGTCTTCCCGGGCATCGCCGGATGGCCGGAGCGCTCCATGCAGGACCACCGCAAGGTGCTCGCCGCCCTGGCGGCGCGCGACCAGACGCTGGCCCGCTCGGCGATGGCCGAGCACCTGGCAGCGGGCGTGATGCCGCTCATCGAGCACCTGGCCGGCCGCGGCGTGGTGGAGCGCCAAGACGGCGACGCGCACACCGATCAACTCCCGCCGGCGCCGGGGACGTGAGACCGTATCAACACTATGCAGAACCACAATTTCGTGACCTACGAAGAGTTCGGCCGGAAGTTCTTCGAGGTCGCGGTCACCGAAGAACGAGTGGCAGCTGCGTTCGCCGACATCGCCGGCGACGAGTTCGCCATGCCGTCGATGCGGCAGGGACCGGGCGGCATCGCCAAGGTCAGCGCGACGGTGCGGGTCCAACAGCCGCAGGTGACACGAACCCTCGGCGAGTTGCTCACCTTCGCGATCCACATTCCGCTGGAGATCGACCTGCTCATCGACCTGCGTCTGGACAAGCAACGGTTCACCGTGTCCGGCGACATCGCGTTGCGTGCCACCGCGCGCGCCGCCGAGCCGCTGCTGCTGATCATCGACGTCCCCAAACCGCGGCCCTCCGACATCACCGTCGAGGTGTCCTCGACTTCGATCCGCGGCGAGCTGCTGCGGATCTTCGCCGGCGTCGACGGGGAGATCCGGCGTTTCGTCGCCAGCTACGTGGCAGCTGAGATCGACAGCCCCCAGTCTCAGCGAGCGCAGATCATCGACGTGGCCGAACAGCTCGACACCGCCTGGACCGGCATCTGAGTCCTCCGCGCTGCGGTCGCTGCGGGTAGGGCCGCACCGGTGGCGCCGGGCGCGTCGGATCAGTGCGCCCCGGGCCGGCCAGGAGCCGCAGATGCGGTACGCCCTGGCCGCCGCTGCCTGGCAGCCTGCGAGCTCAGATCGTCTGGTGACGGCCGAAGAACTTGTGGTCTTCGCTGTAGCCGCCGTGGCCGCTGCCGATCTCTTTGTAGCTCGCCACGAACTCGATGCCCTTAATCCACTTGACCAACTTGTAGCCGTGCTGCAGCTCATTGCGCAGCCGCAGCGGCCGGCCATGCATGTAGGGCAGCGGCTGGTCGTTCATGTTGTAGGCCAGCATCGACATGTGGTGCCACATCTGGTCGACCGGGTGAGCGTTGTAGAAGATCCCGCCGGTGGCGCCCAGACCCATCGAGTAGAAGATCGCCCACCTGGCCTCGGGCAGCGGTTTGACGATGTTCATGATCGTCGACATCTGCACGCCACCCCACTTGGCCACGCCCGACCAGGCCTGCACGCACATGTGCTGGGTGATCTGGTCGTGGTACGGCAGGGCCTTGAGATCCTCCAGCGAGAATTCCATCGGGTTCTCGACCAGGCCGTAGACCTTCAGGCGCCAATCCCGGAAATCTCCGGCCTCCAACTCCTTGTACTCGACGGTGTCGGGCAACCGGCCGTTGCGCCAGTGGAACGGCGAGATGTCCGCCTCGGTGAAGGTGCCGGGCTTGGGGTCGAGCCTCTCCAGCGCCCGCTGGAACGGCCCGATCAGGGCGTAGCCGACCTTCTGCACAACCCGCGGGTAGCGCAGGGTGAGCGGGGTGGCCGCGATCCAGGCGATGGCGCAGACCACGAACGCCGCCGCGAAGACGCCGAAACCGACCCAGCTGTGGTCGTCGCGGGCGGCGAACATGTGGTTGAGGTTCACCAGGGCTTCGGTGGCGAACACCATCGTGACGTGCACGAGGACGAACACCAAGAAGTAGACCAGCACCGCGAAGTGCAACGAGCGCGCGATCTGCAGGTTCAGGTGCATCCGCTTGCTGACCAGCCCCAACCGCTGAGACAGCGCGGGGGACATGCCCAGTGCGGTGATCAGTGCCGCCGGAGCGGCGATGAACACCGTGACGAAATAGGACAGCATCTGCAGCGAGTTGTAGTTCGACCAGGTGTGGTCGGTCGGCCAGTCCAGCGAGGCGTATTGGATCGCGACCGAGGCGGCGTTCGGCACCACGTCGAAGCTGGTGGGAACGATGCGGTGCCACTGGCCGGTGGTGAACAGCAGGATATAAAAAACCGCCCCGTTGAGCAGCCACAACGTGCCGACGCCCATGTGCCACCAGCGGGCCAGTCCGATCGAGTGCCGGAAGCCCGGCAGGCCGAACTGGGCGGGCAGTGCGACGGTGTCGGAGTTGGCCGTCCAGTACGGATCGTCGGGGACCGGCGGGCCGACCCGTAGCCACTCGTCTTTGCCGGGGGTGGAGTTGCGGCTGAAGTACAGCCGGGGATGGTCGCAGAGAATCTGGATGCCGGCGCGGATGATGAAGATCATCATGAACAGGTTGAAAAAGTGCGTCCAGCCCGCCCAGGCCGGGATTCCGCCGGGGAATTCCGACGAGGCGGCGCTGCCCGGGTAGCGTGTGATGAATTCCTCAACGGCTGGGATGTTGCGAATGCCTTTGCCGATCGCGATGGTTGCCACCAGCCCGGCGAATCCGATCGGAATCAGCCAGAGCAGGTTGAACCAGCGGTCCCGGCCGATACGCAGATGCGGGGCGACCGCACGCCGGCTGAGGTCGAAGCCGCCACCGTAGGTCTCGACGTCGACGGTCTCGTTGTGGTTCTGGTGTATCTCGGCCCGGTAGCCCTGGTCGGCCTGCGGTCCGGCGTCGCCGGGGCGGCCGTCTGTCGTAGTCACCCTGCCGACGGTAGCGCAAGAAACATCGTGTCACGATATTCTGACACGAGATCCGCAGGGGTCTGGCAGGAAATCCCGATACCGCAGGTGCGGATTTTTCACCCAACCGCCACACGTACGCGCCTCCCGGCCGCGGCCGTGTGCGCCGCTGGCGCCCGGGGTGAACGCGGGTCGGAATTTACGTGCAGGCACCATCGCTTTCCGCCGCGTAACACGCCGATCAACTCATGCGAATCTCGCGTTTAACAGATCGTTCATCTAGCGCAGTCATAATTCAGCCAAGAACGGGCGAACCGAGTTTCGCCGTCGCCGTCAGATGCAATCTGCACGGCGGGCAGTCGTAGCGCGACACAGCTAGCATGCGCAGTGTAGAAACTTGTGACCAGGCAGGGGTACATGACGACAAACAGGGGACCGGCGGTGCGCCGTTATCCGTCAGCGCGGCAGGTGTGGATGGGAGCCCACCGTGACTGACGAACAGCGGGGATCCGGCTACGGCCTGGGGTTGTCGACGCGTACCCAGATGACCGGGTACCAATTCCTGGCGCGCCGCACCGCGATGGCGTTGACCCGCTGGCAAGTCCGGATGGAAGTCGAGCCGGGTCGGCGGCAGTCGCTGGCGGTGGTGGCCTCGGTCTCGGCGGCCGCGGTGGTCTGCCTGGGCGCGCTGCTGTGGTCGTTCCTGAGCCCCTCGGGCCAGATGAACGAATCGCCCATCATCGCCGACCGCGATTCCGGCGCCTTGTACGTGCGGGTGGGCGGCACCCTATATCCGGCATTGAATTTGGCCTCGGCCCGCCTGATCGCCGGGCGGGCGGACAACCCGCACAAGGTGCGATCGAGTCAGATCGCCGAGCAGCCGCACGGTCCGCTGGTCGGAATTCCGGGTGCGCCGTCGGACATCCGGCCGACCTCGCCCCTGACGTCGTCCTGGTTGATCTGCGACACCGTGGCCAACGTCCAAGGCGTCGGCGCCCCGTCGCCGGTGACGGTGACCGTGATCGACGGCGCCCCCGAACTCAACTCGCGCCGCCGGGTGCTCGACGGTCCGGACGCGGTGGTGCTGCGCTACGACAACGAGTCCTGGGTGGTTCGCCAGGGCCGCCGCTCGCTGATCGACGCCGCCGACCGGGCGGTGCTGCTGCCGCTGGGGCTGACTCCCGAGCAGGTGGACCACGCCCGCCCCATGAGCCAGGCGCTGTTCGACGCCCTGCCGGTGGGCCCGGAACTGGCCGTGCCGTTCGTGCCCGACGCCGGCAAACCGCCGGCGTTCCCGGATGCCCCCGGCCCGGTGGGCACGGTCTTCACCACCCCGCAGCTGGCTGGGCCGCAACAGTATTCGGTCGTACTCATGAACGGCATCCAGACCGTGTCGCCGGTGGTGGCCCGCATCCTGCAGAACGCCGGAGCCACCGGGGGCGGTGCGCCGGCGGTGGTGACACCGCAGGACCTGGCCAAGATGCCGGTGGTCACCGGTTTGGACCTCTCGGCCTACCCCGAAGGGCCGCTTCAGGTGGTCGACATCAAGGAGAACCCCTCCACCTGCTGGTGGTGGGAGCGGTCCACCGGTGACAGCCGGGCCCGCGTGCAGGTGGTCTCTGGACCGACGATTCCGGTGCCCCAGAAGGAGATGGGCCGGGTGGTCTCCCTGGTGAAGACCAACGATCCCGCCGTGCCGGAGGCCGACCGGGTCTACTTCGGTCCGGGCTACGGCAACTTCGTCGCGGTGACCGGCAACGACCCCGACGCCTCCACCCGGGAATCGTTGTGGTGGCTCTCGGCGTCCGGCGTGCGATTCGGGATTCCCGGTGACGACGAGCGCAAGGCGCTGGGACTGGTCGGAGAACCGGCACCGGCCCCGTCGGTGGCGTTGCGCCTGCTGGCGCACGGCCCGACCCTGTCCCGGCAGGATGCGCTGGTGCGTCACGACACCCTGCCAACCGATATGAGCCCAGCAGAATTGGCGGTGCCCAGATGAAACGTGGATACGCCCGGCCGACGCCGGAACGCGCGCCGGTGGTCAAGCCGGAGAACATCGTATTGCCGACGCCGCTGAGCGTCCCGCCGCCGGAAGGCAAGCCCTGGTGGCTGGTGGTGGTCGGGGTGCTCGTGGTCGGCCTGCTGGTGGGCATGGTGGCCATGACCGTGGCCAACGGCTCCCGGATGTTCCTGGGTGCCGGCTCGATCTTCCCGATCTTCATGATCGGCGGCGTCGCGATGATGATGTTCGGCGGCCGTTTCGGCGGCGGCGCCCAGCAACTGAGCCGGCCGAAGCTCGACGCGATGCGCGCCCAGTTCATGCTGATGCTGGACCGCCTGCGGGAGTCGGCGGCCGACTCCGCGGACAGCATGGACGCCAACTACCGCTGGTACCACCCGGCGCCGGTCACGCTGACCGCCTCGGTGGGATCGTCGCGCATGTGGGAACGTCAGCCCAACGGCAAGGACCTCAACTTCGGCCTGGCCCGGGTCGGGGTCGGCATGACACGGCCCGAGGTCACCTGGGGTGAACCCCAGAACATGCCGACCGACATCGAACTCGAACCGGTGACCGGTAAGGCGCTGCAGGAGTTCGGTCGCTACCAGAGCGTGGTCTACAACCTGCCGAAGATGATCTCGCTGCTGGTCGAACCGTGGTACTCGCTGGTGGGCGACCGGGAGAAGGTGCTCGGGCTCATGCGGGCGATCATCTGCCAGCTGGCCTTCTCGCACGGCCCCGACCACCTGCGCATGATCGTCGTCACTTCCGATGTGTCGCAGTGGGACTGGGTGAAGTGGATGCCGCACTTCGGCGACCCGCGCCGCCAGGACGCCGCGGGCAACGCCCGCATGGTCTACGGATCGGTGCAGGACTTCGCCACCGAACACGCCGAATTGTTCTCCGGACGTGGATCGTTCATGCCGCGCCACGCCAGTTCGTCGGCCGAGACGCCGACTCCGCACCATCTGATCATCGTCGACGGCCTGGACCCGCAGTGGGAGTACGTCAACACCACCGAGGGCATCGACGGGGTGACGTTCTTCGATCTGACCGGGGAACCGGAATGGCGGGGAGTTTCGCAGCGGGTGTTGCGCGTCGACGACAAGGGCATCATCAACACCCTGCCCCGTGACCGCGACACCTGGATGGTGATCGACGACAACGAGTGGTTCTTCGCCCTGGCCGACCAGGTCAGCCAGACGGACGCCGAACTGTTCGCCCAGCGCATGTCGCACTGGCGGCTCGCGGCGGCCTATGAGGAGATCGGCCAGAAGGTGACGCACCACATCGGTGCGCGCGACATCTTGTCCTACTACGGCATCGAAGACGCCGGGCGCATCGACTTCGGCGAACTGTGGGCGAGCCGACGCAGCGGGGGCAGCCGGGGCCGGCTGCGGATTCCGTTCGGCACCCGCTCCGACAACGGCGAATTGCTGTTCCTGGACATGAAGTCCCTCGATGAGGGCGGCGACGGCCCGCACGGCGTCATGTCCGGCACCACCGGTTCCGGTAAGTCGACCCTGGTGCGCACGGTGATCGAGTCGCTGCTGCTGGCGCACTCGCCCGAAGACCTGCAGTTCGTGCTGGCCGACCTCAAGGGTGGATCGGCCGTCAAGCCGTTCGCCGGGGTGCCGCACGTATCGCGGATCATCACCGACCTCGAAGACGACCAGGCCCTCATGGAGCGATTCCTGGAGGCCATGTGGGGTGAGATCGCCCGGCGAAAGTCCATGTGCGACAACGCCGGTGTCGACGGCGCCAAGGAATACAACGAGATCCGGTCTCGGATGCGCGCGCGGGGCGACGACAGCCTGCCGCCGCTGCCGATGCTGGTGGTCGTCATCGACGAGTTCTACGAGTGGTTCCGCATCATGCCCACCGCGGTCGAGGTGCTGGACTCGATCGGCCGGCAGGGCCGTGCCTACTGGGTGCACCTGATGATGGCTTCGCAGACCATCGAGAGCCGCGCCGAGAAGCTCATGGAGAACATGGGTTACCGGCTGGTGCTCAAGGCGCAGACCGCCGGCGCCGCTCAGGCAGCCGGCGTGCCCAACGCCGTCAATCTGCCGTCCAAGGCAGGCCTGGGCTACTTCCGCAAGAGCGGGGAAGAGGTCATCCGTTTCCAGGCCGAGTTCCTGTGGCGCGACTACCACCGGGGCGGGTTGCTCGACGACGAGCAGATGCCGTTGACGCATGCGGTCGACTACATCCGGCCGCAGCTGTTCACCACCGCGTTCACTCCGCTCGAGGTGAGCGTCAGCACCCCCGAGATCGAGGCGGCCGACGAGCTCGCCGCGATCGACTCCAAACCCGCAGCAGCGGCCGGGGAGCCCGCCGAGGAGGAGGACTTCATCCGGACCCCCAAGGTCGGCACGGTCATCATCGACCAGTTGCGCCAGATGGACTTCGAGCCCTACCGGCTCTGGCAGCCACCGCTGGACGTCCCGGTGTCTATCGAGGAGCTGGTGAATCGCTACCTGGGCCACCCGTGGCAGCAGGACTACGGCACCCGGCGCGACCTGGTGTTCCCCATCGGCGTGATCGACCGGCCCTTCAAGCACGACCAGCCGCCGCTGACGGTGGACACCGCCGGTCCTGGCGCCAACGTGTTGATCCTGGGTGCCGGTGGCGCGGGTAAGACGACGGCACTGCAGACGCTGATCTGCTCGGCGGCCCTGACCCACACCCCCGAGCAGGTCCAGTTCTACTGCCTGGCCTACAGCGGTACCTCGCTGACCACGGTCGCGGGCCTGCCGCACGTGGGCAGCGTCTGCGGGCCGACCGACCCGGACGGCGTGCGCCGCACCGTGGCCGAACTGCTCGCGCTGGTTCGGACCCGCAAGCGCAGCTTCCTGGAATGCGACGTCGCGTCGATGGACGTTTTCCGCCGGCGGAAGTTCGAGGGCTTGCCGGGGGCGGTGCCCAACGACGGTTTCGGCGACGTGTACCTGGTCCTCGACAACTACCGGGCGCTCTCGGAAGAGAACGAGGTGCTCGTCGAACAGGTCAACCAGATCATCAACCAGGGCCCCTCGTTCGGCGTGCACGTCATCGTGACCGCCGACCGCGAATCGGAACTGCGGCCGCCGGTGCGCAGCGGCTTCGGATCCCGGGTGGAGCTGCGTCTGGCAGCGGTCGAGGACGCCAAGCTGGTTCGCTCGCGGTTCGCCAAGGATGTCCCGGTCAAACCGGGGCGGGGCATGGTCGCGGTCAACTACGTGCGCCTCGACAGCGATCCCCAGTCCGGTCTGCACACCCTGATCGCGCGACCCGCGATGGCCGACACCGAAGCCCGGATATTCGAGTCCGACAGCGTCGCCGCGGCCGTCAGCCAGGTGGCGGTGGGCCGGGTGCGCCCGGTTCGGCGCCTGCCGGCGCGGCGCCTGCCGGCGCGGTTCGGGCTCGACGAGGTGCGCGCGGTCGCGGCCAACGACCACCGCGAAGGCGTGGGTGCCGGCGGTATCGCCTGGGCGATCTCCGAGCTGGACCTGCAGCCGGTCTACCTCAACTTCGCCGAGAACGGCCACCTGATGGTGACCGGGCGCCGCGAATGTGGGCGTACCACCACCCTGGCCACCATCATGAGTGAGATCGAACGGCTCTACGCACCAGGGGCCAGCAGCGCCCCGGCGCCCAGCCCGGACGGCCGGCCGTCCGCGCAGGTGTGGCTGATCGACCCGCGCCGCCAATTGCTGACCACGCTCGGTCCGGACTACGTGGAGAAGTTCGCCTACAACCTGGACGGCACCATCGAGTTGGTCAACGAACTGGCCGCCACCTTGGCCCGGCGCGAACCGCCGCCGGGGCTGTCGGCCGAGGAGTTGCTGTCGCGGACGTGGTGGAGCGGTCCGGAGATCTTCTTGATCATCGACGACATCCAGCAGTTCCCGCCCGGCTTCGACTCGCCGTTCCAAAAGGCAGCACCCTGGGTCACGCGGTCGGCGGACGTGGGCCTGCATGTGATCGCCACCCGGACGTTCGGTGGTTGGTCGTCCGCCGGGGCAGATCCGCTGCTGCGGGCCCTGCACCAGGCCAATGCGCCGCTGCTGGTGATGGACGCCGACCCCGACGAGGGCTTCATTCGCGGCAAGATGAAGGGCGGCCCGCTGCCCCGCGGCCGGGGCCTGTTGATGGCCGAGGACACCGGGGTGTTCGTCCAGGTCGCAGCCACCGAGCTGCGCCGGGCGCCGGCGCAGGAGCGGGCAACCACCCCGACCGGGTGAGGTGTGTGAACCAGCAACCACTGTGACGCCGACAACAGCGTCACGGTGGTTGCTGGCGTTTTCGCGCCATAGTGTCGAGCGGCCAATTAGCCGCGGCATGATTTAAACCGGGGCGGCGGGGCCGCACGTGTCGTAGTCGTTAACCGGGGGGCGTCCCCCCGGAAATGTCAGCTCTGTGTTTCGCCTGCCTGACGCCATTTTGCGAGCAAAAACGCCGTGGAAACGCGTCCGCATTGTTACCCCAGGTGAACACTTGTTATCTGCAGATGAACACTCGGCGTCACGGGTTCACCAGGGCCGTTGCAGGCCTTACGATCGACACCAGAGAGATTGCTGAGGGCAATCCGGAGGAGGTACCTGCCAATGTCGTTTGTGAATGCGCAGCCCGAAGCGCTGTCAGCCGCGGCCGCCAACCTGGGCGGACTGGGTGCGGCGCTCAGCGCGCAGAACGCCGCTGCCGCGGCCCCCACCACCGGCGTCATCCCGGCGGCGGCCGACGAGGTCTCGGCGCTGACCGCGGCGCAGTTCGCCGCCCACGCCACCATGTACCAGCAGGTCAGTGCGCAGGCCGCGGCGATTCACGAGATGTTCGTCGCCACCCTCAACAGCAGTGCAACCTCCTACGCCGCCACCGAGGCCGCCAACGCGGCTGCGGCGGGGTAAATCGAACTACCCGCATTCCCCGGCTACCGACGTCGCCTAGCCGGGCGCAATAACCCGTCAACCGACAATCAACGAAGAACGAGAAACTTCAGAAGAGGAGAAAACTGTGGCTACACGTTTTATGACCGACCCGGACGCGATGCGTTCGATGGCTGGCCGGTTCGATGTGCACGCGCAGACCGTTGAGGACGAGGCTCGCCGCATGTGGGCGTCGTCGACCAACATCTCGGGTGCCGGCTGGGGTGGTCTGGCGGAGCGGACGTCGATGGACACCATGGGTCAGATGCAGACCGCGTTTCGCAACATCGTGAACATGTTGCACAGCGTGCGCGACGGCTTGATCCGCGACGCCAACCACTACGAGCAGCAGGAAGCTGCGTCGCAGCAGATCCTGTCGGGCAGCTAGAGCGAGCTAGAGCGAAAAGGAGACCACGCAGATGTCGATTAACTACCAGTTCGGTGATGTGGATGCCCACGGTGCGTTGATTCGTGCCCAGGCGGCGTCGTTGGAAGCGGAGCACCAGGCGATCGTGCACGACGTGCTGGCTGCCGGGGACTTCTGGGGCGGCGCCGGTTCGGTGGCCTGCCAGGAGTTTGTGGCGCAGTTGGGCCGCAACTTCGCGGTCATCTACCAGCAGGCCAACTCCCACGGTCAGAAGGTGCAGACCGCCGGGAACAACATGGCCAACACCGACGCGTCGGTCGGCTCCAGCTGGGCCTGAGCGCCCCGCAATTTCGCAGCGCGCGGCAGCACACCCGATCCACGGGTGTGCTGTCGCGTGCTGCAATTGGCGGGTGGTGCCGAGCGGTCGCGCCCATTCGCGTGATCCAATAGCCAAGTACATCGACCAACCCGTAGAGGAGGGTAGTGATGGACCCGAGCACTCGCACCGACATCACCGTCAACGTCGAGGGTTTCTGGATGTTGCAGGCACTGCTGGACATCCGTCATGTTGCTCCCGAGCTGCGTTGCCGGCCTTATGTTTCCACCGATTCGAACGACTGGATCACCGAGCACCCCGGCATGGCCGTGATGCGCGAGCAGGGCATCGTCGTCGACGACCAGGTCAACGAGACGGTGGCGGCACGCATGCGGGTGCTCGCCGCACCCGACCTCGAGGTGGTCGCGCTGCTGTCGCTGGGCAAGCTGCGCTACGGGGTGCCCGACGGCGATGACCAGGAACCGGGCTCCCGCGACATCCCCGACAACGAGTTCCGGGTGCTGTTGGCCCGGCGCGGTGAGCACTGGGTGTCGGCAGTACGTGTCGGCACCGACATCACCGTCGACGACGTCGCGGTGACCGACGCCGCGTCGATCGCGGCGCTGGTGCTCGACGGCATGGAGTCCATCCACCACGCCGACCCGGCACAGATCACCGCGGTCAACGTACCGATGGAGGAAATGCTCGAGGCGACCCAGAGTTGGCAGGACTCCGGCTTCAACATTTTCACCGGGGGAGACCTGCGCCGGATGGGCATCAGCGCCGCCACCGTGGCGGCGCTGGGACAGGCATTGTCAGAACCGGCCGCCGAGGCCGCGGTGTACGCGCGGCAATATCGCGATGACGCGAAGGGCCCCAGCGCTTCGGTGCTTTCCCTCAAAGACGGCTCGGGCGGCCGGATCGCGTTGTACCAGCAGGCGCGCACCGCAGGCTCGGGCGAAGCATGGCTGGCGATCTGCCCCGCCACCCCGCAGCTTGTCCAGGTCGGAGTCAAGACCGTCTTGGACACCCTGCCCTACGGCGCCTGGAAAACACATCGGCGGGTCTAGCGGCCCGGGCGGCGCCGAATGCCAACTGACGCGACAAAAAACCGCGGGTTAACGCGATCGTGCCAATGGTATGAAGTGCCTTTAGAATTGGATTGATTTGACAATGACACATTGCGAGGCGGCACTTATGGGTACTAGTTCATTATCCGATCTGGTGGTGAAACCATGACCGCGGCGATCGAATCCGGTCAGGTAGGTGACCTCGCGCCCACGGGGCCCCGGTCCGTGGTGGTCGGAGTGATGGCCGGCGACGGCGTCCAGATCGGCACGCTGCTCGACGCCGACGCCCCGGTGTCGGTGATGCTGGACCCGCTGCTGAAGGTCATCAACGGGCGGCTTGCGGAGCTCGAGGAACCTGTCCTGGCGGCCGAGGGCCGTGGCCGTTGGGTGCTCAGCCTGGTCGACGGCACGGTGCTGCGGCCCAACCAGTCGCTGACCGAGCAAGAGGTCTACGACGGCGACCGGCTGTGGCTGCGCTTCATCGAAGACGTGGAGCGGCGATCACCGGTCATCGAGCACATCTCGACTGCGGTGGCGGTCAATCTGGCGAAGCGCTTCGCCCCGGTCGATACGTCGACGGCAGTGGGCGTCGGGGTCGCGACGCTGTCCACCGGTGTGCTGCTGGCGACCGGGCTGCTCGCCGGTTGGCGGGTGCAGCACAACTCCTGGCTGACCGCCGGATTCAGCGCGGGCATGGCCTTCTTGGTGTTGATCGCCGCCGGCCTGATCCTGATGCAGGCGCGCAACGCCTCCGACCGTCGGGTGGGCGACATCCTGCTGGCCACCGGCCTGGTCCCCTTGGTGGTGGCGGCCGCGGCGGCGGTGCCCGGGGACGTGGGCGCCGCGCAGGCGGCACTGGGCTTCGGCGTGGCCGGTATCGCCGCACTGGCGGTCATCCGGCTCACCGGACGGCAGCTGGCCGTCTATTCGGCCGTCGCCGTCATCAGCGTGGCCGCAACGTTCGCCGGCATCCTGCGGATGCTGTTCCTGACCGGCGCGGTGACCCTTCTGGCCTGCATCTACCTGGCCTGCGTGCTGGCTTACCAGAGTTCGCCGTCGCTGTCGCGGTGGCTGGCAGGGCTGCGGCTGCCGGTCTTTCCCTCGGCCACCAGCCGCTGGGTTTTCGAGGCCCGCCCGGACCTGCCCACCACCGTGGTGACCTCGCCCGACGCTCCGCCCTCGCTGGAGGGGCCGGAGTCGGTACGCGAAGTGGTCCTGCGAGCGGAGCGGGCGCGGTCGATCCTGACCGGCCTGCTGTCCGGGCTCGGTGTGCTGATGGTGGTCTGCATCACCGGCCTGTGCGACCCGCACTCCGACCGGTCGTGGCTGCCGCTGCTGCTGGCCGCCCTGACTGCGGGCTTCCTGGTGCTGCGCGGCCGTTCCTTCCGGGATCGCCTGCAGGCGGTCACGGTGACCCTGACCGGCCTGGTGATGGTCGCGGCCGTGGCGGTGCGCTTCGTGGTGGAGCAGTGGACAGCGACGACCGTGGTGGTCGGCGTGGCCGTGCTGGTGCTCGTGCCGATGTTCGGGCTGCTCTCGGCGGTGATCGTGCCGAACCGGATTTACAGCCCGCTGTTCCGCAAGTTCGTCGAGTGGATCGAGTACCTGTGCCTCATGCCCTTGTTCCCGCTGGCGCTGTGGTTGATGAATACCTATGAAGCGATCCGGTACCGGTAGGGGCGTGCGCCGGCTGCAGCGCACCGCGGCAGCCGCCGCCGCGATGATCATGGCGGCCAGCGGCTCGCTGGCGGGCCTGCCCGCCGCCGGCGCGATCGAGCGGCCGGGGATCGACCCGGGCGCGTTGCCGCCCGACGGCACACCGGGACCGCCGCAGACCATGCGGCAGACCGCGTACTGCACCGAGGTCGGGGTGTTGCCGAACACCGACTTCCGCGTCCAGCCGGCCTATATGGACATGCTGAACCTGCCGGAGGCCTGGAAGTTCGGTCGCGGCGGCGGGGTCACCGTCGCCGTCATCGACACCGGGGTGACCCCACATCCGCGGCTGCCGAACCTGATCCCCGGCGGCGACTACGTGATGGCCGGCGGTGACGGGCTGTCGGACTGCGATGCGCACGGAACGTTGGTGGCGTCGTTGATCGCCGCCATGCCCGACAACGGGGTCACCCCGTTGCCGCCGCCACGGCAGACGCGCCGTCCGCCGTCGGTGCCCACCAACGAGCCGCCGCCACCGACCCCGTCGCCGGCGACGACGATCCTGGTGCTCCCGCCGCCCGAAGCGCCCCCGCAGCCGCCGCCCACGGAGGGCGAGGGGCCGGCTCAAGGTCCATTTCCGCCGCCCCCACCGGGTCCGGCGCTGCCCGTACCCGGGCCGCCGCCCGGTCCGGCTCCGGGACCCGGCGCGGCAAATTCGTCGGCTCACATCCCGCGTGACGGCAGTGCCGGCGCGGCGCGGTCGGCGAGTTTCTCCGGTGAGGCGCGGACCGCGCCGGTCGATTTCCACGCGCCGAGCGCACCGCCGCCGGGCGGGGGACCGGATGCCTTCAGCGGGATCGCTCCGGACGTGCAGCTGATCTCGATTCGCCAGTACAGTGCGGCCTTCGGCCCCAAAGAGCCGTTCGGGGCCGGACAGGACCCGCAGTTGCGGGAGAAGAACGATGGACTGCGGACCATGGCCCGGGCGATCGTCCACGCCGCCAACATGGGTGCGCAGGTCATCAACCTGTCCCAGGCGATCTGTATGAACGTCCGGACCATGCTCGACCAGGCCGATCTGGGCGCCGCGGTGCGCTACGCCGCGGTGGAGAAGAACGTGGTGATCGTGGCCGCGGCCGGTGACGTCAGCTGGCGGGACTGCAAGCAGAACCCCACCTACAACGCGATGCGCCCCGACGACCCGCGCGACTGGAACGGGGTCAACACCGTGGTGACGCCCGCCTGGTTCGACGAGTACGTGTTGACCGTCGGTGCAGTCGACTCGGCGGGTGCCCCGCTGAGCAAGACGAGCGTCGCCGGCCCGTGGGTGTCGATCGCCGCTCCGGGGACCGACATCGAAGGGCTCTCGCCGCGCGACGACGGGTTGATGAACGCGGTCGACGGCCCGGAGAACTCGCTGCTGGTCCCGTCGGGCACCAGTTTCTCCACGGCAATCGTCTCCGGCGTGGCGGCCCTGGTGCGGGCAAAGTACCCCGAGCTGTCGGCGCACCAGGTGATCAACCGGCTGATCCGTACCGCACGACCACCGGCACGGGGGGTCGACAACGTGGTCGGGTACGGCATCGTCGACCCGGTGGCGGCACTGACCTGGGATGTTCCCGACGTCGCGCCGCAGCCGCCGGAGCGGCTTTCGGCGCCGCTTGAGGTACCGCCGATGCCCCCCGAACGGGATATGACACCGGCCTGGGTCGCCGGCGCCGGGTTGTTGGCGGCGATCGCGGCGGCAGGCGTAGCACTTGGAGTGGCAGCATTGCGACGATCGGCAAGGAACCGATGAAGGCACAGCACGCATTAGGTCTGAACCTGTCTTGGCTGCGGCTCACCGTGGTCTTCCTCATCGATGTGGGGATATTGGTCCTTGCCGGCCGATGGCCCGGCGACCCCACCGTTGCCGACTACGTCTGGTGGTCGGGGGTCGGTGTGGCCGTGCTCGTGGCGGTCATCGCGCTGCTCACCTACCGGAACGTGCCGATCAGCACAATGTGGGGAGCCTGGCTGGCGGATCAGTTCATCGACCCCGAGCGGGCGCTGCACCGCGGGCGGACCGCTGCGTTCGATCACCAACGGCGTTTCGGGCGGGAGTCGGTCGGGGTGCGCGAGCACCAGGGGCGGCTGGTGACGATGATCGCCGTGGGCGGGCGGGCGTCCTCGACGACCGGCCGGCACGGGCGGGTTTCGGAGGCGACTCTGCCCGTGGAGCGCCTGGCCGCCGGCCTGCGCCAGTTCGACGTGCGACTGGACAGCATCGACATCATCTCGGTAGGGACCCGCACGGATCCCCGTGACCCCGAAGACCCCGACGTCGAAGAGAACCCGTCGATGCCCGACCGTCGCCGCACCTGGGTCGTGTTGCGCATGGACCCTGCACACAACGTCAACGCGATCGCGGCACGGGACTCCCTGGCCGCCACGTTGGCCGCAGCCACCGAGCGGCTGGCCACCGAGATCGACGGACGGCAGCTCAGCGCCCAGGTTCTGCGCGCCGACGAGTTCGACGCCGTCGACGAAGCGGTGCTGGCGGACCTTCAGGCCAGCCAATTGCGGCACCGGTTGTTCCGGGCCAAGCCCGAGGGCCGGGTCACCAACTTCTGGGTCACGCCCAGTGACATCAATCCGGAGAACCTCGAGCACCTGTGGTACCCGGAGGCCGCTGCGACGGTGGTCACGGTGCGGCTGTGCCGCAGCGGCGGCCGAAGCACACAGATCTGCGTGCTGGCGCGGTATCACACGGCAGACAAGCCGGGCCGCAGTGTGCGGTCGGCGCTGAACCGCTTCGTGGGCCGGCGCCAGATCGAGGCCGTCTGGGCCAGCCTGCCGGTCCCGAACGCGCACCGGCGGATCTCGGTACCGGGGCGGGAGCTGCAGGACGGCGAGCAGTTGCCGGTGTCGGTGGACGTGATCGAGGAGTACACCCCGGCGGCGGCAGGGGCGCGCGGGTGACCAGTCCGGCCTCGGCCGACGCCCGCAACGCAATGGTTGCGGGCATGCTGGCTTCCGGTATCTCGGTGAACGGGCTGCAGCCCAGCCACAACCCACAGGTGGCGCTGCAGATGTTCACCACCGCGACCACGATCGACCCGAGCATGTGCGATGCCTGGCTGGCCCGGTTGTTGGCCGGCGACTCCGACATCGAGGTGCTGGCCAACGCGTGGTCCACAGTCCGCACCTTCGGGTGGGAGACCCGCCGGCTCGGGCTGTCCGACCTGGAATTCCGTCCGGAGGTCTCCGACGGGATGTTCCTGCGGCTGTTGATCACCAGCGTGGAGACGCTGGCCGCCGCCTATGCCGCGAAGCTGGCCGAGGCCAAGCGCTACGCCGAAGCGGCGGACCTGCTCGACAGCATCGAGCCGCGCAACCCCTTCGAGGCCGAGCTGATCAAGTACGTGCGGGGTCTGCTGTACTTCCGGACCGGACGTTGGCCGGACGTCCTCAAGCAGTTTCCGGCCGGCGCCCAGTGGCGCCAGCCCGAACTCAAAGCGGCGGCGGCCGCGATGGCCACCACCGCGCTGGCGTCGCTGGGGGTGTTCGAAGAGGCGACCCGGCGGGCGCAGGAAGCCATCGAGGGCGACCGGGTGCCGGCCGCCGCCAACGTCGCGCTCTACACCCAGGGCATGTGCCTGCGGCATCTGGGCCGCGAGGACGAGGCCGCCGAGTTGCTGCGGCGGGTGTATTCGAGGGACTCGAAGTTCGCACCAGCCCGCGAGGCGCTGGACAACACCGACTACCGGCTGGTGCTGACCGATCCGGAGACCATCGAAGCCCGTACCGACCCGTGGGACCCCGACAGCGCACCCACCCGGGAACAGGCCGAAGCCGATCGGCATGCCGAGGAGGCCGCGCGTTACCTGGCCGAGGGCGACGCCGAGCTGGCCGCCATGCTCGGCATGGAGCAGGCCAAGCGGGAGATCAAGCTGATCAAGGCGACCACCAAGGTGAATCTGGCGCGGGCCAAGATGGGGCTGCCCGTTCCGGTGACATCGCGGCACACCCTGTTGCTCGGTCCGCCCGGCACCGGCAAGACCTCGGTGGCGCGTGCCTTCACCAAACAGCTGTGCGGTCTGACCGTGCTGCGCAAGCCGCTGGTGGTGGAGACCAACCGCTCCAAGCTGCTGGGCCGCTACATGGCCGACGCCGAGAAGAACACCGAAGAGCTGCTCGAGGGGGCGCTCGGCGGTGCCGTGTTCTTCGACGAGATGCACACGCTGCATGAGCGCGGTTACAGCCAGGGCGACGCCTATGGCAACGCGATCATCAACACGCTGCTGCTCTACATGGAGAACCACCGCGATGAGCTGGTGGTGTTCGGCGCCGGCTACGCCAACGCCATGGAGAAGATGCTCGAAGTCAACCAGGGCCTGCGGCGCAGGTTCTCCACGGTGATCGAGTTCTACAGCTACACGCCGCCGGAACTGCTGCAACTGACCAAGATGATGGCGGCCGAGAACGAGGATGTGGTCAGCGACGAGGCGGTCGAGGGACTGCTGCCGTCCTACACCCGGTTCTATGCCGACGAGAACTACTCCGAAGACGGTGACCTGATCCGCGGCATCGACGTGTTGGGCAACGCCGGGTTTGTCCGCAATGTGGTGGAGAAGGCGCGCGACCACCGCAGCTTCCGGCTCGACGATTCCGAACTGGACGCCGTGCTGTCCGGCGAAGTCACCGAGTTCAGCGAGGAATGGCTGCACAAGTTCAAGGAACTGACCCGTGAGGACCTTGCCGAGGGGCTCAGCGCGGCGGTCGCCGAGAAGAAGCCGACCTGAGCCGGCAGTAGTCCCACAGCCGATTCACAGCGTGGCGACCACCTGCGCGGGTTGACGCCCACTGGTACCGATGCCACCATGGCGCAGAGAGGGTGGCCGGTGCATCGCTTCGGCCCAACTGGTTTTCGGTCGGTGTCAGGAGGTGAGGACGAGACTTGTGTCCCGGCGATAGTGCCTGTTGTGGATCGGCGACTGTTGGGTCCCGAACCCGCTCCGGCATCGTTTCTGTCATCTGACGCCATGTCGCGTTGAGCGCGCTTCGGGTAGGACGTCGTACCCGGTGGGCGCATGTTCGGCGCGTCGGCAATTGTCGGTCGGCTGACCGGCTTTTCCTGGAGGAGATTTCCATGAGCTTTGTGAACACCCAACCCGAGGCGCTGACGGCGGCCGCGGGCAACCTGGCAGCCATCGGCTCGGCGCTCAGCGCGCAGAACGCCGCGGCGGCAGCGCCGACCACCGGGGTGGTTCCGGCCGCCGCCGATGAGGTCTCGGCGTTGACCGCGGCGCAGTTCGCTGCGCACGCCAGCATGTACCAGGCCATCAGCGCTCAGGCCGAGGCCATCCACCAGGCCTTCGTCGCCACGCTGAACTCCAGCGCCAACTCCTACGCGGCGACCGAGGCGGCCAACGCCGCATCGGCCGGCTGATCGCCGAAAGGCGCTGGGCAGCAACAACTTTTTAGCATTCGGAGGGAAATCATGACTTCACGTTTTATGACCGACCCGGACGCGATGCGTGCGATGGCCGGCCGGTTCGATGTGCACGCGCAGACCGTTGAGGACGAGGCTCGCCGGATGTGGGCGTCCTCGACCAACATCTCCGGTGCCGGCTGGGGTGGTCTGGCGGAGCGGACGTCGTTGGACACCATGGGTCAGATGCAGACCGCGTTCCGCAACATCGTGACCATGTTGCACAGCGTGCGCGACGGCTTGATCCGCGACGCCAACCACTACGAGCAGCAGGAAGCTGCGTCGCAGCAGATCCTGTCCAGCTAGTAAGGAGACCACGCAGATGTCGATTAACTACCAGTTCGGTGATGTGGATGCCCACGGTGCGTTGATTCGTGCCCAGGCGGCGTCGTTGGAGGCCGAGCACCAGGCGATCGTGCACGACGTGCTGGCTGCCGGGGACTTCTGGGGCGGCGCCGGTTCGGTGGCCTGCCAGGAGTTCGTGACGCAGTTGGGCCGCAACTTCGCGGTCATCTACCAGCAGGCCAACTCCCACGGTCAGAAGGTGCAGACCGCCGGGAACAACATGGCCAACACCGACGCGTCGGTCGGCTCCAGCTGGGCCTGAGCGCCCGAGTTTCGCAGCGCGCGGCAGCACACCCGATCCACGGGTGTGCTGTCGCGCTTCTTTATGGGCGGTCCCGATTTCGGTTGGGACGCCAGTATTTTCCGGGCCCCGGCGCGGCCGCTCACAGCAGATCGGCAGCGACTCGGGGGCGCCGATTGACCCTATTGCGGCGCTGGTGCACTATGATGGGACAAGCACCTCGTTAGGTGAGGCGTCTACATGGATATAGGCCACTGACCCCGAACGTCGAAAGACGCCCCGGGTCAGGACAGCTCCTCCCGGATTAAGGGTTGAGCCCAAGTGGCTTCCGGCTCGCGCGTTTACGCGGGCGCGGACACGCCGTGTGGTGCCGAAGCTCTGACGAGAGGGGTGCGGAGTCCGGCCGTCGGCCGGAAGACTTCACCTCGTCGTGCTTACGTGCAGGCACCCGCGCGTGCCCAGGCCGAGAGGAGGTGAGAGCGACATTGAGTCCGAGTGATAGTTCCTATCCGAGATCGATGTTCGTTTCCCTCGATCTCGGTACCACTTTCACCGTGTGATTCCCTACCGGCGCTGATCTCGTCGACCGGCGTGCCGTCCTACGGGCGGGGCCAGTCTTCGGCATGTCCTGAAATCGCTTGAAAGCTCGATCTTTACGTCGAGCCGGCGATGACTTCGGCGTGCCCGGCTCCGGCATGTCGCCATGACCGGCTGTCCCGATTCCTTCGCCGCCCCAGGGGCGGACGCAACGTCCTTCGGCCAGACCGTGCCTGCACGCCCAGACCACTCGCTTGTGGCAAAAACCACCGATCACTAAGGAGCACTCCCATGGACTTCGGAGCCTTTCCGCCGGAATTCAACTCAGCCCGCATCTACACCGGCCCCGGTTCGGGGCCGATGATGGCCGCCGCGGCGGCCTGGGACAAGTTGGCCGCCGAGCTCATCACCGCCGAGGCCACCTACCAGGCCGTCATCAACGGCCTGGTAGGCGAAGGCTGGATGGGGCCGGCGTCGGCCGCGATGGCCGCTGCGGTAGCGCCCTACGTGGCGTGGATGGGAGCGACCGCGGTGCGGGCCGAGCAGGCGGCCGTTCAGGCCAGGGCGGCCGCTGCGTCGTTCGAGGCGGCGCGCGGCATGACGGTGCCGCCGCCTATGGTCGCCGCCAACCGGTCGCAGCTCACTGCGTTGGTGGCCACCAATGTCATCGGCCAGAATGCCGGGGCTATCGCCGCCACCGAAGCGCACTACAGCCAGATGTGGGCGCAGGACGCCACCGCTATGTACAGCTATGCCGCAGCATCGGCGTCGGCGACGAAGGTCACACCGTTCACTGCGCCGCATGAGGTCGCGGACCCGACGGCGCAGGCTACCCAGCAGGCAGCGGTCAGCCAGGCTGCGGGCAACGCGGCCGTGTCTCAGGCGGAGTCCTCTGCGAGTCAGGCGATGTCACAGCTGCCGGCAACCCTGCAGGGAATGGCGTCGCCAGCACCGACCGCAGGGCTCGATGGGTTCTTCGTCGAGCCCGGCGATACCTTGGCCAACGCCGTGACCAACTTGATGAGCAGCTCGTTCAGCCCGATGGGCGCAGCCGCGGTCACCAACTTCGCCGCCGACATGGCGGTGGTGCGTGGCGCCGCCATCGCCGCCGGTGACCCCCTGGGCCTGGGCGCGATCGACCCGTTCACCCCGACCATCCAAGGGCTTGGCGCCGGACTCGGAAACGGAGCGAGCGGGTTGAGCCCTCTCAATATCGCCTCCGGTTCCATGGGTAACGCTCCCAAGGTCGGTGCAATGTCGGTACCGTCGGCGTGGGCTGCCGCCGTGCCGGCCAGCGGACCTGTCGGCGGTGTTGCGGCGACCGGATATGCCGTGTCAGCCCCCGCCGCCCAGGCCGGCGCGGCCGGCATGCCGGGCGTGCCGCTGGCGGCCCCGGGCCAGCGCAGCTACGGGTTCGCCGCGCCGCGCTACGGCTTCAAGCCCACGGTGATGGCTCGGCCGGTGGCAGCCGGCTAGGCATGTGACATCGTTGGGGTCATGCAGACGCTGAGCGTCGCCGAGTTCACACTGCGACTGGCGGTGGGGCTGGGCTGCGGTGCGCTGATCGGGCTGGAACGGCAGTGGCGTGCGCGGATGGCGGGCCTGCGTACCAACGCGCTGGTGGCCGCCGGCGCCACGCTGTTCGTGCTGTACGCGGTTGCCGCCGAGGGCCCCAACTCCACCCGGGTCGCGTCCTACGTCGTCTCCGGGGTGGGATTCCTCGGCGGCGGCGTGATTCTGCGCGAGGGTTTCAACGTCCGCGGCCTCAACACCGCGGCCACCCTGTGGTGCTCGGCGGCGGTGGGCGTGCTGGCCGCGGCCGGGGAACTGGCCTTCGCCCTGATCGGCACCAGCGCGATCGTCGGGACCCACCTGCTGCTGCGGCCGCTGGGCCGGCTCATCGACCGCGACCAGCACGAGGAGGAGGACGAACCGCTGGCGCCCTACCAGGTGCAGGTGGTCTGCCGGCCCAAGGCCGAGAAGTATCTGCGCGCCCAGATCGTGCAGCACACGGCCGGCAATGACCTGATGCTGCGGGGCGTGCACACCGGTCACGCGGGGGAGGACAACATCACGCTCACCGCATCCATGCTGTCGGACAGCCGGGCGCCGGACCGCCTCGAGCGACTGGTCGGCGAACTGTCTCTGCAACCGGGCGTCTACGCGGTGCACTGGCACGCGGGCGACCAGGCCGCCCTGTCGGCAGACTGAAAGCGCGGCCGGCGTTCTAGGCTGGATAACTCGGAGGTGACGACGGTGGATGCGATCGCGAGTGTCTGGTCGGTGCTGCCCGGGCCGATGCGCGACCCGGTGGTGTTCGCGGTGCCCTTCTTCCTGCTGCTGTTGTCGCTGGAATGGTTCGCGGCTCGCAAGCTCGAACAGACCGAGGCGCAGTCGGTGCCGGTCGGTGGCTACCGCACGCCGGACGCCTGGGCGAGCATCTCGATGGGCCTGGTCTCGATGGTCACCACCGCCGGGTGGAAATTCATCGCCCTGATCGGCTACGCGGCGATCTACACCTACCTGGCGCCGTGGCATCTGTCGCCGACACGGTGGTACACCGTGGTGATCGCCCTCGTCGGTGTGGACCTGCTCTACTACTGCTATCACCGGATGGCGCACCGGGTCCGGTTCTTCTGGGCGACGCATCAGGCGCACCACTCCAGCCGTTACTTCAACTTCGCCACCGCGCTACGCCAGAAATGGAACAACAGCGGCGAGATCCTGATGTGGATTCCGCTGCCGCTGCTGGGCATTCCGCCCTGGATGGTGTTCGCCAGCTTCTCGGTGAGCCTGGTCTACCAGTTCTGGGTGCACACCGAACGCATCGACAAGCTGCCGCGGCCCTTCGAGTTCATCTTCAACACGCCCTCGCACCACCGGGTGCACCACGGGATGGACCCCGAATACCTGGACCGCAACTACGGCGGAATCCTCATCATCTGGGACCGCCTGTTCGGCACCTTCGCCCCGGAACGGTTCCGCCCGCACTACGGGCTGACCAAGCCGGTGGACACCTTCAACATCTTGACCCTGCAGTTCCACGAGTACCGCGCGATCATCGCCGATCTGCGCAGGGCGACACGGTGGCGCGACCGGTTGGGTTACCTGTTCGGGCCGCCCGGTTGGAAGCCCGCCGCGGCCACGGCGGCCAGCACTGCGGTGTAGCGATCGTCCTGACGTAATGGGGGGCGCACCGGCCGGTGTTCGCCTAGGCTGGCAAGCGTCGCAACGGAGCGACAGCGCCGGCCGAGGTCAGGTCGAGGCGTGCCGACATGAAGGGGAGATTGTGGCACAGAGCTTGGGAGACACCCTCACTGCGGGGAAGAAGCTCGTCAAGGGCGAGTCGCTTACCTCCAACAACGGGGCTTACACCCTGACGTTGCAGGACGACGGCAATCTGGTGTTGGCGGCACGGGGGAAGGCCATCTGGGCGACGGGCACCAACGGCAAGGACGCAGTGCGCGCCGAGGTGCAGACCGACGGCAATTTCGTGCTGTACACCGCCGACAAGCCGATCTGGCACACCGACACCAAGGGCAAGAAGGACGTCAAGCTGGTTTTGCAGGACGACCGCAACCTGGTGCTCTACGCCGCCGACGGCGCGGCCTGGTCCACGAAGACCGAGACCGACGCCCCGCCGCCGGAGGAGCCCAAGGCGCAAGAGCCCGAGGCGCCCGCCGAGCAGGCCGCACCTGCTGCACCTGCTGAACCTGCCGCCCGCAAGTACACCGTGGTGGCCGGTGACACCCTGTGGGCGATCGCCGAGCGGTTCTACGGCGACGGCAACAAGTACCCGCAGATCGCGCAGGCAAGCGGTATCGCCAACCCGGATCTGATCCATCCAGGTCAGGAGCTGACGATTCCCTGATCGCCGCGCGACGCTGACGCGGCGGCCCGGATCCCCTGAGGGCCGGGCCGCCGCGCTATGCCATGGTGTCCTGGTCTGGCCGGACCGATGCCGGTCCTCAAACGATAGGAGTCGACGCTTGCACGGGCTCGTTGCGCGGATGCTGGCGGTGCTGCTGGGGATCGGTGCGGCAGCTGCCGGCCCGGCGGTGGGCCCGGCCCGCGCCGATCGGGTGCTGGTCTATCCGGGGATGGAGATCCGCCAGGACAGCCACGTGTGCACCCTCGGCTACGTCGACCCGGTGCTGCGAGTGGCCTTCAGCGCCGGTCACTGCCGGGGCAGCGGGCACATCACCGACCGGGGCGGAACGGTGATCGGCACCCTGGCCACCTTCCGCGACAACACTCCCAACGGCTCCACGGTCAACACCGACCAGGTCATCGACGACTACGAGGCGATCGTGCTGGTCGACGACGTCGACGTCAACGACTTCCTGCCCGGCGGGGTGCAGCTACAGGGCGGTGCCGACAGCCTGGTCAACCCCGGCGACCCGGTGTGTCACTTCGGCATTGCCACCGGCGAGACCTGCGGCACCGTCGAACGGGTCAACAACGGTTGGTTCACCATGAGCCGCGGTGTCCGCAGCCAGCAGGGCGACTCCGGGGGACCGGTGTATGTGATGCACGATTCCGGTACGGCCCGGCTGGTGGGCCTGTTCAACAGCGTCTGGGGCGAATTCCCCGCCGCGGTCTCGTGGCCGGCGATCGCCCAGCAAGTCCGTGATGACGTCGGCGTCCCGGCGCCGCAGCCGTGACCCCGACGCCGCGCCCGCCCGTCCAAATCGCCTGGGTCACCCGTGATCTGGAGGCCACCGAATCGACTCTGAGCGCACTGCTCGGGGTGCGGAAATGGGTCCGCATGCCCGGCGTGCACTTCGCCCCCCAGGCCTGCACATACCTGGGCGAACCGGCGGATTTCGTGGCCGACATCGCGTTGAGCTACCTCGGCGACATGCAGTTGGAGCTGATCGCGCCGGTGCGCGGCCGCAGCCTCTACGACGACTTCCTCCAGGACGGCCGCGGGCCGGGCCTGCACCATGTCTGCATCGAGGCCGCCGACCCCGACGACTTCGAGGCTATGCTTAACGACGCCGCCGAGCAGGGCGCCCAGCTGGTCGCCCGGGGCGTGATGCCCGGGGGCATGTGTTTCGCCTATGTCTCAGCTCCGGACGCCGGCATCCCCTATCTGGAGATCGCCTACATCCCCGCCGAGATCCGGTCGGTCTTCGACTACATCAAACAGCAGCAACGGTGAGTACTGCGTCAGTGACGAGGAGGAAGCGGCGCCCATGAGCACCCAGATCCCGGAACCCACGAGGGCCGAGGCGGTTTCGGCGTGGTCCGACGAAGTCGATGTCGTGGTGATCGGCTTCGGCATCGGTGGCGGCTGCGCGGCGGTCAGCGCGGCGGCGGCCGGGGCCCGGGTGCTGGTGCTGGAACGGGCGGCCGAGGCCGGCGGCACCACCGCCATGGCGGGCGGGCACTTCTACCTCGGCGGAGGCACCGCCGTGCAGGAGGCCACCGGGCATGCCGACTCCGCCGAGGAGATGTACAAGTACCTGGTCGCGGTGTCTCGCGAGCCCGAACACGACAAGATCCGGGCCTACTGCGACGGCAGCGTCGAGCATTTCAATTGGCTTGAGGACCTGGGCATCGCGTTCGAACGCAGCTATTACCCGGAGAAGGCGGTGATTCAGCCCAACACCGAGGGGCTGATGTACACCGGCAACGAGAAGGTGTGGCCGTTTCTCAACGAGGCTGTGCCGGCGCCGCGCGGACACAAGGTTCCGGTGCCCGGCGACACCCAGGGTGCCAAGATGGCAATCGACCTGCTGCTCAAGCGGGCCGACCGGCTCGGGGTGCAGATCCGCTACGAAACCGGCGCCACCGGCCTGGTCACCGACGACTCCGGCGCTGTCGTGGGAGTCACCTGGAAGCATTTCGGCGAAAGCGGTGCCATCAAAGCGAAATCGGTGGTGATCGCCGCCGGCGGCTTCGTGATGAACCCGGAGATGGTCGCCCAATACACGCCGAAGCTGGCGGAGAAGCCGTTCGTGCTGGGCAACACCTACGACGACGGCCTGGGTATCCGGATGGGGATGTCGGTGGGCGGGGCCACCAAGCACATGGACCAGATGTTCATCACCGCACCGGTCTACCCGCCCTCGATCCTGCTCACCGGAATCATCGTGAACAAGGAGGGTAAGCGCTTCGTCGCCGAAGACTCTTACCACTCGCGCACCTCAGGTTTCGTCATGGACCAACCCGACAGCGCGGCCTTCCTGATCGTCGACGAGGCCCACATGCGCAAGCCGCAGGTGCCCTTGGTGCCGCTGATCGACGGCTGGGAGACGGTGCCGGAAATGGAAGCCGCACTGGGTATTCCCGAGGGAAACCTGGTGGCGACCCTGGACCGTTACAACACCTTCGCGGCCCGCGGCGAGGACCCGGACTTTCACAAGCAGCCGCCGTTTCTGGCTCCGCAGGACAGCGGCCCGTGGGGGGCGTTCGACCTGTCGCTGGGAAAGGCGATCTACGCCGGCTTCACCATCGGCGGGCTGGCGACATCGGTGGACGGCGAAGTGCTGCGCGGCGACGGCCGGCCCGTACCGGGCCTCTACGCCGCGGGGGCGTGTGCGGCCAACATCGCCCAGGACGGCAAGGGCTACGCCAGTGGGACCCAACTGGGCGAAGGGTCGTTCTTCGGCCGGCGCGCCGGGGTGCACGCGGCGACTCGCTAGCGTTTTGTCTCGCGAGCAGACGCAGAATCGCCCTGTCGGAACAGATTTGGGGCGATTCTGCGTCTGCTCGCGGTGGAGTGCGGCTGGCGGGCTACACCGGGACGAGGTCCCACCGGCCCTGGCCGCGCAGCTCCAGCACATGGTGATGGTGCTGGCGCAGCGTGTGCCGATGGCTGACGCTCACCACAATGGTGTCGGGCAGTTCGGCGCGCAGCAGGCGGTACAGGGTCATCTCCAGGCCTTCGTCGAGCGCCGACGTCGACTCGTCGAGGAACGCCGCTTTGGGCCGGGTCAACAGAATCCGGGCGAAAGCCACCCGCTGCTGCTCACCGGGGGAGAGCACCTTGACCCAGTCTTCGACGTCGTCGAGCCGGTCGAGCAGATTGGGCAGTGACACCTTGACCAGCGTCTCGGCGATCTCGGCGTCGGTGACCTCGCCGGCGGCCAGCGGGTAGCACACCACCGAGCGCAGATCGCCCAGCGGGATGTAGGGCAGCTGCGAGATGAACATCGTGGCGTTGGCCGCATCCGGACGCCGCAGGGTGCCCGACGCGTACGGCCACAGTTGGGCCAGGCTGCGCAGCAGCGTGGTCTTGCCGCTGCCCGACGGACCCGAGATCATCAGCGCGTCGCCGACAGCCAGGTGCACATCGAGCGCTTCGACCAGGGGAACTCCGTCGGGCTTGCGCACCTCGACGCCCTCGAGGGTCACGGTGTCGTCCGGGCTGGGTTTGACCAGCAGCTCGGGAAGCCCGCGCGCCTCGCGGTTGGCCTCCACCAGCCCGTGCAGACGGATGATCGAGGCCCGGTAGCCCGCGAAGTTGTCGTAGGCGTTGCGGAAGAACGACAGCGAGTCGGAGATGTTGCCGAACGCCGTCGCGGTCTGCGCCACACCACCGAACATGATCTGCCCGGAGAACAGCCGCGGTGCCTGGATCACCCAGGGCAGCGGCACGATCGCCTGGCTCACCGACAGGTTCCAGCCGGCGAATCCGATGGTGCGGTTCACGAACTGCAGATAGTTGGCGATGATCGCGCGGAACCGGGTCCGCAGCTGGATCCGTTCCGCGAGCTCGCCCCGGTAGAACGCCACGGACTCGGCGGCGTCACGCACTCGCACCAGCGCATACCGGAAGGCGGCGTTGGTGAGCTCGTTGCGGAAGCTCAGCCGGATCAGGGGACGGCCGATCCAGAACGCGACGATGGTCGCGACGGCGACATAGACCAGGACGATCAGGAACATCGCGCGCGGAATGTCGACCCCGAAGACCGTCAGGGTGCCCGACAGATTCCACAGGATGGCCGTGAAGGACACCACCGTGACCATGGACTGCACGGCGCCGAACAGCAGGGTGCTGCCGGTGCCGTTGGCCGGTGCGTTGGCGTTCGCGCCGTTACCCGCGGTGAAGATGTCGATGTCCTGCTGAATCCGCTGGTCGGGGTTGTCGACGGCGCCTTCGAGGGCTTCTCCCACGGCGGGGTCCAGCGGGGGCTTGATGAAATGCGCCCGGTAGTAGGCGCGGCCGGACAACCAGTCCCCGGTCAGCCGTTCGGTGAGCCAGATGCGCCAGTTCACCATGAAGTGCTGGGTCAGGTAGATGTCGAGCATCACCCGTGCCACGTGCAGCACCGCCATCAGGCTGAAGATGCCGATCGACACCCAGAAGCCGTGCACGCCGGACTGTTTGACGGCCTCGTCGTTGCCGGCGGCGCCCTGGAACGCGGTCTGCAGCGACGAGTACATGTCGTTGCCCTGGTAGCTGAACAGCACGTTGAGCCGGACGGCGGTGATCACCGAGAGCAGCAGCACGCCCAGCATCAGCCAGACCCGCAGGCTGTCGCGGCCGGTGAAGTACGCGCCGCTGATCTCCCAGAACTGGCGTCCCCACCGGGTGGTGACGCGCAGTACGGCCGCCACCGCCACAACACCGATGGCGCTGATGGTCCAGGCCAGGGCGATCCACACCAGCGATTCGGGCAATGCCTGCGCCCAGTCGATGGATGGAGTGAACAGCTTCGAATCCACTGCTGAAGTCTCCTTGCCGCCCCTACCGCCGCAACCGCGTCGGGGCCGGTATCCGAATCGAGAAATCCCGTGCGAAACCTACCCCAGCTGTGCCCCGTCGCGCCGGATAAGCAATGCCGCACCCCCGGTGCCCCCGGCCTCGCGGCGACGGCCACCGCGTACCGTTGTGCTGTGGCTAACACCTCCAAGACTGTCTCCGGAACGCGATCCAAGTCGGGTCGGCTCAGCGGGAAATTCTGGAAACTGCTGGGCGCCAGCACTGAGAAGAACCAGAGTCGCTCGATGGCCGAGGTCACGGCGGCCGCCGAATACGCCGACAAGGCCGCGGGGCTCGACGACGAACAACTGCGCAAAGCCGCGCAACTGCTCAAACTCAAAGATCTGGCCGACTCGCCAGACATCCCGCAGTTCTTGGCGATCGCCCGCGAGGCCGCCGAGCGCAGCATCGGGATGCGCCCGTTCGACGTCCAGCTGCAGGGGGCGCTGCGGATGCTGGCCGGGGATGTGGTCGAGATGGCCACCGGTGAGGGCAAGACGCTGTCCGGTGCGATCGCTGCCGCCGGCTACGCCATCGGCGGCCGGCACGTGCACGTGGTCACCATCAACGACTACCTGGCCCGGCGCGACGCCGAATGGATGGGGCCGCTGCTGGCCGCGCTCGGCGTCTCCGTCGGATGGATCACCGAGGACTCCACCGCGGCCGAGCGGCGCGCGGCCTACCAGTGCGACGTCACCTACGCCTCGATCAACGAGATCGGCTTCGACGTCCTGCGCGACCAGCTGGTCACCGACGTCGAGGACCTGGTCTCGCCCAACCCCGACGTCGCACTGATCGACGAGGCCGACTCGGTGCTGGTCGACGAAGCGCTGGTGCCGCTGGTGCTGGCCGGCACCACCCACCGGGAGAAGCCCCGGATGGAGATCGTCGAGCTGGTCGGCCGCCTCACGCCGGGCCGGGACTACGACTCCGACGAGGACCGGCGCAACATCCACCTCACCGAGGCCGGCGCACGCAAGGTCGAGAAGGCGCTCGGCGGCATCGACCTGTACTCCGAGGAGCACGTGGTCTCCACGCTGACCGAGATCAACGTGGCCCTGCACGCCCACGTGCTGCTGCAGCGCGATGTGCACTACATCGTCCGCGACGGCAAGGTGCAGCTGATCAACGCCTCCCGCGGCCGGATCGCCGCCCTGCAGCGCTGGCCGGACGGCCTGCAGGCCGCGGTGGAGGCCAAGGAGGGCATCGAGACCACCGAGACCGGCGAGGTGCTCGACACCATCACGGTGCAGGCCCTGGTCAACCGGTATCCGACCGTGTGCGGCATGACCGGGACGGCGCTGGCGGCCGGCGAGCAGCTGCGCCAGTTCTACCAGCTGGGCGTCTCACCCATCCCGCCGAACATGCCCAACATCCGCGAAGACGAGGCCGACCGGGTCTACATCACCGCCGCGGCCAAGAACGACGCCATCGTCGCCCACATCGTCGAGGTGCACGCCACCGGGCAGCCGGTGCTGGTCGGAACCCATGACGTCGCCGAATCCGAGGAACTCTGCGAGCGGCTGCGCAGGCGCGGTGTCCCGGCGGTGGTCCTCAACGCCAAGAACGACGCCGAGGAGGCCACGGTGATCGCCGAGGCCGGCAACCTCGGGGTGGTCACCGTCTCCACGCAGATGGCCGGCCGGGGCACCGACATCCGGCTGGGCGGATCGGACGAGACCGACCACGACCAGATCGTCGAACTCGGCGGCCTGCACGTGATCGGCACCGGCCGCCAGCACACCCAGCGACTCGACAACCAGCTGCGCGGCCGGGCCGGCCGCCAGGGTGACCCGGGGTCGTCGGTGTTCTTCTCCAGCTGGGAGGACGACGTCGCCGCGACCAACCTGGAAGCCAACAAGCTGCCGACGGAGACCGACGAGGACGGCCGGATCCTGAGCCCCAAGGCCGCCGGGCTGCTCGATCACGCGCAGCGCATCGCCGAGGGCAAGCTCCTCGACATCCACGCCAACACCTGGCGCTACAACCAGCTGATCGCCCAGCAGCGCGCCATCATCGTGGAGCGCCGCAACACGCTGCTGTCCACCCCGGCGGCCCGCGAGGAGCTGGCCGAGCTCACCCCGAAGCGTTACGCCGAACTGACCAAGCAGCTGGGGGAGGACGCCGAGGCCAAGCTGGAGAAGATCTGCCGGCTGATCATGCTGTATCACCTGGACCGCGGCTGGGCCGACCACCTGGCCTACCTGGCCGACATCCGCGAGAGCATCCACCTGCGCGCGCTGGGCCGCCAGAACCCGCTCGACGAGTTCCACCGGTTGGCCCTGGACGCGTTCGCCTCGCTGGCCGCCGACGCCATCGAGGCATCCCAGCAGACCCTGGAGACCTCGGACGCGATCGAGTCCGAGCCCGGTGTCGACCTGTCGAAGCTGGCGCGGCCCACCTCGACGTGGACCTACATGGTTCGGGACAACCCGCTCAGCGACGACAGCATGGATGCGCTGAGTCTGCCCGGGATCTTCCGCTAGGGGGCCGGGATGCCTGCCGCGTCGGGCTCCGAGCAAACCCAAGACCGGGTGCTGACGGTCCCCAACGTCGTCAGCCTGGCCCGTCTGGTTCTGATCGGCGTCTTCCTCTACCTGCTGCTGGTCGCCCGTGCGGACGGACCGGCGGTGGCGATCCTGATGCTCAGCGGTGCCTCGGACTGGGTCGACGGCAAACTGGCTCGGCTGCTGAATCAGTCCTCGGCGCTGGGCGCCCTGCTGGACCCGGCCATCGACCGGCTCTACATGATCGCCATTCCGCTCGCCTTCGGGGTGCGTGGACTGGTGCCCTGGGCGGTGATCGCCACGCTGCTGGTCCGCGACCTGCTGCTGGCCGCGACCCTGCCGGTGCTGCGCAGCCGCGGACTGACGGCGCTGCCGGTGACCTATGTCGGCAAGGCGGGCACCTTCGCGCTGATGTCGGCGTTCCCGTTGATCCTGCTGGGGCAGTGGGACACGCTGGCCAGCCGGGTGGTGCTCTCGGCGGGCTGGGGTTTCCTGATCTGGGGTCTGGGCATGTACCTGTGGGCTTTCGTGCTGTACCTGCTGCAGGTGCGGCTGGTGGTGCGCACCATGCCGAAGGTCTCCGGTGGCTGAGCCGTTCTTCGCGCTCAGCGGCTACGACGCCCAGGGCGCCTCGGGCGCCCACGCGGCGGGGCCGCAGCGGTTCGCGGTGCCGTCCCTGCTGCGCTCGCTGCTGTCCGAACACCTCGATCCGGGCTATGCCGCGGCGGCCGCCCGGCGCCAGCACCGTGCCGGGCCCGCCACCGCCGGCACCCGGATGGCCGGCTGGGTCTGGGAGGCCGTGGCGGCGCTGCTGCTGGCGTCGGTCTTCGCCCTGGCCGTCGCGCAGGCCCGCCTGGTGGCGCCCGGCGAGCGCGATGCCCAACAGGTGCTGGCGACCAACGTGCGGGCAGCTGAGGGCGCCACCGGCAAGCTGGTCGACAAACGCGACGGCTACGCCAACCGCGTCGACGAACTGCGCCGGCACCGGCTGGCCGACGACGCCCAGGGACGCGGCGTGCTGGCCGGTCTCGACGCGCTCAGCCTGGAAAGCGGGAGCACCCGGGTGACCGGTCCCGGGGTCACCATCACGGTGACCGATCCCGGCGCCGGGCGAAACCTCTCCGATGCCTCCAAACAGCGGGTGTCGGGCAGCCAGCAGATCATCTTGGACCGCGACCTGCAGTTGGTGGTCAACTCGCTGTGGGCCAGCGGCGCCGAGGCGATCGCCGTCGGCGACGTGCGCATCGGCCCCAATGTCACGATCCGGCAGGCCGGCGGTGCCATCCTGGTCGACAACAAGCCCATCAGCAGTCCCTACACCGTGCAGGCCATCGGAGCGCCCCGGGAACTGCGCAACGCCTTCGACCGCAGCCCCGGGCTCTACCGGTTGCGGCTGCTGGAGGCGTCTTACGGGGTGGTGGTTCGCGTCGACGGCCGCAGCACCGGCGACATCACCCTGCCGGCCGGATCGGTGCGAGATGTCCGGTTCGCCCGACAACTAGGGGCGTCGTGACGCAAGCTTGCGCTGCGGGATGCGGTGTCGCCGGAGTGGTTGCCCGTCAGGGGCGGGGTCGGGAGGCTGGAGTGATTCTTCGATGATCGGTATCGCGGCGCTGATCGCCGGCATCGTGCTGGGTCTGGTCTTTCACCCCAGCGTTCCCGAGGTGGTGCAGCCGTATCTGCCGATAGCCGTCGTGGCGGCGCTCGACGCCGTGTTCGGCGGCCTGCGCGCCTACCTCGAGCGCATCTTCGACGCGAAGGTGTTCGTGGTGTCGTTCGTGTTCAACGTGCTGGTCGCGGCCCTGATTGTGTATCTCGGGGACCAGCTGGGGGTCGGCACCCAGCTCTCGACGGCGATCATCGTGGTGCTGGGAATCCGCATCTTCGGCAACGCCGCAGCGCTGCGGCGGCGACTGTTCGGGGCCTGAGGTCCATGAGTAGCACCGATCCGGCGCCGCACGGCAGGCACGAGTTGCCGCAGCCGGCCCACGGGGATGGCGGACCGCCCGGGCGCGGCCGCTCCGGACCACTGTTCAGCGTGCTGGGGTTGCTGCTGTGCCTGCTGCTGGGAGTGGCGATTGCCACCCAAGTCCGGCAGCACGACTCCGAGGACGCCCTGGAGGCGGCCCGGCCCGCCGACCTGCTGGTGCTGCTGGATTCGTTGCGTCAGCGCGAGGCCACGCTCAACACCGAGATAGCCGAATTGCAGCAGACGCTCGACGCGCTGCAGGAGTCCGGCAGCAGCGACCAGGCCGCCATCGAAAACGCCCAGGCCCGGCTGTCGGCTCTGGCGATCATGATCGGCACCGTGGGAGCGGTCGGGCCGGGAGTGGTGATCACCGTCGACGATCCGGCCCGCGGTGTTGCCCCCGAGACGATGCTCGACGTGATCAACGAGCTGCGGGCGGCCGGCGCTGAGGCGATGGAGGTTCGCGACGCCACCAGGGCGGTGCGCATCGGGGTGGACTCGTGGGTGGCCGGCACGCCCGGCGCGCTGGAGTTCGACGGCACCGCGTTGACGCCCCCGTATTCGGTTCTGGCCATTGGAGATCCCCCGACTTTGGCCGCCGCCATGAACATTCCCGGCGGGGCCGTCGACAGTGTCAGGCGGCTGGGCGGCGCCACGGGAGTGCAGCAGACCGAGCATGTGGAGGTGACCGTGTTGCGGCAACCGAAACCGCGCCAATACGCTCAGCCAGTCAAGTGAGCCCGACCGCGCAAGGAGCACGATCACTGTGAGCTCGGAAAGTTTAGTTCCCGCCGACCTGTACTACACCGCTGAGCACGAGTGGGTCCGCCGCACCGGCCCGGACACCGTCCAGGTGGGCATCACCGATTTCGCGCAGGCCGCCCTGGGTGACGTCGTCTTCGTGCAGTTGCCCGCCGCGGGCACCGGGGTCAGCGCCGGCGAGCCGTTCGGCGAGGTGGAGTCCACCAAGTCGGTCTCGGACCTGTATGCCCCGATCACCGCGTCGGTGAGCGCGGTCAACGCCGAACTGGACGCCAACCCCCAACTGGTGAACTCCGACCCCTATGGCGCCGGCTGGCTGGTGGAACTTCAGGTGGCCAATGCGGATTCGGCGGCGCTGGAGCAGAGTCTGTCGGGATTGTTGTCCGCCGACGCCTACCGCGCGACGCTGTCGGAATGACGATTGTTAACCTGCCTGCCGGGACGCGCCGGGTATCCGGCGACACGATCCCGCGGTGCGGGGGACATGACGGTCCGCTGCGCGGTACGGTCGACTCAACGATTCAGGGTTGGGCGCAAGAGATGTCCGGCGGGCGCGACCAGGTAGCCACAACAGCGGCCAGTGAGGAGTAGCGGGTGACGCAGAAGGACCCGGCGACGGGGCAAGACCAGGCAGGCGACGAGGTCACGGTGGAAACCACATCGGTTTTCCGTGCTGACTTCCTCAGCGAACTCGACGCCCCCGCGCAGACGGGCGGCGAGAGCCTGACCTCAGGCGTGGAGGGGCTGCCTGCGGGTTCGGCGCTGCTGGTCGTCAAGCGGGGTCCCAACGCCGGATCGCGGTTCCTGCTCGACCAGCCGGTCACCGCGGCCGGCCGCCACCCCGACAGCGACATCTTCCTCGACGACGTCACGGTCAGCCGCCGGCACGCCGAGTTCCGGCTGGAGGGCAACGAGTTTCAGGTCGTCGACGTCGGCAGCCTCAACGGCACCTACGTCAACCGGGAGCCGGTCGACTCGGCCGTGCTGGTCAACGGTGACGAGGTGCAGGTGGGCAAGTTCCGTCTGGTGTTCCTGACCGGCCCGAAGACGGGTGAAGCCGAGGCCGGGCCGGGCAGCTAGTGGGCGCGCCCGACAGCCCTGAATTGGCCGGGATGTCGATCGGAGCGGTGCTCGACCTGCTCCGGAAGGATTTTCCCGATGTCACGGTCTCCAAGATTCGCTTCCTGGAAACCGAGGGGCTCGTCATGCCGCAGCGCTCGGCGTCCGGCTACCGCCGGTTCAGCGCCTATGACTGCGCCAGGTTGCGGTACGTGCTGACCGCGCAACGCGACCACTACCTGCCGTTGAAGGTGATCAAGGCGCGGCTGGACTCCGAACCGGACGGCGCGCTGCCCGCGCCGGACTCGCCCTACCCCGCGCCGCGCCTGGTCGCGGCGGACGGTTCGGCCGCCGGTCAGGCCGCGCTGCCCACGCCGCCCCGGCAGGTCCGGCTGAGCCGCGAGGATCTGCTGACGCGGTCGGGCGGCGATGACGCGCTGCTGACAGCTTTGGTCCGGTCCGGTGTGATCACCGCCGGGCCGGGTGGGCTGTTCGACGAGCACGCGGTCGTCATCGTCCAGTGCGCGCGGGGCCTGGCCGACTTCGGCGTGGAACCGCGGCACCTGCGGGCTTTCCGGTCCGCGGCCGACCGGCAATCCGACCTGATCGCCCAGATCGCCGGACCGCTGGTCAAGGGCGGCAAGGCGGGCGCCCGCGACCGGGCCGACGATTTGGCGCGTGAGGTCGCGGCGCTGGCGATCGCCCTGCACACCGCGCTGCTCAAGTCTGCGGTACACGACGTACTGCACGGCTGAGGACTAGACTTCCCTGGGCGGCTCGTTGCGCGGCACGCGGTTCTGGCGACCGGAGGTTTCGCGGCGAGTCATACTGGGACGCATAAGGACTTGGGACACCGGCGAGCGCGGAGGGCGACTGGAGATGGGTGAAGTACGCGTGGTCGGCATCCGCGTCGAGCAGCCGCAGAACCAGCCGGTGCTGCTGCTGCGTGAGGCTGACGGTGACCGATATCTCCCGATTTGGATCGGGCAGGCCGAAGCTGCCGCCATCGCCCTGGAGCAGCAGGGTGTGGAGCCGGCCCGGCCCCTGACCCACGACCTGATCCGTGACCTGATCGGCGCGCTCGGACATTCCCTCAAGGAGGTCCGAATCGTCGACCTGCAGGAGGGCACCTTCTACGCCGACCTGATCTTCGACCGCGACATCACCGTTTCGGCGCGCCCGTCGGATTCGGTGGCGATCGCGCTGCGGGTGGGCGTGCCGATCTATGTCGAGGAAGCGGTGCTGGCCGAGGCCGGCCTGCTGATTCCCGACGAGGGCGACGAAGAGAGCTCTGGCGCGGTACGCGAAGACGAGGTGGAGAAGTTCAAGGAATTCCTCGATAGCGTGTCGCCCGACGATTTCAAAGCAACCTGACCCGGCGCGGCGGCCTCAGCCTCGTCACAGATACGTCTCATCTCTCCGCGTCAACACGACACGCCCATCTGGAAGCGACGCGCGGAAATCGCAAGCGCCATACTTGAGCCACGGCGGGAACAACTGCACGGCAGCTCGTCGAACGGCGTATGCTCACGACCAACTCGGGCAAGAGCAAACGCGGCCACCGGCCAGCCAGTGGCAACGAGCGCGATCGGCGAGAGGAAGCATCGTGGGCGACCAACCGGGGCAGGATCAGCTGGACTTCACAGGTCAGTCCGACACGGGTGACCGCGACGTCCCCGCGGCTCCGGCCGCCGTCGAACAACCCGTTCAGGGCGGTCTGTTCCCCGACGACTCCGTTCCCGACGAGCTCGTCGGCTACCGCGGTCCCAGTGCCTGCCAGATCGCCGGCATCACCTACCGCCAGCTCGACTACTGGGCCCGCACCTCGCTGGTGGTGCCCTCCATCCGCGGCGCGGCCGGCTCGGGCAGCCAGCGGCTGTACTCGTTCAAAGACATCCTGGTGCTCAAGATCGTGAAGCGACTGCTCGACACCGGAATCTCGTTGCATAACATCCGGATCGCCGTCGACCACCTGCGGGAGCGCGGGGTGCAGGATCTCGCCAACATCACGCTGTTCTCCGACGGCACCACGGTCTACGAGTGCACTTCGGCCGAGGAAGTCGTGGACCTGCTGCAGGGCGGCCAGGGCGTGTTCGGCATCGCGGTATCCGGGGCGATGCGGGAGCTGACCGGGGTGATCTCGGAGTTCCCCGGCGAGCGCGCCGACGGCGGCGAGTCGATCGCCTCGCCGGAAGACGAGCTGGCCAGCCGTCGCAAGTTCCGCGACCGCAAAACCGGCTAGCGCCCCGCGGGCCAGGTTTTATCCGACGGCGCGTTCGGCCATCGGCGTGAGCACTTCGTGGGCGAAGCGGCGCAGGGCCGCGTCATCGCGAAAGTCCGGGTCGGTGGACGGCATCGAGACATAGGTGAGGAACAGCCGGGCGAATACGTCGGCCACCCAGCGCACCGACTGGCTGGGCCTGCCGGGGGAGTCGCCGTGCAGGTAATTGGCGATGAACGCCGACCCCATCGCCAGCAGGTCCGCGGAGTCGCCGGCCGGCGGCGACCCGAACTGCCCGGCCCGGCTCAGCATCGGGTGCTCGCGGGCGAAGGCCACGGCGGCCACAAAGGCCTCCGCGACACCATGCGGTTCGGGCGTGCTGTCGATGGCATGGGCCACCGTCGCGAGAAAGCGCTGCGTCTCCCGGTGGATCAGCGCCTGGATCAGATCCTCGCGCCGCGGATAGCGGCGGTAAGCCGTCATGCGCGACACGCCCGCGCGCCGGACCACATCCTCGATGGTGATGCGCCGCAGTCCCACCGTCGCGGCCTCCTGAACCGCCGCGTCGAGGATGCGCTCGGCGGTCGGGTCGGTGGCGCGCTCGCCGGGCGATCCGGCTACCGCCTGGCCGATCACGGTGACGAACTGCGACTCGATCATGGCGTGGCCGCGGTCGCGGCGCCGACACCATGGGCGCGCTCGACGGCCAACCGCGCGTAGGGCGGCGTCCCGAACGCCCACCGGATGCGGCGGGCGTCGAACTGCAGTGCCGGGCCGATGAGCCGCCGCGACAGCGCCGACGGGCGGTCGAAACCGATGAGTTCGCGCGCCCAGCTCGGCGCATAGCTCATGCCCGAATACATGGTGAATCGGTGCAGGCCGCGGTCGAGCGGGCCGGGCAGTTCGGGGAAGAAGGGGGAGGTGAGCAGGAATTCGATGAACTCACGGGTCTGGGAGTTGACGCTCAGCTGCGGGCGCATCCGGCGGACGTAGTCCTCGAGTTCCGGCATGGTCGAGGGCACCCACTCGGCGCCGGCCATCAGACCGATAGTGGCCTGCTCGGTCAGATAGCGATCACGCTCCTGCGGGCTCAGCTGCCGATTCGTGCGCTCGAAGGCCCGCATGATCATCCAGGGAATGCAGGTGTGCACCCAGGCCAGCAGTTCGGGGTCCAGTGCCCGGTAGGCCACCCCGTCGGGCCGGTTGCCGGTCACGTGGGCGTGAATGGACTTGACCTGCGCGATCAGTTGCGTTGCGGCGTCGGTATTGCCGAAGGTCGTGGTCAACACGTAGCCAAGGGTGGTGCGGGCGCGGCGGAACGGATCCTGGCGGTAGCTGGAGAGGTCCTGCACGCCGGCGATCACCGACGGATGAAGAATCTCCAGCACGATCGCGGGCATCCCGGCCTGCGCCACCGCGGCCAGGTCGGCGTTCACCTCCCAGGACACGCTGCCCGGACCGATCAGACCCGGGTCGCCCGGGCGGCCGCCATAGACCCGGGGATCGTCGTGGCGACCGACGATTCCGGTGAAATCGTCGACGATGCGCTGTCGCAATGTGCCCATGACGGCCCCCTTTGGTAGTGATGTGACAAACCTGGTCTTAGTCATACCACCCCGGGCGGTACGGGCACAGTCCTTTCCGGGGGCAAGGCCGCGGCCGTCGGCTCGCCGCATCTCGGGCTGCGATGCCCGGCGGGTAATATGAGGCCCGCATCAGCCTCGCGCGGGAGAGTTCCGCGGCAGCCAGCCGCGGACGCCGAAGGAGCAATACCTCTCCGACAACCTCTCAGGCACCCGGACCGCGCCGGCATTGATGCCTCTGGAAAGCGGTGGCGCCCGTTCGGGCTACACCCGCCCATGGGGAAAGGCGCCTGCACCGGCGCCGAATCTCTCAGGCGCCCGGGCCGGGCAGACGACAGAGGGGGAGGACACGAAATCGTCTAGCGCCCAGGAGTCCCACGTGTCCGAGCACACCGCATCCACCTTCGTCGACCGGCACATCGGCCCGGACAGCGCGGCGATCAGCACGATGCTCGCCACCATCGGCGTCGCCTCGTTGGAGGAGCTCGCCGGCAAGGCCGTCCCGGCCGGCATCCGCGACGCGCTGAGCGCCGACGGCATCGCCCCGGGACTAGACGTGCTGCCGGCCCCTGCGGGCGAGGCGCAGACCCTGGCCGAACTGCGGGGACTGGCCGACGCCAGCACCGTCGCGGTGTCGATGATCGGCCAGGGCTACTACGACACGCTCACCCCGCCGGTGCTGCTGCGCAACATCATGCAGAACCCGGCCTGGTACACCGCGTACACGCCCTACCAGCCGGAGATCAGCCAGGGCCGGCTGGAAGCCCTGCTGAACTTCCAGACCATGATCGCCGACCTCACCGGGTGCGAGATCGCCAACGCCTCGATGCTCGACGAGGGCACCGCAGCCGCCGAGGCCATGACCTTGATGCACCGCGCGACCCGCGGCACCTCGCACCGCCTGCTGGTCGATTCCGACCTGTTCACCCAGACCGCCGCGGTGCTGGCCACCCGCGCCGAGCCGCTGCGCATCGAGATCGTCACCGCGGATCTGCGGGACGGACTTCCCGACGGCGACTTCTTCGGGGTGATCGTGCAGTTGCCGGGGGCCTCCGGCCGGATCACCGACTGGTCGGGGCTGATTGCCGCCGCCCACGAGCGGGGCGCGCTGGTGGCGGTCGGCGCCGACCTGCTGGCGCTGACGCTGCTCACCCCGCCCGGCGAGATCGGCGCGGACGTGGCATTCGGCAGTGCGCAGCGTTTCGGCGTGCCGATGGGTTTCGGCGGCCCGCACGCCGGATACCTGGCCGTGCACCCCGGCCACGCCCGTCAGCTGCCCGGCCGGCTGGTCGGGGTGTCCCGGGATCGCGACGGCGCCGAGGCCTACCGGCTGGCGCTGCAGACCCGCGAACAACACATCCGCCGGGACAAGGCCACCTCCAACATCTGCACCGCGCAGGTGCTGCTGGCGGTGATGGCAGCGATGTACGCCAGCTACCACGGCCCCGAAGGCCTGACCGGCATCGCGCAACGCGTGCACGCACAGGCGGA
This sequence comes from Mycolicibacter hiberniae, assembly GCF_010729485.1. Taxonomy (NCBI): domain Bacteria; kingdom Bacillati; phylum Actinomycetota; class Actinomycetes; order Mycobacteriales; family Mycobacteriaceae; genus Mycobacterium; species Mycobacterium hiberniae. Next base: position 1,503,851 of record NZ_AP022609.1, read on the forward strand.
GAAGATCGGCGCCGCGCTCGGTGACGCGCTGGTCCACGACCGCTACTTCGACACCGTGCTGGCCCGCGTACCGGGCCGCGCCGACGAGATCATCGCCGCCGCCAAGGCCCGCGGGATCAACCTGTGGCGGGTGGACGCCGACCACGTCTCGGTGGCCTGCGACGAGACCACCACCGACGCGCACGTCGCGGCGGTACTCGAGGTGTTCGGGCTGGCGCCGGTCGAGTCCACCGGCGTGCCGATCGCCACCCGCACCGCGCCCTTCCTGACCCACCCGGCATTTTCGCGCTACCGGACCGAAACCGAGATGATGCGCTACCTGCGTTCGCTGTCGGACAAGGACATCGCCTTGGACCGCAGCATGATCCCGCTCGGGTCGTGCACCATGAAGCTCAACGCCGCCGCCGAGATGGAGTCGATCACCTGGCCAGAGTTCGCCCGCCAGCACCCGTTCGCGCCGGCCGGCGACGCCGTGGGCCTGCGCACGCTTATCGGGCAGTTGGAGACCTGGCTGGCGGCGATCACCGGATACGACGCGGTGTCGCTGCAACCCAACGCCGGCTCGCAGGGTGAGTACGCGGGCCTGCTGGCGATCCACGCCTACCACGCCAGCCGCGGCGAGTCCCACCGCGACGTCTGCCTGATTCCGTCCAGCGCACATGGCACCAACGCCGCCTCGGCGGCACTGGCCGGGATGCGCGTGGTGGTGGTGGCCTGCCGCGAGAACGGCGACGTCGACCTCGACGATCTGCGCAGCAAGGTCGCCGAACACGCCGCGGCGCTGTCGGCGTTGATGATCACCTACCCGTCCACGCACGGGGTCTACGAGCACGACATCGCCGAGATCTGTGCCGCCGTCCACGACGCCGGCGGCCAGGTCTACGTCGACGGCGCCAACCTCAACGCGCTGGTCGGGCTGGCCCGGCCCGGCAGATTCGGCGGCGATGTCAGCCACCTCAACCTGCACAAGACCTTCTGCATCCCGCATGGCGGCGGCGGACCCGGGGTCGGGCCGGTGGCGGTGCGCGCACATCTGGCGCGGTTCCTGCCCGGGCACCCGCTGGCCCCGGAGTTGCCGGCCGGTCCGCCGGTCTCGGCGGCCCCGTACGGGTCGGCATCGATCCTGCCGATCACCTGGGCCTACATCCGGATGATGGGGGCCGACGGCCTGCGCGCGGCGTCACTGACCGCAATCGCGTCGGCGAACTACATCGCCCGCCGGCTCGACGAGTACTACCCGGTGCTCTACACCGGGGAGAACGGCATGGTCGCCCACGAATGCATCCTGGACCTGCGGGAGATCACCAAGCGCACCGGAGTGACCGTCGATGACGTCGCCAAGAGGCTGGCCGACTACGGCTTCCACGCCCCGACCATGAGTTTCCCGGTGGCCGGGACGCTGATGGTGGAGCCCACCGAAAGTGAGAGCCTGGCCGAAGTCGATGCGTTCTGCGCGGCCATGATCGCCATCCGCGGCGAAATCGACCGGGTGGCATCGGGCGAATGGACCGCCGACGACAACCCGCTGCGCGGCGCCCCGCACACCGCCGAGTGCCTTCTGGTGCAGGACTGGGAGCACCCCTACCCGCGGGAGCAGGCCGCCTACCCGTTGGGCCGTGGCTTCCGCCCGAAGGTGTGGCCCCCGGTGCGCCGGATCGACGGTGCGTACGGCGACCGCAATCTGGTCTGCTCGTGCCCCCCGGTGGAGGCCTTCGCGTGAGCGGCGGCGCTCGCACGCCCTTCGGCAAATAGCCAGCATTGTCTCAGCGCAACCAAACGAAGCGTCTAGGATCGCCCTGACCCGAATTCTGGCTGAGGTGTGCGTCGAGGAGGACCCATGACGGAGCCCATGACCCGCTCCTGTGTCGCGGGAATCGCCCTCCTGAGCGCCGGGATCGTCACGGCCGCACCGGTTCCGGCACCGGCGCCCGCCGTGGCGCCCAGCGTGGCGCTGGCCGCCTCCTACGGCGACCTGTTCGCCAACACCGTGGACAACATCGAGCGCATCGGTGCCCAAACCGACTGGTCGGCCCTCGCCCAGGTGTTCACCACCCTGTTCACCAACCCGCTGGGCCTGATCGATGCGGCCAGCAGCTTCACCCTGGCGGTCGACACCGACACCGCGTCGCTTCCCGCGACGCTCGCGGTGCAGCTCTCGCCGGGGCTGGAACTGCTGATCGCCGGCCTGACTTCGCACGTGGCGACCCTGGATGCGCTGTTCGGCGTGATCGAGGATCTGGGCGACCCCAAGACCGCATGGACCGCGTTGGTCAACGCCCCGGCCACCCTTCTCGACGCCTACCTCAACGGCCAGCGCGATGTGAGCCTGCTGGGCGGCGCGATGAGCGTTCCGATGTACAACGGGGTACTTGCCCCCGAACAGAACCTGGAACTCAACCTCGACCTGTCCCGGGTGCTGGACATGCTGGGACTGCAGATGCCCGATCTGGGCAGCATGGACCTCGACACCGTGATCGAGCACGTGCGGCTGGGCACCCTGACCGTGGGCACGCTGCTCAGCGGCCTCGGGCTCAGCGACGAAGGCATGGGCGACCTGCTGGCGTGGGCCACCGGCGTCGGCACGCTCGGCGACCTGCTGGAGTCACTGGGCCTGGGCGATCTGGGATTGAGCCAGTACAGCCTGGCCGCTCTGTTGAGCGAATGGGGTGGCACCGACTTCTACCGCGACCTCGATCTCGACCTTGCGCTCGGCGACTTCCGGTTCGCCGACGTGGTGAGCGCCTTCGGGGTCGACGCCGCGATTCCCCTCGCCGTGGGCCACCTGCTCGTCGGCCTCGGCGAGGGCGACCTGTCCAGTGCCTACCTCGGCAGCCTGCTCTCGGACATTGGGCTGCTCGGCCAGCTGAGCGGTTGGCTCCAGGAGGGCGCGGCCGACCTGTTCGACCCCATTCCGCTCATCGGGCCGCTGTTGACCGGCCTCGCCGACGAGTTCCTGGGATCCGGTGGTCTGGAAGCCCTGCTCAACACTCTGCAAGTCGGTGACCTACTGGGCGATCTGGCGATCGATGACTCCATCGGTTCGGTCCTGGGCAGTGTGGGCGAGGCGCTGCTGTCGCTGGGCGAACTGACCATCGGTGGCGTCCTGACCGACCTCGGCTTCGCCGACTCGGTCGCCGACCTGACACTGCGGGACCTGGTGAGCGACCTCGTCGGCCCATTGGGCGCGGTGCTGACCGACGGCCCGCTCGGCCTGGACCTGACCTGGTTGCTCAACGGCCTCGACCTCGGCGATGTACTCGCCTACGTGGGAGTCGACACCTTCTCGCTCAACCTCGGCGATCTGGTCGGCGACTGGGTGAACCCCTACCTGGCCGACCTGCTCGAGGGATTCGTCGCCGGGCAGCTGACCCTGGCCGGCGCCAGCGTCGGCTCCTTCGGCGGCACGTTCACCGAACTGCTGGTCAGCATGCCCCAGCAGATCCTCGACATGCTCGACGGTTAACCCAGCAGCGAGTTCAGCGCTGCGCCGAGCTCGGGGGAGTTCCCGGCGCGCACGTTCTGGTAGGTGCCGCCCGACAGCTGTGCCACCGCCTGCCACGTCGCCTGATCGGCGTCGGCACCGAAGTCGATGACGTTGACGGCGACGGGGCGTTGCGGGTCGGTTGCGGACCGAATGAACTCCTCGAGCCCAGGTCCGTCCAGGCTCCGGTCGGTGTGCGGACCCGCGGTGATGACGAGCACCGAGTTGGACTGTCCCGGGCGGTAATTGGCCAGGGCCTGGTTGTACACCATGCGCAGCGTCGTGAAGGACACCGCACCGCCGGGCGTCGAACTGAGCTCGTTGAGCTCGCTGATCAAGGTGTCCGCCCGGGTGGCGTCGTTGAGCGGCTCGTCCAGCGGGCCGGCGGTGACCAGACTGTGCCCCTCGGTGCCGTCGAAGGTCCACAGGCCAACGGTCGAATTCGGGGCCAGCTCCTTGATGCGCCGATCCAGTGCGGCGATCACGTGCGCCAAACGGCTCTTGCCGCCCTCGTCGGTGGTCATCGACTGGTCGAGCATGAGCGTGACCGCGGCGCTGCCCGGCAGGGTGGTCAGGGCGTTGGCCAACGCGGCGCGCGTCGCGTCGTCACCGACCGAAAGAGTGTCCGGCACCGCGGGGAACCCGGTGACGTCACTGCTCGGGGGTGCGACGCCCTCGACCCGGAAGCCGGCCTTGGCCAGCTCGGCGAGCTGGTCGGGTTTACGGGCGAAGCGGGCGAATTCGCTGGCGGCACTGACCTGTTCCTGAGACAACCCTGAGCCGGCCAGCAACACGGTGGGGTAGTCGGCGACCGGCACCGGCCCCGGCGGCCGCCACGAACCCAGCGCGGTGGCCGGGTCGGACAGCGACTTGCCCCGGGTGAACAGCTGCTGTTCGGTGGTCACCACCGCATGCACCGGAGAGGCCGCCGGATTTCCCGGGCGCAGAAGGACGTTCATTGCCTCGGCAAGTGATGCGTCGACAAGTTTCGGCTGTCCGCCGGCAAGCCGGTGCACCGCCCCGACACCATCGGTGGCAGGAGCGCCCTTGGGGACGGCGCCGGCTGCCACTGCCTCGCCGGCCAGGAATGCGGCGTCGCCGTTGCCGCCGAGGGGCAGCGCCAACCGCAGCGAGCCCCACCCGGCCAGGCCGAGTGGGCCCAGCCCGTCCGGGTCGGTCTGCAGGTCCGGCAGGCTTGCCCAACTCTGCTTCTGCAGAGCGCTTTTGAGCTGCGGAGTAACCGCCAGCAGCACCGGCGAGGTGACCAGCGACCGGCTGTCGCTGACCGTCTCGGCGCCGGCGGCGGTCTTCAACCGGGCCGCGGAGATGGAGCTGCCGGGGATCCACAGCGCCGGACGCTGGCCGAGCTGGGCCGGCCAGTCGCCGAGGAAGCCGCTGACCACGGCATCGGAATCGGCCGGCTTGACCTGCACCGACACACAGCGGTCGCCGATCGGCTTGGCGGTCTTGTTGAACAGGTCGGCGAACCCCTGTACGTGGTCGGCGATCGACGGATCCGCCACGACGGCAACGGCCAGGTCGCCGGCGGCGCAGTTGCGGGCGGCGATCGCGGAGCGATGCGACAGCGAATTGCCGAAGAAGCGCCACAGGATCACCGCGCCCACCACGACGACCACGGTGACCAGCGCGGCGATCACGCCGACGCTGACACCGCGCGTTCCGGAGTCGTTACGATGCCGGCGCCACCGGTCGAGATTGCGGTGCCCACCGCCCGGGTCTTCGTCGGCCTCGGCAACGGGCTGGCCGGCGATGGCACCGAAAGGCCCGGTCCGATACCGCGACTGCTCCTCGGCGGCGCCGCGGCGCATGTACTGGGCCGGGTCGGCATCGCCGGGTTGCGGCCCGGCGTCATAGCCGGTCTCGCCGGAGAAGGGCTCGTCGAAGTACGCCTCGTGATAGTCGTCGACGTAGTCGTCGTCGTCCGGATCGGCGTAACTGTCGAACGAATGGTCCGAGAACCCGGCGTCGTCGCCGTAGTCGTCCGAACCGGCGGGTCCGAAGGGCTCGTCGTCGGAATCGTCCGGGCCGGGCAAACTGTGCCTACCCACAGTGGCTGCGTCCTCTCCGCCTGGCCGGTTGTCCGGCCACGGTCATTCGGATCGGTGTCGGGTCAGACACCGGCCTGGGCTTTGAACTCCCGCCGGCGCCGGTGCAGGATCGGCTCGGTGTAGCCGTTGGGCTGAGTGGTCCCGGACAGGATCAGCTCGCGGGCGGCCGCGAAGGCGATGCTGGATTCGAAGTCCGGTGCCATCGGCCGGTAGCTGGCGTCACCGGCGTTCTGGCGGTCCACCGCGGGGGCCATCCGCTCCAGGCTCGACTGCACGTCTTCGGCGGTGATCACCCCGTGCCGCAACCAGTTCGCCAGCAACTGCGACGAAATCCTCAGGGTGGCACGGTCTTCCATCAGCGCCACATCGTGGATGTCGGGGACCTTCGAGCAGCCCACGCCCTGGTCGATCCAGCGCACCACGTAGCCCAGGATCGACTGGCAGTTGTTGTCCACCTCTTCGCGGATCTCGTCGGGCGCCCAGGCCAGGCCTTCGGAGAGCGGGATGGTCAGCAGCTGATCCAGCGTTGCCCGCCGCTTTCCGGCCAGTTCCCGCTGCACCTCGAAGACGTCCACCTGGTGGTAGTGCATCGCGTGCAGGGTGGCGGCGGTGGGCGAGGGCACCCATGCGGTGCTCGCCCCCGAGCGGGGGTGGGCGATCTTCTGCGCCACCATGTCGGCCATCAGGTCGGTCATGGCCCACATGCCCTTGCCGATCTGGGCGTGGCCGGGAAGTCCGGCGGCCAATCCCGCGTCGACGTTGTTGTCCTCGTAGGCCAGGATCCACGGCTGGGACTTCATGTTGGCCTTGCGCACCATGGGCCCGGCCTCCATCGAGGTGTGGATCTCGTCGCCGGTGCGGTCCAGGAAGCCGGTGTTGATGAACACCACCCGGTCGGCGGCGGCTTTGATGCACGCGCGCAGGTTGACCGTGGTGCGCCGCTCCTCGTCCATGATGCCGATCTTGAGGGTCTTCTGCGGCAGACCCAGGACATCTTCGACCCGACTGAACAGCTCGGCGGTGAAGGCCACCTCGTCCGGTCCGTGCATCTTCGGTTTGACGATGTAGATCGAGCCGGTGCGGCTGTTGGTCAGCGGTCCGTTCTCTTCGGACGCGGTCAGCCCGTGCACGGCGATGAGCCCGGTGAACAACGCGTCCTGGATACCCTCGAACACCTCGGTGTTTTCGCCGTCGGCGGTGTTGATGATGGCGTCGTTGGTCATCAGGTGACCGACGTTGCGGACGAACATCAGGCTGCGGCCCGGCAGGGTCACCGTGCCCCCGTCCGGGGCGGTGAACTCGCGGTCGGCGGCCAGGGTGCGCGTGAAGGTCTCGCCGCCCTTATCGACCTGCTCGGCCAGGTCGCCGCGGTTGAGGCCCAGCCAGTTGCGGTAACCGAGCACCTTGTCCTCGGCATCCACCGCGGCCACCGAATCCTCGAAGTCCATGATCGTGGTGACCGCCGACTCCAGCACCACGTCTTTGATGCCGGCGGGGTCGGTGGACCCGATCGGCGACTCCGGGTCGATCAGGATCTCGACCCGCAGGCCGTGGTGGGACAGCAGCACCGACGACGGCGTCTCGGCATCCCCGGTGTAGCCGATGAACTCGGTGGGCGCGCCGACGGTGGTGGCCACGTCGTCGGCCAGCGTGACCACCAGCTCGGCGTCTTTGACCGCGAAGCTCTTGACCTCGGTCCAGCTGCCGGTGGTCAGCGGCACGGCATGCTCGAGGAACTTCCGGGCATAGGCGATCACCTTCTCGCCGCGCACCGGGTTGTAGGACGTGCCCTTGTGCGCCCCGTCCTCCTCGCTGATCACGTCGGTTCCGTACAGCGCGTCGTACAGCGATCCCCAGCGTGCGTTGGCGGCGTTGAGCGCGAACCGGGCGTTGAGCACCGGCACCACCAGCTGCGGGCCGGCCTGCACCGCGATCTCATCGTCGACACCGGCTGTCGTGACCGTGAAGTCCTCGGGTTCGGGCAGCAGGTATCCGATCTCGGTGAGGAAGGCCCGGTACGCCTCGGTGTCGAGCGGTTCGATCACCCGATGCCGATGCCATTTGTCGATCTGGGCCTGCAGTTCATCGCGACGTGCCAGCAGCTCCTGGTTCTTGGGCGTCAGATCGGTGACGACCTTGTCCACGCCGGCCCAGAAGCTGTCGGGGTCGACACCGGTGCCCGGCAGGGCCTCATCGGTGATGAAGTCATACAGCACGCGTGCGACCCGTAAGCCGCCCACCGACACCCGTTCTGTCATGATTTCCTCCCTCTTAGCCGATCTACCACCTTACCGGCAGGTAGCGAGGCTATTCGCATCTGTCGATCAGCTGCTCGCAGCGGGCCAGCAGCGTCGCCCGCAACGGTGCGGCGCGCTGGGCGATCTCACCTTGGCGACGGACATATTCAGCGCGGCCCGCCGCGTTTTCGATGGTGATCGGCGCATAGCCGTAGTCGCTCAGGTCATACGGGCTGGCCCGCATGTCGATTTCGCGCGCCGCCGCTGCCAGCGCCAGGCAGTCCAGCAGCAGGTCGGATTCGATCAGCGGCCCCAACTTGTAGCACCACTTGTAGAGATCCATATTCGCGTGCAGGCAGCCCGGTTGTTCCCAGTCGATCTGTGTGGGCCGGGTCGGCGTCCCGGCATTGCGCGGTGCTGCCGCGGGGGTGAAGAAACGGAACGCGTCGAAGTGAGTGCAGCGCAACGGTGTTGCCTCGACAATCCGGTCCACCTCCACGGCGGGCAGCCGTAGCGGAACGTGCTCGTGCCGGACGGACTGGTGCACCGCGCGGCGATACACCATCGCCCACTCGTGCAGCCCGAAGCAGTTGAGCTGCGCGGGCCGCTGCGCGGAGGCGCGCAGCAGGCGTGCGACGAACCGCACGGTGTCGGCGCGCTCACGCAGGTACTCGGCGGCCACACCGACCCCGCCGCCGTGCGCCGCGTAACCGCGGCGCCCGCGGTAGGTCTGCAGTGCCGCCGGCCCGGCCAGCCGCACCCCGTAACCGGGGTTCCACCAGCGCAGCTGAGCCGGCCGCAGGCTGTAGTAGCTGAACAGGAAAGCGGGCACCGGGTCGCCGGTCGCGATCCGCTGCAGCAGCGGAGGCAGGAAGTGGTCCAGGCGCTGCCGGTAGGCCTGGGCGCGGGTCTGCCACTGCACCGCCTCCAGAGCCGGTTCGGCCAGGTCAAACACGGTGCGTCCCGTCGCGGACGGTGCCGACGACGTCCTGCACGAGGTCTTCCAGCGTCACCATGGCCACCGCGGCACCGGCGTCGTTGACCGCCAGCGCCAAGTGGCTGTTGCTGCGGCGCAGCCGGGACAGCGCATCGGCCAGTGGCAGGGAGGCGGGGACGCGCGGCAGCGGCCGAATGGCGGTGACGTCGACGACGGCGCCGCCGCCGGTCCCGGGCGAGGTCTCACTGAGCAACACGTCCTTGATGTGCAGGTAGCCGACGAATTCACCCTGGTCGACGATCGGGAACCGGGAGTAACCGGTCGCGGTGAAGGCCTGCTCGATCGCGGCCACCGTGGGGCCCTGGCCGGCGGCCGCCACCGGCACGGCACGGACGTCGCCGATCGGCAGCGCTACATCGGCCAGCACCCGGGTGCGGATCTGCAGGGCGCGCGTCAACCGGGTGTACTCCTCGAGGTCGAGCAGTCCGGCCGAGACCGATTCAGCGATCATCTCGCTCAACTCGACGGTGGACACCGTGATCTCCAGCTCATCCTTGGGCTCGATCCGCATGGCCCGCAGGGTGACGTTGGCGCACCAGTTGTAGAAGACGATGAAGGGCCGGGCGGCCGCCATGTAGACCAGGTACGGCGGGATCAGCAGCATCGCCGCCGTCTCGGGCCCTGCCAGGGCGATGTTCTTGGGCACCATCTCGCCGAACAGCAGATGCAGCATCACCACGATCGTCAACGCGACGATGAACGCCACCGTGTGCAGCAGCGCATCGGGGATTCCGGCCAGCCGGAATGCGGGCTCGAGCAGGTAGGCGACCGTCGGCTCACCGATCCGGCCGAGCAGGATCGAGCACACCGTGACGCCCAACTGCGCCCCGGCCAGCATTCGGGACAGCTGCTCACCGGCCCGGATCACCGTGACCGCGCTCTGCCTGCCCTGCTCGGCCAGCGCCTCGAGCCGGTCGCGTCGTGCCGATATCAGTGAGAACTCGGCGGCGACGAAGAAGGCGTTGGCCGCGATCAGCAGCACGGTCAGCGCGATGTTGAACAGATCAGCCATCGGCACGCCCCAGTCGGGTGAGCACCAGCAGGTCGATGCGGCGGCCCTCCATGCGGACCACCCGGGCCAGCCAGCGCGGCGGGTGGGCGGAGAGTTCGTCGGGCTCGAACGCGGTCAGCTCGACGGTCTCGCCGACCGCCGGGATGTGACCGAGTTCCTGCAACACCAGTCCGCCGATGGTCTCGTAGGAACCTTCCGGCGCACGGTAGCCGGTGGCGGCGGCCACCTCGTCGATCCGCAACAGTCCCGAGACCTGCCAGCCGCCGCCGGCGGCCACGACGTCCGGGGTGGCATCGTCGTGCTCGTCGCGGACATCGCCGACGATCTCTTCGATGAGGTCCTCGACGGTGACCATGCCGGCGGTGCCGCCGTATTCGTCGACGACCATGGCCACCTGTTGGCCGTTGGCCCCGATCTGTTCCATCACCGCGTCACCGTCGAGGGTCGACGGCACCACCGCGACCGGCTTGGTCACGGCCCGCAGTGGAGTCGAGGCCCGGTCGGCGACGGCCACCGCCAGCACCTGCTTGACGTGGACGATGCCGACCGTGGCGTCCAGGTCGCCGTCGACCACCGGAAACTTCGAGAAACCGGTGTCGATGGCGGCTGCGGCCAGATCGGCGACGCTGTCACCGGCCTGCAGGCTCACGATCTTGGACCGCGGTGTCATCAGCTCTTCGGCGGTCAGGGCTCCGAACCGCAGCGAACCCTCCACCAACGCGGCCGTGGCGGGGTCGAGCGCGCCGCTGCGCGCCGAATTGCGCACCAGCGAAGCCAACTCACGCGCGGAACGCGCCGACGCCAGCCGGTCGGCGGGTTCGATCCCCAACCGCCGCAGGATGCGGTTCGCGGTCCCGTTGGTCACTTTGATCGCGATCGCGAACACCCGGGAGAACAACAGCTGGGGACCGGCCGTCGCCCGGGCGGTCTGCAGCGGTCGCGCCACCGCCAGGTTCTTGGGCACCAGCTCGCCGAAGACCATGGACACCGACGTCGCGATCACCAGGGCCGCGACCAGCGCGACGCCCGACGCCGTCCGGTCGGACAGCCCCACCGCCGTCAGCGGGGGGCGCAGCCACCGGGCCAGCACCGGTTCGGCCAGGTAGCCCATGGCCAGCGTGGTGATCGAGATGCCCAACTGCGCACCGGACAACTGGAAGGACAACGTGCGGTGGGCGTCTTGGATGTAGGCGTCGCGGCGGCCACCACGCGCGGCGTTGGCGTCCACCACGCTGCGTTCCAGGGTGGTCAGGGAGAACTCGGCGGCCACGAACACCGCGGTGCCCAGGGTCAGGACCGCGAACGCCAGCAGGCTGGCCAGTGTGACGGCGAGGCTCACGGCGGCGTCCCCGCGCCGTCGCCGCCGCGCGCGCCGTGCGGTGCGCGGCAGCCTAGGTGTGTGCCCGGGCCCATCGGTCTCACCAGCCGAACGGTAGCGGATGGCCCTCGGCGAAGCCCGCTGCCGACTGCACGCCGAGCACCACCCGCTCGTGGAGCTCGGCGAGATTGGCGGCCCCGACGTAGGTGCAGGTGCTGCGCAGGCCGGAGGTGATGTGGTCCAGCAGATCCTCGACGCCGCCGCGCTCGGGGTCCACCGCCATGCGCGATGTCGAAATGCCCTCCTCGAACAGTGCTTTGCGGGCGCGGTCGAACGCACTGTCGGCAACGGTGCGCGCGGCGACCGCCCGCTTGGACGCCATTCCGTAGCTTTCCTTGTAGGGCATGCCGTCGCGATCGAACATCAGCTCGCCGGGGGATTCGTAGGTGCCGGCGAACCAGGAACCGATCATCACGTTCGACGCGCCCGCGGCCAGGGCCAGCGCGACGTCGCGGGGATGGCGAACGCCGCCGTCGGCCCACACATGGGCACCGAGTTCGCTTGCTGCGGCGGCGCATTCGACGACAGCCGAGAACTGGGGGCGGCCCACGCCGGTCATCATGCGGGTGGTGCACATGGCGCCGGGACCGACGCCGACCTTGACGATGTCGGCTCCGGCGGCGATCAGGTCGCGGGTGCCCTGCGCCGACACCACGTTGCCGGCCACCAGTGGCACCGCCGGCTTGAGGGCCGCGACGGCGCGGATGGCCTGCATCGCCTTCTCCTGATGGCCGTGGGCGGTGTCGATGACCAGCAGATCCACCCCGGCCGACAGCAGCGCGGCGGCTCGGGCGGCGACGTCGCCGGTGATGCCGACCGCCGCGGCGACGCGCAACCGACCGGCCGCGTCGGTGGCGGGGGTGTAGATCCCGGTCCTGATCGCCCCGGTGCGGGTCACCACGCCGGCCAGGGTGCCGTCGGCACGGGTCAGGACCGCCACGCCGACCGGCGCGTGCTCCAACAGGTCGAACACCGTGCGGGCATCGGTGCCGACCGGTGTCTCGACCAGATCGGACACCGCGACGTCGCGAACCCGGGTGAAGCGATCCACCCCCTCGCAGCACGCCTTGGTGACCAAGCCGGTCGGCCGGCCGTCGACCACCACCACCGCGACGCCATGGGCGCGTTTGGGGATCAACGCCATCGCGTTGGCCACCGAGTCGTCGGGGGACAGCACCACCGGGGTGTCGGCGACCAGGTCGCGGCTTTTCACGAAAGCCACGGTGTGGCCGGCGGCGTCGAGCGGCAGATCCTGCGGCAGCACCACGATCCCGCCCCGCCGGGCCACCGTCTCGGCCATCCGCCGCCCCGCCACCGCGGTCATGTTGGCCACCACCACCGGGATGGTGGTGCCCGAACCGTCACGGGTGGACAGGTCCACGTCGAGGCGTGAATCGACCGACGAGCGGTTGGGGACGATGAAGACGTCGTTGAAGGTCAGGTCGTGGGACGGGTCGTATCCACTGGCAAACCTCATCGGGTTGCCACCACCGGATTATCGGGTTCCGACGAGCCCATCTGTTCGCCTCCACACGTCGTGCGCCGGACTCCGGCACCCGCCGGGCCACAGCGTATCGGTCCGGTCAGCCACGCTACCGCCAGCGCGAGCACGCGCACCACCTGACGGTCGGCGAACGCGTCCGGCGCGTCGCTCGCCGATCTGCGGGTGCCGGTCCGGCAGGTATCGCAGAATGACCGCGATGAGGAATACGGCGTTGCCCGCCGGTGTGCGGGAGTGGCAGGACGGCGGCCGCTGGATGACCGGTGCCGCGGGGCGGGTGTTTGTCCGGTCAGGGGAGGGGGACGGGCCGACCGTGCTACTGCTGCATGGTTTTCCGTCCAGCTCGTATGACTACCGCGCGATGGTGCAGCGGCTGGCCGGCCGGTCCTGGCTGACCATGGACTTCCTCGGGTTCGGGCTGTCGGACAAGCCGCGACCGCACCGCTACAGCCTGTTCGAACAGGCCGACCTGGTGGAGCAGGTGGTGGCATCGAACACCACCGGTCCGGTGGTGCTGCTCGGTCACGACATGGGCACCTCGGTGACCACCGAACTGCTGGCCCGCGACATCGACGGGACGCTGAGCTTCGATCTGCGTCGCGCGGTGTTGGCCAACGGCAGTGTGATCCTGGAGCGGGCCAGCTTGCGGCCGAGCCAGAGGCTGCTGCGCAGCCCCATCGGGGCCATCGCGGCCCTGCTGCCCAATCAGCGCGGCTTCGTCCGCGGCTTCGGCCGGTTGTTCAGCCCGGACCATCCGCTGAGTGCGGAGGAAGGCGCCGCGCAGTGGGCGCTGTTGGCGCACAACGGCGGAAACCGGATCATGCACCTGCTCTCGGCCTATCTCAACGAACGGGTGCGCTACGCGCAGCGCTGGCATGGCGCGGTGCGGGACTGGCCCAAACCGCTGGGCTTCGTGTGGGGCCTGCGCGACCCGGTCGCGACCACCAACGTGCTGGACGGGCTGCGCGAGCTACGCCCCGCCGCCGAGGTCGTCGAGTTGCCCGGGCTGGGCCACTATCCGCAGATCGAGGACCCGCAGGCCTTCACCGAGGCGGTACTGCGGCTGCTGGTTCAGCCCGCCTAGACCGGCACTTCACTGCGGTCGCCGCTCCACAGGGTGTGGTACTTGCCCGGCGCATCCACCCGGCCGTAGCTGTGGGCGCCGAAGAAGTCGCGCTGGGCCTGGGTCAGGGCGGCCGGCAGCCGTTCGGTCCGCAGCCCGTCGTAGTACGACAGCGCCGAGGCGAAGCCCGGGACGGGGATGCCCAGCTGTGTCGCGGTCACCACCACCCGGCGCCAGCAGTCGATGGCGTCCTCCACCGCGCTGCGGAAATACGGCGCGGCGAGCAGGCTCACCAACTCGGGATCGGTGTCGAACGCCTCTTTGATCCGGTTGAGGAACTTGGCGCGGATGATGCAGCCGCCTCGCCAGATCGTGGCGAGGTCGCCGGGCGCGACGTTCCAGCCGTACTCGGCGCTGCCGGCCTGAATCTGGTTGAAGCCCTGCGCATAAGCGACGATCTTGGAGGCGTAGAGAGCCTGACGGACGTCTTCGGTGAACTGAGCCGCGTCCGACGGGCGCGCGCCCAGGGTGCCGGCGGCCAGGCCCACCGCGGCGCGGCGCTGGGCGACCGAGCCAGACAGCGCCCGGGCGAACACCGCCTCGGCGATGCCGGTGACGGGCACTCCCAGGTCCAAAGCGGACTTCACCGTCCAGCGCCCGGTGCCCTTCTGCTCGGCCTCGTCGACAATGACATCCACCAACGGCTTACCGGTCTTGGCGTCCACCTGCCGCAGCACCTCGGCGGTGATCTCCACCAGGTAGCTGTCCAAATCGCCGGCGTTCCAGTCGGTGAACACCTCGGCGATCTGCGGTGCGGAAAGCCCGAGACCGTCGCGCAGCAGCTGGTAGGCCTCGCCGATCAGCTGCATGTCGGAGTATTCGATGCCGTTGTGCACCATCTTCACGAAGTGTCCGGCGCCGTCGGGCCCGATGTGGGTGCAGCAGGGCACCCCGTCGACGTGGGCGGAGATCTCCTCCAGCAGCGGGCCCAGCGACTCGTAGGACTCCTTGGGGCCGCCCGGCATGATCGACGGTCCGTTCAGCGCGCCCTCCTCGCCGCCGGAGATACCGGCCCCGACGAAGTGCAGGCCGCGCGCGGCCATCGCCTTCTCCCGCCGGATGGTGTCGGTGTAGAGCGCGTTGCCGCCGTCGATGATGATGTCGCCGGGCTCCATGGCGTCGGCGAGCTCGTTGATAACCGCGTCGGTGGCGTCGCCGGCCTTGACCATGATCAGCACACGGCGGGGCTTCTCAAGGGCGGCAAGGAATTCCGGAATCGTCTCGCTGCGGACGAAGTTGCCCTCGGACCCGTGGGCCCCCAGCAGGGCGTCGGTTTTGGCGACCGAACGGTTGTGCAGTGCCACGGTGTAGCCGTGCCGGGCGAAGTTGCGCGCGATGTTGGATCCCATGACGGCCAGTCCGGTCACGCCGATCTGGGCGGTGCCGACAACGTCCGACGCGCTCATATGTTCGCCTTTCGGTGGTTGGTGAATGCGATGCCCGGTTTTCGGGGCGGCGCGGGTTACCCCACGATCAGTCGGTGCAGCTCGGTCAGCCACGGTACCGCCAGGGCCGCCGTGGGCACCGTCAGCACCCCTGCTGCGGCCGAATAGGCGGCAGCGGCCAGGGCCGGACTGTTGCCTCGCCCCGACAACCGTTGGACCCGCAACACCGTGTTGGTGCCCCCGGCCGCCAGTGCGCCGGCCGGGACGTTGGCCGACGCACAGGTCACCAGGGCCCGGGCCAGGGGAGGAGCGCCCGCCACCCGAACGGCGGCGTCGTCGGCCAGCAGTTCGATCAGCAACCGCACCGCGTCCAGCGCGCTGCCGCTGCGGACGAACCGGGGAAAGGCGGTGTGCACGGCGGTGAATGCCTCGAGCACCAGGTCGTGCCGGGCACGCAGGTGTGCCCGCTCGTGGCAGAGCAGGGCGGCTAACTCGGTGTCGGTGAGCACTTCGAGCGTGCCCGAACTGAGCACCACCCGGCTGCGCACTCCGGGCAGGCAATAGGCGAACGGCTGCACCACCTGCAGAATCCGCAGACCGCTGGTGCGCACCGCGGGCGGCCGGTCGGTGACGCCCACCAGGTCCACGAGCATGCGGTGGCGAGCGCGGCGCTGCCGGGTGCGGATGGCGACCCGCAGCACGGTCCAGGCCAGCCGCAGGCCCACCATCAGCGTCAGGGCGAAGACCGCGACGTAGAACGTCCACAGCGGCCACCCCAGGCGGTCCAGCGAGCCCAGGATCGTCGACGTGGGCCGGCTGTCCGGGCCCGGCATCAGCAGCCGGGTCGCGGTGGCCAGGCCCGCGCTGAAGGCCGACAGCACCGCGGCCAGGGCGACGGCCTGCCAGAGCACCAGTGCGGCCCGCGGGGCGCGTAGCGGCCAGTCAGCGCGCGCCAACAGGGCCGGAAACGGACCTATGAGCAACAGCGCGAGAAGGGAAAAGGCCAGCGCGGACACGCTGCCAGTCTCCCTCAGGAGGCGGGTCGGCCGCCACCGGGGAGGCGGCCGCGGTCCTTGGCCTCGAGTTCGTCGAGCGCCCGCCGCAGTGCCTGGGCTTCGTCCACGCCGACGCGCTCGACGAAATGCACCAGCGCGGCCCGGCGGTCGCCGGAGTCGGCAGCCTGATCGAGGGCTTCGACCATCAGGCCGGCGACCAGTTCGTCGCGGCCGCGGACCGGTGTGTAGCGGTGGGCGCGGTCGTCGCGGATCTGCGACACCAGATTCTTCTTGGCCAGCCGCTGCAGGACCGTCATCACGGTCGTATAGGCCAACTCGCGCTGTGCCGACAGCGCCTCATGGACCTCGCGCACCGTCTGGGACTCCGGCGACGACCACAGGTGGTCCATCACCGCTCGTTCCAAGTCCCCTAGATGGGTCTGCTTCGCCATGTCTGTTATCAACTCCCCGGGCAACGGAGCAAGCCTACCTTCAATTACTACCGCGTGTCGTATCCCAACCTGAGGGCCTGCTGGGAGCCGCCGGGAGGGGAACGGGCCGCCGGGGCGCCGTCGTGTACAACGATCACATGGCTCCCACCGGATTCCCGCCCACCTTCTCCGCGCCGTTCGACAGCGAGATCGGCCTGGTCTACACCGATGTCGGGCCGGACGGCGCGCGCGCCAGCCTGGAGCTGCAACCCAAACTGTGCCAGCCGGCGGGCATCGTGCACGGCGGTGTTTACTGCTCGATGATCGAAAGTGTGGCCAGTGTGTCCGCACACGCCTGGCTCAACCGCGATGGCGGTGAACCCATGGCTACGGTCGTCGGGGTCAACAACAACACCGACTTTCTCCGGGCGGTCTCCTCCGGGACGGTCTACGCCGCCTCGACTCCGATTCATCGCGGCCGGCGTCAGCAGCTGTGGCTGGTGACGATCACCGACGCCGACGACCGGGTGGTCGCGCGCGGTCAGGTCCGGTTGCAGAACCTGCCGAGCTAAGCCGGCTGAGCCGATGGCGCCGGCCCGGTTCGCCCGGCTCCGCCGCGCTTGCGACCACCGCTGAGCCGATGGCGCCGGCCCGCTTCGCCCGGCTCCGCCGCGCTTGCGACCACCGCGGCTAGCTGACCGCGCGTTCGGTGCCGCGTTGCGCCTCAGCCGCCAGCACTTCCAGCTGCTCGAGGCGCGTGCGGGCGAAGGCCTGCTGCTCGGTGATGGTGAGCTGGCCCCGGCGGGTGCTCAGGAATGTGACATTCCAGGACAGCAGGGTGCTGACCTTGTTCTTGAACCCGACCAGGTAGATCAGGTGCAGCCCCAGCCAGGCCAGCCACGCCAGGAAGCCGCTGAACTCCAGCGGGCCGATCTTGGTGACCGCGGAGAACCGGGACACGGTGGCCATGGAGCCCTTGTCCAGGTACTGGAAGGGTTCCCGGTCGGTGGGGTTGGCGCCGCCCAGTTCGGCCTTGATGGTGCTCGCGACGTGCTTGGCGCCCTGGATAGCGCCCTGAGCCATCCCGGGAACGCCCTCGACGGCGGCCATGTCGCCGACCACGAACACGTTCGGGTGACCGGGTACGGACAGGTCGGGCAGCACCTTGACCCGGCCGGCGCGGTCGAGTTCCACCGCGGACTGCTCGGCCAGGTCGCGGCCCAGCGGGCTGGCGGAGACACCGGCGGACCACACCTTGCACTGGGATTCGATCCGCCGGATGACGCCGTCGGAGTCCTTGATGGTCAGGCCGTTGCGGTCGACATCGGTCACCATGGCGCCGAGCTGGATCTCCACGCCCATCTTCTCCAGCCGCTCGGCGGCTTTGCGGCCCAGCTTCTCGCCCATCGGCGGCAGCACGGCCGGAGCGGCGTCCAGCAGGATCACCCGCGCCTTGGTGGAGTCGATGTTGCGGAACGCGCCCTTGAGCGTGTAGTTGGCCAGTTCGGCGATCTGCCCGGCCATCTCCACCCCGGTGGGGCCGGCGCCGATCACCGTGAAGGTCAGCAGCTTCTCTCGCCGGGCGGCGTCCCGGGACCGCTCCGCCTGCTCGAAGGCGCTCAGGATGCGGCCCCGCAACTCCAGGGCGTCGTCGATGGTCTTCATGCCGGGCGCGAACTCGGCAAAATGGTCGTTGCCGAAGTAGGACTGCCCGGCGCCGGCAGCGATGATCAGGCTGTCGAACGGGGTGTCGTAGGTGTGGCCGAGCACCTCGGAGGTGACGAACTTGCCCGCCAGGTCGATGTGGGTGACGTCGCCGAGCAACACCTGCGCGTTGCGCTGCTTGCGCAGCACGACGCGAGTGGACGGCGCGATTTCGCCCTCGGAGAGGATTCCGGTCGCAACCTGGTACAGCAGGGGCTGGAACAGGTGGTGGGTGGTGCGGGCGATCAACTTGACGTCGACGTCGGCGCGCTTGAGTTTCTTGGCCGCGGTCAACCCACCGAATCCTGAGCCGATGATGACGACCTGGTGGCGTCGGCTCTGCGGCGCAGTGACTTCAGGCTGGGCGCTCATGGGAATCCGGTTGCTCCTCGACGGTGACTGCGTTCCACTAATACGCTAGTCGACCTAAAAGGCGGTCACCTCATCTGCTGGTTGTGGGATTAACCACTCCGGTTGCGGTCAGCCGAAGCAGGCCAACGCTCCGCGGCCGACATGCAGGGTCTGGCCGGTGATGTGCCGAGCCGCTGGAGAGGTCAAAAACACCGCAAGACGGGCGATTTCGGCCGCGCCGCTCGGAGGCACGCGGGTCAGCCCGTCATAGCCGGGCCGGGCGCCGTCGCCGGCAGCGACCACGTTGACAGTGATTCCGCGGGTGCCGAAAGCGGTGGCCTGCCCGGCGGTCCAGTTCGACAGCGCGGCCTTGACGGCGGCCTCGGCACTGCCGTCCGGCGGGTTCTCCGGCAGCACCGAAATGATGGATCCACCCGAGCGCAGATGATCGCCGACGGTCCCGACGGTCAGCACCGCGGACAGCACGGTGGCGTCGAGCGCGCTACGCCACGCGGTGGCCTGATCGGCCAGCGAATAGCCGCGCGGATCGCCGCCCTGCCACTGGGGCGCCGGGACGTGGACGATGGTGTCGAGATGGTGTGGGAACAGCCCGCGGGCCTGCACCATGCTGGCCGGGTCGGTGGTGTCGCAGACGACGGCTTGGGCGTCGAGTTCCTTGGCGGCCACCTCGAGTTCGGTGCTCCGCAGGCCGGCAAGCGTCACATTGTGGCCGGCCTCGCTGAATCCTTCGGCGATGACGCGACCCAATTCGGTGTCACCACCGGTGACCAGCACATCCATCGGTAGGTCCTCCTCGTGTTCGCAGCTATGTTACTGGACAGTAGCGGGTTGGTGGTGCTGTGCCGAAACTCGGCACAGACACAATCCGGCCACAGTCCGGCAGCGTGCGGTGCAGCGGGCGCAACGACCCACGTCGCGGTGGCGCGTCATGCTTGCTGTCGCCGTTAGGCTGCGTGCTATGCGACGTTGCAGGTCGGTGTGCGGTGCGGTGGCCGCCATGCTGGTGGGGGGCCTGACCGCCTGCAGTTCCGGCCCCGCGGGGTCGTCGATCACGGTGTTCGCCGCGGCTTCGCTGGAGCCGGTCTTCATCGAGCTCGCCACGCGGTTCGGCGCCGATCACCCGGGCGTGACGGTTGCCTTCAACTTCGCCGGGTCATCCGACCTAGCCACCCAGCTGGTGCAGGGCGCTCGCGCCGACGTCTTCGCCTCGGCCAACACCACCCAGATGGACAACATCGCGCAGGCCGATCTGCTGGACGGCGCGGCGGTGCCCTTCGCCACGAACACGCTGGTGATCGTGACGGAGCCGGGCAACCCGCATGCCGTGGGCTCCTTGGCCGACCTGGCCGCTCCCGGGCTGTCCGTGGTGGTGTGCCAGGTGCCGGTGCCCTGCGGGGCGGCCACCCGCACCGTCGCCGAGGTCGCCGGGGTCGCGCTGCATCCGGTCAGCGAGGAACCCTCGGTCACCGACGTCCTCAACAAGGTCACCACCGGACAGGCCGACGCCGGTGTCGTGTACCGCACCGAGGCGCAGCACGCCGCGGACAAGGTGACCACCGTGGAGTTCCCCGAGGCCGCCAGGGCGGTCAATACCTATCCGATCGCCGTGCTGCGGGAGACATCCCATGTGGGGCAGGCCCGCGCTTTCGTGGATCTGGTCACCGGCGAGACAGGACGCACGATCTTGCGCGCAGCCGGTTTCGGTAGGCCCTGAGCGGCATGGTCGGCCGGCCTGATGACCTGCCGCGCTGGGTCTATGTGCCCGCCGCCCTCGGCGCGGCATTCGTGGTGTTGCCGCTGGCCGGGATCGCGGTCAAAGTCGACTGGCCGCATTTCTGGTCACTGATCAGCAGCCCATCGGCCACCACGGCACTGCAACTGAGCCTGCGCACAGCGGCGGCCAGCACCGTGCTGTGCGTGCTCCTGGGAGTGCCGATGGCCTTGGTGCTGGCGCGCAGTCGCGCGGCGGTGGTGCGGATCCTGCGACCGCTGGTGCTGCTGCCGCTGGTCTTGCCGCCGGTGGTGGGTGGCATCGCGCTGTTGTACGCCTTCGGCAGGCTGGGGCTGCTGGGCCGGTACCTGGAAGCGGCCGGGGTCCACATCGCCTTCACCACCACCGCGGTGGTGCTGGCACAGACGTTCGTGTCGCTGCCGTTCCTGGTGATCGCCCTCGAAGGTGCGGCGCGGACGGCCGGCGCCGATTACGAGCTGGTGGCGGCCACGTTGGGCGCCCGGCCCAGCGCCGTCTGGTGGCGCGTCACGCTGCCGCTGTTGACCCCCGGCCTGGTCTCCGGATCGGTGTTGGCGTTCGCTCGCTCCCTCGGAGAGTTCGGGGCGACGCTGACCTTCGCCGGATCCCTCGAAGGTGTCACCCGGACCCTGCCGCTGGCCATCTACCTGCAGCGGGTGTCCGACGCGGAGGCCGCAGCGGCCATGTCGCTGTTGTTGGTGGCCGTTGCCGTAGTGGTGGTGGGGGTGCTGGGCGCCCGGCAGTGGGGCCGCATCCGATGAGCGCCGACGCGGTGGGGCTCACCGTGCGGGCGGTGGTTCCCGAGCGCGGCCTGGACGTCCGTCTGAATCTGGCGCCGGGCGAGATTCTGGCGGTGCTGGGGCCCAACGGGGCGGGAAAGTCCACGCTGCTGCACGTGATAGCGGGTCTGGTGCAGCCCGATGACGGGCTGGTGCGGGCGGGGGACCGGATTTTGACCGATACCGGAGCCGGGGTGCGGGTGGCCACCTTCGCGCGGCGGATCGGTCTGCTGCTGCAGGACCCGCTGCTGTTTCCGCACCTGAATGTGGCGGCCAACGTGGCGTTCGGCGCGCAGCGCCCCCGGTACCGCCCGCCATGGCGACGGGCGGGTGCGCATGCGGTGGCGGCGCCGTGGCTGCGAGCGGTCGGCGCCGAGGGACTGGCCGGGCGGCGGCCCCACCAGCTGTCCGGGGGACAGGCGCAGCGGGTCGCGATCGCGCGGGCCCTGGCCGCCGAACCGGAGGTGCTGTTGCTCGACGAGCCGCTGTCCGGTCTTGACGTCGGCGCGGCGTCCGCGGTGCGCAGGGTGTTGCGCGATGTGCTCGGCGCCGCCGGCCGCACCACCGTGCTGGTCACCCACGACCTGCTCGACGTCTTCGCGCTGGCCGACCGCGTGCTGGTCCTCGAATCGGGCCGGGTCGCCGAGGTCGGCCGTACCGCCGACGTGTTGGCCGCGCCGCGGAGCCGGTTCGGCGCCCAGATCGCGGGATTCAACCTGGTCGCCGGGGTCCTTGACGACGCCGGCGTGTTGCACACCGGCTGGGGGGAGACCTGGCGCGGGAAACCCGGCGATGGTGTGGAACCGGGCCGGCCGGCGGTCGCGGTGAGTGCACCCCAGGCGGTAGCGGTCTATCGCGAGCGTCCGGGACCCGGCAGCCCGCGCAATGTCGTCCAGGTGACCCTGGCCGGGCTCGAGGTCCGGGGCAGTACGGTTTCGGTCCGCGGTGTCGAACAGCCGGATGGAGCGCCGGGATTGGCCGCGGACATCACCGCGGATGCGGCCGCCGAACTGCGCCTGGCGCCGGGGGAGACCGTCTGGTTCGGGGTCAAAGCCCAGGAGGTGACGCTGCGCGCGACACACCCTGGTGCGGCGTAACTTGCGTACCGATGGCAACACGGTAGTTTTTCTGCCATGAAGCAGGTGGACCTGACCTCACGGGGCATCCGGGCGATGGCAGCGACCGCGCTCGCCGGTGCATTGGCATTTGCGGTCGCGGCGCCGGTACACGCGGATCCGGTCCCGCCGCCTCCCGCCCCACCCAGCGCGGAAACCGCGCCCGCAGACCCGAACGCCCCCGCGCCCGCCGCCGAGCCGGCCGCCCCTGAGTTGGGCCGAGTCGACGACGTCGCGGGCGGTCTGAGCTTCGTGCTGCCGGCCGGTTGGGTGCAGTCCGACACCACCCACCTCGAATACGGCTCGTCGCTGTTGAGCAAGAAGACCGGTGACCCGATGCTGCCGGGCCAGCCGGCGCCGGTGGCCAACGACACCAGGATCGTGCTCGGAAAGCTCGACCAGCGGCTGTATGCCAGTGCCGAGACCGACAACGCCAAGGCCGCCACCCGCCTGGGGTCGGACATGGGCGAGTTCTTCATGCCGTACCCCGGCACGCGCGCCAACCAGGTGAGCGCCCCGCTCAACGGGGGCGGCCTGACCGGCAGCGCCTCCTACTACGAGGTCAAGTTCACCGATCCCGCCAAGCCCGTCGGCCAGATCTGGAGCGGCGTGATCGGTGTACCGCCGGCCGGCGACGCCGCCGGTCCGCAGACCGAGCGCTGGTTCGTGGTGTGGCTGGGCACCGCCAACAACCCGGTGGACACCAACGCGGCCATCGCGCTGGCCGAATCCATCCGGCCCCTGGCGCCGCCGCCCGCCGAGCAGGTTCCCGGCTCGGTTCCCGGCCCGGTTCCCGGCCCGCCGGACGCCGCCCCACCGGCTGGTCCCGCGCCTGCTGCGGGGCCCGCGCCCGCAGCCTGATCACCGCGGCTTACTGCCACGACCTGAGGATCCCGCTATGGCCGGAAGCTACCTCGCTGCTGCGCTGGCCCCGCCGACGTCGGTCAGCTGGCTGGCCTACGTTCTGATCGGCGGCATCGCCGGCTGGCTGGCGAACCGCATCATGAAGCGCGGCGAATCGGGCATCCTGCTCAACATCGCCATCGGAGTGATCGGCGGTTTCATCGGCGGGATGCTGCTCGGCTGGTTCGGTGTCGACGTCGAGGACGGCCGCCGGTGGTTCACCTTCTTCGTCTCCCTCGGCGGGGCCATTGTCTTGTTGTGGCTGGTCGGACTGATCCGCCGCAGGTAGCCGTGAGCGCGTTCCAACGCGCACCATAGGACTATGGCGTCGAGGGTGGCCGGGGAGATGCTGGGCTGGCGCGTGCAGCGGCCCGGCCCGATAGACAGCAAGCCACTGGAGCGGGTCAGCACCGCGGTGCCGCGACCGCAGCCCTCGGAGCTGTTGCTGGCCGTCCACGCCTGCGGCGTGTGCCGCACCGACCTGCATGTCGCCGAAGGCGACCTTCCCGTGCACCGTCGCGGGGTGATCCCGGGCCATGAGGTGGTCGGCGAGGTCGTCGAGGTGGGGGCCGACGCCGGGACCGACTTCGCGGTGGGCGACCGGGTCGGAATCGCCTGGTTGCGGCATACCTGCGGCTCCTGCCGTTTCTGCCGCCGAGGCGATGAGAACCTGTGCCCGCGCTCCCGCTACACCGGCTGGGACGACGACGGAGGATATGCCGAATTCGCGACTGTACCAGCGGCTTTCGCGCATCACCTGCCCGCCGGATACCGCGACACCGAGTTGGCGCCGCTGCTGTGCGCGGGGATCATCGGGTATCGCTCGTTGCAGCGCGCGGACCTGCCGCCCGGCGGTCGGCTGGGCATCTACGGGTTCGGCGGCAGCGCGCACATCACCGCCCAGGTCGCGCTCGCCCGCGGCGCCGAGGTGCATGTGATGACGCGTGGCGCGCGGGCGCGGGAACTGGCGCTCGAGCTCGGCGTCGCCTCGGTGCAGGGCGCCGCCGACCCGCCCCCGGTGCCGCTGGACTCGGCGATCCTGTTCGCCCCGGTCGGGGAGCTGGTGTTGCCGGCCTGCGAGGCTCTGGATGCCGGCGGCACCTGCGCGATCGCCGGAATCCACCTCAGCGACATTCCGCCGCTGAACTACCAGCGCCATCTGTTTCGGGAGCGTCAGATCCGCTCGGTCACGTCCAACACCCGCGCGGACGCCCGCGCCTTTCTGGACTTCGCCGCGGAGCACCATATCGAAGTCACCACGCCGATATACGCGCTGGACGCCGCCGACCGGGCGTTGGAGGACCTGGGCGCGGGCCGGATCGCGGGGGCAGCGGTATTGGTGGTGTAGGGCCGCCGGGCTAGGGCTAGGACGACACCTGCCAGACAAGGGCGGCGGCAAGCGCGCCGACCCCGTTGAGCGACCAGTGCAGCGCGATCGGTGCGATCAGGCTGCCGCTGCGCCGCCGCAGCCAGCTGAACACGAATCCTGCGACCGCGGTGGCCAGCACCGCCAGCGTCACTCCGGCGAGCATTCCGAGGAAACCGCCCCCGAAGATGCGGGTGAGGCCCACGTTGTTACTGGTCAGCCCGAGCGATGTGGCCACATGCCACAGCCCGAACAACAGCGAACCGGCCGCCGCCACCCCGCGAAAACCCCAGGCCCGGTGCAGCGCGCCGTGCAGTGCGCCGCGGAACGCCAACTCCTCGGGAATGACGGTCTGCAACGGAATGACCACCATCGATGCCACCAGCGCGCCCGACAGCGTGGCGTAGTGGTTGTTCAAGAACATCGGCCGGGTCACCGGCAGCAGCACCCCGACCGCGATCACCGATACCACCACCAGCACGGCGGCCAGCGCGTAGCCGAGCCCCGATCGCCAGTGCGCGCGCCCCAGGCCGAGTTCGGTCCAGGTCAGGCCGCTGTAGCGGACCAGCGCGATCAGGCCGACGGCGGTCGCCGGGACGGTCGCGACCGCTGCCCAGGGGGTGGTGAAGTGCGCGACCACATTGGCCAGGGCCAGCACCAC
Organism: Mycolicibacter hiberniae; assembly: GCF_010729485.1. Classification (NCBI taxonomy): domain Bacteria; kingdom Bacillati; phylum Actinomycetota; class Actinomycetes; order Mycobacteriales; family Mycobacteriaceae; genus Mycobacterium; species Mycobacterium hiberniae. The sequence continues at coordinate 1,529,110 of NZ_AP022609.1, forward strand.
CACCACAACGGCGACGTCGACGAACGCACGAAACCGGTTCAGCGCCGACAAATCCCCCACCAGGGGGTGCCATCCCCCCGGCGCCGCGAATTCGTGAGCAGACATTGGTCGAAATTCTACCCGCGGCGGCGCGGACGGGGCGGCGTCGTGACGCGCGGTACTACTTGGGGCCGTGGGTCTCGCACAGCACCCGCGCCGGAGCCCCGCTGGCGCTGTTCTGGCTGACGACCTTGCCGTTGACGCTGATCGTGCAGGTCAGCGAGCCGGGTCCGGCGCTGTGGGCGCTCAGTGAGTAGGACGAGGGGCTGGTCGCATTGGTCATCGATCCGGTCAGCTGGATCGACCACGGCAGCGCGGCGTTGGTGGTGTGGGCCTGACCGCTTTGGCCCTGGTAGGTGATGTAGCCGGCGACACCTGTGCCGGTGAGGTCGTAGCGGACCGGCACCCGGGTGTGGTCCGGCGTGGCGCCCGCCGCCCCCGCACCGGCGATGGCGGCCGACGCGACGAGGGCGCCGAACAGCAACGACGTCGCCTTGCGGAGCATCCGGACGGGTGCGGGGTGAGCGGTCATGGCCGTCACCTTATCTCGCCGCCTTCGCGCTCTGCGCCCGATCGCCAGGTCCAGTTGGTGATGCCCGGATCGTCCTCGCCGTGTTCGCGGGTGTAGCGCCGAGCGGCCAGCCGGGCGTCGACCATCTGCTGGCGCAGCACCGCGCAGCGGCCGCCCAGGCTGGGCACCCGGTCGATCACGTCCATCACCAAGTGGAAGCGATCCAGGTCGTTGAGCATCACCATGTCGAACGGCGTGGTGGTGGTGCCGCGTTCGCGGTAGCCGCGCACATGCATCTGATCGTGGTTGGCCCGTGAGTAGGTGAGCCGGTGGATCAGCCACGGGTAGCCGTGGTAGGCGAAGATCACCGGCTTGTCGCAGGTGAACAAGGCATCGAACTCGTCGTCGGGCAAGCCGTGCGGGTGATCGGACGGCGGTTGAAGGCGCATGATGTCCACGACGTTCACCACGCGCACGGCGAGGTCGGGCAGCTCGCGGTAGAGGATGTCCGCCGCGGCCAGCGTCTCCAGGGTCGGGATGTCCCCGGCGCAGGCCAGCACCACCTCCGGCTCGCCGACGGTGGTGCCCGCCCACTCCCAGATCCCCAGCCCGCGGGTGCAGTGCGCCACCGCCGCGGGCATGTCCAGGTACGCCAGTGCCGGTTGCTTGCCGGCGACGATGACGTTGACGTAGTCGCGGCTGCGCAGGCAGTGGTCGGCGACCGACAGCAGCGTGTTGCCGTCCGGCGGCAGGTAGACGCGCACCACCTCGGGCCGTTTGTTGGCGACCAGATCGATGAACCCCGGGTCCTGGTGCGACGCCCCGTTGTGGTCCTGACGCCAGACATGGGAGGTCAGCAGATAGTTCAGCGAGGCGATCGGCCGGCGCCATGACAGCTCGCGGCTGACGGCCAGCCATTTGGCGTGCTGGTTGAACATCGAGTCGACGATGTGCACAAATGCCTCGTAGCAGTTGAACAGCCCGTGTCGCCCGGTCAGCAGGTAACCCTCGAGCCAGCCCTGGCACAGGTGCTCGGAGAGCACCTCCATGACCCGGCCGTCGGGGGCCAGATGGTCGTCGCACGGTTCGGTCGGCGACAACCACACCCGGTCGGTTTCGCCGAACACCGCCGAGAGCCGGTTGGACGCGGTCTCGTCGGGACCCATCAACCGGAACCGATCGCGGTTGCGGTCGATGACGTCGCGCAGGAACGTGCCGAGCACGCGGGTGGCTTCGTGGATCTCGGTGGCCGGTCGGTTCACCGGCACCGCGTAGTCGCGGAAGTCGGGAAGGTCCAGGTCGTGAAGCAGCAGCCCGCCGTTGGCGTGCGGGTTGGCGCTCATCCGGCGGTCGCCCCGCGGCGCCAGCGCGGCCAGCTCCGGCCGCAGGCGGCCGGCGGCGTCGAAGAGCTCCTCCGGCCGGTAGCTCTGCATCCACTGCTGGAGCTGGCGGCGGTGCCCGGAGTCGGTACGGGTCTGCGCCAGCGGCACCTGATGGGCCCGCCAGGTTCCTTCCACCTGCTGGCCGTCGACCGTCTTCGGCCCGGTCCAGCCCTTGGGGGTGCGCAACACGATCATCGGCCAGACCGGCCGCGTCGGCGTGGAGCCGGCGCGCGCGGTGTGCTGGATCGCCGCGATGTCGTCGAACGCGTCCTCGAGGGCGGCCGCCAGTGATCGATGCACCAGGGCCGGATCGTCGCCGGCGACGGTGATCGGCCGATACCCGTAACCGCGCAGCAGTGCCTCCAGCTCCGGGTGCGGAATACGGGCCAGCACCGTGGGATTGGCGATCTTGTAGCCGTTGAGATGCAGGATGGGCAGCACGGCGCCGTCCACCGCCGGGTTCAGGAATTTGTTCGAGTGCCAGCCGGCGGCCAGCGGACCGGTCTCCGCCTCGCCGTCGCCGATCACGCATGCCACCACCAGGTCCGGGTTGTCGAAGGCCGCGCCGAAGGCGTGCACCAGCGAATAGCCGAGCTCGCCGCCCTCGTGGATGGAACCCGGCGTCTGGGCGGCCACATGGCTGGGGATGCCGCCGGGAAAGGAGAACTGTCGGAACAGTTTCCGCAGCCCGTCGGTGTTGTGGCCGATACCGGTGTACACCTCGCTGTAGGTGCCCTCCAGATAGGCGTTGGCGACCAGCGCCGGCCCGCCGTGGCCGGGGCCGGTGATGAAGATGACGTTGGCGTCGCGCTCGCGGATGATCCGGTTCAGGTGCAGGTAGAGCAGGTTCAGGCCCGGTGTGGTGCCCCAGTGCCCCAGCAGCCGGGGTTTGACGTGCTCGGGCAGCAGCGGTTCGGTCAGCAGCGGATTGTCGAGCAGATAGATCTGGCCCACCGACAGATAGTTCGCGGCCCGCCAGTAGGCATCGAGGCGGGCCAGCTCATCGTCGGGGAGTGCAGGTGCGGATGGAGTGACGTCGGTTGCACTCATCTTGTCGATTGTCCCGCCGAACCCGGACCCCGGCAACCGGTTCATTACCCTGTCAGCGTGTTGTTGGACGCTGTTCGTGTATTGGATCTGGCCGGCGGAGACGCCGACGCGGTAACCCGGCTGCTCGCCGACCTGGGAGCCGACGTGCTCAAGGTGGAGCCGCCCGGCGGCAGTCCGGCGCGCAGCGCTGCGCCGCTGCTCGGCGGCGTGAGCATTCCGTTCGCGCTGCACAACGCGAACAAGCGCAGCCTCGTGCTGGATCCCGCCGAGGACCGAGACCGCCGCCGGTTCGCCGAACTGGTGGCCACCGCCGACATCGTGGTGGACAGCGGCCGGCCCGGACGGGCCGCCGACTTCGGCACCTCGTGCGCAGAGCTGGCCGATCGCTTCGCCCACCTGGTGACGATGTCGGTCACCGATTTCGGGCAGACCGGGCCGCGCTCGTCGTGGCAGGCCACCGACGCGGTGCTCTACGCGCTCTCGGGAGCTCTGTCACGGTCGGGTCCCACCACGGGGACCCCGGTTCTGCCGCCCGCGGGGATCGCCTCGGCGACCGCGGCGGTGCAGGCCGCCTGGGCAGTGCTGGTCGCCTACTACAACCGGTTGCGCTGCGGAACCGGGGACTACATCGACTTCTCCCGGTACGACGCGGTGGTCACTGTGCTCGACCCGGTGTTCGGGGCGCACGGCCAAGCCGCGGCTGCGCAACGCGCCTCGAGCCGGTGGCGTGGGCGGCCCCGCAACCAGGACGCATACCCCATCCTGCCGTGCCGCGACGGCTACGTCCGGCTCTGCGTGATGTCGCCGCGACAGTGGCGCGCGCTGTGGAGCTGGCTGGGTGAGCCCGCCGAGTTCGCCGATCCCAAATTCGGAGTGATCGGCGAACGGTTCGCCGTCTGGCCGCAGATCAGCGCCTTGATCCGTCAGCTGTTCGCCGACCAGGACATGGTGGATCTCGTGGCAGCCGGGCAGTCGCGCGGTGTGCCGATCGCCGCCGTGGGGGACCCGGCGCAGGTGCTCGAGCAGGAGCACTTCGTGGCCGCCCGGGCGGTCACCCGGGCGGAGCTGGCGCCGGGGCTGTCCGCGACGATACCCACCGGCTACTACGTGGTCGACGACCAGCGGGCCGGCTTCCGGTCGCCGGCGCCGGCCTGCGGCGACGCCGACGCCGAATGGCTGACGGGTCCCTCCATCGGGCCGGCGTCCGACGCCGCCGTCGGCGGCCGGCCCTTCGAGGGAGTGCGGATCGTCGACCTGGGTGTCATCGTTGCCGGCGGCGAGGCCAGCCGGCTCTTCGGCGACATGGGCGCCGAGATCATCAAGGTGGAGAGTCCGGCCTACCCGGACGGGCTTCGGCAGGCGCGGCCGGGCGAGGCGATGAGCGAGTCGTTCGCCTGGACACACCGCAACAACTCCGGATTCGGTCTGGATCTGCGCAGTCCGGCCGGCAAGGAGCTCTTCGCCCGCCTGGTCGGCACGGCCGATGCGGTGCTGGCCAACTTCAAACCGGGCACGCTGGCCGCCCTCGGCTTTTCCTACGAGGTGCTGCGCGAACTCAATCCACGGATCGTCCTTGCCGAGAGCAGCGCCTTCGGCGAGACCGGCCCGTGGAGCGACCGCATGGGTTATGGCCCGCTGGTGCGGGCCACCACCGGAATCACCGCGCTGTGGACCGCCACCGACGACGAGGGCGACGCCCAGCGTCACCCGTTCTACGACGCGACCACGGTCTTTCCCGATCACGTGGTGGCCCGGGTCGCGGCCATCGGGGCGCTGGCGGCGCTGATCGGGGCCCGGCGCACCGCGACGGGCAGCCACGTCCACGTGTCGCAGGCCGAGACCGCGGTCAATCAGCTCGACACCAGCTACGTCGCCCGTGCCGCGGGCCCGGCGGTGCAGCCCGACAGCGCGGTGGACCTGGTGTGCCCGTGTGCCGGTGATGACGAGTGGTGTGTGATCTCGATTCGCACCGACGCCGATATGGGGGCTGTCGCCACCGCCTTCGACGATCCGGCGCTGGCCGCCGACGGCCGTTACGGCACCGGGGCGGCGCGGGCTGCTCACCACGCCGAACTGGCGGCCGCGCTGGGCCGCCACACCGCGACCCGGCCCGCCGCGGCGGTAGGGGAGCTGTTGCAGGCCGCCGGGGTGCCCGCCGCGCCGATGAACCGGCCGCCCGATGTGGCCGATGATCCGCAGCTGGCTCACCGATCGGTGTTCGCGCCCATGACCCACCCGCTGATCGAGCACGCGTTGCCGGCCGAGACCGGTCCGGCGCCGTACCGCAACATTCCGCCGGCGCTGCAGCGTCCCGCGCCGCTGCCCGGGCAGGACACCCGGGAGATCTGCCGCTCGATTCTCGGGCTCGAGGACGACGAGACCGACAAGCTGATCGCCGACGGAGTGCTGTTCGCCGCCGATTAGCCACCGCAACGACCGGTTCGGACGCCGAGCGGTTGCGTCCCGACTTGTTTCCTCACTGGGTGGGGACCGCCACGTAGTGGAGTGCGAATACATCTGCCGGGACTGGCCATTGCTCTCCCGCTTCGCCCTTGACGACCCAGTCGCCGTCGTCGGCGGCAGTAGGCCCCTCGGCGGTCTCGATCGTTTCGCCGGGGTGTGCGCGTCGCGCGAGAACCGTTCCGCATCGTTGCCATTCGTTGTTTCTGATATGCAGGTAGCTGGAGCGGAAGATTTCGTTGCGCACCGACCAGGTCGCACCGCCGTCGTGGACCCGCCAGTCGCCGGCGTCGGCCTGCATCGTCGCCCCGGATGGCGACGTCCACGTCCAGGGCGAGTCGTGCTGCTCGGCGCGCACGGTCCCCGCGCGGGTGTATGCCCGCCACACCGGGTGCGATCGATAGCCGAGCTGGCGCAGGCTCCACAGGGTGTTCGCCACGCCCACGAGCACTCCGTTCAGCAGCTGCGGGTCAGCCTGGACGACAGGCCAGTCGACAAGCTTGTCGTGTATTCGGTGTTTGTCGTCGCGACTCAGGCCGTATCTCCAACCGTTGTCGCGGTAGTAGCGGCACCAGTCCTGGTGTTCGGCTCGGGCCATCTCCATCGCTGAAGTGCGGTCAAAGCCCATCCTCTCGAGCTGCCTGAGCGGTGGCAGGCCCGCGATGTCGCGTTCTGCCAGCGGTGTCGGGACATCGCCCCAAGGGTTCCAGGTGTGCCCGGCAATCTGCTCAACCATCGATAGGGCGTTGCGGACCTGTCGTCGATTGGACCCGCGATAGAACTCGTCGAGTTCGGCCCACGGCAGTCTCGAGGGAAGCGGTGTGGTCTCGGGGCCCAGTGTGGACAGGTAGCGCTCGTGGATGAGGCTGGCTGCCCGCTCCCAAGCGTCTGGGGCTTGGCCGTCAGGAAACTCCAGCATCAGCCGATAGGTGCGTAAGCGCCCGACGAGGGACATCGGCCTGTCGCTCACGTGGCTGTCCGGATCCCAGCTGTACACCGGCATGGTGGGGAATCGGGCAGCCAGCCGGCTACCCAGAGTCGCGGCTCCTCGGGGAGCATGCTTCCAGTCGTCGACGAATATCACGGCGCTGGTGGCCGGGTCGCCGGTTTGGATCAGACGTTCCAGTACCGGGACCGACGGCGCACTCGGCACGACGTCGATGGTGGGCCCTGTGGCCGTAAGCCCGAACTGCTCGCGGTGGAACTCCTGGTCGCGGTGACATTCGTCGGCGTCTTCGCCGACCAGGGTGAATGCCGGCAATTCCGTTTCGGTCGGGGGGCTGTAGTAGTCGCGCTCCAGTTTGCGGCGATTCAGATCTGCGCAGAGCGCCAGGGTCAGCTGCGAGGTACCGCAGATGAACACGCGGCGGACGATCTTGGCCGCGATGATGTTGTCCAACAGCCAACTGGCGGTGATCTCATACTTTCCGATGGTGTCCACGGCCCATCGGGATTCGGCTCCACCGAGTTGCTGATTTCGCCACGCCTCTGCTTGCCAAGGGTCGTCTACGCGAACGACCAGTGGCAGCCGGATGTGGGGATCGCCCGCCCGTGCGAGGGCTCCGGTGACGGCATCCAGCCACATTCGGTTGTTGGAGGGTTCGCCGGAGAGCAGGTACAAACGCTCAAGGCGCCGCCACAAGGAGAGTGCGACCAGCGACGTCGGGTCATTGAGATCGACCGTCAGGACTCGGGCACCTTGCGCGCGGGCGCCCTGGGCGCTGTGCTCATCGGCCTGGTCGACGATGACCACGAGGGTGTCGCGTCGGCTCAGCGTCCGCGCTATACCTCCGATCATCGCGCTCGAATCGGCGTCGACGCCGATGACGGCGGTGACTGACGATGCGTGGTTTGCCTGGAGCAGGTCGACTTGGGATCGGAAGAGTGCGAGGGCAACGCCGGAGAGCCCTGTGAAGATTGCTCCCAGAGCTGCGAGTTGTGCCACCACCAGGGCGACCGGGGTGGTGGCCGGGCACACCTGCCCGTTCATCGAAAACTCGGTCATGCCGCCCTTGAGCAGCGCTGCGGTCCAGATCAGCGGCTGGAAGAAGGGCGGGTGAGCGTCGTCGTGGCAATCCCAAAAGGCACTGATGCCCAACAGCGCGCTCGTGGCCGCCAGCCCGGCCGCAACTGCGGCGGTGGCGCTTCCGGGCCGTCGGTCGCCACGTGCGCGCAGCACCAGGACGCACACCGAGACCAGTAATACCGCGGTGAGCACGACTGTCGGCCACGACCCGGGCCTGCCGAACCAGCTCAGCCACGGAGGCAGGCCGCGCGCTGCCGTCGGCCACCGGGCGAGCACGCATAGCCATGCCAGCGGCGGAACCATGCAGGCAACCGCGAAGCGCGCAAGGCGGCGAGGGGCGGCCAGGGCCTTCACCCGCCCTATCAGATGCCCTTGTGTGCACTGCGCCGGAATTGGGATCACCAATCTGTCTGTCAGTATTGTCTTACGGAGTTTACTGGGCATGCTAAGCCTCGAGTCGATCTTTCCGGAGGCGATGATGCTTTTTGTAAGTCACGCCAGCCAAGACAGGTCGGCAATAGAGGGTCTGCTGGCGGTATTGCGGCGCACTCGCCAGGAAGTGTGGCTGGACGACGAGCTCGGTGGCGGTGAGGCCTGGTGGCAAGCCATTCTGGAGAAGATCCGCGACTGCAGCGTATTCATCATCGCCCTGTCGAATAACGCGCTGGCATCCAAGCCCTGCGCGGCAGAGCTGCGGTACGCGCAGGCACTTCGGCGTCCCGTTCTTCCGGTTCAAATCGGTGCGGTCCACAGTGTGCGGGTCACGCCGCTTGCAGCGACGCAGATCATCGATTACCGCAATCCGCTCCACGAAACAGAAATCCGACTGCTCGCCGCCGTGCGGAAATGCCAAGCGCAGTGCGGTCCACTACCGCCGACCCTGCCCGATGAGCCGGAGGTGCCCTTCGCCTACTTGATGCGGATGGCCTCAGTACTGTCCCACCCAGCGCTGAGCCACCACGATCAAGCCGGGCTGGTGTCGGAGCTCAGACACAAGCTCGCAGAGGACTGCGCCGATCCTGCAGCACTGCGCGACATTGTTCGGCTGCTGTACCTGCTGCGCGATCGTCCGGACGTCACCTGGCGCATCCGCGGCGAGGTCGACGCCTTGTTGGCCGCGTGCGACTCTGACCTCTCGCCGTCGGTCGGGCTGGCTACGGTGCCGTTCTCGCGCCCCCATCGGGTCGAGTTGCCGTCGGCGCAGTTGCCCGTGGAGCGGCTGCGATCGAGTCGAGAATCCGCAACGGAGCGACCTCCCTCCGAGCCGCGATCAGTCATCGCGCTGACCCCGTCGTCGAAAATGCTCTCCCCTGCGGAGCCACCGCCGACACGTGCTCGGCCGGTGGCCATTGCCTCCCGCATCACCAAGGCAGGGCGGACCGGCTTCGCGCACAGCAGATGGATCCTTGCCTCCGCGGTCAGCCTGGCGGTGATCGCCGCGGTAGTGGTGGCGGTGCTGCACAGCCAGGCAGAACCGTCGGGGCCCGACGTCGCTCTACTCGACGACAGCACCTTGGACACCATCATGGGAGCCACCGGGATGAAGACGGCGGAAGGCGGCGTCCTGAAGGCCAAGCACATGCGCGGCACGGTCGAGGTGTCGCCGCCTGAGTGTGCGAGTGTGCTTTATCCAGGCCTGGATCGGACGTACCGGGACAGCGGGGGCGGGCAAGTCACCTGGCGGGTATCCGAGGACCGCGGCGGCATGGGGCGCGCGGGAGTCGACGGCAATTTCTTCGTCGACCAGGATGTGGCGTCTTTTCCCGCCGACACTGATCGGCCGACGGCGTTCGTCCGGGCTTCGGCGCTGCCGTGGAGGGCCTGTGCTGGGCAGACAGTCAGTGCGACCTACCCCGGACCAGAGACGTATACGTGGAATGTCGGGGAGGTGGTCGGGGATGTTCCGCAGATCGGCCAGTCATTCACCCGGGTCGGCGGTGCGCCTTATGCGTGCCAGCGTGTGATGCGGGTGGTCTCCAACCTGGTCCTCGATATCAAGGCCTGTGGTGATCACGTCGATGATGAGGCCAACAAGATCGCAGGCAGGCTGGCCGCGGTTATGACGGATGCGCCACCCTTTTGATTTTGATCTGGCTTCGCTGCGCCGCCCCCCCGTTCCGGGGCTGTCGTCAGAACCGCGCATGCCGGGCCGGCGCCGACTTCAGGCCAGCGCGCCTGATCGCCGACGGAGTGCTGTTCGCCGCCGATTAGTCTTACGGCCATGTCTGTCGACCCCCGGACCCCGGTGCTCATCGGCTACGGCCAGATCAACCATCGCGACGACTCCGACCCGGTGGAGCCCGTCGACCTGATGGCGGCGGCGGCGCGGCGCGCCGCGACCGATCGAGTGCTGCGCGCCGTCGACTCGATCCGGGTGGTCAACCTGCTCTCGGCCCGTTATCGCGATCCGGGCGCTCTGGTCGGCCAGCGGATCGGTGCGCAGCGCGCCGCCACCCGGTACAGCCCGGTGGGCGGCAACGTGCCGCAGTCCCTGGTGAATCAGGCCTGCCTGGATATCCAGCATGGCCGCGCGGGAGTCGTGCTGGTGACCGGCGGTGAGACCTGGCGTACCCGGACCAGGTTGCGGCGGGCCGGCGAAAGGCTGTCCTGGACGCAGCAGGACGACACGGTCCCGCTGGCCGAGTGCGACGGCGAAGACGTGCCGATGGTCGGCCCGGACCAAGAGCGGATCGGGCTGGACCGGCCCGCCTACGTCTACCCGCTGTTCGAGCAGGCGTTGCGTATCGCCGCGGGGGAGAAGGTCGACGACCATCGCCGGCGAATCGGTGAACTGTGGTCGCGGTTCAACGCGGTGGCGGTCGACAACCCGCACGCCTGGATCCGTCACCCGGTCAGCGCCGAGGAGATCTGGCAGCCCGGTCCCGCCAACCGGATGATCAGCTACCCCTACACCAAGCTGATGAACTCCAACAACATGGTCGACCAGGCGGCCGCACTGGTGCTGACCTCGGTCCAGACCGCCACCGATTTGGGCGTCCCCTCCGAGAACTGGGTTTTCCCGCACGCCGGTACCGACGCCCACGACACCTACGCCATCGCCGAGCGCGCCGAACTGCACCGATCACCGGCGATCCGGATCGCGGGGGCTCGGGCACTGGAGTTGGCCGGTGTCGCGGAGATCGGCGAGATCGACTACGTCGACCTGTACTCATGCTTCCCGTCGGCGGTGCAGGTCGCCGCCCGCGAACTGGGCCTTCCCACCGATGACCCCGCCCGGCCACTGACGGTGACCGGCGGCCTCACCTTTGCCGGTGGGCCGTGGAACAACTACGTGATGCATTCGATCGCCACGCTGGCCGAGCTGCTGGTGGCCAACCCGGGGCGACGCGGCCTGATCACCGCCAACGGCGGCTACCTGACCAAGCACAGCTTCGGTGTCTATGCGACCGAACCGCCGCAGGCCGGGTTCCGCTGGCAGGATGTCCAACCCGAGGTGGACGCACAAGCCACCCGGGCGTCGCTGGTGCAGTGGCAGGGAACCGGCGAAGTGGAGTCGTGGACCACACCGTTCGATCGCAACGGCCGCCCCGAGCAGGCGTTCCTGGCGGTTCGCACCCCGGAGGGGGCGCGCACGCTGGCGGTGGTCCGGGATCCCGATGCCGCCCAGACGACCGTGGACGAGGACATCGCCGGTGCCGCGGTCGACGTGCACGAGGACGGTACGGCGACGCTGCGATAGGCGGCCCGGCGGCGGGTTTTCGCCGCACCGTCATTCGTCGAGTTGTGCCCGGATGTCTGGGTCGCTGCAGTAGCGCACCAGTGCCGCAGCGAGTTCGGCGTTGCGGCCCTGGGCCAGCGCACCGAGTTCGTTTGGGTCAGTGGGGAGTCCGAGTTCGCGTGCCCCTTCCAGTGCGCGCTCGTCGAACGTGTATCGCGCCCACGGCCAGACGTCCTGGGCCTCTCGGAGAAAGATGCTCGCGCCCACGTCGCCGATCCCCTTGTAGGCCTTCAGCGCCTCGGTGGCCGCCTCGACGTCGCGTCCGCTGCGTTCGGCGAGCAGCCGAAGATCGCCTCCGTAGTTCGTTTGTGTCGCCTCCGCCAATTCGACGAGCATGGTGGCCGAACTCTCGTCGTAGCGGCGGTAATGAGCCCGTCCCATGGCGTCGATCAAGGTCTGCCGGTCGGCTTCGAGCACTTTGTGCGGGGTGCGCAAGCCACTCCTGAACAGTTCCCGGGCTGCGCGGGCCGCCACGGCCGAGTCGATCGGCTTGCTGGCAAGCATGCACAGCATCAGCAGCTGGAACAGCGGCATCGGCTGATTGCGCAGCCGGATACCGGCCTCCTGGGCGTAGGTGGTGCCCGCCCGCCGCAGCAACCGGCGCACAAGCTCCTTGTGAGTGGTCACGGCTGCGGCTATACCCGGGCTTGAGACCCCAGAAACCCGGCGGGACCCGCCCCGGTTCGCGCATCACCGACATGATCGGCGCGCTGGTCATGCGCGCCCCCGCGTTCTAAAAGGGCGGCCCGGCGGCGTTACCGGCGGGGTACCAGCCGTTGCAGCTGGGTCACATGCTGCGGGGACAACTCCGCCAGATCGCGGACGCCGAGCAGTCGCATGGTGCGTCGGATCTGTTCGGCCAGGATGTCGATCACCCGGTGCACGCCGGCCTGTCCGCCGGCCATCAGGCCATAGAGGTAGGCCCGGCCGATCAGGGTGCACCGGGCCCCCAGCGCGACCGCCGCGACGATGTCGGCGCCGCTCATGATGCCGGTGTCCAGCAGGATTTCGGTGTCGCGCCCGACGTCGCGCGCCACCTCGGGCAGCAGCTGAAACGGCACGGGTGCCCGGTCCAGCTGGCGGCCGCCGTGGTTGGACAGCACGATGCCGTCTGCGCCCAGGTCGACCACGGCGCGGGCGTCGGCGACGGTCTGAATGCCTTTGACGACGAATCGGCCCGGCCATCGGGATTTGATCCACGCCAGGTCGTCGAAGGTCACGCTCGGGTCGAACATCGAGTCCATGTACTGCGCGACGGTGCCCGACCATCGGTCCAGCGAGGCGAAGGACAGCGGCTCGGTGGTGAACAGGTCGAACCACCAGGCCGGATGCAGCGCGGCGTCGGCGACGGTCCGCGGCGTCAGTGCCGGGGGAATCGACATGCCGTTGCGGGTGTCGCGCCGCCGCGCGCCGGCGACCGGGCAGTCGACCGTCACCATCAGGGTGTCGTAGCCGGCGTCGGCGGCGCGGCGCAGCAGCGCCATCGACCGATCACGGTCGTGCCACATGTAGAGCTGAAACCAGCGCCGCGCCGCCGGGGCGGCCTGGGCGACGTCCTCGATGGAGGCCGTGCCGAGGGTGGACAGCGAGAACGGGATGCCCGCGGCAGCGGCCGCGCGGGCCCCGGCCAGTTCGCCCGCGGTGTGCATGAGCCGGGTGAAGCCGGTGGGTGCGATCGCGAACGGCAACGCCACCGGCGCCCCCAGCACGCTGGCAGTGGTGTCGACGTCGGTGACGTCGCGCAGGATGGCGGGATGGAACTCGATGTCGCGGAAGGCCTGTCGGGCGCGGCCCAACGAGATCTCGTCCTCGGCGGCGCCGTCGGTGTAGTCGAACGCTGCCCGCGGTGTGCGCCGCTTGGCGAGGTCCCGCAGGTCCTCGACGGTCAGCGCACGCTCGAGGCGGCGCGCGGTGCGGTTCAGCCGCGGGCTGCGCAGCCGGATCAGGGGGGCGAGCTCGCCAATTCTGGGGAACCGCCGTGGTATCGCCGACATCGCTGACTCCTTTACTGCCGCACTCGAACTGTGCCACGGTTGGTGCATGGCCGACACCTTCGGGCTACAGCGTTTCGTCGACGCGCAGGCCGGGGTGTATGACACCGTGCTCACCGAACTACGCGCCGGCCGCAAACGCAGCCACTGGATGTGGTTCGTGTTTCCGCAGTTGTCGGGGTTGGGCACCAGCGCGATGGCCCGCCGTTACGGGATCCGGTCGGCGGCCGAGGCACGGGCCTACCTGGCGCACGACGTGCTCGGGCCGCGGCTGCGGGAATGTGCGGGCCTGATCGGCGCGGTGCGCGGCCGGTCCATCGAGGAGATTCTGGGCCGGCCCGACGATCTCAAGCTTCGGTCGTCGATGACGTTGTTCGGCCGGGCTTGCGCGGGCGGAGGGCACGTCGGCCGGTGCGCGTGCAGTGAGGTTCGCGCGGTGCTGGACCGCTATTTCGCCGGGCAGGAGGACCCGGTGACGGTGGAACGGTTGGCGCGGCTGGACAGCTGAGGCCTACGGCGCGCGCCGGGTGCTTACCCGGCGCGCGCCGATCGGCATCAGCCCGCCGGCGAAGCTGCCGGGTCGGCGCCGGCGGCAAAGACCGCCTGCCCGACCCCGGCCACGATCGAGGCGACCTTGAGGGCTTCGAGCACCGCCTCGCGGCCGATACCCGCCTCGCGCACCGCGTGCTCGTGCGAGGCCACGCAGTCCGAGCACCCGTTGATCGCCGAGACCGCGAAACTCCACAGCTCGAAGTTCGCCTTGTCGACCCCCGGGTTGCCGATGATGTTCATCCGCAAGCCGGGCCGGAGGTCGTCGTAGCTTCCGCCCAGGAAGTGCCGGCCACGGTAGAACACATTGTTCATGCCCATGATCGACGCGGCACCCAGGGCAGCCTGGTAGGCCTCCGCCGACAGGATGTCGGCGGCCTCGGCGCCGATCTCGGCCAGCACCGTGGCGTTGCGCGTAGCCGCGGCGCTGGCGAGCAGGCAGCCCCAGAGCTGCTCTTCGTTCAGGACAGTGCTGCGGGCGATCGAACCCAGGTTGAGCTTGAGGTCCTTGGCGTACTCCGGAATCGCGTTCTTGAGGTTCTCAATACTCATCGGCGCTGCTCCTTCTTGTCGTGACGCTCGGCTGCGATCTAGAGAGATTCTTTGAGCAGCTCGCCGACGTTCAGGGTCGCCTCGCCCTTCTTCCAGTTGCAGGCGCACAGCTCGTCGGACTGCAGGGCGTCGAGCACCCGCAGCACCTCGTCGACGTTGCGGCCCACCGATCCTGCCGTCACCGAGACGAACTGGATCTCATTGTTCGGGTCGATGATGAAGGTGGCCCGGTCGGCGACCCCGTCGGAGTTGAGCACGCCGGTCGCCGTCACCAGTTCGCGGTTGAGGTCCGAGAGCATCGGGAACGGCAGGGTCTTGAGGTCTTCGTGCTGGGCGCGCCAGTTGTAGTGCACGAACTCGTTGTCGGTCGAGACGCCGAGGACCTGGGCGTCGCGGTCGGCGAACTCGTCGTTCAACTTGCCGAACGCCGCGATCTCGGTCGGGCAGATGAAGGTGAAGTCCTTGGGCCAGAAGAACACCACGCGCCACTTGCCGGCGTGGTCATCGTTGGTGATGGTGGTGAAGAAGTCGTCGGGCCCGCTCGCGTCGACCTTCGACAGGTCGCCCGGGATCAAGGCGGTGAGCTTGTAGGGCGGGAACTGCTCGCCAATAGTCAACAGTGCTGCCATGACACTCCTTGGTAGGTGAGTTTTCTGCATTCGGGGCGCGTTCGACACCCGCAGTCTCCATCGTGCCCTATCTGAATTAAAAATGAAAGGTGATGCCACGCACTATAATTATCGGCATGACCGATGCAAGCTATCAGCCCACGCTGGCGGGCCTGCGGGCCTTCGCCGCCGTGGCCGAGAAGCACCACTTCAGCCTCGCCGCGGCGGGGCTGGGCCTGAGCCAGTCCACCCTCTCGCAGGCCCTGTCGTCGTTGGAGGCCGGGTTGGGGGTGCAACTCATCGAGCGTTCCACCCGGCGGGTTTTCCTGACCGCCGAGGGGCAGCAGCTGTTGCCGCATGCTCATGCGGTGCTCGACGCGGCGGCGCAGTTCTCCGCGGCGGCTGCCGGGGTGGCCGACCCCTTGCAGGGCGCGGTCCGGCTGGGCCTGATCCCGACGGTGGCGCCGTACGTGCTGCCCGCAGTGCTGGCCGGCCTGGCCGAGGAACTGCCGGAGCTCAACCTGCGGGTGATCGAAGACCAGACCGAGCGACTGCTCACCGGGCTGCGCGAGGGTGCCGTCGACGCGGCCGTGATGGCATTGCCGGCCGACGTGCCCGCAATGACCGAAATCCCGATATACGACGAGGATTTCGTGTTGGCCCTGCCGCCGGGGCATGCGCTGGCCGGCAAGCGCCGACTGCCTCCGGCCGCGCTGGCCGACCTGCCGCTGTTGTTGCTCGACGAGGGTCACTGCCTGCGGGACCAGACGCTGGAGATCTGCCGCAACGCCGGGGTGCGCGCGGAATTGGCGACCACGCGCGCGGCATCGCTGGCCACCGCCGTCCAGTGCGTGAACGGCGGGCTGGGGGTGACCCTGATCCCGCAGACGGCGGTGGCGGTGGAGGCCGAGCGCAACGGCCTGGCGCTGGCCCGTTTCGCGCCGCCGCAGCCCGGCAGGCGCATCGGGCTGGTCTTTCGTTCCTCCAGCGGCCGCGAAGAGTCCTATCGGCGACTGGCGCGGATCGTCGGCAAGGTGGTGGCCGCCGGTCATCGGGTCGATCTGCTCTAAGCGCAGTGGCGGGCGCGGGCCGTTTAGGCTGCACGGGTGATCCTGACGATCGAAGACCAGAACCGGGTACGCACCCTGACGCTGAATCGTCCCGAGGCGCTCAATGCGTTCAACGAGGCGCTCTACGACGCCACCGCCGAGGCGTTGCTGGCCGCCGCGGACGATCCCGAGGTGGCGGTGGTGCTGATCACCGGCGCCGGGCGGGCGTTCAGCGCCGGGACGGACCTTGCCGAGATGCAGGCGATGGTCACCGATCCGGACTTCGTGCCGGGCAAGCACGGTTTCCGCGGTCTCATCGCGGCGCTGGGACGGTTCCCCAAGCCGCTGATCTGTGCGGTGAACGGCCTCGGCCTGGGCATCGGAGCCACCGTCTTGGGCTATGCGGACCTGGCGTTCATGTCCTCGACAGCGCGACTGAAGTGCCCGTTCACCAGTCTGGGCGTGGCCCCCGAGGCCGGCTCGTCGTATCTGCTCCCGCAGCTGATCGGCAGGCAGAACGCGGCCTGGCTGTTGATGTCCTCGGAGTGGATCAGCGCCGACGAGGCGCGGCGGATGGGCTTGGTCTTTGCCGTGTGCGAACCGGACGACCTTCTGGACGAGGCCCGCAGGCACGCCGAAGTGCTTTCGTCCCGGCCTATTTCAAGTCTGATGGCGGTCAAGGCGGCGATGGTCGAGCCGACCCGGGCCGCAACGCTGGAGGCTGTCGAACGCGAGAACGGGTTCTTCGCCGAACTGCTGGGCGGCCAGGCCAACGCCGACGCGCTGGCCGAATTCAGCGGCCGGCGGGGCGGCGGCTCAGCGTGATCCCACGGGGCTGATGTCCAGCGCGAGGCCGCGCAACGCGTCCTCGTCGGTAGCGGCCAGGGCCGCTTGGATGATGCCGCGAACGGTGCAGCGGCACCGGCCGCAGTCGGCTCCCGCGCCGCACATCGCGGCTACCTCTTTCGACGTCGACGCCCCGGCGGCGACGGCGTCCGACACCATCTGATTGGTGGCTCCGACACACAGGCATACGTACATGCGCGGGCCCTACCGACCCTCGCCGGCCGGCGCCGGCAGATCGATTGCGGTCTTGTCCGGGTGGCCGAGTCGTTGCTGTGCACGCGCTGCACCCTCGAATTCCAGCAGCGTCATCACCTCATGTCCATCGTCGACTTCTTGCGCGATTGTCGGGCGGAGCGCGCCCGATGTTAGTAGAGTCTAACCTAAGTAAAGCGCACCTTGCATGAGTCCGGTCAACCGGCGATGACCAAGAGTTCGCCCGACGACTTCCGGGTGGTGCGGCGATGAGACGCGCCGAGACGCGGGTAAACATGCCCCTGCGGCGCACCGTCTGCACTAGATTGGATGTGCGCGTTGCGGCGATGACGCAAGCCCCCTCCGTCGCGGCCGGCCGGCGAGGTTCTTCATGGCAGAGGAGAGATCATGCAAGGCGACCCCGAAGTTCTCAAACTGCTCAATGAGCAGCTGACCAGCGAACTCACCGCGATCAACCAGTACTTCCTGCACGCCAAGATGCAGGACAATTGGGGTTTCACCGAGTTGGCCGGCCACACCCGCGAAGAGTCCATGGAGGAGATGCGCCACGCCGAGTCGGTCACCGACCGGATTCTGGTGCTCGGCGGCCTGCCGAACTATCAGCGCATCGGGTCGCTGCGAATCGGCCAGACGCTGCGCGAGCAGTTCGAGAGCGACCTGGCGCTGGAGATCGACGTGCTCAACCGGCTGCGGCCGGGCATCGTCATGTGCCGGGAGAAGCAGGACAGCACCACCGCCCAGATTCTGGAGACCATCCTCGCCGACGAGGAGTCCCACATCGATTATCTGGAAACCCAGCTGGAGCTGATGGACAAGCTCGGCGAGGCGCTGTACTCCGCGCAGTGTGTCGCCCGCCCGCCCTCATGAGGTCCTGGGGGACAGGATGTTTTAGCGGCCTTGGCGAACCGGCGACCCGCTAGTATCCCAAGGTATGAGCCGAATCGGGGATTTCGCCCCAGACGACGTAATGGGCTGGATGGTCAAGTCGCCCGAACTGGCCGCTGGAATCGGCGGTTTCAGCACGGCGGTCTACTCCCGCGGCCGGCTGCCGCTGCGCACCCGGGAGTTGGCCCGGATGGTGATCGCCTTGGACAACGAGTGCACGGTCTGCGCCAACACCCGTGACGCCGACGGCCCGGCAGCCGGGGTCAGCGAAGATCTCTACGAGCATGCGGCCCAGTGGCGCACCTGGGAGGGGTTCAGCCCCCAGGAGCGGATCGCCGCCGAGTTCGCCCACCGGTTCGCCACAGACCACACCGGCCTGGGCGACGACGAAGATTTCTGGTCGCGGTGCGCCGAGCACCTGAGCGACGAGCTGCTCGCCGACCTTGCGCTGTCGTGTGCGTTGTGGCTGGGCATGGGCCGGCTGCTGCGCACCCTCGATATCGGGCAGGCGTGCACGTTGACGCTGCCGAGCCGGGCTTGAGGCGCCCGGGACGGTCACGCCAGGCAGGATTGGCGTTGGCCGCTGTCGCCGCGGTCGGGGCCGCGGGAATCGCGGCGCGCCGGGCCGCTGCGCCCAGGACCCGTAAGTACAGCTCCTCGCCGTTGAGTCCGGAGTGGACTCCGCGTCCCGCCGAATATGGCGTCGGAGTGCGGCGCAACGTGGCCGTGCAGATGAGCGATGGCGTGGTGCTACGGGCTGACGTGCATTACCCCACCGTGCCGGAGACCGGACAGCCCGCCCCCGGGCCGTTTCCGGTGCTGCTGTCGCTGACCCCGTACGGCAAGCTGGCCCCGCCACCGGCGGCCCAGATCGGTGGGGGGCCGACCCCGCGCCTGATCCGGCGGGGCTATATCGAGGCGATGGTCGACGTCCGCGGCACCGGGGCATCCGGCGGGTCGTTCGAGATGTTCGGTCCCGACCAGGCCCGAGACGGGGCCGAGCTGGTCGCCTGGGCGGCGAAGCTGCCGAACTCCAACGGCCGGGTCGGCATGTTCGGTATTTCCTACCTGGCGATCAACCAGCTGTTCACCGCGGCCTCCGTGGGCCCGGACTCGCCGCTCAAGGCGATCTTCCCGGTGATGGCCGCCAACGACTTCTACCGGGACGTTGCGACGATGGGTGGCGCGACCCACATGCCGGCGGTGCGCGGCTACGGCGCGGTGTACTCGATGCTCAACGTCATCAATCCGACACTGGAATTCCTCGCACGGGGTGGGCACGAGCGGCCCCGAGCCGGCGGGCTCGCCGCTGTGCGGCAGCGTGGCAAGGACCAGCGAAATTACTTCTGGCCGTTGATCGCCGACGTGAGTGCCGGCGGCGAGGCCGCCTACGACGGACCGGTGTGGGACCGGATGCGGTCTGATCCGCTACTGCCCGCGATCGCCGCCAACAACGTCGCGGTCTTTCTGGTGGGCGGCTGGCACGATGCCTTCCAGCGGGGTGCGCCGCTGAATTACGCCGCGCTGCAGAACTCCAGCGTCGGTCGCCCCGCGAGCGCTCCGATGGAGCCCGGCCAGCCGACCGTCGACCGAATCCGGCTGCTGATGGGGCCGTGGTATCACGTGTCGGATTTCGATGGTCTCCAGATGCAGGATCTGCAGCTGCGCTGGTTCGACTACTGGCTGAAAGACGATGAGACGGCGGCGATCTCGG
This sequence comes from Mycolicibacter hiberniae, assembly GCF_010729485.1. NCBI lineage: Bacteria > Bacillati > Actinomycetota > Actinomycetes > Mycobacteriales > Mycobacteriaceae > Mycobacterium > Mycobacterium hiberniae. The sequence continues at coordinate 1,548,724 of NZ_AP022609.1, forward strand.
GCTCGCCGTTCACCTTCCAGGCGATCGGCGACCGGCGGTGGTATCACACCGGCCAATACCCGATCCCCGAAGCGGAACCGACCCGGCTCTACCTGGCCCATGACGGCCGGCTGGCCGACGACGCCCCGGCCGAGCAAACCGTGGCCAAGCTGACCTACCGTTCGCGCGGCCCGGTGTCGGGACGCAGCCTCGAACAGTGGTCGCTGGGACTCAACAGCTACGTCACCGCATCGGCGGGCGGTCGCACCCGCTACGACCAGGACAACAGCCGGTTGCACCGGGGAGCGTTGACCTACACGACGGAGCCGTTCGGCTCGCCGACCCTGCTGGCCGGACCGATCACACTCAGTGTGCAGGCGACGGCTGACACCACCGAGACGCTGTGGGTCGCCCACCTCGACGACGTAGCGCCGGAGGGCGCATCCCGGCCGCTGACCATGGGAGCGCTGCTGGGCTCGCACCGGAAATTGGACCCCGCCCGCACCTGGTATCTGCCGGACGGCACGGTGCTGCGCCCGCATCACATCAGCACCCGGGACGCGGTGCAGCCGGTGGAGCCGGGACAGTTGACCCGCTACGACATCGAGATCTTCCCGACCGCGGCCCTGATCACACCGGGGCACCGGCTGCGGCTGACATTGACCACCTACGACTTTCCGCACCTGGTCCCCAACGTGCCCACCCGGCGCGCACTGGCCGGTGGTCTCTACCAGGTGCACCAGGGCGGGCCCACGCCGTCGTTTCTGGTGTTGCCGCTGGCCGACCCGGACAGTCTGGGCTGAGGCCGTTAGGGCTGTTCGGCAACGTCGCGGATGCGTTCCAGCGTGCGCCGCATGTCGCGAATGTTGTTGCGCTGCCTGAGGAAACCGCCGAACAGCCAGTAGTAGACCGTGGTGAGCAAGGAATCGGCCAGCCGGAATGACTCGGTGACGTCGGTGCCGTCGGCGGTGGGGGTGAGCTCGTAGCGCCAGCGGTTCACCGCACGGTCACCGGCGAGCACCGCGAACCCGAACACCCGGTTGGGCTCGCATTCGGTGACCCGGCAGGTCGTCCAGTACACCGGACCTATGCCGTTGCGCCGGACGTGGCCGCGAAATCGTGCGCCCACCGCGGGGCCGTCCGCGCCGTCGAGCCATTCGGCCTCGAAGGTCTCCGGAGAGAACTTGCCGATGTTGCGGACGTCGGCCACCAGCTCCCAGATCCGTTCAGCCGGGGCAGCCATATGAACTGTCGCAGAACCCTGCATGCGCCCCATCCAATCACGTCCGGCGGGCTGGGGTAACCCCTGTGGGAAAAGCACTGGGTCCCATCCGAAATCGGATGGGACCCAGTGGTAAGACCGCCGCGATGGACAGCGCTAGCTGCCGCCGCTTGCGCCCAGGTGGCTCTGCAGGTCGGGCTTCATGGCCTGCAGCTGCTGGCCCCAGTACTCCCAGCTGTGGGTGCCATAGTCCGGGAAGTTGAAGATCGCGTTGTTGCCGCCGGCCGCGGTGTAGAGCTCCTGGAACTTCTTGTTCTGCCCGATCATGAAGTTGCCCTCCAGGAACGTGGCGGGCAGGTTGTCGCCGCCCAACTCGTTCGGGCGGCCGTTTCCGCAGTAGACCCACAGGCGGGTGTTGTTGGCCACCAGCCTGCCGACGTTGACCGTCGGGTCGTTGCGCAGCCATGCCGGGTCGTCGTCGGGGCCCCACATGTCTTCCTTCTTGAAGCCGCCCGCGTCACCCATGGCCAGGCCGATCCAGCTCTTGCCATCGGACGGGTTGATGTAACCCGACAGGGAACCGGCGTAGACGAACTGGTTGGGGTGGTAGATCGCCAGGGTCATCGCGGACGCACCGGCCATCGACAGACCGACCGCGGCGTTACGGCTCTGGCTCACGCCGTACTCCGAGGCCAGGTAGGCCGGCAGCTCACTGGTCAGGAAGGTCTCCCACTTGTAGGTGGAGCAGCCCGCCTTGCCGCACGCCGGGCGGTACCAGTCGCTGTAGAAGCTGGACTGACCGCCGACCGGCATGATCACCGAGATGCCCGACTGGTAGTACCACTCGAAGGCCGGGGTGTTGATGTCCCAGCCGTTGTAATCGTCTTGGGCCCGCATCCCGTCGAGCAGGTACAGACCCGGTGAGCCCGAACCGCCCGGCTGGAACTGCACCTTGATGTCACGGCCCATACCGGCCGAAGGCACCTGCAGGTACTCGACCGGCAGACCCGGCCTCGAGAACGCCGATGCGGTTGCCTCGCCACCGGTCAGGCCGATCAGGCCCGGCAACGCTGCGGCAGCTACCGCGCCGACTAAAAGTCGGCGTGCCCAGCGCAATCCCTTGGTCACGTCTGTCATTCCTGCCCCTTGTCGTCTCACTGTGGAACGGTCACTCTCACGATCGCGACGCTGTGCGCCACCACTTCGGATCGGTCCTTCACATGCAGCAACGGCCGCATTTCGCAACTCAAGCGGCCGTTCCCGGGATCGACTCGCTCCATAGCATACCCGATTTCCGGCCGGTACCCGGCTAGAACATGCAGCACGACACGCGTAGGCTGCCCACCGATAAGCCGAGAAAAACACTGCACTGAGCAGTCGCTTGTCCGCTGTGGCTGCCGAGCCGATCCCGCCCGTGGGCGCGGCAAGGGGCTCCGGCAGCGGCCGTGACAGCGCAGGTCGGGACCGATTGGGGCGCGCGATTTTGGACACCGTACTGGGGCTGGCGGTCACCCCGTCGACAATCGGCTGGGTCACCGCGGGCTCGCACAGCCCGGGGATGGGTGAAGAGGTATGGGTCGACGGCGGCGATGCCGGTCCGGACGCGGTCGACCTTGCCGCACAGGCGGAGGCGGTGGCCGCCCGGGCGGGGACCATGCTGGCCGCCCGCGGCGATCGCCTGCGCGGGGTGGCGGTCACCTGGAGTGACGATGCGGCCGTCGCCGCGGCGCTACTGCTGGAGTCGCTCGCCGACGCCGGCTTCGACCACGTGGTGCCGGTGCGCTACGGCCTGGCGGCTGCCTCGCTGGCCGGCGGCCTTCAGGCCGCTGCGGTCTGCGTCGTCGAACCCGGGTTGGCCACCTTGGTCCTGCCCGCGTGCCCGGGAGCCCCGGACCCGGTGGTCGACTCCCATGCGGTCACCGACTTCGACCAGGTCGCCGGCTGGCTGGGGGAGAGGCTGGTCGCAGGCGGTCAGCGGCCGGAGACGCTGACGGTCGCCGGATCGGTGCGAGGTATGGACCGGCTCGGGCGGCGCTTGGAGTCCCACCTTGGGATGCCGGTTTTCGTTCAGGGCGGCGCGATTCAGGCGCTGGCGGGTGGCGCGGCGCAGGCCTTGGCCCCGCACGCCGAATTGACCTCGACGCCGCTGGGCGCTCCGGCCGCCGGATTGGCGGTCGAATCCCTGCGCCGGCATCGGCCCCGCCCGCTGTCCTACGCCGCAGCCCTGCTGATGCTGGCGGTGGGAACGGTGACTCTGGTGGCATCGCTGGCGGCCGCGCTGAGCATGCAACTGGGCCCCGACAGGTCAGCGCCGGAATTGCCGGCACCCCAGCGTGCGACGGTGGCCCGCGTCATGGTGCCCGCCCCGGCGCCGGCGGCGATCCCGGCGCTCCCACCGGCCGCACCGGCCGCACCGGTCGAGACCGCGGACGCGCCGGCGGAGTTCGGTTCGCTGTGGGACGCCTCGGAGATCGGTTCGGACCTGTCGGAGCCCGGTGGCGTCCCGCCCCTGCTGGAGCGCGTTCGGGAGCACGTATTCGGCCCGTCGGGGCGCTGAGTCACCCGCGGTGCGGCGGGTCGGCACCGATGCTCGCCGACAGCGACAGCGACAGCGACACCGTCACCTCGTCGGCGACCTGCATGGCACCCATCAACATCGAATAGCGCCGCACCCCGAAGTCGCTGTGGCGCACCGTGGTGTCACCGCTGACCCGCCAGGAACCGTCCTCATGGGCCACCCGGACGGTGATGACGTGCGGCTTGCGCCGCCCGTTGATCTCCAGCGTTCCGGACAGCTGGTAGCCGTCGCCGGCCGGTTCGACGTCATCGCAGACGAATCGGATCAGCCGATGTTTGTCGGCGGCCAGGCACTTGAGCGCATTACTGCGGATCAGCGTCTTCTCCGGCGGGGTCAGCGGTGTCACGCCGCCTTCGCCCTGCAGCACCCGCAGCGAATCCACTTCGACAACCAGGTCCACGCCGCTGGGCGACTCGCCGGACCACGACACGCGCGCCTGCCAGCGCTCCATGGCGATGGTGAGCCGGTGTCCCATCTTGGATGCCCGGCCCGCAACGTCGGTGTGGACCAGCAGTTGGCCGTCCGATGCGTCGAGCTGCCACTGTGTTGCGGTCATCCGCGGCACTTTAGCGCCCGGGCCTGAGGGCTTCCGGACGGATTCCTGATGGCGTGCGACGCGCACCCGTTAGGCTCTCACGCGAGGAACACCGGCCTGGATCGACGGACTGAGGCGAAGAATGATTCGTGAACTAGCTGCAGCTGCTCTCCTGGCGGGAGCCGCGGGTGTGGTCGCCCTCGGCGCCGCACCGGACGCGGTGGCTTACCCCGGCGACGTACCGGGCATGGCCGAGGGGCAGCGGCAGGGTGACGCGTGCTTCAGCTGGGAGCGCTTCATCTACGGGCATGGCCCCAACGGTCAAGCCTTGGCATGCCACTTCATCGCCAACCAGTGGCCGCCCAAGGACACCGGCTTCTGGCAGATCTCCTACCCGCTCTACGGGGTGCAGGAGATCGGTTCGCCCTGCCCGAACCCGCAGTCGGCGGCGCAGTCGCCCGATGGGCTGCCGTTGCTGTGCCTGGGCGCACGCGGCTGGCAGCCCGGGATCTACACCGGCGGCGTCGGCCCCTACTTCCCGCCGGGAATCGCCCCGGTCGGCTGACCGAACCCGGCGCATCCGCCGATCAGCTTCCGCCCAGACTGGGGGGCTAGCTTCGAGGGGATGACAGCCGGTAGGCACCAGCGCACCATGCGGCTGGGGATGATCGGCCTGGGCCGGATGGGCGCCAACCTGGTCCGGCGAATGGTCGCCGGCGGCCACCAATGCGTCGTCTACGACCACAACCCGGACGCGGTCCGCGCCTTGGCCGACGAACCCAACACCGCCGGGGTGCACTCGCTGGCCGAACTCGCCGCACAGTTGCCGGCCCCGCGGGTGGTGTGGGTGATGGTGCCCGCCGGTGCGATCACCACGGGTGTCATCGACGAGCTGACCGGCCTGCTGACGGACGGCGACGTCGTGATCGACGGCGGGAACACCTATTACCGCGACGATATAGCGCACGCAAAGACTTTGGCCGCCAAGGGGATCCGCCTGCTGGACTGCGGTACCAGCGGCGGCGTGTGGGGCCGCGAGCGTGGCTACTGTCTGATGGTCGGTGGAGATCGAACGGCGTTCGACCACGCCGAGCCGATCTTCGCCACGGTGGCACCGGGAGTGGACTGCGCCCCGCGCACACCGGGGCGCAACGGGCCGATCACGCAGGCGGAGAACGGCTACCTGTACTGCGGCCCGACGGGGGCGGGGCACTTTGTGAAGATGGTGCACAACGGCATCGAGTACGGGATGATGGCCTCGATCGCCGAGGGACTGAACATCTTGCACCACGCCAACATCGGCGCGCAGACCCAACCCGGCGACGCCGAGACCGCACCGCTGGCCAATCCGGAGTTCTACCGCTACGACATCGACATCGAGCAGGTCAGCGAAGTATGGCGCCGGGGCAGCGTGATCGGTTCGTGGCTGCTGGACCTGACTGCCGATGCGTTGCACACATCGCCGGATCTGGCGGAGTTCGCCGGCCGGGTATCGGATTCGGGCGAGGGCCGCTGGACCGTCATCGCCGCAATCGACGAGGGAGTGCCCGCGCCGGTGCTGACCACCGCGCTCTACGCGCGATTCTCCTCGCGCCACCTGTTCGAGTTCGGCGCCAAGGTGCTCTCGGCGATGCGTAAGCAGTTCGGCGGTCACGACGAGGAGTCCTCCTAGCGCTGCGCAGCGGCGCGCAGTCGCCGGCCGCCGGTTGCGGTCCTCTGCGGCGTCCTGGCCGCGGCCTGCCCGGGCGTGCCAGTATGGGGAATGCCGCGGCAACGGCGGGCGACCCAGGTGACTGGTGTTGCCGCAAGGGCCGACAGGACGACCGTGCGGGTGATCGCCCTGACTGTGTTGCTGCTCGCCGCGGGGGCGACCACCCGTGGCTACCTGCCGGGCGCCCAGCGCGGGCCGCGGCGGGCCGAGTCCGGGGGCGCGGTAGAGGCAATCATCCTGGCCGGCCTGCTGGCGGTATCCGGCGCCGTCGTGGTGCTCGCCATCGTGCACCGGACGCGGCATCGGCGCTCTCAGCCCGGCGGCGCCGGGCCGGTACCGCTGGCCTTCCTCGGGGGTCGGGTCCCGGTCCGGCGGGCGGTGCTGCTGGTCGTGGCGGCGCTGGCGTTGTGGCTGCTGACGCTGGTGGTCCTGGCAAAATTCGGAGCGGGGCACCACCTCGGGATTCCGGTGGAGGTCGCCGGGGCGGGCGACGCCGCATCGAGCTCACCGAGCGATCCGCCACCGGCGCCCCGGCCGGCATCCGGCGGACCGCCGGGCGGTAGAAGCGCCTATCTGCTGGCCCTGCTGACCCTGGTGCCGGCCCTGGTCGCCGCCGCGGTGGTCGCCACACGCAACCGCCCCCCTGCGCCACCGCCGAGCACGGTGCTCGCGGCGGTGGGGGGCAATGCGAGCACCGGCGAAACACTGGTGCGGGCAGCCGAACTCGGCCTGGCCCGCATCATCGACCCCAGCCGGGAGCCGCGGGCGGCGATCATCGCCTGCTACACGGAGATGGAACGCCACCTCGGTGCCGATCCCGATATCGCCCCCCGCGCGTTCGACACACCCACCGAAGTGCTCGCTCGCGCCGTCGACCACCATGCCTTGGCGCCGGACAACGCCGCCCGGCTGGTGGGGTTGTTCGCCGAGGCGCGTTTCAGTGCGCACCAGATGACCGAGCAACACCGCGCCGACGCCGTCGACGCGCTGCGGATGGTTCTCGAAGAACTGCGGAGGCCGAGATGAAAACGCTCTTTCTGCAAGGATTCCCGCTGATCGCCGGCGCTGAGGTGGTGGCGTTGATGACCCATCAGCGTCAGTTTGTGCTGTGGGCGGCGGCCCTGGCGGCAGCACTGCTGATGGGCGGGGCCCGGCGTCTGTTGATCGAGGGCGGCTCGGCCGTGGCGGCGCCGCCGACGGCCATCGACGAGCCTGGCGAGGCACTGCGCCGGTGGCGCTCGGGTACCGAGGCCAGACTCCGCTGGGCGGAATCGACGCGGGCCGACTGGGACCGGCGCTGGCGACCGATCCTGGCCCGGCGCTTCGAGATCTCCAGTGGGCAGGGCAGACTCAAAGATCCCGTGGCGTTCGAGGCCACCGGGGCGCTGCTGTTCGGCGCACAGTTGTGGACCTGGGTCGATCCCAGCAACGTCGCCCCGAGGGCAGACGCGGGCCCCGGCCCGGGCCGTGTCGTGCTGGAGCAGATCCTGTGCCGGCTGGAGCAGGCGTGAGCACCGGGCTGTCCGGCGCCGCGGCCACCACGGGGCAGCGCTGCACCGCGGTACTCGATGAGATCGAACGCGTGGTGGTGGGCAAGCGCTCGGCGCTGTCGCTCATCCTGACCACGGTGCTGGCCGGTGGTCACGTGCTCATCGAGGACTTGCCGGGGTTGGGCAAGACGCTGATCGCCCGGTCATTCGCGGCCGCACTCGGGCTGGACTTCATTCGGGTGCAGTTCACCCCTGACCTGTTGCCCGCCGACCTGCTCGGCACCACCGTCTACGAGATGTCCACGGGCCGTTTCGAATTCCGGCGCGGACCCATCTTCACCAACCTGGTGCTGGCCGACGAGATCAACCGCACGCCACCCAAGACCCAGGCGGCCCTGCTGGAGGCCATGGCCGAAGGCCAGGTCAGCATCGACGGCACCACGCACCGGTTGCCGACGCCCTTCATCGTGTTGGCCACCGACAACCCGATCGAGTACGAGGGCACCTACCCGTTGCCGGAGGCGCAGCTGGACCGGTTCGCGATCAGACTGCACTTGGGCTACCTGTCCGAGCAGGGGGAGGCGGCCATGCTGCGCCGGCGCCTGGACCGCGGAGCCGCCCTGCCGACGGTGCGCAAGGTCGTCGACGCCGACGAGCTGGTGGCGATGCGCGAATCGGTGGAACAGGTCAGTGTGCACGACGACGTGCTGCGCTACGTGGTTGCACTGGCCACCGGTACCCGGCGTCATCCGCAGGTGGCGGTGGGCGCCAGCCCGCGATCGGAGCTCGATCTGGTTCAGCTGGCCCGGGCACGTGCCCTGCTGCTCGGCCGCGATTACGTGATACCCGAAGACGTCAAGGCGTTGGCCACCTCGGCTATCGCACACCGGATCACGCTGCGGCCGGAGATGTGGGTGCGCCGCGTCCAGGGCACCGACGTGGTGGAGGACCTGCTGCGGCGTCTGCCGGTGCCACGGACCCCGGAGGCGGCGCCGTCGTGACGAACGATCCCGACGTGCGTGTGGTGGACGCCGTGTTGCGCTGGCGGGCATCGCCTTTCGCCACGGCGCTGGCGACCGCTGCCGCGGTGGCCCTGGTGGCGGCGGTGGGTGCGGCACGCTGGCAGTTGATCGCCTTCGCCGCGCCGTTGCTGGCGATGTTGTGCTCGCTGGACGCACAGCCGCCCCATCCGGTCGTGCGCATCCATGCGACGCCCCCGGCGCGCCGCTGCTTCGAGAACGAGACGGTCGAACTGACCCTCGGCGCCACTGCGTCCGACGCCGAGGCGACCCGGATTCGCGTGGAGGTCTCGGCGCATCCGGTGATCGCCCTGGTGAGCACGGTGTCCACGACGGGGTCCGGGTGCCGGATATCGGTGCTGGCCACGGCGGCACGCTGGGGCCGCTATCCGATTCGCGCCACGGTGTCGACGGTGAGCCGGGGCGGACTGCTGGCCGGCACCGCGACCGTCGACGTCGCCGAGGTCACCGTGTTCCCACCGGCGCCGCCGCAGCCCACACCGGTTCCGCACAGCGATCTGCTCGATCGGGTGGGGACCCACCTGACCCGGCACCCGGGCCGCGGCGTCGAATACGCCGATATCCGCGCCTACGTTCCCGGCGACCCGCTGCGCTCGGTGAACTGGCCGGTCAGCGCACGTCGGGGCAGCCTGCATGTGACGCAGCGACTGACCGATCGCGGCGCGGACGTGGTGGTGCTGATCGACTCCTACCCCCAGCCCGCCGGGCCGGCGACCGAGGCGACCGAACGATCGGTGCTGGGCGCAGCGCAGGTGGTCCAGACCGCACTGCGCAGCGGCGATCGTGCCGGGGTCGTCATCCTCGGCGGCCGGCACCCCCGCTGGACCGGGGCGGAGATCGGCCAGCGCCAGTTCTATCGCATCGTCGACGCGGTCCTGGGCGCCGGCGACGGCGTGGAGTCGACCACCGGAACGCTGGCACCCCGGGCGGCGGTGCCGGCGGGTGCTTTGATCATCGCGTTCTCCACGCTGCTCGACACCGAATTCGCCCTGGCGCTGACCGATCTGCGCAAACGCGGTCACGTCGTCCTTGCGGTCGACGTGCTGCCCGGCTCGCCCTTCGAGGACGAACTGGATCCCCTGGTGGACCGGATCTGGGCGTTGCAGCGCACCACCATGTACCGGGACATGGCCATCATCGGCGTCGATGTCGCCCCCTGGCCGCGGCACGAGCCACTGGAGCAGGCCATGCGGGTCGCAACGCCGCACCGCCGGTCGGGGGCGGTGCGGTGATGACGCCCATCGGCGCGGCCGGCGGCCCGGCGCCGCCGGTGCTGGCCTGCCTGTGCGGGCTGGCGATGGCCGCCCTCGGCGGGTTGAGCGCGTCGGGCATCGCGGCGGCCACGGTGTTGCCGGTGGCCGGCGCCGTGGTGTTGGGCCTGCGGTGGCGCGCGGCGGCGACAGGTGCCGTGCTGCTCGCCGTCGCCGCGATCGCGATCACCGATGCGCCCAGCGTGTGGGCGGCGGCCACCGGTCTGAGCGCGGTCGGCTACCTGATGTTGCGCCACCGCGCCCCGCTGACCCCGGCCACGGTGACGTTCGCCCTCGGGTTCACCGTCGCGGGATTGGTCGCGACGGTGTTCCCGTGGCGGCTGCCGTGGCTACCGCTGCTGGCGCCGTTCGTGCTTTTCGGTCTTTACGCCCTTGCGGCGCAACCGTTTCTGCTCGCCGGGCCGAACCCGGTCAGGAGCCCGAAGCCTCGTTGAGGGCTTCGAGAGTGCTGGTCGCCTCGAGGTACTCCTGGACCCACCGCTCGATGACGGTCGCGGTCTTCTCCACCTTGGTGAACTGACCGACAACCTGGCCGACCGGGTTGAACGCGACGTCGACGCTCTCGTTGGGGTACTTGTTCGTGGCGCGCACGGCCATCCCGGAGACCATGTACTGCAACGGCATGCCCAGCGGCTTGGGGTTCTCGGGAGCCTCCCACGCCTCGGTCCAGGAGTTGCGCAGCATCCGGGCCGGCTTGCCGGTGAAGGACCGGCTGCGGACGGTGTCGCGGCTGCCCGCCTTGATGTAGGCCGCGTGCTGGGCTTCGGTGTTCGAGGATTCCTCGACCATCAGCCACTGCGAGCCGGTCCACGCGCCCTGCGCTCCCAGCGCGAGGGCCGCAGCGATCTGCTGACCGCTGCCGATGCCGCCCGCCGCGAGCACGGGCAGCGGCGCGACCGCCTTGACGACCTCGGGCCACAGCACGATCGAGCCCACGTCGCCGCAGTGGCCGCCGGCCTCGCCGCCCTGGGCGATGATGATGTCCACACCGGCCGCGGCGTGCTTCTTGGCCTGCGACGCCGAACCGCACAACGCGGCAACCTTGCGGCCCGACTCGTGGATGTGCTTGATCATGTCCGCCGGGGGAGTGCCCAGCGCGTTGGCGATCATCGTCACCTTGGGGTGCTGCAGCGCGACCTCGACCTGGGGCGTGGCGGTGGCCTCGGTCCAGCCCAGCAGCTGCAGGCTGTCTTCGTCGGCGTTCTCGACGGGCACGCCGTGGTCGGCGAGAAGCTTCTTGCCGAAGTCGAGGTGCTGCTGGGGCACCAGCTGGCGCAGCGTTTCGGCCAGGTCGTCGGCCGACTGGCCGGAGTCCATGCCCTCGTACTTGTTCGGGATGACGATGTCGACGCCGTACGGGTGGTCGCCGATGTTCTCATCGATCCAGTTCAGCTCGATCTCGAGCTGCTCCGGCGTGAAGCCCACCGCGCCCAGCACCCCGAAACCGCCGGCCTTGCTCACGGCGACGACAACGTCGCGACAGTGCGTGAAAGCGAAGATCGGGAACTCGATGCCGAGTTCGTCGCAGAGGGGAGTGTGCATTACCTACTCCTTCGGGGGCGGGATCGAAGTGAAACGTGTTCTAATTAACTACCAGATTCAGGCATCGCGGGGCCAGTCGGGCCTAGCTGCGCTGGGGAAACCTCAGACTACCGGCAGTCGTGTCACGGGTCATCGGTGCTCAGCGCGAGGAGAGTGCGCGCAGGACCGCGACCCCGAAGCCGGCGGCGCGCAGCACAGAGCGCCCGCCGGGGCGGCTCGGGCCGGGGATGCGCAGCACCGGCCAGCCGTGTTCGGTGGCCAGCGTGGCGAGCCGGGGACGGGGATTGACCGGCCGCGGGCGGCCCACCAGCGACATCAGTGCCGCGTCCTCGTCGCCGTCGGCGTAGAAGAAGCTCTGGCCCAGGTCGATCCCCGTGTCCGCGCAGAACGACTGCACCGTGGCCGCCTTCTGGGGGCCCCAGACCACGGGTTGGACGATGTCCCCGGTGAGCAGGCCCCGGTCGTCGAGCTCGAACCGGTTGCACAGCACGTGGGCGATCTCCAGGAACCGTGCCACCGGTTCGGCGTGGATGGTCAGGGCCGAGGAACTCAGCACGACGGTGTGGCCGCGGCGCTGATGCGCCCGCACGACCTCCTGCATGTGCGGGTAGATGCGGCTGGTGATGTGGTCGGCGAAGAGCCGGGCGCCGACATCGTTGAGTTCGTCGATGGACTCGCCGCGCAGATAACCCGCGGCCCGTACCAGCAGGCGTTCGAACTGCATGCGGCCCAGGCGGTAGCGCAGCGCCGCCTCGACGACGCCGAGCACCTCGCCGGCGCGGGCCTGGCGCCGGCGGATCCGGTCGCCGGCATGGGCGGTGGCGGTGAATCCGGACACCAACGTGCCGTCCAAGTCGAAGAACGCCCCGATGCGGGCGCCCGGCTCGGCCCGGGCGACGTCGGCGACCAGATCGCTCGCTGCTGCGGTCATCGCCGTCGATGTTACGTTCTGCCCCCGGCCCGCCGGCAGGTCTGGCGCCGCGGGAAAACGATGGTGAGCCGGTCAGCTGATAGCGTGGAGGGCCTATGCGAAAAGAGAGTCGGCTCCATGACCAGTGAGACCATCGCGACCGACGCGCGGGAAGCCCTGTCGGAGACGGCAGCACAGCAAGGCTGGCGGCGTACCCGGCGCGAGCGGGTCGATATCTATAACCGCGGCATCTACCACGTCCATGCCATCTGGCGCGACGACAAGATCCTCAACGGTGGGTCCCACTATGAGGACACCGTGCTGCTCGTTCACACCACCGACCTGGCGAAGGTCCGGAGCTGGTTGGGACGCTGATGCGGGCCGGGTAACCGCCGCGACTCCGGTTCGCATCGGTTGCATAAACGCCCCTCGTGTCACACGAGCAACAGTTTTCACACGGCTAACTTTGGTCTCGACCTTGTAATCGGGATTGGGGAGAAGCCATGTCACGTGTCCGTAAGTACCTGACCGTCGCCGCCGGCGCCGCAGCGGGACTGTTCCTGGGGGCGCTGGCGTCCAGCGCCACCGCCACCGCCGACGCCGTGCCGATCAACCCGGGGCTGGCCGGGGTGGTCGAGCAGATGGTCGCGACTTCGACCAGCCTCCCGCAGCAATTGCTGCAGACCACCACATCGGCGCTCGCCGGCACCACGCTCGCGCCGCCCACAGCACCGGGTCAGGCGCCCCTGGCGACCGCGACCCTCAACGTGCCGCCGACATCGACCGCGTCGACCGCGGCCAGCCAGGCGACCTCCGCCGCCGGGCTGCCCGGAATCTCGAACCTTCCGGCGAGCCTGAGTTCGGTTCTGCCCTTCCCGCTGCCCAACTTCGGCCCGGCTCCGGTCGCGGCGGCACCGACGGCATTCGCGCCCAGCGGGTACCTGCCGACGGCTCCGGTCGCACCGGCGACGCCGATGGAGCTCGTCCTGATTCCGGGTCTGCCCTGAGGCACTGCGTAATCTCGGACCGGTGAGCGCACGCGCAGGAATCGTTGTCACCGGTACCGAGGTACTGACCGGACGGGTGGCCGACCGTAACGGACCGTGGCTGGCCGACCGGCTCCTGGAATTGGGAGTCGAGTTGGCGCACATCACGATCTGCGGCGACCGGCCCACCGACATCGAGAGCCAGCTGCGGTTCCTGGCCGCCGAGGGTGTTGACCTGATCATCACCAGCGGCGGCCTGGGGCCGACGGCCGACGACCTGACGGTCGAGACGGTGGCCAGGTTCTGCGGCCGCGACATTGTGCTCGACGAGGTTCTGGAAGCCCGGATCGCCGAGATCATCAAGCCCATGATGGCGCGATACAGCGGTCCGGGTGCCCCCGATTTCGCGACGGTCCGGGCAGCCAATCGAAAGCAGGCGATGGTCCCGGCGGGGGCGACGATCCTGGACCCGGTGGGCACCGCGCCCGGCGTGGTGGTGCCCGGCACACCGACGGTGATGGTGCTGCCGGGGCCGCCGCGCGAGCTACAACCCATGTGGCACAAGGCGGTAGCGACCCCGGCAGTCCAACAGGCGATCGCCGGACGCACGCATTACGCGCAGCAGATGATCCGGATGTTCGGCTTGCCGGAGTCCGGCCTGGCCGACACCCTGCGGCACGCCCAGGAGACCATCCCCGGCTTCCACCGGTTGGAGATCACCACCTGCCTGCGTCGCGGCGAACTGGAGATCGTCACCCGCTACGAGCCGGACGCGGCCGAGGCCTACCGGCAGCTGCTCGAACTCCTGCGCGAGCGCCATGCCGGGGCGATCTTTTCCGAGGACGGATCGCAGATCGACGATCTGGTGGCCTCAGCACTGGCCGGTAGACAGATCGCGACCGCCGAGTCCTGCACCGCCGGCCTGCTGGCGGGGCGCCTGGCCGACCCGCCCGGCGCCTCGGGCTATCTGGCGGGTGGAGTCGTCTCCTATTCCAACGAGGCGAAGGTCGAACTGCTCGGGGTCGATGCGGCATTGATCGCCGAACACGGCGCGGTGTCCGAGCCGGTCGCCGAGGCCATGGCCGCCGGCGCACTGCGCCGCTTCGGCGCCGACACCGCGGTGGCGATCACCGGGATCGCCGGACCCGGCGGCGGGACGCCGGACAAACCGGTGGGCACCGTGTGCTTCTGCATCGCGCTTGGCGACGGCCGCAAGATCACGCGGACGACCCGGCTGCCGGGGGAGCGGGCCGACGTGCGGGAACGCTCGACGACGGTGGCCATGCATCTGCTCTACCGCGCACTGTCAAACGGCTGACTCCTGCCGCCTCCGGTGGTATGAACATCACACCGAGGAGTTGCAGGTGTGAACACGTGGCTGAACGGTTCGGGGTATTGGCTGGGCCGCATGGTGCTCGAACGCGGCATCGCGGCCATCTACGTCATCGCCTTTGTTGCCGCCGCCCGCCAGTTTCGCGCCCTGATCGGGGAACACGGCATGCTGCCGGTCCCGCGGTACCTGCGCCGACGCTCATTCCGGCAGGCCCCCAGCCTCTTTCATCTGCACTACTCTGATCGCTTCTTCGCCGGCCTGTGCTGGCTCGGTGCCGGCGTGGCCGCAGCTTTGGCGCTCGGCGCCGGGGAGCGGGTCCCGCTGTGGGCGGTGATGGTGATCTGGCTGGCGCTGTGGGCGCTGTACCTGTCGATCGTGAACGTCGGGCAGACCTGGTACGCGTTCGGCTGGGAGTCGATTCTGCTGGAATGCGGGCTTTTGGCCGTGTTCTTGGGCAACGACCGGCTTGCACCACCGGTGCTGGTCATGTGGCTGGCGCGGTGGCTGCTGTTTCGGATCGAGTTCGGTGCGGGGCTGATCAAGTTGCGCGGCGACTCCTGCTGGCGCAACCTGACCTGCCTGTACTACCACCACGAAACCCAGCCCATGCCCGGGCCGTTGAGCTGGTTCTTCCACCACCTGCCCAAACCGCTGCACCGCATCGAGGCAGCGGGAAACCATGTCGCTCAACTCGTGGTCCCGTTCGGGCTGTTCGCCCCCCAGCCCGTCGCCGGAGTCGCCGCCGGGATCATCATCGTCACCCAGTTGTGGCTGGTGGCCTCGGGAAACTTCGCCTGGCTGAACTGGATCACGATCGTCCTTGCCGCCGGCGCCCTCGACCAGGCGTGGTTCACCGAACGGATTGCGGGTCTGCAGCCGGCGCCGCTGCCGCAGGCCCCGCTGTGGTTCGCCGGCCTGGTCATGGTCTACGCCGCGACCACGCTGATACTGAGTTACTGGCCGGTGCGCAACATGGCCTCGCGGAGTCAGCGGATGAATGCCAGTTTCAATCCGTTGCATCTGGTCAACACCTACGGTGCGTTCGGCACGGTGGGGCGTTTTCGCAGAGAACTGGTGATCGAGGGGACCACCGACGCCGCACTCACCGAGCGGACCTCATGGCGGGAATACCAGTTCAAAGGAAAACCCGGTGCGGTGCGGCGATGCCCACGCCAGTGGGCGCCCTACCACCTGCGGCTGGACTGGCTGATGTGGTTCGCCGCGCTCTCGCCCCGATACGGGCAACCGTGGTGCGAGGCGTTACTGCAACGCCTGCTGCGCAATGACCGGGACACGCTGCGCCTGTTGGGACGCAACCCGTTTCCCGACGCCCCGCCGCGCTTCGTGCGGATCTTGCTCTACGACTATCGCTTCACCACCTGGGCCGAGCGGCGACGCGACGGGGCATGGTGGCATCGCAGCCTGGTGGGCGTCTACCGGCCGCCGGTATCGGCAACCGGGGCGTCGGCGCCGCCTGAACGCCGCTAGTCATCGCGCCAGGTCCCAATCGTCGGGCGGGACGCCCGGCGGGGCAGGCCGAAGGTGGTGGCGGTCGATGAAGGCCTTGATGAAGTGATACGGGTTGACTCGGGGTTGACCGCGCTCGAGTGCCGGCGGGGATCCATTCGACGCGTCCGGTGTTACCGAGTGCGGTGCGCGGAAACCGGGGGCCGGGCTACCGGGTGTCGACCCACAGGGTGAGGGCCACCACCACCAGCGTGAACACGGCCAGCAGTGCCGTATCGAGGGCGCCCAGCCGTGGCGCCGAGGCGCCCTCGGCGGCCAGCCGTCGTTCGCGGGCGATCAGAAACAACGGGAACGTGAAGCTGATCGCCGTGACGAATCCGCCGAAGATGTAGGCCCACACGAACCGCACGTTGTGCTTGCGGGCTTCGGTGACCATCAAGACCGTCGCCGACAGGCCCAGCAGCAGGATGTCGGCGGTGATCGAGCGCGAGGCGGGCGTCACCGCGGTGTCCGGCAGGAACCGGGAGAATGACAAGTCGGTTCCGTTGTAGGCCAGGTTCTGGCTCCAGGTGGCGATCAACGCGGCGACGGCAATCGCGGCGTAGACACCGCACCGGACCTTGGCGGCTGTGGTCATCGGGACACGGTAACGCCTGGCGCCGCACTGCAATGCGTTTTTTGCATCACAGTTCGAGCAGGACCGTCACCGGACCGTCGTTGACCGACTCCACCTGCATATGCGCTCCGAACTGCCCGGTCGCCACCTGCGCGCCCAAACGTTGCAGCGCCGCGGCGAATTCGGCGACCAGCGGTTGGGCGACCGGTCCCGGCGCGGCCGCATTCCACGACGGCCGCCGGCCCTTGGCGGTGTCGGCGTACAGCGTGAACTGACTGACCACCAGAATCGGTGCGCCGACATCGGCTGCCGACTTCTGATCGTCGAGAATGCGTAACTGCCAGAGCTTTTCGGCCAGACGCTGCGCTTTGGCAGCGTCGTCGGTGTGGGTCACGCCGACCAGGGCGAGCAGGCCCTGGCCCTGCGGATCAATCTTCCCGACCGTGCGACCGTCGACGCTGACGCGGGCCGACAGGACCCGCTGAACCAGAACTCGCACGGCCTCGATGCTAGGTAGGCTCGCTGTAACGGGGGCAAGGAGGGGTGATCGCGGTGTCGGTGCTCGTGGCGTTCTCGGTGACGCCGCTGGGAGTGGGCGAGGGAGTCGGCGAGATCGTCGCCGAAGCGGTCCGGGTCGTTCGGGAGTCCGGGTTGCCCAACCACACCGATGCGATGTTCACCGTGATCGAAAGCGACAGTTGGGCCGAGGCGATGGCGGTGGTGCAGCGGGCCGTGGAAGCCGTGGCGGCACGCTCACCTCGGGTGAGCACCGTCATCAAAGCCGACTGGCGCGACGGCGCGGTGGACGCGATGACCGCCAAGGTCGAATCGGTGGAGCGCCACCTGGCGACACCGTCGGAACCTAATTGACCGCCACGTCGAGGATGGGGCGACCCACCTGGGCGCCGGGTCCGTTGAAGTGCCACCATTCGCCGGCGTAGTAGTCCAGGCCACCGGCGCGCATCGCATCCCGCAGCAGGGCACGCTCGGCGGCGGCATGCGCGCTGATGCCCTCGGCGAAAGCCGCGGAGTTCGGGGAGAAGTCGTCGAACCCGGTGCCCATGTCCGACAGCCGCCGGTGGGCGTCGGCGGTCGTCACGTCGACCGATCGGCCGGTCTCATGGCTGCGAGCCAAGGTGCCGGGCCGGGCGACCCAGTTCGGGTTCGGCACCACCTCGAACATCCGCACCTGCACCTGGTGCGGCCGGTAACAGTCCCAGAACACCAGGGTCCGGCCCCGGGCGCGCAGCGCGGCGGCCGCCGTCGCCAGTCCCGGGGCCAGTGATTCGTGCACCAGACACCGGGCGTTGGCCGGGTAGAGGCGTTCGCCGACGAAGTTGTTCGCGGTGGCGTAACGCAGATCGATGATCGCGTCGGGCACCGCGCTGCGCACGTCGACGAATCCGGCCGCGCGGGCCGCCGGCGACACCTCGTTCCCGGGATCGGCGGCCGCGGTACCCGAGGCACCGGTCAGCAGTATCGCCATGACGATCACCATCCGCAGACTGCGCATGCGCCCATTGTCGCGCCTCACGCCGGCACCACGATCGTCAACCGCCGATCTTCGCGTTCCACCCGCATCCCGGCCCGGCGTGCCACCGTCGCGACCGCCGCGGCGTCCTGCGGTTCTGTCCTGGTGGCGGCCAGGGCCCGCGCCAGCCGGCCTTTATGGGCCTTGTTGAAGTGGCTCACCGAGACCCGCCGGCCGTCGGGGTGTTCGGCGATCACATCGACACGAACGGCTCCGGGGATGGCGGCCAGCGCCGCATAGGACCCGGACCGCAGGTCGACCACCAGTTGGGCCTCGGCGATCTCGGCCAGCACCGGCTCCAGCACCGGGCGCCACAGTTTGGTCAACCCCGGCCGTCCGGGAAGCTTCGACGTCGCCGACAGCCGGTAGGCGGGCACCGGGTCCGTGGCGCGCAGCAGTCCGAACAGGGCGGAGCCGACCGCCAGCCGCGCGGCGGCCCGGGCGGCCGCCGCACCGCGTAGCGAGTCGACGTCGAGCGCTTCGTAGAGCACGCCGGTGTATCGGTTGATCGCCGGCGCGGTGGGAGCGTGCCGGAGCGCGGCGTTGCGCTCGATCTCGGCGTCCTGCGACGCCGACAACCCCAAGGCGCCGCGGCTGGCGTCCCGGTCGGCGGCCAGGCCGACCAACACCTCGAGAAGTTCGGCTCTCGTGTCGTTCAGTTGCGGAGCAGCCAGGGTCTCGAGGCGCAACGGTGGGCCGTCACCCCCGGCACGTTTGGTCTCCGATGGGGGCAGCAGCACGATCACAGGCAGACGTTAACCGAGCCGTTGCGCCGACCAGCGCGGTGGCGAGCATCGCCGCCCCCACTGTGTCGGTGAAGAAGTGGTAACCGCAGGCCACCAGCCCCAGCATGCCCAGCAGGCTCACCGCGGCGGCGGTCAGCAGCGCCCACTGCCGGGCGGCTGCCACCACGACCATCATGCCCAGCACCGACACCAACAGCGCGGTATGGCCGCTGGGGTATTCGAGGTAGGGCCCGTTGCGCCGGTCGAAGACGTGTTTGAGCGCGGCAGTCACGGCGGTCGCGGCCAGCGGGCAGGCCAGCACCGCCGCCGCCAGCACCCAATGCCTGCGATACAGGGCCACCGCGACGCTGGCCACCGACACCGCCAGGAGCAGCCATCCGCTGGTGAAGACCAACATCCACCGGGGCTGTGCGCCGAGCAGTGCGCCGGTGGCCCGGCTGAACCAACTGTCGAAGGGCGTCGACCCGCGGCCCACCGCCGCGCCCAGGGCCAGTGTCGCCAGCACGCCGGCCAACGGCCACCAGCGCAGCGCGGTGGCGAGACGACGATCTATCTCCGGGGACCTATCTCTGCAGACCAATCTCTGGGAGCTGTGGGGACCTGGCTCGGGCGGGTCGGATCAGGCCGACTTCTCGAACAGGGGCAGCAGCGCCTGACGGCGCTGGTCGTTGCCGTCGGCAAGAGCGTGCAGCGCCTGGTCCACCAAGGGCGATGTCGGGAACATGGCGTCCTCGTCGAAGTCGCCGAGCAGGTCGTGCACCGAAGCGCTCTCGATCAGAGTCCACTCCACGCCGGCGGCGCGGCAGTCGCCGTCGAGCACGCACAGCAGCCAGATGCCGGCGGCGGCGAACGAGGTGACGCCGCTCAGATCCAGCACCAGCGCTTCGCTGGCAAGGACAAATCGCCGGGCGTGTTCGCTGAGTTGGTCCACGTTGGTGGCGTCGATCCCGCCCCGGACCGTGATCACCGTCGCGAGGTGACGGTAGTGCGCTCGAATCTGTGCTCCGCCGCACTCGACGACAGGGTTGATCCGCGCCGCTCCCCGTGTGGTGATGTCGATTGCCATACCAGCCCCCACCTTCCTGTGGATCGCTGCCGACGGGTGCGCCGACCTCGATGTTTCCGACGGTATGCGGCGAAGTTAAGGCGTCTTGGGCGACCGGTTAACGCTTTGGTGAGATATCGAACGGGTCGGTGACTCCGGTGAACGCGGTGATCTGCCCGTCGGCGTCCCGCGCGTCGCCGTCGTAGCGCAGGCGGTATCGCCCGCCGTCGACATCGTCGGGGAGTGTCCAGGTCACCGTGATGGTCGACCCGCGCCGTCCGGTGCGGCGCCAGCGGAAGGTCGTCGACCAGTCGCTGTCGTCGGCCACCGTGTCCCAGCCTTCGGGAGTCTGACGCTCCACCCGCACGTAGGTGCCGCCGCGATGCAGGTCGTTGTTCGGGTAGGCGCCGGTGAACACCGCCGACACGGTGGCGCCGGGCAGGTATTGGCGTTCCGGGGCCGCCACGACGTCGCCGAACCGCTGGCCGGCGGCCGGCGCATCGGGCTTCGGCCGGCGCCGTGAGCGCCGGCGGCGGGACGGCTCGGCGGGCCGCTTGCCGTCGGGGGCGGGCCGCTGGTCGCGCATCGCGGTGGCCAGTTCCGCTACCACCTGCTGCAGGGCCGGCAGCTCCCAGCGGCCGAACAGGGTGCTGCCGCCTTCGTAACGTTGCTCGTCGTACTCCTCCGGCGTCGTGACGTAATGCAGGTAGCCGTTGCTGTAGCCGGCCACCAGCACGTCGCGCAGCTCGGCGCCCACGATCTCGGCCACGGTGCGGCGCAGCCGCAGGCCCGCCACGATGGTGACTTCGGCGGGAATGCCGATCAGGTACAGCTGACCGATGCGCAGCAGCTGCACCGGGCCGCCCTCGGGCATCAGCAGCGACAACGCCTTGTTCAGCCGGATCCCCGGACCCACCGCGCCCTTGGGGGCGTGCGCGTCGCGCAGTCGCGGAGAGAGGCGGAAAACCGTATTGGCCACCAGCCCGTCGAAAAACCGGTTGCGGCCCTGTTTCAACAGCGGATACAGCGGTCCGGCGCCTTCGTCGGTGCCGGCCAGACAGGACGTCCCGGCCATCGCGGGACCGGTACGGTGGGCCCGGCCGTCGCCGGTGAATTCCGGCCGCACCTCGAAGTCGGTCAGGTCCACGTAGGTGGCGCGGGCGTCAATCCCTCCGGTGACCTCGGTGCCGTGCCCCCGGGTCAGTTCGGTGGCCGCGGTCGCCTGGCGGCCCCCGATGATCCGGGTGTTCTCGAATTCGTCGTCGGTGGGTCCGCTGCCGGGCCGCCGGCCGATATTGGGCGACATGTCCCCGGAGTTGGTCTGGGCGAAGGCCGCGATGAAATCCGGTGGGGCCGGCGACAGGTAGTCGACGCCGTGGTCCAGGCGCTCGCACTGGTAGGCCGCGTACCCCTTGTTGTCCCCGCTGATCAAGGTGTTGCGGTTGGTCATGGACGTGCCGTGGGTGGCGAACCAGTTCACCGCCCCGACCAGTCGGCCATCGCGTTCGATGCGCAGCAAGGTGGTCTGGGGGTCGATCTTGTCGGGGAAGTGGGCGCGATCGGCCTCGGGGTTGCGGGCGAACGCCGACGGCGACCGATTGCTGCTGGCGTCATGCAACCGGCCCACGGCAAGGCTCAGGCTGGCCGGCGCCAGGTCGGCATGGGCCCTGTCCACTGCTTCACAGATTCCGTCGACGATCGCGTCGAACGTCTGCTGCCGGAACCCGTGGGTGTTGGAGTTGTACAGGCGGTGATCCGAGTAGCCCCCGGGACCGCAATGGGTGTGCGTCGCGGTCAGCATCACGTTGTCAAAGGTGTAGAGCTGACCGTAGGTGTCGGCCAGGCGACCCAACACCGCGTGGTGAATGCTTTCGACCAGCAGTGGAATTTCGCAGACCACCAGCAGCAGCCGGTTGCCGGCGGCGGCGTCGGCAATGACGAAGGCGCGGGCGCGCAGCCGATTGTGTATCCCGTCGGTCTGCTGGGAGGCCACTCCGTAGCCGAGCATTCCGCATTCGGCCGGTTCGCCGGTGATGTCGGCGATTCCGCGTCCAACCTGGTAGTCGTCTGGCATCGCTACAGTATTCATAACGCCGTGCTGCACATCGTCGCCGACGCACCGGCCGACAACTTCTCCCGCGTCAATCTGCGCTGCTAGTCTGCGAGGGCTGCCGGCTACCGGGTTGTGGCTGCTGATCGTCGAGGCATCTCGACGGGCCCGCACCGAGGCAGTCTGGACAAGCGGAGCCCACCGGCGAAAGAGTGTTGTGCGCACCGGAGAGATCAAGGCCCTGACCGGGCTTCGCATCGTCGCCGCGGTATGGGTGGTGCTGTTTCATTTCCGCCCGCTGCTGCAGCTGGCGTCCCCGGCGTTCAGCGACGCGCTCGCCCCGGTGCTCGACCGGGGCGCCCAGGGCGTCGACCTGTTCTTCATCCTCAGTGGCTTCGTTCTGACCTGGAACTACCTGGAACGGATGGGCGAGACCTTCTCGGTACGTGCCACGCTGCACTTCCTATGGCTGCGGCTGGCCCGGGTCTGGCCGATCTACCTGGTCACCTTGCACCTGGCGCTGCTGTGGGTGATCTTCACCCTGCACGTCGGGCATGTTCCCACCGAGGACCTCAGCCGGATCACCGCGGTCAGCTACGTGCGTCAGGTTCTGCTGGTGCAGCTGTGGTTCGAGCCCTTCTTCGACGGGTCGAGCTGGGACGGTCCGGCCTGGTCCATCAGCGCGGAATGGCTGGCCTACCTGTTGTTCGCCGGACTGGTACTGCTGGTCTTGCGGGCGATGCGGGTGACCTCGGCGCGCGGCCTGGCGGCGCTGGCGATCATCGCCTCGCTTCCGCCGCTGCTGCTGTTGCTTGCCACCGGCCAGTTCTACAGCCCGTGGAGTTGGTTGCCGCGCATCGTCATGCAGTTCACCGCGGGCGCCCTGGCCTGCGCGGCGGTGCGCAAGCTCGAGCCGCAGGGGCTGAGCGACTCGGCTCGGCGAGCCGCCGGCGTCGGCTCGGCACTGCTGGTGGCCGCGATGGTCGGCGTTCTGTACTACTTCGACAGCCATCCGATCTCCGGGCTCTATGACAGCGGAGGCCTGGTCGACGTCTTGTTCGTGCCGTTGGTGATGTGCCTGGCCATCGGCATCGGCAGCCTGCCCGCGCTGCTGTCCACACGGGTGCTGGTCTACGGCGGGCAGATCTCGTTCTGCCTGTACATGGTTCACGAGCTGGTGCACACGTCCTGGAACTGGGCCGTCCTGCAGTTCGAGATCGTGCTCGGCGAAGGGACGTCCGCAGCCAAATGGGCGGTGGCAGCGGTGCTGGCGGCGGCGACGCTGCTGTCGGTGCTGCTGTTCCACGGAGTGGAGGAACCGGGCCGGCACTGGATGCGCAAGATGATCGGCGCGCGCCCGGAGCCCGCACCGGCGGCCCCGGCAGAAGACCCCCTGGCGGTCGAGCCGAACGATTCGCCGGACAGTTGTCCCGGCCCGGAGGACGGTGTACTCGGGGAAGTCCCGCTCGAGGTCCCGGCTACTCTGCGCTGAGGACAGGGGAGGTGGCAGTGAGCCGGGTGTGGACGTTCGCCGTGGTGATGGTGACCGGCGTCGTTTCGGTCGTCGCGGCTACCGGCTACGTGTCGCGCGGCCAGACCCCGACGCGTCACCTGGCCACGGTCCCGCTGAGCGCCACGCCGAATCGGATCGCGGTGATCGGCGACTCCTACACCTCCGGGTATCAGGACACCGGGCGCGGCGCGGCGAACTGGACCGAGCGGACCTGGCAGAACCTGGCCGGCCGCGGTGTCTTCGTCAGCGCCGACGTAGCGGCGGAAGGCGGTGCGGGTTACGGCGTGCGCGGTAACCGGGGCGGACTGTTCGAGGACCTGACCTCCCGTGCGGTGCGACCCGAGGACGCCCTGGTGGTGTTCTTCGGCTCGCGCAACGATCAGGATGTCGAGCCGGGCCAGCTGAGCCGCATGATCGCCGACGCGTTGGGGTTGGCTCGCCGGACGGCGCCGGGTGCGCGGATGCTCGTGATCGGACCGCCGTGGCCCACCACCGATGTGCCGGGCAATATCTGGCGAATCCGCGACATCCTCAGCACCGAGGCCCGCGTCGTGGGTGCGGTGTTCATCGACCCGCTCGCCGAGCGGTGGTTCGTCGGCCTGCCCGACCTGATCGGCCCGGACGGGGTGCATCCCACCGACGCCGGCCACGCCTACATGGCCGAAAAGATCGCCCCGCTGATCGCCGACCAGTTGCCCAAACGGGTCTGATCCACCGGGGCGGGTGCGCGAAGATCGGGCAGAAGGGGGAGCGCGATGCGAGTGTTGATCACCGGCGGAACCGGATTCGTGGGCGGCTGGACCGCCAAGGCGATCGCCGACGCGGGACACCGGGTGCGATTCCTGGTCCGCAATCCGGCGGGCCTGCACAGCAGTGTGGCGCGGTTGGGGGTCGACGTCTCGGACCATGTCGTCGGCGACATCACCGACGCGACCTCGGTGCACCAGGCCCTGCGGGGCTGCGACGCGGTGGTACACGCCGCGGCTGTGGTCGCCACCGATCCCCGCCAGACGGCGCAGATGCTGACCACCAACTCGGCGGGAGCACACCACGTGCTCGGGGGAGCGGTCGAGCTGGGGCTGGATCCGATCATTCATGTCTCCAGCTTCACCGCGCTGTTCCACCCGGGACTGAAGACGCTGCGGGCCGACCTGCCGGTGGCCGGCGGCGCCGACGGCTACGGCCGGTCGAAAGCACGCGAAGATCTCTATGCGCGGGGGCTGCAGGACGCCGGCGCCCCGGTCACCATCACCTATCCGGGCATGGTGCTCGGACCGCCGGTCGGAGATCGGCTCGGCGAGGCCGGAGAAGGGGTACGGACGGCGCTGGAGATGCACGTCATTCCCGGTCGCGGCGCGGCGTGGCTGGTGATCGATGTGCGTGACCTGGCGGCCATGCACGTGGCGCTGCTGGAACCCGGACGTGGCCCGCGGCGCTATATGGCAGGTGGCCGGCGGGTGCCGCCGGGACAACTGGCGAGGCTGCTCGCCGACGTGTCCGGATCACCGATGGTGGCGGTGCCGGTACCGGATGTCGCCTTGCGCTGGGCGGGCCGGATCCTCGACCAGGTGCAGCAGACGCTGCCCATCTCGACCCCGTTCACCGAGGCCGGTATGCAGTACTACACCCAGATGCCCGACTCCGACGACTCGCCGGCCGAGCGCGAGCTCGGCATCGTGTTCCGGGATCCCCGCGAAACTCTGGCGGACACGGTGGCCGGGATCCGCGGCTAGCCTCGCGACGGCGCAGCACCTGCGGCTCCTACTCCGGCCAGGAGTTGCCCCGGATGAGCTCGACGAAATCAGCCGGAACGAACCCGGGGTCGAAGTGCGCCAGGACATCGGCGTTCATGGTGCCGAAGGTGGTCTCCGGGCGGTGTTTCATACCGTCGTTGAAGGCGGCAAGAATCTGCTTCTTGAAGTTCGGGCGCGGATGAGCCGCCGTGACAGCGGTGATGTCCTCGGGAGACAGGTCGTCTCGTCCGATGCCGATCACGTCGGTTTCGACTCCGGCGGTGACCAATGCGATCTCCGGATCGAGGAACTCGGGCACCCCCGGGGTGGTGTGCAAGGCGATGGCCAGCCAGACCTTGGCGGCGTCGGCGGGATCGACGCCGCGTTCGAGCAGAAAGTCTCGCGCTGCGTTGGCGCCGTCCACCTCGAAACGCACCGTCGAGGTGCGATAGCGTTCGGTCAGACCCAGGTCGTGGAACATGGCGCCGGCGTAGAGCAGTTCCAGATCCGGCTGCAGCCCCCGGCGTCTGCCCTGCAGCGCGCCGAACAGGAAGACCCGGCGCGAATGGTGGAAGAGCAGGTCGTCTTCGGTGTCGCGGATGAACTCGGTGATCTCGCGCGTCAGCGCGGTGCCGGGGATGCTGATGTCGGCGATGGTCTCGATCGACTGGGTGGCCATGGGCGCTTCTCCTCGGTTGCGGCTAGGGCCAGTGTGCGCGGCATCTGGGATTCCCGCCGCGGCCGTTCGGGCCTCCTTTCCCACAGATCGCGCCACCGGACCGGGCCGAGATCGGCGTACGCAGGTTTGCCGGCGGACATAATGGCCAGGTGGCGCAAGCCGGTGCCGTCCCGCGGGTGGTGGTGATCGTCGTCTACGACGACGTGACGATGCTCGATGTCGCCGGGGCCGCCGAAGTCTTCGTGGAGGCCAACCGATTCGGTGCGGACTACCGGGTGCGGTATGCGTCGGTCGACGGTCGAGACGTGACCACGTCGATCGGGGCCCGGCTGGGAGTCACCGACAGCATCGCCGACATCGCTGCGGCCGACACCGTGATGGTTGCCGGCAGCGACCTGCTGCCGCGGCGCGCGATCGATCCCCAGCTCGTGGCGGCCGTGCGAGCGGTGGCCGGCCGCACCCGGCGGCTGGCATCGATCTGCACGGGTTCGTTCGTGCTGGCCCAGGCCGGCATGCTCGACGGGCGCCGCGCCACCACGCACTGGCATGAAGCCCGGTTGCTGGCGCGCGCGTTCCCGGACGTCACTGTGGAGCCGGACGCGATCTTCATCCGCGACGGCGATGTTTTCACCTCGGCCGGGGTTTCGGCGGGCATCGATCTGGCGCTGGCCCTGGTCGAAATGGATCACGGCACCGAGCTGGTGCGTGAAGTGGCCCGATGGCTGGTGGTCTATCTCAAGCGGGCGGGCGGCCAATCGCAGTTCTCGGCGTTGGTCGAGTCCGGCCCAGGCCCGCAGTCCGCGCTGCGCGCGGTGACCGATGCGATCGCCGCGGACCCGGCCGCCGACCACAGCGTGAACGCGCTTGCCCGGCGGGCCGCGTTGAGCAGACGGCACTTGACGCGACTGTTTCAGTCCGAACTCGGCACCACACCGGCCCGCTACGTCGAAAAGGTCCGCATCGATGCGGCCCGCGCGGCGCTGGACGCCGGGCACTCCGTCGCCGCGTCCGCCGGCCGGGCGGGGTTCGGCAGCGTCGAGACCCTGCGAAGGGTGTTCCTTGACCATCTCGGTGTGTCGCCGAAGGCCTACCGGGACAGGTTCCGTACCGCCACGGGCGGCTGAGACGAGGGGTCTCAGTCCGCTTTGCTGATCAGCTTGCCCAGCGCCACCCGGTCGCCGGCCAGCAGTTCTTCGATGCGCGCGTGGTTGACGTCGGCGACGATGATCTCGCCGACCTCCTGGTTGACGCTGCTGAAGATGCCATGCTCCTTCATCTTCTCGGTCTGGTACAGGTTGTCCTGGGTGGGGGTGACGTAGTGCACCGCCGCCGCCTTGAACCGGTGGATCAGCCAGAGGTGTGCCAGATCCATCAGCCGCTTCTGGCGCAGCTTCTCGGCGAAGGTGTTCTGGTCGCGCACCGTCAGGATGCTGCGGCCGTGCCGGTCCTTGATCGGGTCGACGATGACGTTGGCGAGCTTCTCGTCGTCGTCGCCGTAGATCCCCAGTTCCAGCACATCGGAGCCGGGACGCGTCGGCCGCAGCTGCACCCGCAGCTTCTCACCGAGCTGGTAATGCTGCGCCCACAACGCCAGCCAATCCTCGAGCAGCTTCTTGGGCACCTCGGTCTGCACCAGGTGCTGGTGCTGGGTGGAGCCGGCGCCCATCGCCTTGGTGGTGGCGGTGCGGCCCGACGACGCGGCCAGCGCGGCGTCGCTGCGGGGCCCGCCGACCAGCGTCTGCGGTGTGCGGTAGGGCGACTCCACCAGGCGCATCTTGCGCTGCAGGCGCGCCAGTGCCAGCATGCCGTCCTGCAGCAGGGTGGCCGCGAACTCCTCGGAGGCCACACCGTCGACCTGGTGACCGCCGTAGGTGATGAAGTTGAAGACGAAGCCCATCTTGCCGAGCTCGGCGGGGAAGGCCCGCATCTCGTCGTCGGTCATCCCCGTGGTGTCCCAGTTGAACGAGGGGGACAGGTTGTAGGCCAGCATCTGGTCGGGGAACTGCGCGTGGATCGCCTCGGCGAACTCGCGGGCCTCGGCCAGGTCCGCGGTCTTGGTCTCCATCCACAGCAGGTCGGCGAACGGCGCCGCGGCCAGGGACTTCGCGATCGCATAGGGAATGCCGCCGCGCACCTGAAAGTAGCCCTCGGGGGTCTTGGCCCGTTCGCAGTCCCATCCGGGATCGGCGTTGAGTTCGGCGGCCTTGGCCCGCGCGGTGTAAAGCGGTGCGCGGGCGGCGAATTCCCTCCACTGATCCGCGGTCATGTCTTTAGCTTCGCCTTCGCGTTCGGCGAATTCGAGCATCTCGGCGACGGCGTCCGCGAACGTCATCAGCCCGGCGTCGTTCTGCCAGGCCTCGACGAACTTCGACTCGATCTGGTCGAAGATGCCATCGACGGATCTGCTCCCGTCGCTGCTCCAGCCCCGGGCAGCCTCGGTGATCAAGGCGGTGATCCCGGCGCGTTCCAGCCAGGCGTCGGCGGCGGCGTACTCGCCCTCGGGCAGGGCATAGAGCAGGTGACCGTTGATCTCGGTGATTCCGGAGTTGTGGAGCTGGCGCGTCATCGCCAGGAAACAGGCCTTGTAGGACGGGATCCTCAAATTGGTGGTGCCCAGGATGAACGGCTGGTCGCGCTCGTCGCCGCGGCTCTCCACCAGGTTGGCCGCCTCGGCGTCGGTGCGCGCGACGATGATGCCGGGCACGCCCATCAGGTCCAGCTGGAAGCGGGCGGTGTTGAGCCGCTTGATCTGCTCGTCGGAGGGCACCAGCACCTTGCCGCCCTGGTGTCCGCATTTCTTGGTGCCGGGACGCTGATCCTCGATGTGGTAGCCGGGAACGCCTGCTTCGACGAAGCGGCGGATCAGGTTGCGCACGTGCGGATCGCCGCCGTGGCCGGTGTCGGCGTCGGCGATGATGAATGGCCGGTAGTCCACCGCGGGCGTGGCGGCGCGCTGCTCCGGCGTCATCTGCAGGCGCAGATACTGCTGGTTGCGGTCTGCGGTCAGCAGGGCACGCACCAGACCTGCTGCCTCGTCCGGCACCTGGCTGAGCGGGTAGCTGGCCAGGTCGGGCCCCGGGTCCTCGGTGATGGACCCCTTCGCCGAGGTCGCCCAGCCGCCCAGGTAGATGCCCTCGATGCCGACTCGCTTCATCACGACGGCCTGGCCGGGCGAGTACGGCCCGAAGGTGGTGATGCTCTTCTTCGCGGCGAACAGCTCGCGCAGCCGTGCGTAGAACGCGGCAGCCGCTTCCCGCGCGACGGTGTAGTCGGCGGGAATGGTGCCGCGCTGTTCGACGACTTGACGGGCGCTGTAGAGGCGGGTGATGCCCTCGAATCGGGGACTGTCGAAGTACTGCTGCATCGCTGCGATGTCGGCGTCGATGCCGCGGTCGACCGGTGTGCTCGTCGTCGGGTTCTTCTGGATCGTGGTCATGGAATTTCGCTCCCTTGCACCCATGCTTCCTCCCCGTATTCTGCCGCCGCACGCTGAGCGGTAGCTCGGTTTTGCCCTACATCTTCGGTACCCGCAGTCAATGCCGCGGAACCCCGCCGAAGCCCTCGGATTCGTGAACCGAGGTGGCTAAGCTCAAGCGCTATGACGTCCCCGTCGGATCGGTGGGCACAGCAGTGGCAACCGCCGTCGCGGCCAGGCACGACCGGCCGCTGGGCGGCGCGACGGATGAGTCGGCGGTTCGCCGCGGTGGGGGTCCGGATTCCGCCCGCTCGGCTGCGGGAGATGGCGGTCGGCGCACCGCTGGCGTCGAGGGAGTCGGTCGACGTCGCGTTCGCGCTCGCGGCCACCGAACTCCGGCATGAGCAGCGGCTGGCCAGGGCACGGCGTAACCGGCGACGCGTGATGAACGCACTCATCATGGCCGGCCTGATGATCGCCGCGCTCAATCTGTTGATCTGTGTGGGCTACGTGTTCATCAGCCTGGCGCTGCGCGAACCGTCCCCCTGACCGGCTGCGGTGAACGCGGTTGTGTGGGGCCGCCTTTGGACTCGTGACTGACGACGCGCAACCTAGACTGCGGGCATGGTGCAGTCGCAGCGTTGCGCGCCCCGAAACGGACTGGTGCAGATCGAGGAGTGTCTGGACGCCGACGGCGGGATCGTCCTGCCGCCGGGCGACACGCTGATCTCGCTGATCGACCGCAATATCGCCACCGTGGGCGGGGCGGTGGCCTTCCGCTACCTCGACTATGCCGGTCCGGAAGAGGGCGGCAGGGCAGTGGAGCTGACCTGGACGCAACTCGGTCAGCGCCTGCGTGCCATCGGCGCCCGCCTGCAGGAGCTGACCGTTGCCGGTGACCGGGTGGCGATTCTCGCGCCGCAGGGCCTGGATTACATCACCGGGTTCTACGCCGCGATCAAGTGCGGCACCGTCGCGGTGCCGCTGTTCGCTCCGGAGCTGCCGGGGCACGCCGAACGGCTCGAGACCGCGCTGGCCGACTGCACCCCCACGGTGGCGCTGACCACGTCTGCGGCGCGTGGGGCCGTCGAGGCGTTTCTGGCCGGGCTGCCGCAGCCGTTGCGGCCCCGGGTGGTGGTGCTGGACGAGATCCCGGACTCGGCCGGGCAGGCATTCGTGCCCGTGCCCATCGACGTCGACGGGGTGTCGCACCTGCAGTACACCTCAGGTACCACCCGGCCGCCGATCGGTGTGCAGGTCACCCATCGATCGGTGGGCACCAACCTGCTGCAGATGATCCTGTCGATCGACATGCTGGACCGCAACACCCATGGGCTGAGCTGGCTACCGCTCTATCACGACATGGGCTTGTCGATGATCGGCTTCCCGGCGGTCTACGGCGGCCACTCCACCCTGATCTCGCCGACGGCGTTCATCCGCCGCCCGCAGCGCTGGATTGCCGCCCTCTCGGACGCCTCCCGCCGGGGCCGGGTCGTGACCGCGGCGCCGAATTTCGCCTATGAGCTGACCGCGGCGCGCGGCCTGCCCGCACCGGGCGCCGACATCGACCTGTCGCGGGTGGTGCTGATCATCGGGTCGGAGCCGGTGAGCATGGCAGCGATCACCGCCTTCAGCGAGGCGTTCGCGCCCTACGGTCTGCCGTCCACCGCCATCAAGCCGTCCTACGGCATCGCCGAGGCCACGCTGTTCGTGGCCACCATCGCCCCCGAGGCCGAGCCGAGCGTGCTGTACCTGGACCGGGAGCAACTCGGTGCCGGACGTGCCGTGCCGGTCGGCGCCGAGGACCCGGGTGCGCTGGCTCAGGTCTCCTGCGGGCAGGTCGCCCGCAGCCTGGCCGCGGTCATCGTCGACGCCGGCGTGGAACTGCCCGACGGCAGCGTCGGCGAGATCTGGCTGCACGGCGCCAACGTCACCGCCGGCTACTGGGGTCGGCCGCAGGAGACCCGGCAGGCGTTCGGCGCCCGGCTGCGCTCCCGGCTCGAGCGCGGCAGCCATGCCGGGACCACCCCGGCCGACGCTGATTGGCTGCGCACCGGCGACCTGGGCTTCTACCTCGACGGCGAGCTCTACGTCACCGGACGGACGGTAGACCTGATCACCCTCGGCGGACTCCGGCACTACCCGCAAGACATCGAGAACACGGTGGCGCACGCCTCGCCGATGGTGCGCAGCGGCTACGTCGTCGCGTTCGCCGTGCCCACCGATCGCCTGGTGATCGTCGCCGAACGGGCGACCGGCACCGGCCGCAAAGATCCGGCGCCGGCGATTGCGGCCATCCGGGCGCAGGTCCGCCGGGTGCACGCCGTGGACGCCGCCGACGTGCGGTTCGTCCCCGCCGGGGCGATCCCGCGCACCACCAGCGGAAAGCTCGGCCGCACCGCGTGCCGCCGCCAGTATCTGGCGGGCACCCTCGGCGTGCGTTGATGCCGCGGGACCCTACGGGCGTTGCGCGGACGCCAGCGGCCGGGCCGGGACTTTCTGGGGCCACCAGAACCACGGGCCGAGCAGTGCGGCGACCGACGGCGTCAAGAACGACCGCACGATCAGGGTGTCGAACAGCAGTCCGAGTCCGATGGTGCTGCCTGCCTGGCCGATCGAATACAGGTCGCTGGCCGCCATCGACATCATGGTGAAGGCGAACACCAGACCCGCCGCGGTCACCACGGACCCGGTACCGCCGATCGAGCGGATGATGCCGGTCTTGATGCCGGCGCCGATCTCCTCGGAGAATCGGGAGACCAGCAGCAGGTTGTAGTCCGAGCCCACCGCCAGCAGGATGATGACGCCGAAGACCGGCGCGATCCAGTTCAGCGGCAGCCCGAAGATGTGTTGCCACACCAGCACCGTCAGACCGAAGGCCGCGCTCAACGACAGCAGGACGGTCCCGACGATCACCGCGGAGGCGACCAGCGCCCGGGTGATCAACACCATCACGATGAAAATCAGGGTCACCGCCGCCACCCCGACGATCAGGATGTCGTATGCAGACCCGGCCTGGATGTCCTTGTACACCGCGGCGGTTCCGGTCAGGTAGAACTTCGCGTCGGTCAGCGGCGTTCCCTTGACGGCGTCGTGGGCCGCGGCGAGCATCGGCTCCACGAACGAAATGCCTTTGGGGGTGGCCGGGTCGGCGTCGTAGGTGACGATGAAGCGGGCAGCGGATCCATCGGGTGAGATGAACAGCTGCAAGCCCTTCTGGAAGTCCGGGTTGTCGAAGGCCTCCGGCGGCAGATAGAAGTAGTCGTCGGACTTGGAGGCGTCGAACGCCCGGCCCATCTCGCTGGCCGTGTCGGTCATCCGCGACATCTGGTTCACCAGCCCGGCGAAGCTCGAGTGCATGCTCCGCAGGCTGGCCCGCATGGACTCGGCAACCGCGATCATCGGGGCGAACTGCTCGACGATCTGCGGCATCACCGCCTGGATGTCGTCGATGTCGCTGAGCAGCGGCCGCATCTTCTCGCTGAACTGGTCCATGCCGTCATAGGCATCGAACACCGAGCGCACAGCCTGGCACACCGGGATGTTGAAGCAGTGCTGCTCCCAATAGAAATAGTTGCGGACCGGGCGGGCCACATCGTCGAAATCGGCGATGTGGTCGCGGATTTCGTCGACCGTGGCGGTGATATCGGCCATGTCGGCCGACATCCGGCCGATGGTCCCGCTCATCCGGGTGACCAGCTCGCGCAAGCGGGTCATCGAGGCGATGGTGGCGCTGAGGTCGTCGCTCATGGTGAGCATGTCCGCGAGCCGATCGTTCATGAACTGCAGGTTCTCCTGGATCGGGACGGCCTGCATACTGATCTGAAACGGAATCGAGGTGTGGTCGATCGGGCTGCCCAGGGGCCGCGTGATGCTCTGCACCCGCTCCACCCCGCGGGTGCGGAACATGTTCTTGGCGATCCGGTCCAAAATGATCATGTCGGCGGGGTTGCGCAGGTCGTGGTCGCTTTCGACCATCAGGACATCCGGATTCATCCGGGCGGCGCTGAAGTGGCGTTCGGCGGCGTCGTAGCCGACGTTCGCCGGCAGGTCGGCCGGAATGTAGTAGCGGTCGTTGTAGCTGATCTTCATCCCCGGAACAGCGAGCATGCCGGCGAGCGTGACCAGCAGGGCGGCCACGAACACCGCGCCCGGCCAGCGGACGTTGGCGGTGCCGATGCGCCGCCAGGCGCGCCCCTCGACCCGCTTGGGGTCCAGCAGGGGGGCGGCGACCGCGACGACGGCCGGGGCGACCGTCAGCGCACCGGCGATCACCACCAGCAGACCCAGCGCCGACGGGATGCCGAGCGCTTTGAAGTAGGACAGCCGGGCGAAATGCAGACACAGCGACGCGCCGGCGATGGTCAGTCCCGAGCCCAAGATGACATGCCAGGTGCCCCGGAACATCGAATACCACGCGGTTTCGCGGTCCTCGCCGGCGTTGCGCGCCTCGTGGTAGCGACCGATCAGAAATATCGCGTAGTCGGTGCCGGCAGCGATCGCCAGCGACGACAGCATCGCCACCACGAAGGTGGAAAACCCCAGCAGGCCAAGGTTTCCCAGCAGGGCAACCAGGCCGCGCGCGGTGCCCATCTCGAACCCGACCATCACCAGGGCCAGGGCGACGGTGGCCGCCGAACGGTAGACGATGGCCAGCATGATGATGATGACCACACCGGTGACGGCCATCATCTTGAGCATCGATTTGTCGGCGGCCTCGGTCATGTCGGTGGTCAGGGCCGCCTGCCCGGTGACGTAGGCCCGGACCCCTTCCGGCGCCGGCACCGAGGCGACGATCTTGCGCACCGCATCGACCGATTCGTTGCCCCGGGTGCTGCCCTGGTCGCCGGCGGTGTTGATCTGGGCGTAGGCGGCTTTGCCGTCGGCGCTTTGCACCCCGGCGGCGGTGATCGGATCGCCCCACAGGTCAGCGACGTGCTGAATGTGTTCGTGGTCGGCGGACAGCTTCTCGATCAACGTGTCGTAGTAACGGTGGGCGTCGGGCCCGAGTTTGTTCTCGCCCTCGATCACCAGCATGACCATCGAATCGGAGTCGAATTCCTCGAACGTCGCGCCGATGTGTTTTGCGGCCATCAACGAGGGCGCGTCCTGGGGCGACATCGTGACCGCGTGCTCCCGCGCGACCGATTCGATCGGTGGCACCAGCACGTTGAGCCCGAGGGTGAGCAGGAACCAGAAGACGATCAGCGGCCACGCCAGCAGGCGAACCAGGCGCATGTATGCGGGGCGGGGATTGGCTTGCTCGTTCATGCGGCTTTGACCAGACAGAAGACCTGGGCGTGGTGCCCGGTGGCCAGGTGCTCGTCTTTGATCGCGCCGTTGACGGTGATGCGGCAGCCGATGGCCTCGCCGTCGCCCTGGGCGACCACGTTGCCGATCACGGCCGGACTCGTGGTGGTGATCGTGTACGTCCAGGGCAGTTGGGTGAACCGCGCCTCGACGGGCTGGGTCTGCTCGTTGAGGTAGCTGACCCCGCCGGTGCTGCCGTCGGGGCCGAAGATCTCGTAGACGATCCGCTTCTCGTTGATCGATGCGATCGGCCGGGAGCCGCTGCCGTCCCAGCGGAATATCTCGTCGGAGCCGAACGCACCGCGCAGGTTGACCACCGCAACGGTCCCGGCGAGCGCGGCCAGGGTGACGACCACCGGCACCCAGGCCCGCTTGGCGATTGTGAGCATGGTGGCGACCTCCGAATTCACTCTGATCCGCATCGACGTTCAATACGATACCCCGTAGGGTATATAACGAGGCGGGAAAATGCCCACGGGGGTATGTTAAGTGGGTTACGGAGCGGGTCGGCCGCGTTGGGCGGCGACGGCGTCGCCGAGCCACCGGCGCAGGAAGCGGCGCAGCTCCTCGGGGGAGCGATCGGGGTCATTGGGCGCCACGATGAACGAGAGCATGATCCGCAGGGTGAACTCGACGAGTTCGCGCAGGGCGGCCTCGTCGTAGCCGTGCTCCGCCCAGTCGACGTCGAACCTCTCGATCATCCGCATGCCGAACGCGCGGGCCTCGGCCGACGCCATCTCCCGGTTGTGCGCTGACGACGACGACAACATGGCGCCCAGGTGGGGGGAGCGGGAAACCGCGTCCAGGGTGTAGACCGCGCCTTCGGTGAGCGCGTCGGCCGGATCGCCGATGCCGTGCACGTGGGCGGTGAGCCGGTCGAGGAAGTCATCGACCGAGGCGATGGCCACCGCCCGCATCAGCGCGTCGGCGGTGGGGAAGTAGCGGTACACCGTCTGCCGGATCACCCCGAGCGATCCGGCCACCTCGGCCAGCGACACCGCCGACCCCGTCTCGGCGACCAGTTCGACGGCGGCGGCGATGATTCGCCTGCCGGCCTCCTCATCGGTGTGCGGCGGGTTTCCGCCCCAACCGCGCCGCCGGGCCATCAGCGACCTGCTTGACAACCGCAATGCACCGAACAATCATACGCGCAAGCGTCCCGTTGTATGTTTAGAGCTGAGGTAGCGATGACCGACCTGATCGTGCGTAAGTTGCGGTTCGCTTTCGCCGAGCACCCGGTGCCGTTCCTGTGGAACGAGGCCAATCCGGCGTTCTCATCGATGGCCAACGCGGTCTCGCTGTTGGCGATCGGCTTCGAGAAGATGATCGGCGGCATGATCGCCGAAGCGATGCCACGCATCACCGACCCCGCCGTGGCCGAAGAGGCCGATGCCTTCGTGCGGCAGGAGGGGCAACACTCCATGGCCCATCGCGGTCATGCCAAAGCACTGGTGAAGGCCTACCCGGGGCTCAAAGAGACCGTCGATGCCTGCAACGCCATGTTCGACAAGATGTCGGCCGAAAAATCCCTGGACTATCGGCTGGCCTACACCGCCGACCTCGAGGCCACCTTCACCCCGGTCTTCAAGCTGATGCTCGACCACGACGACACCCTGTTCGCGCCGGGCGACGACCGGGTGGCCTCGTTGTTTTTGTGGCACTTCGTCGAAGAAGTGGAGCACCGCAGCTCGGCGCTGATCATCTACGACCACGTCATCAACGACCCGTGGTACCGCATGCGGATGGCGCCGTCGATCTTCAAGCACGTGATGAGCGTGA
Organism: Mycolicibacter hiberniae; assembly: GCF_010729485.1. Lineage (NCBI taxonomy): Bacteria > Bacillati > Actinomycetota > Actinomycetes > Mycobacteriales > Mycobacteriaceae > Mycobacterium > Mycobacterium hiberniae. The sequence goes on from NZ_AP022609.1 coordinate 1,585,205, forward strand.
TCAAGGTGGCGTGCGAGGGCTTCAACCGGCATGTTCCGGTGGAGGACCGCCAGGTCGACGCGCTGTCACTGTTCAGCACCTACCGCGCCAAGCAGGCCTGGCGGCGACGGGTGCCGTTCGGCTGGCCGGCAGATCAGGGCCCCATCGCCGATGCCTTCAAGCATCTGCCGAAACGTGAAATGGCTACCGCGGTAACCGGTATCGTCCGCAGCCAGTTGCCCAACCACAAGCCGGCTCACGAGAAGATCCCGGCGCTGGCCAACGAGTGGTTCGCCCGCTACGACGACGGCTACGACGTGACCAAGTGGTACACCGCGGAAGAGAAGAGCGCCTGATGCCCGACCTGTGTACCCCGACGTTCGAGCGCCTTGCCGAGTCGCTGGGCTTCTCGTGCGGCCAGGCCGGCGGCCTGCTGGAATTCCGCAACCCGCTGCAGCTGGAGAACTGGACGCTGCCGGTCCTGGAGATCACCGTGATCGCCGGAGCGGTGCTGGCCCTGGTCTACGCGATCGCGCGGTACCGCCGCGGCGACGCCACCAACCTGGCGCTGTGGTTCGGGGCGATCGCCTACCTGCTGATCATCGAACCGCCGCTGTACTTCCCCGGGGCGTTCGGGATCGCCGACCATGTCGACACCATGTTCGCGCACAACCTTTTCAGCGTCGAGTTCCTCTGGGGCCGGCTGCCGCTCTACATCGTCGCGATCTACCCCATGATGGCCACGGTCTCCTTCGAGATCGTCCGGACCCTGGGGGTGTTCCGACGCTACGGGGCCGTCGTCGGGGCCATCTGCGTGGGCTTCGTGCACCACGCCTTCTACGAGATCTTCGACCACCTGGGCCCGCAGCTGCGCTGGTGGGAATGGTCGGTGGACAACCCACTCAACCAGCCCCTGTTCACCTCGGTGCCGATGGGCAGCGTGGTGGTGTTCGCCGCGCTGTGGCCGGCCTCGTTGGCGTTGTGCGTGCAGCTGTTCGTCGGGCGTCAGGTCGACCAGGGCAAGACAGTGCGCGGACCGCAGCTCGTGGGACGGACGGTGGCCATCGGGGTCCTGGCCTCGCTGGGTACCGGAATCCTGCCTCTGCCGGCAACCCTGCTGGGCGCCGCGACGAACGGTCGCCTGATCGGGATCGCCTACGCGGCAGAACTTTTGGTCATTGTCGTGGTGGCCGTTCCGATTATGGCCCGCCAGTGGCGGCAGCAGCGGCTGAATCCGGCCGCCGAGGGCCGCTACCGCAATCCGCTGATGGTCCGCTACGCCGCGGTGTATCTGGCCGTCATGGGGGTGCTGTGGCTGAGCGCCCTGCCGGCCTACTTCGGTGCGGTGGGCGGGCAGACCGCCGACGGCGACCCGATCGGCTCGCTGTGGTACGCCGCGCTGTGCTTCGCCGTCGCCGGCCTGAGCGTGGCGGCCGCGGCAACCGTCCCGCCGATCCGCAAGCCGGAAGCCGAGCCCGAGCCGGTGGCCGCCGGGCACTGAGCCCGACTGCGGCCCGCCGTGGACGCCGGGTGCGGCGCTTGGCAGACTGTTGGCATGGCGCAGATCACGTTACGTGGAAACCAGATCAACACCGTCGGCGAGTTGCCGGCCGTCGGCTCGGCAGCACCGGCGTTCACCTTGGCCGGAACCGACCTGAGTCCGGTGGACAGTGGGCAGTTCGCCGGTAAGCCGGTCCTGCTGAACATCTTCCCGTCGGTCGACACCCCGGTCTGTGCGACCAGCGTGCGGACCTTCAATGAGCGGGCCGCCGCGGGCGGGGCCGTGCTGTGCGTCTCCAACGACCTGCCGTTCGCGCTGAAGCGGTTCTGCGGTGCCGAGGGCATCGAGAACGTCACCAGCGCCTCGGGGTTCCGGGACAGCTTTGGCGACGACTACGGCATCACCATGACCGATGGTCCGCTGGCCGGACTGCTGGGCCGCGCCATCGTGGTGATCGGCGCGGACGGCAACGTCGCCTACACCGAGCTGGTGCCGGAGATCGGCCAGGAGCCGAACTACGACGCGGCTTTGGCGGCGCTGACCGCCGCATGAACGCCGGCGGTTCAGCGCCCCCGCCACCGCGGCGGGCGCTGATCCCGCCACGCCTGTAGGCCCTCGGCGACGTCCTCGGTGGCCGCGGCCACCTTGCGCATGGTCTCGCCGAAACGCACGGCGTCGATCCAGCTCATGTCGGGGCTGCGCCACGCCACCTCCTTGGTGGCCCGCTGGGCCAGGGGAGCGGCCTTGGTGAGGGTGCGTGCCCAGGTCAGGGCGGTGTCCTGAAGGTCCTGCGGCTCGACCAGTTTCCACACCAGGCCGACCTCGTGGGCCCGCTGAGCGCTCATCGGCTCGGCGGTCAGCAGCAGTTCCATGGCGTTGGCCCAGCCCACCCGCTGGGGCAGCCGGATGGCCCCGACGATGGTGGGCACCCCGATACCGACCTCCGGGTAGCGGAACACCGCATCGGTGCTGGCGATGACGAAGTCGCAGAACAACACGCCGGTCAGTCCGTAGCCGATGCAGGGGCCGTGCACCGCGGCGATGGTCGGCTTGAACAGTTCCATGCCGGACTCGAACGAGTTGATGGTGGGCTTTTCCCAGAAGGTGCCGGGAAAGGTGCCGACCGCGCCCGCCGAGTCCTTGAGATCCGCCCCGGCGCAGAACACGTCGCCGGCGGCGGTGAGTATCCCGACCCAGGCGTCCTCGTCGGCGCGGAAGCGGTCCCAGGCGGCATTGAGGTCGGTGCGCATCGCCCCGTTGATGGCGTTGCGGGCCTCCGGCCGGTTCAAGGTGATGGTCGCGACATGGTCGTGGCATTCATAGGTGACTAGGTTCATCGGCGCGACTCCTCCTCATCGCTTCGGGTGTCGCCGCGGCGTAGCGCGGTGCATTGGCTGCACCGTACCGTCGCAATGATGCGGTGGATCGTCGATGCGATGAACGTCATCGGTGTGCGACCGGACGGCTGGTGGAAAGACCGCCACGGCGCGATGGTCCGCCTGACCCGCCAGCTGGAACGCTGGGCGGCTGCGCAAGGTGGACAGGTCACCGTGGTCTTCGAAAAGCCGCCTGTCCCGCCGATAGCATCGGACGTCATCACCATCGCGGCGGCTCCGCGCTCCGGCGCCAACTCCGCCGATGACGAGATCGTGCGGCTGGTCCGCTCTGACGACCGGCCGCAGGACATCACCGTGGTGACCTCCGACAGTGCCCTGGTGCAGCGCGTCACCACCGCGGGTGCGGCGACCGTTCCGGCGGCACGTTTCCGCAGGCTCATCGAGGAGGCCCCCGGGCGATGACCACACCGGGCGGCGACGCCGTGCGTCCACGAATGTCTGGTGCCCGGCCATAACGTCGGAGTAAGTTGCAGACACGGTAGCTGTATCGCCTGCGTAGCGCTCAGCGTCAGGGGTGGGGACATGGCAGTCTGCGGCTCGTCACGGATGAACCGTCAGGGTGACGCCGCGCGGCGCGGATTCGGCCAAGCCGACAGCGGCGCAGACGTCGCCCCACCGTGGACCCGGCCATGACCGACCATCCGGAATTCAGCGAAGTGGAGCCGCCGCCGCCCGAAATCTCCTGGGCGGCAAGGGTGATGTGCGCAGTGCGCGAGTTGGAGGACGCGGCAAAGTTCCCCGCCACGGTGACGCGGGTCAAGGAGGCGGTGGGCGCCAAATTCGCTGCAGCATTCCTGCCCGCGGACCGGCTCTATGACGGCGACCGGCCGTCGTGGGAGCGGCGGGTCGATGAGGCCGTCACAGCGCTGACAAAGCAGAAATACCTGCGCCGACTCAAGGGCGCGCTACGCACCACCACTGCCGGTCGTCAGCACTACGACACCGCGTGCCGGCTCGGTGCGCTGGTAGCCGCGGCGCCCGCACCGACTGTCGAAAAGGCGCCTGCGCCACCCGACCTGTTGCAGCCCGGGGTGGTGACCGCGCCACTGCGCCCAAAGCTTCGGCCGCCAGTGGGACATGATGAGAACCTCGACCGCTACCCGGCCACCTCCTCATTCACGTCATCGGTGCCAGGATTCGTCGACGAGGAGCAGCCTGCGGACGAAGCCGAACCGGTCATGATCGAGCTGAATCTGCGCTACGGGATCGGTGCAAAACCACCCGTCCCCGGCGGTTTGGGCGCGGCGATCGCCCGGGTCGAGTACCTGTGGACATTAGTTGGTGCGCAAGGCAAACCGAGCGTGATAGCCGATCAATACCTGTCCGGCGAGCTGACGCCGGCGCAGATGCAGAACATCGCGACCGCAGACTCCGCTGCCGGCGACTGGCCCTACCGGGCCATCTATCGCATCTGGCCCGACTTCGAGGTGCACCGCCAGATCGATGTCTCCACCACGACGGTCAAGGCGGTACCCGCGCAGCGTTCGTTCGCCGCCTTCGGCGACGGCATCGTCTGGGCGGTGATCGACTCCGGGATCGCCGGCAAGCACCCGCACTTCCAGGGTGACCACACGCTCGATGATCCGTCGGTGGCAGACCTGCATCATGACTTCGTCTCCGGCAGCATAGATCCCGCCGCCGCTCTCATCGATGAGGACGGACACGGAACGCACGTGGCCGGCATCATCGCCGGCGGCCTGACCCGGTGGAAGCCCGACCGCGGAGAACCCCACGCGATCGCCGTAGAGAGGCGGCGCAACAACGGGGCCGTGGCCGGCGCCGACCCGATCCTGTCGCCGCGGCCGGTGGAGCTCGAAGCGCTCAACGGCGTTGCGCCGCGCGCGAAATTGGTCAGCCTGAAGGTACTCGGCGGCCTGGGCGACCTCACGACCCGGACTGCCCGGGTTATCGAGGCGCTGGCCCACATCCGCGAGACGAACGGCGACACCGGCAAGCTGAGCAGAATCCACGGCGCCAATCTCAGCCTGGGCTACGACTTCCTGGCGGAGTGGTTCGCCTGCGGACAGAGCCCGCTGTGCCTGGAGGTGAACCGGTTGGTCCGCACCGGCGTCGTCGTGGTGGTCGCGGCCGGAAACTCCGGTTACGTCAAACTCAATGTCCAGAAGTCCGACGTCAACCAGTTCAGCGCCGCCGTCACGATCAACGATCCGGGTAACGCCGACTTGGCCATCACGGTTGGTTCGACGCACCGGGATGCGCCCCACACCAACGGGATTTCCTACTTCTCCTCGCGCGGGCCGACCGGGGACGGCCGGCCCAAACCCGACCTGGTGGCACCGGGCGAGCTGATCACCTCGGCTGCTGCCGGCGAGAACCTCGGCAGAATCCAGCGAGCCAACTTCGAGGGGCTCGACGGCGCAGCGGTGTACATCCAGGACAGCGGCACCAGCATGGCCGCCCCGCACGTGTCCGGTGCCATCGCGGCGTTTCTTTCCGTACAGCGGGAATTCGTGGGGAGGCCCGACGAGGTCAAGCGAATCTTCACCTCGTCCGCGACGTCGCTCAATCGTGATCCGAGCTTTCAAGGCGCCGGCCTGGTCGACCTCATGCGCGCGCTGCAAACACGGTGACATCGGGGAAGGGGAACCGCAATGACCATCACCGCCACCGCCCCCTGGGCGTTGTCATTCGATGCCCGCGGAGATGTCGACCAGGATGGTGAGCGGCAATTCCTGGCGCAACTCGAGGCCGCCGACGTCGCCGATCTGGTGATTTTCAGCCACGGCTGGAACAACGACGAGGCGACAGCCGCCTCGCTCTACCAGCGATGGTCCGACCTGCTCGACGAGCAACTCGGTGCTGGCCGCACCATCGGCTTCCTGGGCATCCGCTGGCCTTCGGCAATGTGGCGCGACGAACCCATTCCGGACTTCGACCCCACGCCCGGTGGCGCGGCGGCCGGGGGCGCTGGATTGCACGACACCGCCACGACGTTCGACGCCGACCCGACTCTGAGCCCACAACAGGTGGCCGACCTCGTCGCCCTGTTCCCTTCGGGGGCCGCCGAGCTCAACGAACTGACCGCACTGCTGGCGACGGAGCCCAACCAGGACCAACGCGACGAGATGTTCGCGGCCATGCGCAAATTCAGCGACAAGGTGCGGGCCGGGTTCGACGACGGCGAGGCCGAGACCGCCGACCCCACCCGGCCGCGCATGTTGGCCGACGACAAGCGCGCCGACGACGTCTTCGAGAGCTTCGCCGACGCCCTCACCGAAGCGGGCATCGACGTCAGCGATGGGGGCGGGGGTGGTGGCGCCGGTCTCGGCGACAACATCAGGAAGCTGTGGCTGGGCGCCAAGCAGGCGCTGCGTCAGCTGACCTACTGGCAGATGAAGAACCGTGCCGGGGTTATCGGAGAACGTGGCCTGGGCCCCCTGCTGGGACGCATCGCCGCCCGATTTCCCCACCTGCGAATCCATTTGGTGGGCCATAGTTTCGGTGCCCGGGTGGTGTCCTTTGCGTTGGCCGGCGGACCAACCACCACGCCGTCGCCGGTCAAGTCGGTCACGCTGCTTGAGGGCGCCTTCTCCCGCTTCGCGTTCCTCGATCGGCTCCCGTTCTCGTCCCCGCACCCCGGTGGCGCACTGGCCGGCCGACTGTCCCGCGTCGACGGACCGGTGACGGTCTGTCATTCCAGCCACGACATGGCCCTGGGCGTGATGTACCCCTTGGCCTCGGCCGCCGCCGGCGATGACAGTGCCGGCATCGACGATGATCCGCTGGGCCGGTGGCGCGCCATCGGTTCGCTGGGCGCCTATCAGGCACCGACCGAGCCGATCGGCGCAGTCCGGACCCCGTATTCCTTCGCCACGGGCGCCATCCTCAATGTGGATGCCTCGTCGAAAGTGATCAAGGGTGGTCCGCCGGCCGGCGCACACAGCGACATCTTCTATCCAGAGCTGGCCTGGATTGTGGCTTCAGCGGCTGGGCTTACCTCCTAGCGGGATTGCGCAGCCGCGCTGGCACCGGCCCGCCGGCCGGCGAACACGCAGTCGGCGATCGACAGTCCACTGACATAGGAGTTCGAGGCGACGCCGATGGCCGTGCGCCCGGCGCTGTAGAGCCCGGGAATCGGAGCGCCGTCGGCATCCACGACGGCGCCGGTGTCCTCGGCGACCCGGACACCGCCCAGGGTGAGCATCGGGGTGGGCCGCAGCACGTTGGGCCGCACGGAGATGTCCATCAGCGTGAACGGTGCCTGGTCGATACGGCGACAGAAATCCGCGGGTTTGCCGACCGGATCTTCGGTGCCGGAGTCGATCGCCTGGTTGTGTGCGGCGACGGTGGCGGCCAAGCCCTCCGGGTCGATACCGGCGGCCCGAGCCACCTCGGCCAGCGTCGCACCGCGCACCGCGCCGCCGAAGATCAGCGAGGCGCCCTGAGCGCGCTGGAACCACAGCGTCTGCGTGAGGAGCTGGCGCCGCGCCTCCGACATCAGCCCGGCGTCGGCCAGAATCCAGCCCTGGCTGCCGTGGTTCTTCACCATGGCCTGCCCGACCGCGGCGCCGTAACGCGACTCGTCGATCACCCGCCGGCCGTCGGCGTCGACGATGATCGCCGAGATGAACGCACTCGGGGGTGTGATGAACTTCCACACCGAGACGTTGTCCATGCGGTCGGTCACCGCGCCGACACTCTGTGCCAGCGCGATACCGCTGCCGTCGTCGCCGCTGGTTCCCAGCGGCAGGCCGCCGTCGAACTCCGGGGCATAGCGCCTGCGCCACTCGGTGTTGGCGATGAAGCCCCCGGCGCAGATGATCACCCCGCGCCGCGCGGTGATCTCGATGGTCTGGCCGTAGCGTTTCTGCAGCTTCTCCAGCCGGCGGTCCATGGCGGCACGCAGGGGCGGGAAGTAGACGCCGGGTTTCGACGACAGTGCAGCCAACCGGGCATACCGGCGCTGGATGCGGCGCGGCGCCTGCCCCATGGTGGTGGCCCGCACCCCGGTCACCCGGCCGGACGGGTCCGCCAGCAGGTCGGTGACGGTGGTCTGCGGGCGGAAGTCCACGCCGAGCCGGCGGGCCGATTCGGCCAGGGGCGCGTAGATCTGCTTGCCGGACGTGCCTTTGCCGTAGGCGCGGTGACCGCGCTGCACCGGCGGGGTCTGAGAGCGGAACGCACCGGCGTTCTCACTTCCCGAGTGGTACAGGTAGTAGCGGTTGTTGGGAAAAGACGTCTTGTAGGGGCACAGTCCGGGGTTGAACGGCACCCCGTGCGCCTGCAGCCAGTCGATCATCTCCGGGCTGCCGTCGACGAAGCGCTGCAACGTCTCGGGTTGCACCGCGTCGCCGACCTCCAGGCGCAGGTAGTCCAGCATCTGCTCGGCGGTGTCGTGGACCCCGGCGGCGCGCTGGACCGACGTCCCGCCACCGGCATAGATGATGCCGCCGGAGATCGCGGTGGCGCCGCCACCGTTGGCGCGGTCCACCGCGATGACGTCGGCGCCCAGTTCGCGGGCGGTGATGGCGGCCGTGGTGCCGGCCGCCCCGTACCCGACGATGACGACGTCGGTCGTCACGCTGGTGGTCATATGCGTCCTCTTCCTCGACGGGGTGCGCTGAACGGACCTCAATGTAACAGTCACTAGTTCGGCCCTCACGGGAAGTGACCAGCGCCGATGACGCGGTTTGGGTGAAAAGGGGAACAGGTTCTAAACCGGCGCGGCCGCTCCGCGCGGCCGCCCTGCGCGCTTCCCGGCGGTGCAGGGGCGAAGATGAACGGCATGATGGATCGGTTGTGGCGCGTGGTGGTGTTGCTGGTGGTGGCCCTGGCAGCTGCGGTGACGGCGGCGCTGCCCGCCGGCGCCGCACCGGGCCCGGATCCGGTCGCGGTGGTCGCCGACCTGGTGGCCGCGGACCAGGCGTTGCGCAATCCGTCCTCGCCGGAGCAGGTGCTGGCCGCCGCGGCCCGGCGCCAGCAGGTCGCCTACCGCACCCTGGGCGCACACCCCGAGTGGGACGCGATCGCCCGCCCCCGGGTCCCGGCGGCGCTGCTCGCGGTCTACGACCGCAACATCGATGCTCGCCGGCACCTGATGGCGTTGACCGATCCGAAGACCACCATGCCGGCGTGGCGGGTGGTTCCGCCGGTGCCGGCCAACGAGCTGGTGGCGAGCTACCGGGCGGCCGAGGCGGCGTCCGGGGTGCCGTGGAACTACCTGGCGGCGATCAATTTCGTGGAGACCGGCTTCGGCCGCATCAACGGGGTCAGCGATGACGCCGCCCAGGGCCCGATGCAGTTCCTGCCGTCGACGTTTGCGGCCTACGGCAACGGCGGAGACATCCACTCGCCCCGGGACAGCATCATGGCGGCGGGCCGGCTGTTGGCGGCCAACGGATTTGCCACCAACAGGGACCGGGCGATCTGGAATTACAACCACTCCGACCACTACGTGCAGGCGGTCAACGACTACGCCGCGGTCATCGGGGGCGATCCGGCCGGGTTCGCCGGCTACTACCGCTGGGACACCTATTACCGCACCACTGCCGGCGATCTGCTGCTGCCGATCGGCTATGCGTCCTCGACGCGGATTCCCGTCGAGCAGTATCTGGCCGCACACCCGCAGTAACGCCTCAGCGTTGCTGGGCGCGCCACTTGTCCAGCACCCGGCGATCGCGTTTGGTCGGGCGTCCGGCGCCGCGCTCGCGTGCGGCCACCGGAGTCACCGAGGCCGGTGGGGGCGTGCGATCGAGATAGCAGGTCAGCGCGTCCGGCGCACCCACCCGTTTCTGAATCACCCGCAGCACCTCGACGGTCCGGGTGCGATCGCCGATCTGCGCTCGCACCACGTCACCGGGGCAGACCGTCGTCGCCGGTTTGGCCGGGCGGTCGTTGACGCGCACATGCCCGCCGCGGCACGCCGCGGCCGCATCCGGTCGGGTCTTGGTCAGTCGCACCGCCCACAGCCACCGATCCACCCGGGTCGAGTCCATGTGGGCTCAGCGTGAGGCGTTGAGGATCTTGATCGCGAAGACGAGCGTGTCGCCCGGCAGGATGCCGGCGCTGGGCTGGCCCTGCGGATAGCCGTCCGCGGGGACCATGGCGACCGCCACCGTGGACCCGACTTTCTGCCCGGCGATGGCCTTCTGGAATCCCGGGACCACGCGGTCGAGTCCGAAGTCGACCGGCTTGCCGCGTTCGTAGCTGCTGTCGAACACCGACCCGTCGCGGCCATTGACACCCATGTAGCAGACCGAGACCGTGGCATGGTCCCCGACGACCCGGCCCTGGCCGGCGTGCAGGGTGTGCACTTCGGTGCGGGTCACCGTGAACGGTCCCGTCACCGCCACCCGCGGCGCGGCGGAGTCGGTGGAGCCGGTCACCGCGACGCTGCCGGTGGCGCCTGTGAGCGTCCACTCCGGTGCCACATCCTCGGCCGGCGGGGTGGCGGGGCAGGCGGTCACCGTGTCGCCGCCCGGGGGCATGAACAGGTCGGTGACCGACGAGGTCTTCGACGACGAAGTCGTGCTGTCGGAACCCCCGCAGGCGGCCAGCGTCACGGCCAGCGCGGCGACACCCGCGAGTGCGAAGCAGCGAGATATACGCGAATTCATCTGGGTCAGGCTACAGCCCGGCCGGCCGCGGCGAGACCGTCGGTTATCCGGAAGTCTTGACCACCAGCTTGCCGACGTTCTTGCCGTCGAAGAGCATGTTGATCGCGGTCGGCAGCTGGTCGAAGCCCTCGACCACGGTCTCAAGCGGGGTGAGTTTTCCGGCGGTGATCAACTCGGCGATCTCGCCGGCGGCCTCGCGTGCGCGGCCGAAGTGATCGAGCACGATAAAGCCCTGCACAGTCGCCCGCTGGATCAACAGGTTGCCGAACGCGCGCGGCCCGGGCGGCGGGTCGGTCTCGTTGTAACCCGAGATCAGCCCACACAGCGCGACCCGCGCGCCGACGTTGAGCCGCGCAAACACCGCATCCATGATGTCGCCGCCGACGTTCTCGAAGTCGACGTCGATACCGTCGGGGGTCGCGGCGGCAAGCTGGCCGGCCCAGTCGTCGGCGCGGTAGTCCACCGCCGCGTCGAAACCCAGCTGATCGGTCAGCAGCGCGCATTTCTCCGGTCCGCCGGCGATCCCGACGACGCGTGCCCCGCCGGCCTTGGCGAGCTGACCGGCGACGGAACCGACCGCGCCCGCGGCGGCGGAGACGACGACGGTCTCGCCCGCGCGCGGCTTGCCGATGTCGCGGATCCCTACCCACGCGGTCAGACCCGTCATGCCGAGCGCGCCCAGGTAGGTGCTGGGCGAGACGCCTTCGGCGATCTTGACCGGGGCCAGCGGCATCGTGTCGGAGACGACGACGTACTCCTGCCAGCCGGTCAGCCCCTGCACGGTCTGGCCGACCGGATATCTCGCGTTGTTCGACGCGACCACCACACCCAGACCGCCGGCACGCATGACTTCTCCGATGCCGACCGGCGGCAGGTAGGACGGCGTGGCGTTGATCCACATCCGGTTGGTCGGGTCCAGTGAGATCCAGTCGACCCGCACCAGCGCCTCACCGTCGCCGATCTGCGGCACCGGTTGCTCGCTGAGTTCGAACGTGCCCGGGCCGATGCGGCCGGCGGGCCGCTCACGCAGGAGGAAACGGCGATTTCGATCGGTCATGAGCGCACGCTACCGGATCACAACGGTCCCTGGCAATGACACTGAATTCAATTGGCAGACAATGTAATACAGGGTCCATGCGGGTCGGCCGGCGCGCTGTGCGCGGGCCGGCCCGGCGCGGCGCGGCCGATCAGCCGGTTACGCCCAAGATCTTGATGGCGAACACCAGGGTGTCGCCCGGCCGGATTCCGGCGCGGGGCTGGCCCTCGGGGTAACCGTCGGCGGAGGTCATCGCCACGGCCACCGTGGATCCGACGGTTTGGCCGGCGATGGCCTTCTGGAACCCCGGTACCACCCCGGTGAGCGGGAAGTCGGCCGGGACGCCCCGCGCATAGCTGCTGTCGAACACCGACCCGTCGCGCCCGTTGACGCCCAGATAGCAGACCGACACCGTGGCGGTGTTCGCCACCACCGGACCGTTGCCGGCCCGCAGCGTGTGCACCTGGGTCGAGGTCACGCTGAACGGCGTGGTCACGTCTATCCGGGGTGCGCTGGTGTCGGTGGAGCCGGTGACGGCGACGCTGCCGGTGGTGCCGGCATGCGTCCACTCCGCGGTACCGCCGCTCGCCGGCGCCGCACTGGGGCAGGTGTCGGCCGCCGCGGCCGTGCCCGCCGGACCGAAGGGCAGCGTCAGCGCGGCGACAGTGGCAGACAGGGCGAGCAACCAAGACATCCGAGGCGATTTCACCTCCGCCACGTTACAGGCCGGCGACGGCGTCATCGGCAGTCCGCCGCGAGCCGAAACCAGCCCCGTCGAACCGGACCCGCCACTAGTCTCTGCTGATGCACATCGACGTCATGGCCCTGCCGCAGCCGTTGGGAAGCGCCGCCGAACTGGCCCGCAACACCCAGGCGGCCGGCTTCTCGGGTCTGTTGTTCACCGAGGCCGGGCGCACCGCCTACCTCACCGCCGCGGTCGCTTCGCAGGCCGCGCCCGGTCTCGAGCTGTCGACCGGAGTGGCGGTCGCTTTTCCGCGCAGCCCGTTCGTCACCGCGCAGTCGGCGTGGGAACTGCAGGAGGCCACCGGCGGCAGGTTCCGGCTCGGTCTGGGCACCCAGGTGCGCACGCATGTGGTGCGGCGTTACGGGGCGACGTTCGATCACCCCGGTCCCCGGCTGCGCGACTACGTTCTTGCGGTCAAGGCCTGCTTTGGCGCCTTCCGAACCGGCAAGCTGGATCACCATGGGCAGTTCTACGACCTCGATTTCATTACGCCGCAGTGGAGTCCCGGCCCCATCGAGGTAGCCGATCCCTGTGTAGACATCGCGGCGGTGGGCCCGTGGATGTTGCGGATGGCCGGCGAAGTGGCCGACGGCGTGCACGTCCATCCGCTGGGGGAGCCCGGCTACCTCGCGCGTCACGTGGTGCCGAAGGTGGCCGAAGGAGCCGAGAAGGCCGGGCGTCGCCCCTCGGACATCGCTCTCATCGTGCCGGCGATGACCATCGTCGGTGACACCGATGAAGAGAGGAACAAGGAACGCGAGCTGGTGCGGGCCAGTTTGAGCTTTTACGGAAGCACTCCGAACTATGCCTTCATCTGGGATGAGGCCGGATTCGAGGGCACCACGGCGCGCATTCGCGAAAAGCAGAAGGCCGGCGACTTCGCGGGTATGGCAGCGCAGATCACCGACGAGCACCTTGCCCGCTTTGCGACCGAATCGACCTGGGATGGTTTGGCGGACAAGCTACTCGACAAGTACCGAGGAACGGCGACCCGCCTGGTTTTGTACAACGCCCTCGGCGATCCCGAGCGCCTCGAGCGTTACGGCGAGGTCGCCCAGCGGATTCGAGCGGACAGCTGACAGCTAGGGCTTTGTCTTCCAGGGCTGTTCGTTGCGCCGCTGCCGTTCTCGTTCGTGGGCATGGTCTTTGACCCAGAACTCCTCGAAGCTCTCACCGCGACGCACGTTCGGGACCCGGTTCATGAGGTTGCTGAACCATTGCGGTGGCTCCGCCGGATCCCACTGGGGAACAACGGTGCTCAGTGCGGCCAGGGTCTTGAGAACGACGAAGATCGTGAACAGCGCCCGCGGAGCATCGGTGGCGGCGATGGCGAACAGTCCGAACAGCAACGTCATATGCACGACCATGACGCGCCCCAGCCCGACGTTGGCGGCCATCTCGACATCGCGGAAGGACCAGCGGCGCAGGTTGGGCAGATCGAGCAGAAAATCCGCGGTCAGGAAGAGAAACACCGACAGGCATCCCCACCCGACACTGCGCCAGTTCAGGTCGATCAACGCAAGCTGCGGCGCACGGTTGTAGGTGAGCAACGCCAGAATGACGGCAAGGAAGAACCCGTGGGCGGCGCAGAAGGCCAGGCTGATCAGCGCGAAACCGGACAGGAACGTCGAATTGGGCCCGCCGCCGGCCTGCTGCGGCCGGTAGCGGAAGTGCCCGTATCGGGGGTTGACGCGCTGGTGCACCGCGATGCGGCCGATCACGAACAGGCACATCGCCACGTTCTCGAACCAGTACACCACCACAGTCGTCGCACCGGACCAGTGCTGCCCGAACCAGCCGAATGCCGGGACGGTGACCACGCCCAGCACGGTGAACACGTGAAAGGGCGAGAACGCGGGGCTGCGCCGCGACTCGGGTTCCGAATCGGGCTGCGCGGGCGGAAGGCTCATCCTGCGGTCCTCCGGTGATGCATTGCATGATCATGGGCTGCCGGAGCTCACCGGCGGGTCGGGTTCACCAACTTCACACCCGTGACCGGGCCGCGGTGAGGACGGCGTCGATGTCGCCCCACGTTCGGCGAATGATCTCGGCGACCGGCGGCAGGTCCACAATCCGGCAGGACACCTGGCCGGTATTGGCGACGCTGGCCTCCATATCGCCGCCGAAGTAGAGCTCGGTGATCTTGCCCAGCAGTTGCGAATCGGATTCGTGTGCGGCGATCCGGGTGGCCAGTCCCGTGCGCAGCACGCGCATGGTCGGGTTGCCGGGTACGTCGAGCAGCACGGTGCCGGCGTCGTTGGCGGCGACGATGGCGTCCTTGAAGTTGGTGTGTACCGCCGACTCCTGGCTGGCGAGCATCCGGGTGCCCATCTGCACCCCCTCGGCGCCCAGCACCACGGACGCGGCGGCCGACCGCGCGTCGCAGATGCCCCCGGCTGCGATGATCGGGAGGTCGACGTTCTCGGCCACCAGAGGCAGTAGCACCATGGTCGAGGCGCCGAGCAGGGACTTGAAGCCGCCGCCCTCCACGCCCTCGACCACCAGGGCGTCGACACCGGCGTCGGCGGCCTTGCGTGCGCCTTTGAGCGAGCCGACGACGTGGACCACCGTCATGCCGGCGTCCTGCAGCGGCTTGGTGAACAGCGCCGGGTCACCGGCGGAGGTGAAGACGTGGCATACCCCGGCCTCGGCGAGCGCGTCGACGATCGAGGGATCCTTCTTCCAGCCCTGGATCATCAGGTTCGCCGCCACCGGTTTGTCGGTGAGCTCGCGGACGCGCCGAAGATCAGCACGCCCTTCCGGTGTCAGGGTCTCGATGACGCCCAGCCCGCCGGCCTGCGACACCGCGGCAGCGAGTTCGGCGCGTGCGATGTAGGTCATCGGGGCCTGGACGACGGGGTATTGGATCCCGAGCAGAGCCTGGATGCGGTTGGTCACGGCCCATTCAAACACCTGCGATGTCACCCGAAGGGGGCTTGGGAGGCAGGGCCGCCACCGTGTCAGGACGCGTCGGCCTGGGCGCTGGGCGCGCTGCCGTCGAGCAGGACCCGCGCCACC
Organism: Mycolicibacter hiberniae; assembly: GCF_010729485.1. Classification (NCBI taxonomy): domain Bacteria; kingdom Bacillati; phylum Actinomycetota; class Actinomycetes; order Mycobacteriales; family Mycobacteriaceae; genus Mycobacterium; species Mycobacterium hiberniae. Next base: position 1,600,458 of record NZ_AP022609.1, read on the forward strand.
TGCTGGGGGTCGTCGGCCATCGGCACGTGGCCGCATCCGGTCAGCCGGATATGGCGGGCCTGAGGGAGCCGTTGGGCGGCGATGCGGGCTTGGTAGGGCAACAGGATCCGGTCACGTGCCGCCCAGGCCACCGTTACGGGAATGTCTGCGCTGATCTGGCGGTCGAATACCTTCGCGGCGGGAAAGATCTGCTTCATCGCCGGAATGGCACGCCGCATGCCGTTGAGGTCTCCGACGAACTCCTCGGCCGGAATCCGTTCGGGGTGGGCTGAGACCACCGCCCCCATCAGTCGTCGCGCCCGGGGGGAGCGGGCGAGCCTGGGAGCGGCGGGCGCCAGCAGCCGGGCGCCGGTGGTCAGGAACCAGAAGACCAGGCGAACATAGGCGAAGTCGAGGGCGTTGTGCCAGTACGCCGCGGGAGACAGCACGGTAGCGCTGGAGACCAGGTCGTCGGCGGCGGCCTCCAGCGCGATCCGGCCACCCAATGAGTATCCGGCGACGTGGGGGCGCTCGAGTCCCAGCTGCTCCAGAAGCCCGACGAGTTCCGTGCGCAGGGTTGCCTGCACATCACCGTCTTGCACCACCAAATCGTGGGACTCACCATGCCCGGGCAGGTCGAACAACACCACGGTGCGGTGGTCGGTCAGGTGCTCGAGAACGGGGTACCAGGCCTGCCTGCGGTGGGTGATCCCATGGATCAGGACCAGCGGATCACCAGTTCCGTGAACCTCGTATTTCAGCATGTCGATGCCCCCTCGTCGCGGCCGGCGATGGCGTCGGTGAACAACCGTCCCCCGGAAAACCGCCTGTCAACAACCGTAGCGGTACCGGTGCTCGCGTGGGGGCCGGCGGCGCTGAGGTCGGGGTCACTTCCGTGACGACGCGGTTCTGGGCGCCGCCGGAATCGCAGCGCACATTTCATCACGGTTGCAGTTGGGCAAAGGTACAGAAAGCTACCCGCGGAGTCAGGGCAGCTGACACCGGTTCGGTTCTACCGTGGGCCGCTATGGCACTACTTCGCAGATTCGTGAAACGCGGGCGCGCGGTGCTTCACATCGTTGCCTGTGCCGCGATGGTGGCCGTGCTCGGATTCGCCACCACCGCCGTAGCCCATGCGGCCGCGGCTACGGCGACGCTGGCGGTGACCTCGACGTGGCAGACCGGCTTCATCGCCCGCTTCACCATCACGAACTGGAGCACGGTGCCGATGACTGATTGGCGGCTCGAATTCGACCTACCGGCCAATGAATCGATCCAGCACGCGTGGAACAGCAGCGTCGGCCGATCCGGCACGCACTATGTTCTGGGGCCGGCGAACTGGAATCGGATCATCGAGCCAGGAGGCTCCGCCACGGGTGGCTTCCGGGGAGTGGTGTCCGGGACATACGCACCACCGGTGAACTGCGTGCTGAATCGGCAGGTTCGCTGTTCCTAGAGGCGCGAACAGCGCTCTGCCGCAGTCGATCTAGTTATTGGTGGGCGGAGCTTGCGGTTGGAACGGCTCGTACCACCACCACTGGGCGCGTTCCCCGGTCGGTCCGAAACAGGGCGCGACGGCGGGCGGTTCGCCGGTGGGTGGGCGTGCCAGCGATCCCGGGCGCAATCGCCTGCCGTCACTGTCGGTCACGGTGAGCCGGTTCGCCGGTCCGGTGATGGTGATGACGCCGCGATGATGAAGGCGATGATGATAGGGGCAGATCAGAACCAGGTTTTCCAGGTCGGTGGCGCCGCCGTCTTCCCAGTGCCGGATGTGGTGGGCGTGCAGACCGTGGGTGGCCGCACAGCCCGGGACGGCGCACGTCCGGTGCCGGTGTTCGAGTGCGCGGCGCAGCCGGCGGCTGACCGTGCGAGTCGACCGACCGGAGCCGATCACCTCGCCGTCGCGTTCGAACCACACTTCGCACGTGGCGTCACACGACAGGCGCTGCCGCTCGGATTCCGGCAGGGCCGGGCCCAGGTGCAGGGCGCCGATCTGCCTTTCGACATCCACGTGCAGAACCACCGTCGTGCGTTGCCCGTGGGGCCGACGTTGCACCTCGACGTCCCATCCGGATTCGACCAGCCGCATGAACGCATCAATGTTCGTCGGCAGCGGCGGATGCTGCTCGACCTTGGTGCTGCTGTTCTCGCGGTCGCGGCTCCACTCGGCGATCAGAGCGTCGCGATGCGACTGCAGTGCGGCATCGAACGTCGCTGATTCGGTGTGCGGCAGAGCGATACGCCAGATGTCGAGCTCGGCGTTGGACGTCTTGGTGATCGCGGGCCGCGGGTCGGGCCGGGGCTCGGGTTCGGGTCGCGGCTCCAGTTTGACCGCGGTGCGCAGTTGGTTGACGGTGGCACACGCCGCCAGTTGCGCGTAGTGCTCATCAGAGCCGTCGGCGGCCCGCTCGGCGATCACCCCGACCTGATCCAGGGATAGGCGGCCTTCCCGCATGCCTTCGGCGCAGCGGGGGAACTGCGCGAGCCGGTGTGCCACCGTGCTGATCGTGTGGGCGTTTGCCGATGACACCCCGGTCTTCCAGGCCACCAACGCCGCGATCGATGGTGCCCCGGTAGAACCCCACAGCTGGTCGCGTTCGATCTCCGCGGCGATCTCGACGATGCGCCCATCGATTGCGTTGCGCTGACCGGTCAACTCCGCCAACTCCTCGAACAGCACCTCAATGCGGGCGTCACCACGCGCTGCGACGCTGGTTACCGGTGCGATCGAGGTCATAACCACAGCATGGCAGGAGGGTCCGACAAGTCATCCGGTGCAAACTGCACCGGTGGTCGGGGAAGCTCGGTCAGGAGGCGACGCTGCTCGAGGAATCACGGGAGCGCAGGGGCGCCAGCCCGAGATGATCGCGCAGTGTGGTGCCCGCGTAGTCGCTGCGGAACACGCCCCGCTCCTGCAGCAGGGGCACGACCTTGTCGACGAAGGGGCCGAGGCCGTCTGGAGTGATGTGCGGCACCAGGATGAACCCGTCGCTGGCGTCGGCCTGGACCAATTCATTGATCCTGGCCGCGACGGTCGCGGGGGAGCCGATGAAGTTCTGCCTGCCGGTGACCTCGATGATCAGCTCACGGGTCGTCAGGTTTTCCGCCTGCGCCTTGGCACGCCACTCGTTCGCGGTCGCGACCGGATCGCGATACATCCGGACGCTGGCCCGGCCGCGGGAGACGACGTTTTCGCCCACCACCGGATCGACGCTGGGCAGCGGCCCGTCCGGGTCGTGATCGGACAGGTCCCGGTTCCACAGCTGCTCAAGGAACTTGATGGCCGTCTGCGGCGAGACCTGAGCCAACCGCACCTCGTGGGCGAGATCCGCCGCCTCGGCGTCGGTGTCGCCGAGGATAAAGGTGGCTGCGGGCAGGATGAGCAACTCGTCATGGCGGCGGCCGTATTTGGTCAGCCGCCCCTTGACGTCGGAATAGAACGCCCGGCCCGCTTCCAGCGTGCTGTGGCGGGAGAAGATCGCGTCGGCATCGGCAGCTGCGAATTCGCGGCCCTCGTCGGAGTCACCCGCCTGGAAGATCACCGGCCTGCCCTGCGGGCTGCGTGGCACATTGAACTGCCCGGCAATATCGAAAAATGCGTCGCGGTGTACGAACTCACCAGGTGCGGGGTTGGCCAGGAACACACCGGAGTCCTTGTCGGTCAGGATCTCGTCGCCGTGCCAGGAGTCGAAGAGCTTCTGCGCGGTGCGCAGAAAGCTGCGGGCCCGGTCGTAGCGCTGGTGTTCGGGAAGATATCCGCCACGGCGGAAGTTCTTCCCGGTGAACGCATCCCAGGAGGTGACCACGTTCCACGCGGCCCGCCCGCCGGACAGGTGGTCCAGGCTGGCGAACTGTCGTGCGACTTCGTAGGGTTCGTTGAAGGTCGAATTGATGGTGCCCGCCAGTCCGAGACTGTCGGTGACCGCGGCCAGTGCTGCCAGCACTGTGAAGGTGTCGGGCCTGCCCACCACATCGAGGTCGTAGATCTGGTCGTTCTGCTCGCGCAGTCTTAGCCCCTCGGCGAGGAACAGGAAGTCGAATTTGCCGCGTTCGGCCGTCTGGGCGAACCTCACGAACGAGTCGAACTCGATGTGGCTGCCGGCTGCCGGGTCGCTCCACACTGTGGTGTTGTTGACGCCGGGGAAGTGCGCAGCGAGGTGAATCGACTTGATGGGCTTGGTCATATCGGTTCCTACGTCAGGGCTTTCGCGTAGCGGTTTGCGGGACGTTCCAGGCCGAGAGACGCGCGCAAGGTGCTCTTTGCGTACTCGGTCCTGAACAGGCCGCGTCGCTGAAGTTCGGGCACCACAGCGTCGGTGATCTGGGTCAGATCGTGCGGCAGGGCCGCCGGACGTAGCCGGAATCCTGCCAGGCCTGCGGCGTGCCATTGCTGCAGCAGATCGACCAATTCCGAAGGCGTGCCGGTGAAACGCCTGGCATCGCTGGTCCATTCGGCACCCGCCAGTTCGGCGAGGCGTCGTTGGCGCGCCTGCGCCCCACTCGTCGTATGGTCAAGTAAGATCGCGATGTCGCCGAAGAGCAGTACATCCTCGGTGCGCTGCACGGCTTGCTGCGCCGCGGCCACCTGCTGCGCGATCGCGGCGACATCCGTGACCGCGTGTGGGGTCACGAATCCGACATCGGCGGTGCGGGCGATCAGCCGGTAGTCGTCGGCGCCGTGGTCGAGTGCGGCGACGATCGGTTGGCCCTGCGGCGGCCGGGGAGTGATCGAGGGTCCCTTGACCGAGAACCATCGCCCTTCGAAATCGATGTAGTGCAGCTTGTTCCGGTCGATGAATCGTCCGGTGGCGACGTCACGGATCTCAGCGTCGTCCTCCCAGGAGTCCCATAAACGGCGCAATACTTCGACGTAGTCCGCCGTCTCATCGAAGTGCGCGCGTATCTCTGACCGCAATCGCTGGTCCCGCAGCGATCCGGGTACCGACGAGGTGATTTCGCGCCGGCCGAAGTGCGCGGCCGCATCTGCTCGGCCCGCGATCTGCACCCGCACCCCGGCGCGACCGCCACTGACGTAGTCGAGGGTGGCGATCGCCTTGGAGAGGTGAAACGGCTCGCTGTGGGTGGTCGTGATCGTCGGCATCAGACCCAACCCGGCCGTCCGCGGGGCGACCCTGGCGGCGATGAGCACCGCGTCAAGACGGCCGCGTACCCGGTCGACTCGTCGATCGGGAGCGAATCTGTCATCGGACTGCAGAGTGAAACCGTCTTCGATGGTGACGAAGTCCAGCAGACCGCGCTGGGCTTCGGCGACAAGGTCGGCCCAGTAGCCGGCTGTGAAGAGGTCCGCGGGCCTGGTGTCAGGATCTCGCCACGCACCGGGATGCCAACCGGCGCCGTCGAGTGCGACGGCCAGGTGAATCAATGCGGAATGTGCGGACATGAAGTCAGGCTTTCGTCGGTCGGCGGGGGAGAAGGCGGCCGAAGCGGCGACGTTGCCCTTGCGGTTAAGACCGTCGCCGCCCACGACAACAACACGACGCGATGCGGTCAGCTGCGGAACGCACAATCAGGTCCTCACGGTTCAGTCACTGGCGACTGTCCAACCAATGCCCACTGTAACCGATTTGCGGCAACCAACATTCCCGCAAGAGGGGCTCCTCGGGTCAACTGCGCCGCCGTTCGGCCCCCGCCGCGTTTCACTCATCCTGATCCGAAATAGGTTGTGCTGTATAGGCCCTCCCCGGACAGCCGGCGGGCGGGGAGAACCGCTGATTGGCATCGGAGCCGACGTGCGTCGCCCGTTATCGTGAATTATGACGCCGCTGACAGCGCTCGATCTGGTCCCGATCTCCTCGGGCTCCAGCGCGGCGCAAGCGGTCCGCAACAGCATCGATTTGGCCCGCAACGCCGAACGCCTCGGCTACGCACGCTATTGGCTCGCTGAGCACCATCTCAATCCGGGAGTGGCGGGCACGTCACCGGCGGTGATGCTTGCCGCGATAGCCGCGCGGACCTCGACGATTCGGTTGGGATCAGGTGCTCTGCAGATGGGGCACCGGACAGCGTTGTCGGCGGTCGAAGAGTTCGGTCTGCTCGATGCGCTTCACCCCGGCCGCTTCGACCTCGGCCTCGGACGCTCCGGTGGCCGCCCAACGCCCGCGATCGGCGGATCAGATTCCGCAGTTGCGGGCTATGCGCTCAACGGTTTGCTCATACCGGCTCGGTTCGACTATTCGGCGTTGCTGAAATCGCCGCGGATCGCCCTGCAGACCGAACTGCTCACCTTGCCTGACGCGCGACCACAGAACTACACCGAACAGGTCGGCGATGTACTCGCCCTGATCGCGGACACCTACCGCAGTGCCAACGGGGAAAGCGCCCATGTGGTGCCGGGTGCCGGTGCTGACCTACAAGTGTGGATTCTCGGCAGCAGCGGCGGCGAGAGCGCACTGGTAGCAGGGAAGAACGGCCTGCGCTTCGCCGCCAACTACCACGTGGCACCCGCCGGCGTGCTCGAGGCCGCCGAGGGGTACCGCGCCGCGTTCGCACCGTCAGCCGAGTTGGACAAGCCGTATCTGAGCGTCTCAGCCGATGTCGTCGTCGCCGACGACGAGTCGACCGCCCGCGACCTGGCCACCGGCTACGGGCTATGGGTGCGCAGCATCCGCACCGCAGAGGGCGCGATACCTTTTCCGGCTCCCGACGAAGCACGCCGGCACGTCTGGACCGATGCCGACCGTGCACTGGTGGCCGACCGGCTCGAAACACAGTTCGTAGGTACCGCGGCCCAGGTCGCCGATCAGCTTGAACAGCTGCAGGACGCGACCGGCGCCGACGAGTTGATCATCACGACCATCACGCACGATCACCGCGACCGAGTGCGGTCCTATCAGCTGCTTGCCGAAGAATGGGCTCAGCGATAGCTGTGGCCCAGTGGCGTCGGCTGTCCGTTCAGTCGTGCTTCGCCTCGTAGCGCAGCAGGACCGTTCCGCAGGGGAACGTGCGGTTCTCCAACAGTCGCAGCGAGATCCATGACGGCAGGTTCGGGAAGAACGGGGTTCCGCCGCCCACGACGACGGGGGCGACCACGATCCGGTACTCGTCGACAAGTCCGGCCTGCACGATCGGTGCGGCCAGCGTTGCCCCGGCCACCTCCAGGTTGCCGTCGGTTTCGGCTTTCAACGTCGTCACCACCTCGACGGGATCACCGCGTTCCAGCCGGGAGTTCCAGCCGACCGATTCCAGGGTGTGGGAGAAGACGACCTTGGGCATGGCGCGCCAAATGTGGGCGAAATCGACGATCAGCGGGGGCGCGTCCGGGTCCTCGTCGGCCGTTGGCCAGTACGCGGCCATCAGTTCGTAGAGTCGCCGCCCGTAAAATGACAGGGCGGTCTGACGTTCGAAGTCGTTCCAGTACTGGTGCAGTTCGTCGCTCGGTTCGCTCCAGTCGATGCTGTCTTGCGCGTCGGCGATGTAGCCGTCCACCGATACGTTGAAGCCGTAGATGAGTCTGCCCATGCGGATCAGTCTGCCCTCGGTGGCGACCTCTGTGCCGGCATTTCCGCTGTGCCTAGAGATGCGCGGCGGGAACTGCGGTGGCGCCGAGAGCAACGTCGAAGTCTCCAACCCCATATCGGGCGATACCCATGAGGACCAAGGCTGTTCCCTCCAACCAGTGCGCCATCTTCAAGCCGCCGACGTCCAGCGGGCGCAGCCCGAGGCTCTTGATGAACGTCGAGACGAGGTCCTTGGTCCGCGCGTCGTCGCCGGCGATGAACACATCCGGCGTCCCGCCCTTCTCCAGAACATGGCCGAAGACGGTGTTGAATGCTTTCACCACGCTGGCGCCGGCCGGTGCCGTCTTGGCGACTTCTTGTGCGATCGAGGTGTGATCGGGGATTGCGAGTCCGTCGGCTGCAGCATTGAAGGGGTTACTGATGTCGACGATGACTTTGTCGCTCAATGCGTTTCCGTACTGGCTGACGACCGGAACGACGTCGGCGAATCCCAGCGCCGCGATCACGATCTCTCCAGTCGGCACCGCGCCGAATTCGCCGGTCGTGGCACTGCTTCCGAGAGCCGTGGCGAGATCGGCTGCCTTGGTCTGATCGCGACCGATGACCTCGACGGTATTGCCGCCCTTCACCGCCAGGGTTCCGATCACTCGGGCCATGTTGCCGCTGCCGATGATGCTGATACTGGTCATGTGCTGCTCTTTTCTGGGTAGTGGACTGTGCGGGTTAGGTAGGTCGTCCCGGCGCTGGTGAGCCGGCTTCGCGTCACTGGGTCTCGGTGAGGAGGTTCCAGAGCGGCATGCCCAGCAGATGAGCAATCTGGCTTTGCATCCGGACGCCGGATGGCAGCGGGCGCCACCAAATGGTCACCTCGGCGATCCTGCCGTCGGCGTCGAGCAGGATGTAGTCCATCCCGTCGACCACGGTGTCGTCGATTTGCAGTCGGAAGTGCACCGCGTGGTGGGTCTCGCCACTGAGGATTTCGGCGTAGGTGAGGTCAGTCGCCGCGGTGCCGACTGTCCGTATGGCTGCTAAGGCTGCCTCGCGGCCAGTGATCGGCCCATCACTGAGCGGGCTGTACATCACTACGTCGTGCGCGAGGAGTCCGGAAAGTTCGTCTTCGTCTGCGTCGCCGTGCATGGAGTCGACGAAGGCCTGCACGGTGTCGCGGTGCGGGGCAATGGCGGTCATGGTGCTCCTGGTGTCGGTTGGTGCGGTAGGGAGGGGTTCAGATCACCGTGGTGCCACCGTCGATGACCAGCTCCATGCCGTTGACATAGCTCGAGTCGTCGGAGGCGAGGAACAATGCGGCCGATGCGATCTCTTCGACGCGGCCCATTTCCCGTCGCGGGATGAGGGATTCGAACTGCGCCTTCGTCGCCTCGTCCATGACCTGCGCCAATATCGGCGTGGCGACCTGTCCCGGCGTCAGGACGTTCACCCGGATCCTGCGGTCCCGCAACTCTGACACCCACACCCGTGCGTAGGCGGGCAGCACTGCCTTGCTGCCTGCGTACACACTCCAATCGGGGTAGCCCCGCAGCGAAGCGGTCGATCCTGTCATGAAGATCGAGCCGCCGTCGTTGAACAGGGGCAGCGCTTTCTGGACCGTGAACAGCGTGCCCCGCGCGTTCAGCCAGAAGGCGTCGTGGAAGTCCTGCTCGGTGATCTCACCGAGCCTGCTCTGCTTGCCCATACCAGCACTTGCCCACAGCACGTCGATGGTGCCCTTGTCCCGCTTGACCGTGTCGAACAGACGGTCCAGGTCGTCGAGGTCGGCCGAGTCGCCCTGCACACCGGTCACATTCCTGCCGATGTGTTCGACGGCTTGGTCCAGCGCGTCCTTTCGCCGGCCCGAGATGAAGACATGCGCTCCTTCGTCGACGAATAACTTGGCACCGGCCAGTGCCATCCCACTTGTCGCGCCGGTGATCACCGCGACCTTGCCGTCAAGCTTTCCCACGATGGCTCCATTCATTTTGAGAACGCCGATGTTATGTACACCGATCGGTATACGTAACAGTAGGGGCGACTCGGGGTAATGGCAAGCTCTATGTACACCGACTCGTACCAAACGGGGCTAGACTGGTTGCTGTGACGGAAGTGGAGAAGGGTCCGCGGGGCCTGCGCCGCGGGCGGGGCGCACGGGAGCGCATACTCAGCGCGTCCCGACAACTGTTTCGCGAGCAGGGCATCAACAGCACCGGCCTGGATCAGCTCTGCGCGGTGGCGGAGGTGTCGAAGCGGACGTTCTACCAGCACTTCAACGGCAAGGATGCGTTGATTGCGGAGCATCTGCACGCATTCGATCCCGACCTGTTGCCGGAGGTGTTCGACCGCGACGACCTCACGCCCCGGGAACGGCTTCTCGCCGTCTTCGACATCCGCGCGCCGCTGTGTCCCTTCATCGCGGCGGCAGTCGAAATCGGCGACGCGAGCCACCCGGCACGCATACGTGCCCGCGCCTACAAGACGGCGTTCGCTGCGCGGCTCATCGAAGCCGCGCGGGAGGCCGGCGCCGCGGATCCCGAACAGCTCGGCGAGCAACTGGCGTTGCTGTTGGACGGGGCTTCGGCACGCAATCGAGTCCTCGACAACGACTCCTTCGCCACCGCGGCCGCCATTGCCGCCGTTCTCATCGAGAACGCGATCCCCGCCGAGAGCCACGCGCCGCGAGCCTGACTCATCGGCATGGCACCGCCTCGACGGTCGGGAATGCTGCGCCGCACAGATCGCCCTCGTCGGTGGTCCAGCTCAGGGTGCCGACCAGTAGTCGAGGAGAACTTAGGCCCGCGCACCGTGGTCCCGACCCCTGCCGCGACCCAGGTGGGCAGGTTGTCGTCGAAGAGCCACTGTGTCACCTGTCCAGCACGGGGGCGCCGCTGGCCGGTTCCGACAGCAACGCCACGGCGGTGTACCAAACCGGCCCGACGTTGAGCCGGTGCGGGTACAACGCGACCATCTGATCGAAATAGGCTCGTGGGGTCGGACTTTCGTCGATAAGGCGGCGGGAGGACAGTAGGTAATCGCGGGTCTGTTCGAGGATGGCGGGATCGTCGGGCAGCTCCTTGTTCTTATGACCGGCCACCACGGCCCGGGGAGCGAGCGCCGCGACCTTGTCGAGCGCGGCCAGCCACGACTCGAGTCCGCCGCCACCGCATTCGAGCAGGTATTGATGTACACCGTTGTAGGCGACGTCACCGGCGACGACCAAGCCGATGGACGGGACGTGCAGCACGGTGGTGTCGTCGGTGTCGGTATGGCCGACCTCCACGGCGAGCAGTCGGTGGCCCTCCAGATCGATTCCAGCGTTGGGAATCGGTTGATACACCACCGGGCTGGGCGGGATGAGGCCGGGAAAGTCGACATCCCACAGCTGGGCACGGCCGACGGTGCCCTGCTGGTGCATCATCGCGATGGTGCCATCTGTGGCATAAGCTGGTGCATCCGGGAACCGTTGCAGCAGAAGGTCGGTGCCGAACCAGTGGTCACCGTGGCCGTGCGTCGAGTAGGCGGCCGTCAGATGTTTGCCGGAGCGTTCGATCCAGTCGCCGACGCGGTCCACCTGCTCGTAGGTGAACGGTGGGTCCACCAAGACCGCGTTGCGCTCGCCGTAGATCAGCGTGGAGGCGACCGGCGAGGAGATGATGGGGCTGCCGTCGGGCAGCGTCTGCGCACGGTGGCGTCGCACGCCGTCGTTGACCAGTACCTCATAATGCAGCTCAGACATGTTGTCTTCCTTTCGGGATTCAGGGGTTTAGGGGGCCTGCAGTTCCGCGACCTCGCCGTCCCAGCTCGAGTTGTCGGCCCATGCCCTTGGCGCCAGCACGACGGTCGGCCTGCCACCGTCTGGCGATGCTTCGAAGGCATCGAGGCCGTCGCCGGCCGGCTTTTACGTTTTCACACGAGCGACGATTCCGGACCCGTGGTAACCCCGGGTTTGATGCCGCCGCTGTTGTAGCTGAGAGCTGGTCGAGGGGGTGCCGCGCTGCGCCTGTGGCAGCACCCTGATCGTTCCGGCGGCTGCTGCATAGGGATGGCGCACCGCTCGCCAGCCACCGGTACGCACCGGTAGCTGCTCGGACCGACACGGCGGCGAGAGACGGCGCCGTTTTGCCGTACCGGCGCCCTCAATCTCGGTTTGCCTGTTACATGGCTACTTAGCAAGTCTCTGATTGAGCAGGAGCTGAAAAGTTGCTGCTGTTGAGTACAGGGGTATCAGGCATGACCAAGCCCGGCGACCGTCACGACCGGCCGGTGAATCCCAACACGGGAAGTCTCGACAGCCGGCGCGAACACGACCTCCACGTGCGCATGCACGTTCACCCTCCCGCCGCCCTCGTCGGCAGGCGAGGGGAACAACGGGTGGTGGCCGAGCTGCTGGCCGGGATGCGACAGGGTCGCAGCGGAACCCTGGTCATCCGGGGCGAGCCCGGCATCGGTAAGACCGCGTTGTTGGCCGACATGCTCAAGCTCGAATCCGACGCCCGCGTTATCACTCTCAGCGGCGCCGAATCAGAGATGGAGCTGGCCTATGCGGGCGTGCAGCAAATCTGCGCACCGTTCGTGGATCGCCTCGACACATTGCCCGACCTCCAGAACTACGCGCTGCAAGCAGCGTTGGGGTTGCGCAGAGCAGCTGTCGAAGACACGCCGGACCCGCTGTTGGTGGGGTTGGCGTTACTCACGTTACTCGGCGAGGCAGCGTCCGATCGTCCGATCGTGTGCGTCATCGATGACGCACAATGGGTCGACACTGAGTCACTCGATGCGCTGGGATTCGTTGCACGAAGGCTCCTCGCGGACTGCATCGCCATGTTCTTCGCTGTGCGGCATTCAGGGGCCGAACGTCAGCTCGGCGGACTACCCGAGCTGGAATTGGACGGTCTTGACGACGCTGATGCCCGGACTTTGCTCGATGCGATGGTTCCGGGTCGATGGGACGAGCGTGTGCGCGAGAATCTGCTCGCCGAAGCGGGCGGAAATCCGCTGGCACTGATGGAACTGCACCGGGCTTTGGACCCAGCGGAACTTGCCGGCGGGTACGGTTTGGCCAGCGCGACATCGCGGACGCTTCGTATTTCGTCGAGCTTCGAAAGACGTATTCGCGAATTGCCTGCTGACACTGTGTTATTGATGCTGATCGCCGCCACGGAGTCCGGGGGGAGGCCGGATTGGCTGTGGGCGGCGGCCGAGAGTCTGGGCCTGGATGCGTCGGTCGCAGGGCCCGCCGAAGAGGCGGGTCTGGTCACAGTGTTCAACGGAATCCGCTTTGGTCATCCGCTCATCCGTTCGGCCGTCTACCGCATCGCGCCGATCTCTGCACGGCGGCGGGTGCACGCCGCATTGGCGCGGGTCATCACTGGTTCAGCTGCCGAGGATCATCGTGCGTGGCATAGTGCCCAGGCCGCGGGGCAGCCTGACGAGCAGATCGCCGTCACGTTGCTGGCAGCTTCTGAACGGGCGCGGGTGCGCGGTGGTGTCGCCGCCGCTGCTGCGTTTCTCGCCCTCGCGGCCGATCTGACGCCCGACTCAGATCTTCGGGTGCACAGGCGTCTGGATGCCGCCAAGGCGAAGCTGGATGCGGGCGCGCCGGCGGCGGCCTCGGAGTTGATGGTGTCTGCTTCTGCGGAGAACGACACCGAGAGCGTCGCTGCGCGGATAGCGCTGTTGCGTGCGAAGCTGGCGTTTGTCATTGACCGGGGCCGTGACGCCCCGCCGCTGTTGCAGGCAGCAGCCGAACGACTCGCGCAGGTGGACCCGCCACTGGCCCGAGAGACTCATCTTGAGGCGCTGGTAGCCGCGTTGAGCGTGGGAGGACTGTCCACGACCGATCGCGCAATGACGCGATCGGTGGCCGAGGCGGCGCGTTCTGCCCCGGCGGCCCCAGAGCCGCCCCGGGCTGTCGACTTGCTTCTCGATGGCCTGGCCGTCCGATTGACTGACGGTTACGTTGCTGCAGCACCCCTGTTGGGAAGGGCACTGCAGGAATACCTGCGCGAGGATGAGGCAGGCCTGGCAGACCCGCGCTGGCATTACCTGACCCACCGCGTCTGTCTGGATCTGTTCGATCGCGTGGCGGGCAAGGTGCTGGCTGAGCGACAGATCCAAGCACTGCGTGCGGCAGGCGAATTGAACGTGTTGCCCGCGGCTCTGTATCAGTATGCCGGGTTGTGCATCACCGACGGACTCTTCAGCCAGGCCACGGGTTTGGTCGTGGAAGCCGAAGCGATCATGGCCGCAACGGGTGCGACACCGCTGGCATCCATCCGGCCCTACCTCGCTGCCTACCGCGGGCAGGAAGCGCTCTGTCGGACGCTGGTTCAGTCAGCGATTGACGAGGCCACCGTTCGTGGCCAGGGCGGCGAGGTGACGGTGGCTCTCGTTGCGAAGGCGATCCTGCACAACAGCCTTGGACAGTACGGGGAGGCGCTGCAGGCATGCACGGCCGCAGCGCAGTTCGACGATACCGGGTACTACGGCTACCTGCTGGTGGAGATGATCGAAGCGGCGACGCGTTGCGGGGAAGGCCAGGTCGCAGCCGATGCGTTGGCGCGTCTCACCGAACGCGTAGAGGCCAGCCGCACTGATACCGCCCGGGGGCTCGCCGCTCGCTCAGCCGCACTGGTCGCCGGTGACGATCCCGCTGCGGAAGCAGACTATCAACGGGCAATCGGTTTGCTGGAGCAGGGTTACGCGCTTTACGCGGTGCGCACACGACTTGTGTACGGGGAGTGGCTGCGCCGGGTTCGGCGACGCCGTGACGCCAGAGTTGAATTGCGGATAGCTTACAAATCCTTTGCTGCGATGGGGGTCGAGGGTTTCGCGGACCGGGCTCGCCGCGAGCTGACGGTCGCCGGTGAGACGGTTAACACCGGTCCCGCCGGGCGAGTGGTGAAGCTGACAGCCCAGGAAAGTCACATCGCCCAACTCGCCCGCAGCGGCCACACTACGTCTGAGATTGCCGGGCAGCTCTTTTTGAGCCCCCGCACCGTGGAATGGCACCTGAGCAGAATTTTCGCCAAGCTCGGGATCGCCTCGCGCCGAGACCTTCGCAACGTGGAATTCGACAGCGCACTCTAGCCTCGCGCGGATGCGCAGCAGCCGTTGAACCCGCAATATCCGCGTCGCGCTAACCCGTAGTTAGTACGGGCATTGCTCGACAGCTCTAGCCATGGCGGCCGGGCACGGCATATACCTAGTGCAGAAATGCCCTTTTAGAGGACGCACACATGCCAGAGACGCACGCCCCACTCCCGCCGTTCACCTACGCAACGGCCACCATCAAAGTCCAAGCCGCCGAGGACGCCTGGAACTCTCGTGACGCCCACCGGGTGAGCCTCGCCTACACCGAGGACAGCCAATGGCGAGACCGCGACAACTTCATCACCGGCCGCGACGCGATCATCGACTTCCTCAACGAGAAATGGAAGCGCGAACACGAGTATGCATTGCGCAAGAGCCTCTGGTCCTTCACTGACGACCACATCGCGGTCCGGTTTCAATACGAATGGCACGCTACATCCGGCCAGTGGTACCGCAGCTACGGAAACGAGCTGTGGGAATTCAGCGACTCCGGCCTGATGCGGCGACGTGAGGCCAGCATCAACGACATCGAGATCGACGAAACCGATCGACGCTACTTCGGCCCACGAGACCCCCATACGCATCTCGAGTTCGCGCTGCGTTAACTGCGGGAGCCCGGGTTCCAGCCCAACGGCAATGGCGACTTTCAGAAGGGGACCGGACCGCCAGCGCCCTCCCATTTCACTGATTCTGATGACCACCAACCGAATTGACATGACACCTCATCGAGGCAAGAGTCACCGATGGGAAGAAGAGAGCCCGGCATGACCGACACTGATATCAACACCCACAATGCAGTACCCACCATGAACGGCGACCAAGGCGCGACCGTTCTGGGCCCAGACAACGTGGCCATCGGCGTACAGAACCCCGGCGCCCCAGGAACCGACTCCGGCAGCCTGCCAAACCTCAAGTGGTCGTTCGCCGCCTCGCACAACCGGCTCCTCAACGGAGGCTGGGCACGTGAGACGACAGTCCGCGAATTGCCGGTGGCCACCACCCTGGCAGGGGTCAACATGCGCCTCACAGCCGGCGCATATCGGGAACTTCACTGGCACCGGGAAGCAGAGTGGGCGTTCATGTTGGCCGGCAGCGCGCGCATCGCCGCCATCGACCCAGACGGCCGAAACTTCATCGACGACGTTGGCCGCGGCGACCTGTGGAACTTCCGCGCAGGCTTCCCGCACTCGATCCAGGCACTGGAGGATTGCGAGTTCCTGCTCGTCTTCGACGACGGGAACTTCTCAGAGAACGAAACCTTCCTGGTCACCGACTGGTTCGCGCATACCCCCAAACACATCCTGGCCAAGAACTTCGCCGTGCCCGAGTCGTCGTTCGCCTACATTCCCACCGCCGGCGAGATCGAACACAGCCGCTACATCTTCCCCGGCGAGGTGCCGGGCGCGCTGGTCGATGACATCGCCGCGGTACAGTCCCCGGTCGGCACGGCCGAACGGATGAGCCACCGCATGCTCGCCCAGG
The DNA here is from genome assembly GCF_010729485.1 of Mycolicibacter hiberniae. Classification (NCBI taxonomy): domain Bacteria; kingdom Bacillati; phylum Actinomycetota; class Actinomycetes; order Mycobacteriales; family Mycobacteriaceae; genus Mycobacterium; species Mycobacterium hiberniae. The sequence goes on from NZ_AP022609.1 coordinate 1,616,480, forward strand.
ACCCGATCGAAGTCCCCGGGGGCAGCGTGCGCATCACCGACTCGCGCAACTTTCCGTCCGCATCGACGATCGCCGCTGCCTACGTCGAATTGGCACCCGGTGCGGTTCGCGAAATGCACTGGCATCCCGACCATGACGAGTGGCAGTACTGGATCTCCGGGCACGCCCGTATGGGTGTCTTCGGATCCAGCGGCAAGGCGAGAACCTTCGATTACTACCCCGGTGACGTCGGCTACGTCCCCAGTGCGATGGGCCACTACTTCGAGAACGTCGGCGACGACCCCGTGGTGATGCTCGAACTGTTCCGCAGCGACCGCTTCATCGACGTGTCGGCCAACCAGTGGCTGGGGCTGACTCCGCAGGAGGTTGTCGCCGCCACGCTGAATCTGGATCGCAAGACCATCAATGCCTTCCGCACCGATAAGCCACTCATCATGCCGAGCGAGAAGTAGGGGAGTCCATGAGGATTGAAGGTTCAGTGGCATTGGTGACCGGGGCTAACCGCGGGCTGGGCCGTCACTTCGTCGAGCAATTGCTCTCTCGGGGCGCGGCGAAGGTCTACGCCGCGGCGCGCCACCCCCATGGGATCACCCTCGACGGCATCATTCGGCTGCGTATCGACCTCACCGACCAGGCGAGTATCGATGCCGCCGGCGAAGCAGCCAGCGATATCACGTTGCTCGTCAACAACGCCGGGGTCGCCACACCCGGCGGGGTCTTGTCGGCACCGATGGCCGACATCCGCGCGGAAATGGACACGAACTACTACGGAACCCTGGCGGTAACCCGTGCCTTCGCGCCGCACCTGATCGCCAACGCACCCGCAGCCATCCTGAACGTACTGTCGGTGTTGGCCTGGTTGCACCCCAAGGGCTTCGGTGCATACGCGGCGGCCAAGGCTGCCGCCTGGGCCCAAACCGACGTCGTACGAGAGGAACTGGCAAGCCACGGTGTCGACGTCACGGCACTGCATGTTGGATTCATGGACACCGACATGACGGCCAACATCGAGGCACCCAAGGAGGATCCGGGACTCGTCGCTGCCCTGGCCCTCGACGGTGTCGAACACCGTCTCATCGAGGTGCTCGCCGATGAGCGCTCCCGAGACGTCAAGTCTCAACTGTCCGTGGACCGCGGAGCTGTCACCTCGGCAGCGCCGGCGCCCTGACCCGTACGAAAGCCCGGGCGAACAGCAATCGACCACGACCGCATACCCAAGAAAGGTTGCCAGACATGGCCATCGACAGCTATACGACCACACCGACTCGATTCACCGAAGTCGAGGGCTTGCGGTACGCCTACCGCGAGGTTGGCGACGCGGGACTACCTCCATTGGTTGCACTCAACCACTTCCGGGGGACCCTCGACACCTGGGATCCGACATTGATCGACGGGTTGGCCAAAATCCGCCGCGTCATCGCCATCGACAACACCGGCGTATCCCGGTCCGAGGGCACCACACCCAACAACGTTGCCGACATGGCCCGCGACGCCGCTGCCGTCATCAGGACGCTCGGACTCGAAAGGATCGATCTCCTCGGCTTCTCCCTGGGCGGTTTCGTCGCACAGCAACTGGTGCTCGACGACCCAGAATTGGTTCGTTACCTGATTCTGGCAGGGACTGGCCCCGAGGGCGGCTACGACTTCGCACGGTTTACTCCGGGGGTGCAGGCAGTCAGCATGCGCCCACATCCCGTGCCCGAAGACCTGGTGTATCTCTTCTTCGCCCACACCGATCACAGCCGAAACTTGGGCAAGGCCTACCTCGAACGACTGGCCCGCCGCACCACCGACAACGAGCCGGAGGTCAGCGCACACACCACCAATGCCCAGCTGGAGGCTATCGGCGCGTGGGGGACTCCACCCGATGAAGCTCAAGACCGATACGCAAAGCTAGCCGGGATACGTCAGCCGACCCTCGTGGTGAACGGAATCGAAGATCGGCTAGTACCCACCATCAACTCCTATACGTTGGCCCGGCACATCCCGAATGCACAACTGATCCTCTACCCCGATGCCGGGCACGGCTCACAGTTCCAATACCCCGAACGCTTCGTGGCCGATGTGAACACGTTCTTCAACGGGGTAGCACTGACCTAGGAACGCCACACGCCCCGCACGCGCGCCGAGGCGGTGCGGACCGGGATGTTGATGCCTCGTACCTGGTTACGGTGCTGTGGGGTCTGCTGCACGATCAGGTGACAGTTTGACCGGAAAAGCCGGGGGGATTCATATCGCCTCATGCCGCCCGGGCGGGGGGAGAATGGCTGCATGTCGACTGCGCTCTGGATCATCGTTGCCGTGCTTGCTGTCGGGACGATCGCCGGCGGGCTGATGCGGATGCAGGCGTGGTTGCGCCGGCCGGTACCGCCGGAAGTGATCGAGGCCGCGCACCGCGACGACGCCGAGGACGATTAACCGTTGCTCAGGCGGGACCGGCGGGGCCGAGCGCGCCGCCGAGTTCACGGGTGGTGTCATTGACGGCCGAGGCGACGCCTTGTTTGTTCACCGGCACCGAGCCGGTGATCGCGGCGGTCGCCGGTGCATTCCACAGGCACCGGCCGGCAGTGCTGCTGTTGACCAAGCGTCAGCCGCGCCGCCTCCCGAAGACCCCGCTGCAAGCCGGCTCATTCCAGGATTGCGCGTGCGGCGCGCTCTGCGATCAGCATGACGGGAGCGTTGGTGTTTCCCGACGTGATGGTGGGCATCGCCGATGCGTCGACCACCCGAAGTCCGGCCACGCCATGTACGCGGCAGTCGGTGTCGAGCACCGTGGTGGCTGACTTGGGGCGGCCGCGCCCGTCAAAGGCGCCCATCGCGCAGGTGCCCACCGGGTGAAAGATGGTGGTCCCCAGTTCGCGGGCTGCCGTCTGTAGGTCTTCGTCGCTCACCAGGTGCGAGCCGGGCAGCACCTCTTGCGGCCGGTAGCGGGCCAGGGCCGGTGCTGCCATGATCTGCCGGGTCATCCGCAGGCCGCGCACGGCAATGTCGCGATCGGCCTGGGTGGACAGGTAATTGGCAAAGATCTTCGGGCTGCTCAGCGGATCCGCATCGGCCAATCGTACCTGGCCGCGCGAGGTGGGTCGCAGATTGCAGACCGAGGGGGTGATGGCTGCGTAGCGGTGCAGCGGGTCGCCGAACTTCGGCAGAGACAAGGGCTGTACATGCCATTCCAGATCAGGGCTGGCCAGCGCGGGATCGCTTTTGGCGAACGCCCCCAGCGTGGACGGCGGCATCGTCAGGGGTCCTGACCGCAGAAGCAGGTACTGCATTGCCATGCCCGCGCGGGTGATCGGATTTCGGTACAGCGTGTTGACCGTTCGCGCACCCCGGATGCGGAAAATCGTTCGAAGCTGCAGATGGTCCTGGAGGTTCTCACCCACCCCGGGCAGGTCGACGACCACGGGCACGTGATGTTGGGCGAGCAGCCCGGCCGGGCCCAGACCCGAGAGCTGCATCAGATGCGGCGAGCCGATGGCTCCGGCGCTCAGGATCACCTCTTTGCGGGCTCGAACGTCGACGGCCTGCCCGTCTTTGAGCAGCCGCAAGCCGGTGACCCGGTGACGCGCTGTGGTCCAGGCGCCGTGACGCTGCGCCTGGAGAACCTGATCGTCGGTCAGCAGCCGCAAGGCCTGGGTGTGCGTATAGACAGTGAGATTGGGGCGGTGGGCGACAGGGTGCAGGAAGGCGTCGGCCATCGACCACCGCCGGCCCCGCCGTTGATTGACATGAAAATACGCACTGCCGGAGTTGTCGCCCCGATTGAACTCGTCGATCGGCGCGATGCCCAACTGGGCGGCGGCGGCCTGCCAGGCGTCCAGGATCTGCCAGCGCACCCGCGGCCGCTCGACCCGGATCTCACCATCGGCGCCGTGCCAGTCGTCGGCGCCGCCGAAGTAGTTCTCCAACTCCTTGAAGATCTCCAGGGTCTGGCCCGGACGGTCAGAACCACCCCAAAGCCAGCGCTGGTCACCGGTAGCCTGCGCCCACAGTTCGTAATCGCTTGCCTGCCCGCGCATGTGGATCATGGCGTTGATCGACGAGCAGCCGCCGATCACGCGGCCCCGCGCGTAGAGGATGCTGCGCCCGGCCAGGCCGGGATCGGCCTCCGTCGCAAAGCACCAGTCGGTTCGGGGGTTGGCAATGGTGTACAGATAACCCACCGGCACCTTGATCCAGAACCAGTCGTCCTTGCCGCCGGCCTCGATCACGAGGACGCGGTGTCGCGGGTTGGCGCTGAGCCGGTTGGCCAGCAGGCAGCCTGCGCTGCCTGCCCCCACGATGATGAAGTCGAATTCGGCCACAGGGCTTGTTTCCGGCACCAGTCCTCCATTGCCGCGGGGATGAAGTCCTAGTGTGCGCGATGACGGCTCGAAGCGGGCGCTGATACCGCGGCGATGATCACCGCGCTCCACAGCGCGCAACCGCGCCACGGCAAGGGCCGACACCGGTACACCCGGTGTCGCCGGTCATTCGGCCGTCAGGACTTCCACCTCATCGCCGACGTGTATCGGCCCGGAGGTCAGGATCCGGAAGGCCGTTCCACCGCGCCGATGCATCGCCTTGGCCGCACCGGGGGCAATCCAGTCATCCAACAGCCGGCACGGCGCGGCGATCCGCACCACCTCGAGTTCGACGTCACCGATGCGGACTCTGTCCCCGGGGCGGGTGGGGATGTCACCGGCGTCCACGGTCAGGTTCCGCCGGGTTGCGCCGGGGTCGATGGCATGGCCGAGATCGGCCGCTGCGAGATCCAGCAGCTCACGCGACTGCACTGTGACGTGTCGGTGCCTGGCGCCGTGGTACCTGTCGCCGACCAGGCCCTTGCCGGCCTCGGCGTCGACCGCAGGAACTGACCGGTTCGGCACTTTCCGGCCGGGCGCGATGTGGATGGCGACGACCCGCATGGTGCGCCAGTCTAGGCGCTCTGGGTTGATCTGGGGGATAGGCCGATGTCTGGCGGTGGGGGCTTGGGTGGCGAAAAGTCCTGGCAGGCAGGTAATTCGCCGCGGCTCAGCCGGAACGTGCCAGGGGAGAGGTGTGAGCCGAGGCCGCCAGGTTTATGCGATGCTGCTGAAAATAGCCGCAACCAACCCGCCCAGGATGAGTATCCCAACCATCACCGCGGCGTAGATCGTGCGGCGTCGTCGGTGTCGGCGGGCGCTGTCGATCGCCACCGCGATGCTGACGAGCATCAACGCTGCATAGACCGACAGTCCCACTGTCAGCGTCGCGGCTTCTGCGGCGCTGGCCAGAGTCACTTCGTGCATGCGGTGAGCCTACGGGGGACACCGAATCCACTCACCGTTGGTCAGGTCGAAAGGATCACAGCCCGGGAGGCGGAAGGCCTTCTGCGTGCGTGCCGCCGTTCACTCCAACGGCTCGGGGGTGAAGGTGACGTCGACACCGCCCACCGTCATCGTCACCTGGCCTTCCATCACCATCACCTGCGCCGAGACCCGTCGATCGACAGTCTGGGCCAGTTGCTGCACCTGTGCGTGCGGTATCTGCACCACGGAAAGGTTCGACAGCCCCGCCACTTTGGGTCCCACGGTGCGCCACCAGGTGGCCGCACCGGCGGCGAACGGGAAGAGCACCACCTGGTCGGCCTGGCCGGCCGCCTTGCCCAATGCACGTTCATCCGGCTGGCCAACAATGATCCATTCCAGAATCCGGCCCGTATAGTCGGCGAGCCGCAAGTCCGGTGCACCAGGGGCGGACAGGCCCGCCCCGAACGCCAACTCACCGTCGACGTCGCTGAGCCGGTGCGCGCGCAGCCCAAACGCCAACAACCGAACCACCATCCGCTCATCAGTCTCACTGGGATGACGGGCCACGGTCAGCGTGTGATCGGCGTAGTAACCGTGGTCGATATCGGAGACGCCAAGTTCGACTTTGAATACTGTTGCAGAAAGGGCCACGCCCTAGTGTCCACCCAGCTGGGGGACCCCGAGCAGCGAGGGCGCTTCGAGTGGTCACGCCGGCCAACGGCAGAACAGCCTCAAGAGCTTCATGATGAGGGCCATCTTCAGGTTGGCCAGGCGCGCCGTCGAGCGACAGCCGTAGCGGGGATATTTGTTTGCTGGCCCGTCAGCTCCTGCTCATCCTGCTGCTCAAATCCAACGTTACATGTAACATCGTGGCATGGCCGTGAGGGAGAGGGTCGGCGAGTACCGACGGCGGATGCGGGAGCGGGGCCTCCGGCCGCTGCAGGTCTGGGTGCCTGATGTTCGGACGGAGACGTTTGCGGCCGAGGCGCATCGCCAGGCTTCGTTGCTCGCACGGGCGGACGAGGCCGGCGACGACCAAGATTTCATTGAGGGCGTGTCTGCGCCATGGGATGAGGAGTGAACCGAGGGGAGATCTGGACCGTGGCGGGTGGCGTCTATGCCGCGAAGCCGCGTCCCGCGGTGATCATCCAAGACGACCTGTTCGACGGTACGAGTTCAGTGACTGTCGCTCCGATGACCAGCGCGCTGTTGGATGCGCCGCTGATGCGTATTCGGATAGCCGGCGGCGGCGACCGGCTATCCGGACTGGACCACGACAGCGACGTGATGGTCGATAAGCTCACAACCGTCAGAAGGTCGAGCGTTCATTCCCGACTGGGTCGGTTGACAGCGGAGCAAGTCGTCGAGGTCGAGCGAGCGATGATGGCATTCCTTGGCCTTGCCCGATAGATGAGAACCGTTGAGTGGCAGGTGAAAACGCAGTACTTTAACTGACATAATGTACGTTATCGGCGTTACGGCCTAATGTGAGTTGCATCAGATGCAAGGACTCACTGTCGGCTTCGGGGCATGTTGGTTGGCAGTAATACTGCACGGACATTCCGGTGCCCTCTGATTTCGTGTCGGCTGCCTTGCCTCCGATGCGGAGTGTGAGTCGGCGCTGCGTCGCCGGTTCATCCAAACTCCGGATGTTCTGGCAGTATCGGCGCCCGGCTGGGAATTTTGGTTTGACCGACAATTGCCAGGCCTCGGCCGCGCTCCCAGCGCACGAATGAATGGCCCCTTACGCCGATCATTACGTCACAGTGACGTAATGATCGGAAAGGCGGGGACGCTGACCTTGTCGCGCAGACCGCGTCACGAGCCCGGCGACGAGCCGCCGCCTTCGGCTTTGCGGATCTGCTGGTCCACCGCTGCACCCGCAGGCATCGGGGTGGTCAGGAATGCTCCGGACCGTGGAAAGCTGAGGTGCAATGCCGTGATGGTTTCGATCTCGACGGCACCGGTCGTGAGGGTGAAGTCGAGGCAGTGACCGCCGAGGGTGTGATCCCGGTTGAGGAAGTGCAAATGGTAGCCGGCCACCGTGATCCCCTGCTCGTAGCTGGGGCTGAGATAGCCGGCTAATGTTCCCTCGATGTCGGTGAAGGTCGCTTCGGCCTGCCCTTGGGCGGCCTCGGCCAAACTCGGATAGGGCTTGACTTGTCGTGCGACCGTCCGTGTCCTGACGGTGCTGAAATGGCCGGTGATCTGGATGGCATAGGTCAGATTTGGGCTGGGAATATGTTCGGAGACAAGACTGTCGAGCTGATGGTAGGTCATCGGTGTGTCCACCACAGATGTGCTCTGCGGCCTGAAATGCGTCACCGCGGCAAACGGCGTCTGCTCGGTGTCGGAGGCGACCCGGGCGCTGCCGTCAGATCGCAACTGGTAGCAGACTCCCCCGAGGATGATCATCTCACCGTCGAGGCTGTTGAAAGTCCCCAGTCCGAAATCGCCGTGGGTGAGTAACTCGCCGACGGTGACCTCTCCGTCGTAGACGCCGCCCAGGAGCGCCTCCAGCGTTGAGTACTGGAACAACTCAGGGGAGAAATCGGCGACGTGCGGTGTGCACGATGTCGTCGACGCTATGGGGAGGTGCTGGTGAAATTCCTTGGCTAGTCGCGCGATTCGACCCGGGGATTCGTCAGTCATAGTCCCTCAGTGGAACGCATCTTCATGGAGTTTCCGCCCCAGGTCTATGTTGTGGCTGTAGTCAACCGGCACGTCAATGATGCTGACGCCCGGCTCGGCCAGTGCGGCTTTGAGCGTGCTGACGAACTCCGCCATCGAGTTCACTCGGTAGCCGTGCGCCCCGAATGCGGCGGCGTAGCTGACGGTGTCATAGGAGCCGAGTTGAATCCCGGAGGTGCGTCCGTACCTCATCTCCTCTTGGAAAGCGACCATGTTATAGGTGTCGTCACGCAGAATGATGTGGGTCAGCGTCACCCCGAGCCGGTGCGCGGTTTCGAGTTCCTGAGCGGAGAAAAGGAATCCACCATCGCCGGAAACCGAAACGATTTGTGTGTTGGGCCGCACCAAGGCTGCCGCGATGGCCCACGGAAGTGCGACGCCGAGGGTCTGTTGGCCGTTGGAGAACAGCAGATGCCTCGGTCGGTAACACCGGAAGTGCCTGGCCATGTAGATGTAGTTAGAGCCGACGTCGCACGCGACCGTAGCGTCGTCGTTGAGATGGTCCCGCAGCGCGAGCACGACGGCAGCTGGATTGAGACCCAGGCCGGATTCGCTTCTTGCTCTCGCTGTTTCATCGATAGCGGCAAGGTGTTCACGCTGTTCGGCGATGGCGCTGTTGGTCTCGGCATCGAGCCGCACGCCGGGCAGCAGCGACGCGAGTTCGCCTAGGGTCCCGGCGATATCGCCAAACAGTTCGATGGCCGGCTGATAATGGTTGTCGATCGAGGCGGGTACGGCGTCGATATGGATGATGGCCCGGGTCAGATCGGTGTTCCACAGCGCAGCGTCGTATTCGACCGGGTCATAACCTACGGTGACGATGACGTCTGCCCGCGCAAGCACGATGTCCCCGGGTTGGTTCCGGAACAGGCCGACCCGGCCCAGGTAGTGTTTCTCCAATTCGCGCGACACCACCCCGGCGCCCTGGAAAGTCTCGACGACCGGTAGGTCAGTGCCGGCAATGAGGCGGTGCAGTGCCGCGGTGACGTCCGGGTCGCTGCCGCGGTCCCCGACGAGCAGGACAGGTGAGCCTGCCTTCAAGATGGCCTCGGCGGCTCGCTTGATGTCAAGGGCCGGAGCGGATCCCATCCGGGGCACCGGCGGCATCGCCGTCAGTGCCGCCGACGTCGCCGCCGCGGCCACATCGGCGGGTAACACCACCGCGGTGGCCCCGCGTGGATGGGTGGCAGCGAGCCGGAACGCGTTGGCAACCGTTTCGGGAACATCATCGGGCGCCGCAACCTCACCCACGAATTTGGTGACGGTGCCGAGTAACCCTGCAGCGTCCATGGATTGGTGTGTGTGCTTGAGCCGCTGGTCGCGAGAAACTGCACCACAGATCGCTACCAACGGATCCTGCTCGGTGGTAGCGGTGACGAGTCCCGTGGCCAAGTTGCTGGTGCCTGGCCCCGAGGTGACCAGAACTACGCCTGGCGTGCCCGTCAACCGACCGACCGCCGCTGCCATAAATGCGGCGTTCTGTTCGTGGCGGCAAACGACGAGTTCTGCAGAACCGTCGAGCAGCGCATCGAAAACGGCATCGATCTTGGCGCCGGGGACACCAAAGACGTACCGGACGCCGGCAAGATCGAGGGCTTCAACAACGCGCTGGGCCGAGCGAGCCGGCGTCATGTCTGCCAAGTGATCTCCTGCGCCTGGTAGTGAGGGCCCGCTTACCGGGAGGGCGGGGCGATGCCAGATATCGTGGGGTGCAGTCGTCATGAGAGTGCTGGACGGGTGCGGCGCCCGCCGAGGATGAGAACGTGAATCCGGGACTGAACCTGGGTCATTGCTGGTAGCGCATTCTGCAGCAGCTTTCGTTGTAGTTGATCGCGATCGTAGTGGTCTGCTTAACAGTTGGCGGGGGGATGGTCTCCCCCAATGCCGCGGCCGTTAAACACGATGTATACGTCACGTGACGAACAGCTCGGAATCAAGACCTTCGGCGAACCACCATCGTTGCCTATCAGCGATCGTCCGCCACTACTAAAGAGACTCGAGAATAAAAAGAGGGGTCTGCTGGACGGATAGGTGACATCTGAGATCGATCGCCCTGGTTGGGCGCGCTGGAAGGATGTCACCATGGCCAGGCCGTATCCGAGGGAGTTCCGCGAGGACGTCGTGAGGGTCGCTCGCAACCGTGAGGATGGTGTGACGATCGAGCCGATCGCCGGCGACTTCGGTGTCCAAGCCGCATAGCGACTGGACCACCAATCGGGTCAAGCGCGCTTGCGGCTCTCCGGCGAGGAGGGCCCCATATCGTGTGCAGCCAGTAGCCTGGTGTGAGGACATGTGGCATGGCAACGGCCCAGCTGCGTTATCGCAACGGAGCGTCCCGGGGGTCGCCGCAGCCCAGGCAATCGGGGTATGGAGGCAGACGCGTGGCTGCGACCGAGCACACCGCCGATGGCCGCTTCATCGTCGTCAACGGAAGGCGGTGGCGCGCCACCGATCCCTCCATTCCCGAATCCCTGCGCCAGGAGTTGGTCAATGCGCTGATGGCTGCCCGCCGAGCGGTGCGGGACGCCGGTGCCAACGCGCGTCTCCGCGTTCACGACGCGAAGGTGGCGCTGGGCGAACGCGGCGAGCCGTGGTGGGACCAGCACAGTGTCGACGGGTTGAACTCCCGGATTGACGCAACGATCTGCACGCTGGTCCGGCACCGTGCGCCCGGCACCGCGTGTCCGAGCGACATCGCCCGCATCGTCGGCGGCGCAGGGAACTGGCGCGATCTCATGGAATCCGTTCGAGCCCGAGCGAAAGCACTTGCCGGTCGAGGTGTCATCGACATTCAGCAACGCGGGCACACTGTCGACCCGACGACCGCACGGGGCCCGATACGACTGGCGGCTGCGCAGAACATCGACATGGCCAGGACGCAGAGCTGAGCCCAGCCACCAGAAGCTGTGCGCCGGAGCGAACCGATGACGTTTGGGCCGCGGGGAAAGCGGGTACCCGCGACTGTGTCGGCAGTCGGCGCGGGCGGAAAGGTCTTGGGTGAGTGAGCTTCACGAACAGCCGAGGGACGCGCGGCGCCACCCAACCCGCAAACACCATTCTCACGCGGGCCGTGAACAGGTTACTGGCGTGGCGCATCCGCAGGGGCGGCAGGCTGCTCGGCAACACCTACGGTTTGGTGTTGACCACGGTCGGTCGCAGAACCGGAACCGCGCGCAGCACGCCGGTCAGTTACTTTCCCGACGGTGACGGACGCTGGTTGATTGTCGCTTCGGCCGCGGGCGCGGCGAAGAATCCGTCCTGGTTCTTCAACCTCGCGGCACACCCCGACAAGGTCCAGATCGAACTACCGGATCGGACGGTGGCAGTACATGCTGAACAACTGCACGGACATCAGCGCGAGGTGGCCTGGCAGCAGATCGCGTCGGCCTCGAAGCTGTTCAAGCGGTACGCGCAGAAGACTGACCGCGAACTGCCCGTCATTCTCCTGACGCAGCAACGCGCTGCGCAGGATTCCTGAGCCAGCTCGAATCCCCTCAAATCCATCGGAGAGAAAGAGTTGCCATGGCGGACAACATTTTCGAGGCACTGCGCGAGAGCCACCAGCTGCAGCGGTCATTGTGCCGCAAACTGCTGCGATCTGCGCCGCACACCGAGGAGCGCATAGCGCTGTTCACCGAGCTTCGGGTGGAGCTGGCCGCGCACGCCGCGGCTGAGGAACGGTACCTCTATGCGCCTGTTCTCATGGCCGACGCCGGGTTGAATTCCTCACGGCACGCTCTGCACGAGCATCACGAGATCGACGAGCTCATCGAAGAGCTGCAAGTCGTCGACAAGAGCCGCGCGGGGTGGCTGCATCGTGCTCGGAAGTTGTCCGAGCAGGTTCATCACCACCTGAGTGAGGAGGAGAAGAAGTTCTTCCAGGTCTCCGGATCGATCCTCTCCGACACCCAGAAGCAGCGACTCGCCGGCCAGTACCGCCGCGACTACGCCCGCATGCGCAAGGTGCTCAACGGCGGTTGACCGCACCTGTGCGGAACTGTGTTGCGGGTCAGGCGCCGAACAGCGGCGGCAGGGCCAGCACCATGACCAAGCCCCACACCAAATGAGTCAGAACCGGGGCCAGGATTCCGCCGGTCGCGCGTCTCTCGACGGCACAGATCGCCCCCAGCACCACCGCCGCGAAGCCCAGCGCCGGGTTGCCCGACGCTGAGGTCGTCATCGCGTAGAGCACCGTCGAAAACAGCAGTGGCCGAGCCTTTCCGAGCGCGCTGTAGAGCGCCCCGCGAAAGAACAGTTCCTCGGCCATTCCGTTGACCACGGTGATGGCCACCACCACCGTCAGGCGGCCGTGGTGTGCGTAGCTCAGCACGCGCCCAATGGGCTCTGCGATCACCTCGATCTCGCGGGCCACCAACGCCCCGGCGATGAACACCGCCGCGACCACCCCGCCGACGCCGATGCCCATCAGGATCGGACGGTGTCGTCGCCCCGAGACACTGACCCAGCCCAGGCGCAACGGCCCGGACACGACAGCGCCGCCGCCCCACACGACTGCCATCGCCGTGGTCAGCCAGTAAAAGCTCGGATCGCCGGGAACCCGGGTCAGGGACAACCCGAGAAGCGCTGCTCCCAGCACCAACACCAGAACCACGATTGCGCGGCGGCGGCGCTGTACGCCATGCGATTCGAACGGCTCACTCGCTGCGGGCGTAAGAGTTGAAATCAGCGATGCCAACACAGCGCTCGTTGTTCCGGGCCGGGGAACGTGCCGATCATCTGCCAAGGATATCCGGGTCGCCCCTGTTGACGATCCTCCGCCGCTGTCACCGAACAGAAGTGCGCAAAGTGGACAGCATCTGTGCGCTTGACGGCTGTCGTCGCGGGGGGAGGCCGCGTTTAACTGAGAACAGCAACGCCTGATCGAAAAGAGGAGAATCTATGGCGCCGCGGCTCAATCTCGTCCCCGATCTCGACAGCCTCTCCCCCGAGGCCAAGCAGGTGCTGGACGACTACATCGCCAAGACCGGGGGTGAGTACTTTCAGATCGCGCAGACGGTTGACCATCCGTTCCGGCAGAAGGGCACCGACGCCCACCACGAGTGGGTCAGTCAGTTCGTCCGGGTGCTGGGCCTGAGCCCCGGCCTGCTGAAGGCTTGGCTGGACAAGGACTGGTACATCGTCCGGGAGAGCCTGATCTCCAAGAAGGACCCACAACTGGCCGAGCTGGTCGGTCTGGTGGTGGCGTTCGCGTTGGAGTGCCCGTACTGCATCGCATGGCATTCGGCCGCATCGCGATTCGAGGGCGCCGAGGACAGTATCGTCGCAAAGGTCCATGCCTACGACGACAACCGGGACGCCTTCGACGAGCGTGTTCTGGCGGTGTTCGACTATTCCCGCAAGATCGCCCTGCATGCGTTCAAGGTCACCGATCAGGATGTCTACAACCTGCGCCGCTGGTACACCGACCCCGAGATCGCGGAACTGACCGAACTGGCCGCGCACATGTCAGCCCTGTCGAAGTTCTTCTCCGCCCTGGATGTGGAGATCTGGTAAGCATGGCAACCGCGATTCTGGTCACCTTCTCCAGTGCTGCCGAGCCGGCGGAACTCGCCGCGATTGCTGCCGAGTTCGCTGGCGCACTCACCGACGTCGACGGCCTGCTGGGCAAGACCTGGCTTGAGACCCACGGCGGCAGCGGCGGCTTCTACATCTTTCGCGACGATGCCGCCGCTGACGCCTATCTGTCGGGGCCGTTGGTCGCTGCGCTACAGCAGCACCCGAAGTTCTCCGACTTCTTGGTTCAACGATTCGGCGTGGACGAGGCGCTGAGCGCTCGTACGCACGGGCTGCCTTCGCCCTGAGAGATGCCGGGGGGGTAACTCGGTGGCGCGTGGTGCCGGCGGCAGACACCTGACCGCCGGCACGACGCGTCATTGGGCAAGAACCTCTTTGGGATATCTGCCGAACTGGACGCGGAAGTCCGCGGCGAACCGGCCGGGGTTGTGGTAGCCCCAGCGGGCGGCGATGGCGGCAACGGTCGTCCGCTCGGCGTCGGCGGCAGCCAGATCCTCGTAGGCCCGCCGAAGTCGGACCTGACGGGCGTACTCCATCGGCGTGACGTTGCGTTGCCGGCGGAAGGCCGCCTGCAGTGCACGTGAGCTCAGGCCTACTGACCGTGCGATCTCGCGCACGGTGAGCGCAGTACCGGCATGCTCGTCGATGTAGCTGACGGCCCGGGCGACCGCGTTTGCGGAAACGCCCGCCGGCAGCTCGTCGTTCGCGACGCGTACCGCGTTCGGGAAGGTGTCGAGCAGTGCCGATACGGTCGCCTTGGCAAGGTGAACTTCGGTGAGCGACGGTGTTTGGCCAGGTCTGGACGGCGTGGCTTGCCCGGCCAGAATGTCCACCATTCGGCCCCAGGTGGCGACCGCAGGTCTCGCGGCGAGGGTCTGCAGGGAGAAGTCCAGCGAGACGTGCTCCGGGGATAGGCCGCGGGCTTCTGCCGCAATCCCGCGAGCCAGCGCCCGGTCGACAACGACCTTGCAGACCACGCTGTTCCGGCTCCACCGCGTGCGATAGCGCTTGCCCGCGTCGAGGACGACGGGAAGGTGCGGTCCCGCGACAATCCCGACGTCTCCCGAACTCACGCCGATCCGGCCTTGCAGGGTGTGGATGACCACGATGTGCTCGGTGTCGGGCTCGGGACGCAGGTCAACGGTAGTCCCGCCGTAGGTCATCCGGTGGACGTGCACGCCCGGCATCGAGGTGGCCTGCTGACGGGCATGGAAGCCGTACGTTCCCTCCGGCAGATCCATCGTGTGCGGGCCCAAGAACTCGCTCAGATGGCTGTGGACTCTGTCGGGATCGCTGGATTCGAATGTCTCCGGGTGCCAGGCCTGAGCAAGAACCGGAGCTGTGCCGACCTCTGCCCAGCCCAGTTCAGCAGTCATGCCCTACCAATCCCTCCAGAACCACATACCGGTCAGTCGGGACTATAGGGTCACCGACGGGGTTTGCCGAGGTTTGAGATCCCGACGAGCCGAAGTCCCGGTGGGTCAGCGCGAACTCCCCCGACGCCGTCACCGCGGACAGCAGCGGCAGCCCGCCCGGTCTAGAGGTGCTCGATCAACCGCGCCCAGACTCCGCCCAGCGACGCGACGACGTCGGGCGATTCGGCGGGCGGCAGCCCATTGAGATCCTTGGCCGGAATGGACAATTCGATGTCCTCGGGCACCTGCGCGCCGGCGATCGCGAGCGACTTGCGGGCATCGGCGTGTGCCCATTGACCCCCGTACCTGCCCAGTGCCGAGCCGATCACCGCTGCCGGCTTGCCCTTCAGTGCGCTGTTGCCATACGGGCGCGAGAGCCAGTCGATCGCATTCTTGAGCACGCCGGGCAGGCCGCCGTTGTACTCCGGCGTGACCACGAGCAAGGCGTCGCTGGTGGCCGCCTCGGCACGAAGTGCCTGCACCACCGGATCGCCTGTCTCGGTGTCGAGGTCCTCGTTGTAGTGCGGCAACTCGCCCAGGCGGTCGAACAGAATCGGCTCGACGTGCGCAGGCACGTGATCGATGGCTGTCTGGGCCAGTGCGCGATTGAGGGATCCAGACCGCAGGCTGCCCACCAGGATGAGTGTTCGCACGGTGGATGTGGCCGGGGTCATCGGTGGCGCATTCGCAGTAGCCTTCACTTTCGCAGGGACCGTGATCGTAGCGTTTCGTCCTGGCCGCGCGCCGATCCTGGGCGCCGCCCACGTTGTGCCGCTCCTAACGAAGCGCCTCGAGCACATAGAGAACGGCGGTCGCGACGGCCAGTGTGCCCAGCACGGTTCGTAGTGCGGCTTCGGGTAACCGCGGCTGCAGTCGTGCGCCGAGATAGCCCCCGACGAGCCCACCGGCTCCGGCGAGCAGTCCCACGGTCCAATGGGGCGCGACCTGGCCTCCCGTGGTGACGATCGCCAGGATCGTATAGGTGGCGGCCCCTACCAGCGAGGTGATGAATGTGCACACCAACGTGGCCGGGGCCACCGTCGCCACTGCGACACCGTGGCCGACCAGGATGGGGCTGAGCAACGATCCGCCACCGATCCCGTAGATGCCGCCGATGACCCCGACGATCAGCGCTATGCCGATGGTCAGGCCGCCTGCCAGTGGCGCCGAATCGGGCGTCGGCGCTCGCTGCGGTCGGCGAAGAAGCCAAAGCCCAAGCGGGAAAAGGAAACCTGCCACCATGATCCGGAACAGCTCAGGGCCGGGAATCAGGAACACCCGGACGCAGGCCCCGATGACGACGCCGGGCAGCGTGCCAATGAGCAGCGATGTGGTCAGGGCGCTGTGCAGGCTCGCCTGCGTGCGGTAGCGGGCCAGCGCGCCGGGTACCGCGACGATGTTGAACAGCAGGTTGGTCGGGGTGACCGCGGGGCTGGGGATCTGCAGAACGCTGATCTGGATCGGAAGCAGAAACACCGCGCCGGACACGCCGACCGGTGCGGTCAGCAGTGCGACCGCCAATCCCCCGACAAAGCTGATCAGAACCAGATCGGTCACGGCCACCCCAGCACTATGGCCGCAGCGGCGCGGCGTTGACCAGAGTTTGAATCACCGGACTTGCGTTGTGAACATGGCCGGCTCGCCGCTACGCCGAGCGCACCGCCGCGGGATGGTCGCCGCTGTTGGGCGCGGCATCCACCAGGTCATGGCGTATTCCATAGCGGTGACGCTGTTCCTCCATCAACCGCGGATAGTTGGCCAGGGCACGGCGGGTCCGCATGTCGTTGACGCCGGGGATGCGGGCCAGGATGTGGTTGGCCCCCGCGACGACCGGGCCGACCACGCGCGGCAGATACTTCAGCCGGGTGTCGGCCACCCCGAGTTGGGTGGCGTTGGCGTCGCCGAGAAATGCCCGGACCATGCCGTTGATGACGTTGACGCCCACGGCGTGTTTCCACGCACCGCGGAACGGCAGCAGCTCGGCGATCTCGCGCGCCAGGTAGTCGTGGGTCAGCGCCCGCACGAAGTCGCGATCGCCGTCGTCGGGCGTCACCGCGGTCAGCGCATACAGTTCGGCGATCCGGATCTGATCGGCTTCGGTGGCCGGATTCAGCGGCTCGGCAACACCGTTGAGCCGCCCGACGTAACGCCAGAGGTGGTAGATGTCGTCGAGCTCGGCGGGTGTGTAGCGGATTCCCAGTTGGTGCATCGCCGCCAGCGCGATCCGGCCGAATTCGACGACGGTGACGGCCATATAGCTCTGCGGAATCGGCACACCCCACGTCTCGGTGTCCCAGTCGGCCTCGGTCAGCAGATGGCGCCGGACGAACGCGTGAATCATCCTGACCCGCACCGTGGTGGCCACCCCGGCGCCGTAGCGCCGCAACCCGCCCGGGGTGAGAATCGTATGCAGCCAGGCGCCCACCTCGATCGACCGCACCGCCGCCTGGCTCGTGTAGCGGCCGGTCAGAACCAACGGCAACCCGGCGACGGAGTTCATCGCGCCGGTGGTCAAGGAGGCGGCACCCAAGACGATGCCGTATGAAGCGGTGTGGCGCACGATGTGCCCCGCCGCACGGTCCAAGCGGTCGTGGTCGAGCCAGTCCGGCTCGTGGTCGATCTCGGCGAACAGCGCGCGCAACGACTCCGGCGCCTCCGGCACAGCATCGATGCCGTGCTCCAGTGCGGTGCGCAGCATGGCCATCCCGGCTCCGCGCGGCAGCGTCGCGAAATCAGCGACCACGGCATCGGCCGGCTGATCGGCGATCTGCGTCCCCGCGATCCAGTCGCGGCCGGCCTGGCCGTATCGCGCGATGGCCAGGTCGGCATTGGGGATATGGGGCGCATGTGCCATGCAGTCATGTAAACATGAGAATGCCTCATTTACTACTCACTTTTGCCGGGAGGTGCGTTGCCCGCTCCGACACGATCACGCCCGCAACAGCAGCGCGCCCGCGAGATGCGCCGCCGGCTGCTGGACACCGCCCGGCAGCTGGTAGAGCGCCGCGGGGTGGAACCGTTGACCACCCAAACCATCGCCGATGCCGCCCACGTGAGTATCGGCACGGTGTATCGCTATTTTCCCGACCGCGCCGCGATCATCGTCGAGCTGGTGGAAGAGGCCACGCGCGACATCTCCTTCCAGTTGGTACGCACCGTCGGCCAAGCCATCGACCTGGAGGTGGATCAGGCGGCTTTCCTTCTCGTCGACACCCTCACGACCGTCTATGAGCAGCACGCCCCGATACTGCTGGCGGCGATGACATCCTCGGCTTTCGACCTGCCGCCCTACCTCAACCACACCGCGATGGCCGAGGTCGAGCGCAGCCTGCTGCCGCTGGCCAGTGTGATCCCGAGCCGGTCGCGGCCGGATCTGTCGCCGGCAGAGCTGGACGATCTGGTGTTCGTCACCATGGGCGTTACCTCGAGCGCCTGTCTGCGTATCGCTTTGCAGCGACCCGCCACCGCGGATCGCGACGCCATGATCCGGGTGACGGCGGTGATGCTGGCGGCCGCGCTCAAGGCCCCGGCGGACACCTGACGGGCTTTACAATTCTGCACTGAACTGTCACGCTAGCGCCCGGGCGCCCACGGTCCGAATCCGCGCCGAAGCCCCACTACCGCAACGCATCGACGATGAGGAGTCCGCAGGTGACAGGCGCCGAATTCTCCGGCAAGACCGTCGTGATCTCGGGCGCAAGCCGCGGTATCGGGCTGGCTATCGGCCTGGGTGCGGCCCGGCTGGGTGCCAACGTCGTGCTGCTGGCCAAGACGGCCGAGCCGCATCCGCGACTGCCCGGCACCGTCTACACCGCGGCCGCCGAGATCGAGGCCGCCGGGGGCCGGGCCCTCGCGGTCGTCGGCGACGTGCGCAGCGAGCAGGATGTGCAGCGGGCGATCGACGCCGCGGTGGACAAGTTCGGCGGCATCGATGTGTGCGTCAACAACGCCAGCTCCATCGCGACCGAGCCCACCGAGCAGTTGTCCGCCAAGCGTTTTGACCTCATGCAGGACATCAACGTGCGCGGAACGTTCCTGCTGACCAAAGCCTGCCTGCCGCATCTTCGGCACTCGGCCAATCCGCATGTGCTGACCATCGCTCCCCCGATCAACCTGAACCCGTACTGGCTGGGCATCCACCCGTCCTACACGCTGTCCAAATACGGGATGACGCTGTTGACGCTGGGCTGGGCCGCCGAATACGCCGACGCCGGGATCGCCTGCAACTGCCTGTGGCCGCAGACCTACATCGCAACGTCAGCGGTCGCCAACACTCCCAACGGGGGCGAGTTGCTCGAGAGGTCGCGCAGCCCGCAGATCATGGCGGACGCCGCCGCGGAGGTCGTGCGCCGCAAGGCCGGCGACGCCAGCGGCCAGTGCTTCATCGACGCGCAGGTGCTCACCGAGGCCGGGGTGACCGACCTGTCCGGCTACGGCGGCGGGCCGGAGCCCTTGATCGACTTCTTCATCGACGACGCCGACGCTCAGCGCAGGTAGACCTCGGCCCCGCTTGGGTATCCACCACCGGTGGTGGTGACGTGCACATGGTCGTAATGGCCGTATCCGCCACGCTGCGCCCCGCCGCCGGGTGTGTAGTACACACCGCGCCAGATGGCGTCCTGCAGGCCGAACCAGTCGGCGTTCTCCATCACGTAGGCCACGATCTCATCGCCGAGCGCGATGCCCGCGGCGCTGGTCGGGTTGGGAACCATCACGTCGAGCGCCAGCCCATTGGGGTGCCAGCGCAGCGCGTCGGACCGCACGCCCCCGATTTGGCGGATCTGCGGGAAGGCGTCGCTGATGCTGCGGGCCGTCTGGATGGTCCGGACCTGCAGGCCCCGCTCCGGGGCCACTCCCGCCGGCAGGAACCGCGAAACGGTGCGGGTGCGCGATGCCGCCGAGAACCGCGCCGGGGTGCCCGTTTCATGGGTCGCGGCGGGTGCCGCGACAAGCTGCATTCCGCCAGGTGAATTGTCTTCAGCAACCACCGCAACGGATTCTTTCGGCACCACAGGATTGGCGCTTCCGCCCACAGCAAAGAACACCGCCGCTGGTGCGAGGACTGCAGCCATCAAAACAGATGACCTTTGCCGCTTGCTGGCTAACTCGTGTCGGCCCACGGGAAGACACAATACGAGAAATTCGGCTAATAGTCACAATTTTATAAACCTCATAAATTCCTTATGTCGCCGTCGTCACAATCGCGCCCGCGCGCGCCGGTCGATGGGCTCCGATTCGCGCAGGTGAGCGCGCTTGGCCCCGCTCCCCCGCACCCGGCAAAGGAAGCTCACCTAAGCAGACGGGGCTACACTGCTCTCATGAAATCGACGACCCTCGCCGCAGCGGTCCTGGGCGTGGCCGTGGCGCTGGCCGCGCCCGCCCACGCCGACCCGGACACCGATTTCGCCCGCGAACTGCACACCTACGGCATCTACGGCCCGCGGGACTACAACGCGTGGCTGGGCAAGATCGTCTGCGAGCGTCTGGACAAGGGACTCGACGGGGACGCGGCCAAGTCGGTGCGCTTCATCACCCCCAACCTGCAGAAGGGCAGCACCCAGGTGCAGGCCTGGCAGTTCCTCGGCGCATCGATCAACACCTACTGCCCCGACAAGCGTCCGGTTCTGGAGCGGGCCGCCCAGAACGGCTGATTGCGGCCTTCTTCCCCTGGCCGCGGCGGTGACGTGGCCCTAGGGTCGGTAGTGACCGATCCGTCCGGTGGGAGGGGCCTGCGATGGCCGAAAGCAGCAACCACGACAGCTTCGACACCCGGGGCCGGCTGAGCGTCGACGACACCACGTATCAGATCCGGCGCCTCGACCGGGTCAGTGGCGCAGCACGGTTGCCCTACAGCCTCAAGGTTCTTCTGGAGAACCTGCTGCGCAACGAGGACGGCCGCCTGGTCACCGCCGAGCAGATCAGCGCGCTGGCCGCATGGGACCCGGCCGCCGAACACGGCCGGGAGATGGCCTTCACGCCCGCACGAGTGTTGATGCAGGACTTCACCGGGGTGCCGTGCGTGGTCGACCTGGTCGCGATGCGTGACGCAATCACCGAGCTGGGCGGGCAGACCAGCCGCATCAACCCGTTATGCCCCACCGAGCTGGTGATCGACCACTCGGTGATCGCCGACGTCTTCGGGCGCGCCGACGCTTTCACGATCAACGCCGAACTGGAATTCGAGCGCAACGCCGAGCGCTACCAACTGTTGAGGTGGGCGCAACAGGCCTTCGACGATTTCTCGGTGGTGCCGCCCGACACCGGTATCTGCCACCAGGTCAACCTGGAATACCTGGCCCGCGTGGTGTTCACCCGCGACAGCGCGGAGGGACCGCTCGCCTACCCCGACACCCTGGTGGGCACCGACTCGCACACCCCGATGGTCAACGGCCTGGGCGTGCTGGGCTGGGGCGTCGGCGGGATCGAGGCCGAAGCGGCCATGCTCGGACAACCGATGAGCATGCTGATCCCACCGGTGGTCGGCCTCAAGCTGACCGGCGAACTGCAGCCGGGCACCACCGCCACCGACCTGGTCCTCACGGTGGCGCAACTGCTTCGTGCCACCGGGGTGGTGGGCAAGTTCGTCGAGTTCTACGGTCCGGGGGTGGCCAACGTTCCGCTGGCCAACCGGGCCACCATTGGCAACATGAGCCCGGAGTACGGGGCCACCTGCGCGATCTTCCCCATCGATGACGTGACCTGCGACTATCTGCGATTGACCGGGCGCTCGGAGCACCAGATCAAACTGGTGGAGGCCTACGCCAAGGACCAGGGCATGTGGCATGACCCGGACCGCGATCCCGAATACTCCCAGACTCTCGAACTGGACCTCGGCGCCGTCGAGCCGTCGATCGCCGGCCCCAAACGCCCGCAGGACCGCATCCCGCTGCGGCTGGCCCCCCAGACCGTCGCCGCCCTGCTCGACGGTGCCGAATCGACCGCCCAGGCATTGTCGGACCTGGACAAGGCGTCGGCGGACTCGTTCCCGGCCAGCGACCCCATCGCGTTCGGTCAATCCCAACCCGAAGGCACCCCGCGGGAACAGTGGGCCGGCGGCGACAAGCTCCCGTGGCCCAGTGCGCCCACCCCGATCGAGTTGGCCGACGGCACGCGGACCCAGATCGACAACGGCGACGTGGTCATCGCCGCGATCACCTCCTGCACCAACACCTCCAACCCCTCGGTGATGGTGGGCGCGGCACTGCTGGCGCGCAACGCCGTCGACAAGGGCCTGTCGCGCAAGCCGTGGGTGAAGACCACCCTGGCACCCGGATCCCGAGTGGTCACCGACTACTACGAGCGGGCGGGCTTGACCCCCTACCTGGACAAGCTCGGCTTCAACCTGGTCGGCTACGGCTGCACCACCTGCATCGGCAACTCGGGACCGCTGATCCCCGAGGTGAGCAAGGCTGTCGTCGACCAGGACCTGACCGTGTGCTCGGTGCTGTCGGGCAATCGCAACTTCGAGGGCCGCATCCATCCGGAAGTGCGGATGAACTTCCTGGCCTCGCCGCCGCTGGTGGTCGCCTACGCGCTGGCCGGCAACCTTCGCGTCAACCTGCTGACCGACCCGCTCGGCACCGGCAGCGACGGCGAACCGGTGTACCTGCGCGACATCTGGCCCACCGCCGCCGAGATCGCCGCCGTGGTGGACGACAACCTGCAGGCGCAGATGTTCACCGCCAGCTATGCCGATGTCTTCACCGGCGACGAGCGCTGGCGCTCGCTGGCTGTGCCCGACAGCGACACCTTCTCCTGGGAGCCCGAATCCACCTACGTGCGCCAGCCGCCGTACTTCGACGGCATGACGCGCGAGCCCGCGCCGGTCACCGACATCACCGGGGCTCGGGTCCTGGCCAAACTCGGCGACTCGGTGACCACCGACCACATCAGCCCGGCCGGGTCCATCCGCTATGACTCCCCCGCCGGAAAGTACCTGTCGGAGCACGGAATTGACCGCAAGGACTTCAACTCCTACGGGTCACGCCGCGGCAACCACGAGGTGATGATCCGTGGAACCTTCGCCAACGTGCGGCTGCGCAACCAGTTGGCGCCCGGCACCGAGGGCGGCTTCACCCGTGACTTCAGCCGGGCCGAGGGTCCGGTCACCACCATCTACGAGGCCTCGGTGAACTACCTCGCCGCCGGGACCCCGCTGGTGATTCTGGCGGGGAGGGAATACGGGTCGGGATCCTCGCGGGACTGGGCCGCCAAAGGCACTGCGTTGCTGGGAGTGCGAGCCGTGTTGGCGGTGTCCTACGAACGCATCCACCGGTCCAACCTGATCGGCATGGGCGTGCTGCCGCTGCAGTTTCCCGACGGCGCCGACGCGGACTCGCTGGGGCTTACCGGCGAAGAGACCTTCGACATCACCGGGGTGACCGCACTGGGCGAGACGATCCCCGACACCGTGCACGTGCGGGCCGGTGACATCGAGTTCGACGCGACGGTGCGCATCGATTCCCCCGGCGAAGCCGACTACTACCGGCACGGCGGCATCATGCCCTACGTGCTGCGGCAGCTGCTCGACTAAAGGCCCCGCCCGCAGAATCGGGCCGGCTCAGATCCGGGTACCGTCGGCGGCGAACAAGTGCAGATCGCTCATGTCGAAGCCGAGCGACAACCGGGCGCCGCGTGACACCTCGACGTTGCCGGAGACCCGGGCCACCAGCCGGGCCGTCCGCTGCGCCGTCGCGCCGTACAGGTAGGTGTCGGCGCCCAGTTCTTCGACGAAATCGACCTCGACGCCGATCCCGCGATCGGAGATCTTCAGGTGCTCAGGACGGATACCGACCGTCAATTCCGCTGCTGGCGAAACGCTTTCCGGCGGCAGCGGAATGCGGAACCCGCCCAGTGACGCCGCGGAGTCGACGACGGGAACGGTGAACAGGTTCATCGCCGGCGACCCGATGAACCCGGCGACGAACACGTTGGCCGGGGTGCGGTAGAGCTCGCGCGGAGTGGCGCACTGCTGCAGGACTCCGTCGCGCAGCACCGCAACCCGATCGCCCATCGTCATTGCCTCGACCTGGTCGTGGGTCACATAGACCGTGGTGATCCCCAACCGCCGCTGCAGGTCGGCGATCTGGTTGCGGGTCTGCACCCGCAACATGGCGTCCAGATTCGACAGCGGCTCGTCCATCAGAAAGACCTGCGGGCGCCGCACGATCGCCCGGCCCATCGCGACGCGCTGGCGTTCGCCGCCGGAGAGGTCCTTGGGCTTGCGGCCCAGCAGACCCGACAAACCCAGCAGTTCAGCGGCTTCCGACACCCGGGAGCGGATCTGCGCCTTGGGAGTCTTGGCGACCTTGAGGGCGAACCCCATGTTCTGCGCCACCGTCATGTGCGGGTACAGGGCGTAGTTCTGAAACACCATCGCGATATCGCGCCCGCCGGGATCGGTTGCGGTGACGTCATGCTCGCCGATGAGGATGCGCCCGCCGTCAACGGGTTCCAGGCCGGCCAGCATCCGCAGCGTGGTGGTCTTGCCGCACCCCGACGGTCCGACGAGCACCATGAATTCGCCGTCCTCGACGGCCAGGTCCAGGCCGTCGACAGCGCGGCGTTCGGTGCCCGGATAGTGCCGGGTCACCGAGTCGAACGTCACTGAGGCCACCGCGTTCTCCTGACTACCGTCCACCGAAACCGGTCGCCGCGATCCCGCGGACGAAGGCCCGCTGGGCGACCGCGTAGATCACCACCAACGGCGCGAGCATCAGCATGGACGCAGCCATGAGTATCGGCCATTCGGCGACGTACTCGCCCTGCATCCATACCAACCCGAGGGTCAAGGTGGCGATGTCCTTGCGCTGAATCATCAGCAGCGGCCACAGGAAATCGTTCCAGACATTGATCCAGGTCAACACCGCCAGCACCATCACCGCGGGCCTGGCGTGCGGCAACAGAATCCGCCAATAGATGGTCCACGGCGAGCAGCCGTCCAAGATGGCGGCCTCTTCCATGTCGACGGGCAAGGTGGCGAAGAACTGGCGCATCAGGTAGGTGCCGAAGGCACTGCCGAACAGCCCGGGGATGATCATCGCCCACATGGTGTCGGTCCAGCCGAAAACCCGCATCAGGATGAACTGCGGAATCACCGTGACCGTCAACGGCACCATCAGCGTCGCCAGATAGAGCACGAACAGGCTGTCGCGGCCGGTGAACGGAAGCCGGGCAAAGGCATAGCCGGCCAGGGAACAGAAGAACACCTGCCCGGCGGTGACGCAACCGGCGTAGAGCACGGTGTTGAACAGCATTCGCCAAAACGGCATGCGGGCGAACACCTCAAGGTAGTTCGACCACTGCGGATGGGCCGGAACCAGGATGGGCTGGCTGATCTCGGCCTGGCGCTTCAGGGAGCCCGACAGCGCCCACAGAATCGGGAACAGCGCGCAGGCGGTGACCGCCCCCAGCCCGGTATAGGCGCCGAGCAGCCCGGCGATGCGGTGCCGGCCCGGTGGCGCGGCGTGGCGGGGCGTCACTGCTCCACCGCATTCCGGCGGGACAGCCGCAACTGGATGACGGTGAGCACCAGCAGGACGGCGAACATCGCCCAGGCCAGCGCGGATGCGTAGCCGAAGTTCAGGAAGGCGAAAGCCTGCTGGAACAACATGATGGCCAGCACGTAGGTACCGGTCTCCGGCCCCCCGCTGCTTCCGGTGAGCACGTAGACGAGGTCGAACGCCTGAAACGCGTTGATGACCGAGATCACCACCACGAACCACACGGCGCCGCGGATCATCGGCACCGTGATCGACACGAACCGGCGCAGCTCCCCCGCCCCGTCGATGCGCGCCGCCTCATGCAGGGATTCGGGCACGCCCTGCATGGCCGCCAGCAGGATCACCGTCGCAAACGGCACGCTCTTCCAGACGCTGACCACACACAACGACACCATCGCCCAGTGCGGCTCGGTGAGCCACGGCACCGGGGCGACGCCGAACCAGCCGAGCATGATGTTGAGCAGCCCGTTGTCGGTGTTGAACACGAACTGCCACACCACCGCGATCACCACCGACGACACCGCCAGCGGGAGAAAGGCGATTGCCCGGAACAGGCCGATTCCCCGGATCTGGCGGTTCAGCAGTCCGGCCACCGCAAGGCTGATAAGCACCGTCGGGACCACGCTGCCGAGCGTGAACACCGTCGTGTTGCGCACCGCGATCGCGAACAACGGATCGCCGTCGAACAACTCGCGGTAGTTGGCGGCGCCGACGAACTGCGGCGGCGTGAACAGGTCCCAGTGCTGGAAGCTCATATAGAGCGAGAAGCCCAGCGGGAAGGCCATGAACACCGCGACGGCAAGCAGGTTCGGCGCGATGAACCAGCGTCCTGCGCGGGACCGGCTGGGGGTCGGGTTCATGGCGCGGCCAATACTTCGTCGATCTGCGGGGTCAGGCCGTGCTTGAGACTCGACGCGGGCCGTGAGCCGCGCAGGACCGGACCGATGGCCCGGTCCATCAGGGCGTGGACTTTCTGCCAGTCCGGGGTGATCGGCAACCCCTCGGAATGCTCCGGCCCGCCGGTCAGCACCGCAAGGTTGGAGATCCCGGTGTGGGCGGCGGTGAAGCCCGGTGAGGCGATCGCCGAACGCAGCACCGGCACGAACAGGCCGGATTCGGCGATCAGCGACTGGCCCACCGGCCCGGTGGCGAACTTGAGGAATTCCCAGGCCTGTTCGCGGCGGCGACTGCCGGCGGCAATGGCCAGACCGGTGCTGCCGATGGCGGATCGAGCCGCCCTGCCCTTGGCTGCGGCGCCGGGCCCGGTCGGTAGCACCGCCACATCGAATTCCAGCTCCTCGGCATGGACGAACGTCTGGTAGCGCCAATGGCCGCCGAGTGCCATCGCGGCTTTGCCGGCGGTGAACAGGCCCATCGTGGAGATCGACTGGGTGTCTGCGGCGGCCGGCGCCACCCGATGCACGTTGGCCAGGTCGGCGTAGAACTGGATGCCGGCCAGAAAGTCGTCGTCGTCGAAGTTGAGGTGGGTCGGGTTGACCCGCGGTACCGCCCACGGTGTGCCGTTGTTCATGCCGAACAGGGCCGCGCTATAGGGCGCAGACCAGGTGTCGACGAAGCCCCACTGGGTAACCCGTCCGTTTCCGGAACGGCGGGTCAGTGCGGTTGCGGTAGCGAGGAATTCGTCGAAGCTCCAGGGCTGGTCCCAGCGGCCCGGCGGCGGTGGCACACCGGCTTCGGCGAAGATCCTGGTGTTGTAGAACAAGAACGCGCCCGACCACTGCTCCGGAAACGCGTACTGGCCGCCCTTGAAGCCGAACGTCTCATACAGCGCCGGGTGACTGTCGGCGTGCAACGCCGCCGCGAACCGCCGATCCCGCTCCAGCAGGCCGTTGAGGTCCAACAGCACCCCGCGGTCGGCAAGCCCGGCGAAGTTGAACTCCCACGCCATCAGCACATCCGGGCACCTGCCGCCGGCGCAGAACGTCGAGATCTGCTGCGTCGGATCGCCGCCGGCCAATATCGTGCGGACCCGAACCTCGGGGTGCTCGCGTTCGAAGGCGGCCACGATGCGCATCCGGGCGTCGGCCTCTTCGGGGTTGGCCGCGAAATAGAACGTCAGAGCGTCGTCGCTGGTGCCGCAGGCCGGCGTCCACGGAACCAGCGCGGCCGCACCGAGCGCCCCCGCGCCCCGGAGCACGGTGCGCCGAGGCAGGACTCGCCCGCCCGAAGGTGTCGCCGGCGCCGCCGTCACACTTCGATCGGGGGGTAGAGGCGTTCGAGGGTGTACTGGCGGTCGCGTCGGGCAGCCCAGGAGCTGGCGAGCAGGGAGGTGACCAGGATGCCGGCCAGCACGGCCACCGACATCCACAACCGCTCGTCGACGCCGCCGACGGTCAGCTGGCGCAGCCCGTTGACCGCATACGTCATCGGGTCGTAGGGGTGCAGGATCTGGAAGGGCTTCGCGGTGGTCTCCACGGGATACACCCCGCCGGACGACACCAGCTGAAACATCAGGAAGGCCAACGTGAAGACCCGGCCGACGGCCACCCCCAGCAGCGCGTTGAACGCCTGGATCATGGCCAAAAACGCTGCGGCGATCAACGCCAGAAAGGCCACCATGCCGGCAGCGTGCCGGGCTTGCAACCCCACCCCGAAGTGGACAACGGTATACATCAGCAGCACTTGGCACAGGCCCAGCAGCAGGGCCGGCCAGTACGAGGCGAGTACCACCCGCAACGCACCGAGACCGCTGACGATGGCGCGGGTCTGCAACGGAGTCAACAGCATCCAGACGATGAGTGCGCCGATGAACAGCGCCAGCGGCAGAAAGAACGGGGCGAATCCGGTGCCGAAGGTGGCGGCGTGATGGGTGAAGTCCATATCCACCCCCACCGGACTGGCCAGGATCTGCGCCACCTGCACGCGTTGCTGGTCGGTGATCGTCGAGGCCCGCTGATCGGCCTCGCCCAGTCCCGCGGCCAGCTGCGCGGCACCGTCCTTGAGCTGATTGCTGCCGTCGGTCAGCTGGACCAGCCCGTCGCTGAGCTGATTCGCACCGGCTTGCAGCGCGGTCGCCCCGTCGCGCAGCGCGACCAGGTCGGCTTGCAGGCCGCCGTCGAGGGCATGCGTCATGAACGTGCGCAGGCCGCTGCCGGGGTCGGCGAGGTCGTTCTCCAGCTGTTGGGTGTTGGCGCGCAGGTGCGCCAGGCCCTCGTCGGTGGCCGGGTCGATGCCCGCGACGTCCAGGAGCCGCTGGGCGCCGGCAAGGGTGCCCGCCAGTGCCTGGACCGCGGGGTCGGGGTTGGCGCGCAGGCTGTCGACCACCTGGTCGACGACGCCGGCGGCCTGCTGGTAGTTGACGTTGAGCGAAGCGATCCGGTCGGTCAGCGTCGAGAGGTCGGCACCGAGGCCGGCGGCGGCCGCGCCGGCGGCATTGGGGTCGAACCCCTTGGCGGCCAGGTCTTCGGTGAGCTTGAGCAACGGGTCGGTGGCCTGGTGCACGCCCGTCGCCAGCTGGCGGACTCCGTCGGCGAGCGCGGCTGAACCGTCCCGCGCCGTGCCCAGATTGGCGGCCAGAGCGCTTGAGCCCTCAGCGAGTTGGCCCGCGCCGTCGGCAGCCCGGCGGACCTCGTCGGTCACCTGGGTCAGGGCGGTGCCGATCACCTGCTGGCCGACTTTGGCGCTCACTTCGTTGAGGACCTCACGGGCGGCGTTCTGTCCCATGACCGAGGCCAGATAGTTGTTCGCGTCGTTGAACCGGAACTGGATCTGCGCCTTCTGCGGATGCGGTCCCGCCGGGGACACCACGGCGGCGCTGAAATCGGCCGGCAGGGTGATCGAGAAATAGTAGGTGCCGTCGGACACCCCCTTGACGGCCTCGCTCTGCGAAACCTGGTGCAGGTCCAGCTGGCCGGAGTCGACCAGGGCGCGAGTCACCTCGTCCCCGGCGTGCACCGGCTGGTCGGAGACCTGCGCACCGGTGTCTTCGTTGACCAGGGCAACCGGGATCTTGTCGATGGCGGCGAACGGATTCCAGAACGCCCACAGATACATCGCCCCGTACAGCAGGGGCAGCACGATGATGATGATCAGCGCCAGCCGCGGCATGGTGCCCCGCGAATAGCGTTTGAGGTCGGTTCCCAGCGACATTCCGGCGAGCATGCTCAGTGGTTCCCCTTCTCGTGTCGGCCCTGGGTGAGCTCGGCGCTTTCGAGGGCATCGACGGCGATCTGCGTGGTGACGCCGGATCCCTCGCCGAGCGCGTTTGCCGAGGCGGTGATCACCGTCTGCTGCCCGCCCAGGACCACCAACCGCTGGACCAGGGTGGCGCGGTCACGGTCGTTGGTGACTTCGTCGATGCTGCCGACCACCAGCAGCGGTGGGCGCTTGGTGTTGGCCAGCGCGATACGCAGCAGCAGGCCGGTCAGCTCGTCGAGGTGCTCGACGTAGTCGTGCAGTCGCGGCATCGGCACATCGCCGAAGACCGGGGCGCAGATCGCGTCACGCTCGGCGTCACCGGCCCGGCGCACCAGGCGGTACCACGGTGCGTCCCAGCGGATCTTCTCGGTGATCAGGTCCCCGACTCTCACCGACTCGAAAATCTCATCGAGCTCGGCTATCCCGGCCAGCGCGGCCAGATCGAAGATGGCGCGGGCTTTGCTCTGGCCGAACACAGTGAGCGTGCCCGCGGAGGGCTTCATCCGGCCGGCGAGGTTCATCAGCAGCGCGGTGCGCCCGGACCCGGGCGCACCGATCAGCAGGCTCACGCCGCCGGCCGGGATGTCGAGGTCCAGGGGCCCGAACACCCGCCCCCACGGCCCGGTCATCGTGATGCCGCGTGCCGTCACCGCCGGAGGTTGCGCTTCGGCCGTCGTCTCCTCGGCCGCAGCGGTCTGATCTGTCACGGGCTGTCCCCCTCACACATCGGTTTCGCGTGACCCATCAAAGCAGAACCCGGCCGCGGCGAGCGGCTGTCGCGTGTTCTGGCAGCAGATCAGCCCGCGGCAGGTGCAGCGTCGCGGTGCGCAGCCGCTGCGGATCGCCGGTGATGTCGATGGTGTGAATACGGCCAGCCTCGCCGATTCCGATGCGCAGCAGGGCATACAGGCGACCGCCGGGGGCGATCGCGATGCCCGGTGCGCCGTCGACGATCAGCACCGCGCCCAGCTCTGCGCGGCCGGTGAAGCTTCGGGTCTCTTGGGCGACGTCGGCGGCGCCGCGCATCTGCGTGGGCACCCCGGCGGCCACCAGCACCGGATCAACCCGCCGCACGACATCGGGCGCCAGCATCGCCAGCAGGGCCGGGATGTCGCCGTCGCGAGAGGCGGCCAGGAACGCGCTCACCACCCGCAGGTGTTCGGCGCGGCGTCGCGGCGGCTCACCCGAGGCGTCGCGCAGGCGGGCCCGGGCCCTGCTGGCCAGCTTCTTGGCGGCGTCCGGGGAGCGGTCCAGCACGTCACCGATGTGTTCGAACGGCACGTCGAACACGTCGTGGAGCACGAAGGCCACCCGCTGAGCCGGCGACAACCGGTCCAGCACCACCAGCAGGGCGCGGCTGACCGCCTCGCCGCGCAACACCTCCTCGTCGGCGGCGGGCACGGCAAATGCCGCGCTGCCGTTCAGCTCGGATGAGTCCGGCAGGGGCTGCTCGCTGCGGCGTGAGCGGGCGCGCAACGTATCGACGGCGACGCGGGCCGTGATGGTGGTGAGCCACGCGGACAGATTGTCCACCGCCGCAAAGTCGGCACGGCTGGCCTTGAGCCAGGCCGCCTGGACGGCGTCCTCGGCGTCGGCGGCCGAGCCGAGCACATGAAACGCCACCGAGTGCAGGCGGTGGCGGTTGTCGTCGAACCGTCGGGCCAAACCGTCGGTGTTGCCCATAGGTCACCTTTCCCTTCCGGGAGTCGTCACAGGGATAGAGCCACACCCATCGACGACAGAAAGAGCAACATCATGAGCGTACCGATTGTGAGCCTGGTGACGGTGGTGGTCACCGCGGCCGTCACCATTGCCGTCGCCGTGGCGGACTTCGTTCCCGCGCAATTCGTCCTGGCCAATTCGGCCGAGATCGGCGTACCGAGGTCGTGGATTCCGGTATTGGGCGGGCTGAAACTGGCCGGGGGGCTCGGACTGCTCATCGGTGTGGCCGGCGTTCCGCTGGTCGGTGTCGCCGCTGCGGTTGGGCTGGTGGCCTTCTTCATCGGGGCCGTCGCGACCCACGTCCGGACCGGGGTGCTGCACAACATCGGCTTTCCGGCGGCGTATCTGCTGGCGTCGGCGGCCTCGCTGGTGGTACTGCTGGCGTGAGTCAGCCCAACTCGGTGACGCCGGCCGAACCGGCCCGCCGTGGCAGTTCGACGACGACGTCGGTGGCCTTGACCGAGGCCACCACCAGGCTGCCCGGTTCCAGCTGCAGTTCGTCGGCGGCTTCCCTGCTGACCAGCGAGACCAACCGGAACGGTCCGGCCTGGACCTCGACCTGCGCCATCACCGTGTCGCGGGTGACCTTGGTGACCAGCCCGGCCATCCGGTTGCGCGCCGACTGGCCCACCACCGGACTGCGTGACACCGCTTCGGCCGAGGCGCGCTCCTGGGCGAACCGGGCCAGCTCCGCCCCGTCGACCGTGCGGGGCCCGCTGCCTGCCGTCAACGGCAGGCGGCCGGAGTCCACCCACCGGCGGACGGTGTCGTCGCTGACCCCGAGCAGCTCCGCGACTTCGGCGATACGAAAGCTCGGCACGTACCGAGTTTATCGCCGCTGCCAGGGCAGCTCAGGATGCTGCGAAACAGCGGACCGCTCTGATGGGCCCGGCCCGGCCCGCCACGTCGAAGAAGAGCACGGCGCGACGCTGCGCAGAGCTGGTCGACACCGCGACCGTGCCACCGGCGGCCACCATCTTGACCGGGCGCGCGCCGGCTTGCAGCGCCCCGATCTCGGTGAGCTCGACCGCGGCGTCATCACCGCACGTGACGGCGGCGGCAGGCGCCAGCAGGCCACTGGCGGTGGCGACGTCGCCGCGGCTGAGCGCGTCGAGGAACGTCCGCACCGTGTCCTTGCTCGCGCCGGCCGGCCGGCGGAACCCGGCGGCGAAACCGGCCGCGCCGGACAGTCCCTGATTGCGCAGCAACGCTCTGGCCAGCCCGACGCCGGCGGGCACCGCCGCGGCACCTGCGCCGAGAAACTGACGCACCATGGCCGGAAGCTCCCAGAAGGCCTGCAGGCGCACCAACTTCCATTGCCCGGAGGACTCGTTCAGGTCATAGCGCAGGATCGCCGGAATGTGCATGGTGACCGCGTCTCCCATCGCGACCTCCAGCTGCAGGTCCCGGATGACGGTACTCGCGTGCACGATGTCGAGGTCACGGTGAAACGTGATGTCGCGCGGTCCGATGAAGGTGTCGTAGAACCGCCCGATCTGCTCGGCGCCGATATGCGGGCGCGCACCCACCGGATCTTCCACCCGGCCGTCGGCGCTGAACAGCCCGGTCCAGCCGGCCCGATCGTGCGCGGCGGCCGCAGCCGGAGACTGTTCGACCGCCGCCAGCAGCTCCGCGGCCGTGGCGCCGGTCATCAGGCCGCCTCCAGCACCGCGACACCGGCGCTGCGCATCGCCGTCAGGGCGGCGGCCGTCGAATCGGGGGTAACCCCGGCGGTCAGGTGCGGCAGCACCGCGGTGGCAAAGCCCTCACGGACCGCATCTTCGGCGGTGCGGCGCACGCAGTGATCGGTGGCGACGCCGACCAGCTCGACACTGTCCACATCGTGTTCGCGCAACCAGTCGCCCAACGAACAGCCATGCACGTCGACACCCTCGAAGCCGCTGTAACCCGCGCTGTAGGAACCCTTGTGGAACACCGCCTCGATACCGGCGGCGCTCAGGGCGGGGTGCAGGGCTGCGCCGGGACTTCCCGCGACGCAGTGCGGCGGCCAAGAGTTCTGGTAGTCGGGATGCGCGGAGAAGTGCGGCCCCGGATCGATGTGCCAGTCCTGGGTGGCCACCACGTGGGCGTAACGGGTCCGGCCGCTCGGGGTCCGCAGGTAGCGCCTGATGGCGTCGGCGACCGCGTCGGCTCCGGCCACCGGCAGTGCCCCGTCGGCGCAGAAATCGTTCTGCACGTCGACGATCACCAGCGCCCGCATGCGTCCACAGTATCGCCGGCGGCGCAGCAGCTCTCGTCCGCACAGCACCCAGGAGCCCAGGCGACCGCCACACCGTGCAGCCACAGGGTGCGCGGCCGGCGCAGGGCGAGGAAACCGCCGACCACGACGTAGCCGAGGAACCCAAGGTGCGCTGCGACGATGAGCACCACCGCGATCCGGTACATCACCGTTTCGCCCTCCGCAGAAACCGATCGAGCCATCGAGCCTGTGCGCGTCACGGTACATTGGCGAACACCAACGTGGTCAGGAGCGGATCTGATGACAACCGGCGATTTTGGCCCGAACGGTCCCGGTTACGGACCTGGTTACGGCTCCAACGGCCCCGGTTACGGGCCGCAGGGGCCCGGTTATGGCCCCGGCTACGGCCAGCCCGGCGGTTACCCGCCGCCGCAGGCCTGGGGACCCCCGCCCGGTCCGGCGCAGCGGCCGGGTGGCCTGCTCAGACGGTTCTGGGCCCGCGTCCTCGACGGGATGCTGGTGGGCGTCGTGTCGTTCTTCCTGTCGGTGTTCGTGTTCTCCGACGATTACCCGTTCCTGGTGACCGGCCTGTTCTCCGGGGCGCTGACGTTCGGCTATTTCGTGCTGTTCGAGGTCACCCAGGGGGCCACCCCGGCCAAGCGGCTGCTGGGTCTGCACGTACGCGGACCGGACGGTGTGTCGAAACCGACGGCTGCCCAGTCGGCCCTGCGCAACTCGTTCACGTTGC
The DNA here is from genome assembly GCF_010729485.1 of Mycolicibacter hiberniae. Taxonomy (NCBI): domain Bacteria; kingdom Bacillati; phylum Actinomycetota; class Actinomycetes; order Mycobacteriales; family Mycobacteriaceae; genus Mycobacterium; species Mycobacterium hiberniae. The sequence continues at coordinate 1,650,721 of NZ_AP022609.1, forward strand.
TGGCCGTCGTCCCCTACGTCGGTCCGCTGCTGGCATTCATCGCCTACATCGTGATCGCGGTGACCATCAGCGGCAGTCCGACCAAGCAGGGCAAGCACGACGAGCTGGCCGGCGGCACCCGGGTCACCCGGGACTGAACTTCCTGCCCGGATGCTCAGTGGGCGAGGGTGAAGCCCTGCCACGCCTTCCGGCGCTCCGGGGCCGGGTCGTATTCCAGCCGGGTTCTGCGGTCGAACACCATGACCGCGCGCTCGTCGGCGGAGTAGGCCGGCCAGTTCTCGCCGGGCACCCCCGCCCGGCTGAACGCGCCCCAGCGGCGCTGCACCTGCTTGCTGACCTGAACCGCAGTGCGCCGGTCCGCGCCGGCGGTCAGTAGCCGGCCGAACCCTCCGCTGCGGTAGATGTCGAACACCGCGAACAACTCGGTGGCGTGCGTGGCGCCCATACCCGACCAGCGCAGCATCCGCGGCGCGTAGTCGTAGCGGTAGACGTAGGTGGGGGCATGAGCACCGTGGGCCTCGGCGATCTGCCACACCGCTGCATTGAACGCGAAATCGCCGCCGAGCCGCACGCACGCGGACCGCTTCGGGTAGTCCGGGTAGGCGGCGATGATGCGTTCGCGCACCGTCGCATCCGTCCCGGCCAGCACTGCCTCGACCGTCGGTTCATCGACCGGCAGCATCTTCAGGAACCGGGTGAACAAGCGTCCTTCCTCGGCGTTGCTGCCGACGATGAGCGGAACCCGGTGCGCCGACCCCTGCCGCATCGCCTCCACCGGTTCCACCGGCAACACGTCGTCGCCACAGACCGGTCCGATGGGGAACGCGCCCAGCATGTCGCGGTTGCCGTCGTCGATCAGCCGGTCCTGGGCGTCCAACAGCTCAGCCGGCGACACCCGCAGCAGGGCCTGGGCGGCGTCGCCCGGGCGGACTCCCAACAGCGCGGCGAATCGCTCGGCGAACGCCGCGGCGATCTCGGTGTTGCGCACCAGACCCGCAGCCGGGCTTTCGGCGATGGCCCGGGCGAACAGGCCCTGCGCCGAGGGAACCGCCAGCAAAGTGGCGACGGCGTGTGCGCCCGCGCTCTCCCCGAAGATGGTGACGCTGTCGGGGTCGCCCCCGAACGTCGCGATGTTCTCCCGGACCCAGCGCAGCGCCAGCACCAGGTCACGCAGGTACAGGTTGCTGTCCACCGTGACCTCGGGGGTCGACAGCGACGACAGGTCCAGGCAGCCGAGCGCACCCAGGCGGTAGTTGGCCGAGACGTAGACGCAGCCGCGCCGGGCCAGCGCCGCCCCGTCATAGATCGGGGTGGCCGAACTGCCCAGGATGTAGCCGCCGCCGTGGATGAAGAACATCACCGGCAACGGACCGTCGCCGCCGTCCTCCGGCGCCACCACGTTGAGCGTCAGGCAGTCCTCACCGGTCGGCTGGAAACGGCCGGGCCCCAGCGCGGTGTACAACCGGCGCTGCGGCGCGCAGTAGGTGAATCCGTGACAATGGCGAACCCCCGACCACGGCTCGGCCGGTTGTGGCGCCCGGAATCGCAGCGGACCGACCGGCGGGCGGGCATAAGGGATGGACCGCCATCTGCGCACTCCGTCGCGGGCGAAACCCTCCACCACTCCGGTGGCGATGCTGGCCTGCACAGGGTGGTTATGCATGAGGCGAACGGTAGCGAACGCGGCGGCGGTTAGCGAACCTCGACGAAGGAGAGGCGCGGCTGGACCGCCGCTTGAGCAGGGCCGGTTAGCCTAACGGCATGCGTCGTAGCGGGCTGATCGCCGTACTGCTGTTGACCACCGGATGTTCGGGGGCCACCCTGCACGAACCGGAGCCGACGTCGTCTGCGCCGGCCACATCCCGCACCGCTCCGTCGTCGGCTGCTGCGACGACGACCTCGGCCAAGCCGGTGGGCCCGCCGGCGGCCGGCGCGTCGATCTCCGATGTGATCACCTGGATCGAAACCGCCCGTCCGGTCGACGCCGCGAGTTTTCACACCGCCATCCGCGACGGCGAGGTGACCGACCTCATCGACGATGTCGCGTTCACGGTGCCGGCCGCGCCGCGGCGCGACACCTTCTGCATGACCGATTCCAGTTCCGCCGACAGCGCGTTGTCCTGTGTGGTGGACCTGGTGACTCCGACTCCGCAGCCCGACGACATCTACGGCGAGTGGAAGGGCGGCTGGGTCGATTTCGGCGGCAACACGCTGCGGGTCGGGTCCGCGCACGGCGATCCGGGACGGTTTGTGCACGGGAACGGCGCCGTGCTGCCCGACGGCTCGTCGCTGTCCTTCGCCGACTACCGCTGCCGGGCCGACCGGGTCGGGCTGTTCTGCGTCAACTATGCGCACCGCGCGGCGGCACTGATCAGCCCGGAGGGCATCACCACGTTCGGCTGCCTGCAGTCGGTGCCACCGCCGGCCGACGCCGGCAAGCTGTTCAGCTGTGCCAGCTGAGGATCAGCGCCAGCGGTCCGCTGAGTCGACCGCCTGCAACAGCGTGTCGCACAGCTGGGTCAGCTCCTCGCGGGGCGCGTCTTCACGCAGGGCGGTCGCGATGTCCTCAGCGGCGCACCGGACCTGGTAGATCCGGTCGGACAGGGCCGTCGCCTCGTCGGCGGAGAGCACCACCGAATCGGGTGCCAGCGCGGTGGTCTTGCCGCTGGCGATCAAGGCGCGCTGTTCGTAAGCGCGCTGACGGCAGGACTGGCGGCAGTACTGGCGACGGCGCCCGATCCCCGCGTCGCCCACGTCACGACCGCACCATCGGCACGGCTGGGTGCGGGGACTGCGAGGCACGGTTGAACACCTTAGTCCGCCGGCGGCGATCCCCCCGGTATCATGAGAGGTCTCGCCACGTGCGCCGGGAACTTCGCAGGGTCCGCTCGCGTTGGCAATCCTGAGGCATATTTCACTGAACAGGTTTTAAGGAGAGTGGTCATGGCTGATCGTGTTCTGCGGGGCAGTCGGCTGGGAGCCGTGAGCTACGAGACCGACCGCAACCACGACCTGGCGCCGCGTCGCATGGCGCGCTACCGCACCGACAACGGTGAGGAGTTCGAGGTTCCCTTCGCCGACGACGCGGAGCTCCCCGGTACCTGGATGTGCCGCAACGGCCTGGAAGGCACCCTGCTCGAGGGCGATGCGCCCGAGCCGAAGAAGGTCAAGCCGCCGCGCACCCACTGGGACATGCTGCTGGAGCGCCGCTCCGTCGAAGAGCTCGAAGAACTGCTCAAGGAGCGCCTCGACCTGATCAAGACGAAGCGGCGCGGCTGAGTCCGCGCCGGCCCGTCGCGGCAGCCCCGGCTGCCGCGATGATCTAGCCCCGGGCGCCCCGCAGCCGGTTCAGCCGGCCGCCGATCCCCCACTGGGCGACCTTGACCATCGCTTCGCGGATGTTCGAGCCGCTCATCTTCGACACGCCGAGTTCCCGTTCGGTGAACGTGATCGGCACTTCGGTGATGGTGAACCCGTTGTTGACGGCCCGCCAGGTGAGGTCCACCTGGAAGCAGTACCCCTTGGAATCGACCGCGTCCAGACCGATCTTCTCCAGGACCGACCGGCGGTAGGCCCGGTATCCGGCGGTGATGTCGTGGATCCCGACGCCGAGCAGCAGACGCGCATAGGTGTTGGCGGTCTTGGACAGCACCAGCCGGCGCACCGGCCAGTTGCGCACCGCGCCGCCGTCGACGTAGCGCGAGCCGATTGCCAGGTCAGCGCCCGCGTCGATGGCATCGAGCAACCGGTAGAGCTGTTCGGGCGCATGGCTGCCGTCGGCGTCCATCTCGACCACCACCTCGTAGTTGCGGTCGAGCGCCCAGGCGAACCCGGCCAGGTAGGCCGCGCCCAGTCCCGCCTTGGAGCTCCGGTGCATCACGTGGATGCGGGCGGGATCGGCGGCAGCCCGCTCATCGGCCAGCTTCCCGGTACCGTCCGGACTGCCGTCGTCGACGATCAGGATGTGCACATCGGGGCGAGCCTGCTGTAGCCGATCGAGGATGATCGGCAGATTCTCCAACTCGTTGTAGGTGGGGATGACCACCAACGTGTGCAGGCTGGGACGCTCATTCATCGGCGCCGCTCCTCCCGTTCTTCGCATCGGCGCCGGTGCGGCCCCGCTTGAAATGGCGTCGGCCAAACCGATCGCGCATGAAGTTTCCATTTTGCCGTATGCCGGCCAGCAGGGCAGCAACGGCTGCGCCAACCAGCACCCACTGCAGCGCCGGCCCCCACCGTGTCGCGGGCGTCAGTGCGGTCTTGAGGCGCAGGTGGCCGTCCAGATAGGCGGGTTCGAAGAAGGCGGTGCGCGCCAGCTCCCGGCCGTCGGGAGCGATCACCGCGCTGATCCCGGTGGTGCCGGCGACCACCACGTAGCGGTTGTGCTCGACCGCACGGACCCGGGCGAACGCCAGTTGTTGTTCGCTCATCGTCTCGTCGAAGGTGGCGTTGTTGGTGGGCACAGCCAGCATCTGGGCGCCGGCGAGCACCGACTGACGCGGCGCGCGATCGAAGATCACCTCCCAACAGGTGGCGACCCCGACCGGGACACCGGCGACATGCACCACCCCGTCACCGTGGCCGGGAACGAAATACCCGGCCCGGTCCGCGTAGCCGGAGAGCCGGCGGAAGAACCCGCGCCACGGCAGGTACTCCCCGAACGGCTGGACGATCCGCTTGTCGTGGCTGTCCCCCGGGCCGGTGCGCGGATCCCACACCAGCACCGAATTCGACGCCACCGGGTTCTGCGGGCTCCACCCGGCAGCGGCGCGTACGGTGCCCACCAGGATGGGGGCGTCGATCGCCTGCGCGGCGGCGGTGATCTGCTGGGCGGCGTCGCTGTTGGTCACCGGATCGATGTCGGAGGCGTTCTCCGGCCAGATGACGAACAGTGGCTGCGGGGCGCGTCCCGCCGCGACATCGTCGGCCAGCCGCAGGGTTTCACGGACGTGGTAGTCCAGCACCTCGCGGCGCTGGGCGTTGAAGTCCAGCCCGAGCCTGGGCACGTTGCCCTGCACGACGGCCACCGTGATCGCCGGGTCGTCGCCGGCCCCGGCACCGGAACGACGAACGCCGGGCCACACCACGACAGCGGTCAGCATCACCAGGCAGATACACAGGCCGGGTACCAGAACCGCCGGTGGGCGCTGGTCGCGACCGGGCGCCGGTGGATTGCGCACCCACCGCACGATCTCCATGGTCAGGGCGGTGCCGGCGCATCCGAGCAGCGCCACGCCGGTCGACAGCAGGGGCACCCCGCCGAGGGCGACCAGGGGCAGCAACGGTCCGGCGGTCTGGCCGTATCCGACTCCGCCCCAAGGGAATCCGCCGAACGGGAAGACCGACTTCGCCCACTCCTGCGCGGCCCACAGCAGCGCGAACCAGATCGGCCAACCGGGCAGGGAGCGCACCACGACAGCCGCTGCACCGAACAGCGCGGGAAACAGCGCGCACGTCAGTGCCAGCACCAGCCACGGCAGCGAGCCGACCAGCCCACCCACCCAGGGAAGCAGCGGCAGATACAGGGCCAGGCCGCACAGCAGGCCGTACCCGAAGCCGCCGGCGACGGTGGTCTCCCGGCGGATCAGCACCCAGCTCAGCGCGGCGAAGGCCAGGATTGCGGCCCACCACCAGTTCAGCGGAGGAAAGCTGGAGCGCAACAGCATGCCGGCGCCCACCGCGGCGGCCAACTGCGCCCAGCGGTCCGCGGCGGCGAGGGCCAGCCTTTCGGCCCGGTTCGGTCCGGTCCGGGCGGGTTCCCCACCACCGTGATCGGCGGTGGGAGCCGACCCGGCCGGTTCGCCGTTCTCAGCCATACAGAACCACCCCGCGGTGGACCGTGCGACGGCATCGGGGGCTGGCTCCGGCGTCGAGCACCGGCAACGCGGGCACCCGCGCGCGGGGATCGGTCGACCATCGCTGGACGGTGTCGCGGGGCGCCTGCACGGCCAGCCTGCCCGTCTCCCAGACCGCGTAGGACGCCGGCGCTCCGGGGACCAAGGTGCCGGTGATGCCGTCGTTGACACCGGCGGCCCGCCAGCCGCCGCGAGTCGAGGCGCCGAATGCCGCCCGCATCGAAATCGCGCTGCCCGGCGTGCGATGGTGCGCAGCGGCGCGCACCGCGGCCCAGGGATCCAGGCCGGTGACCGGGCTGTCGGAACCGAACGCGAGGGGCACGCCTTGGGATGCTAACAGCGCGAAAGGGTTCAGCCCGGCGGCTCGCTCGGCGCCCAGGCGCTGGGCGTACATGCCGTCCGCGCCGCCCCAGCGCGCGTCGAAAGCCGGTTGCATGCTCGCGATCACGCCCCAGGCGCCCAGCTTGGCGGCCTGCTCGGCGCTGACCATCTCCAGGTGCTCCAGCCGATGGCCGCAGCGGGCGACCGCAGCCACCCCGTACCGGTCCACCACCTGCTCCAGCGCGGCCACCACCGAGGACACCGCGGCGTCGCCGATGACGTGGAACCCGGCGGTGACGCCGGCTTCGGTACAGGCCCGCAGGTGTGCGGTGACCGCGTCGGCGTCCAGATGGCGCACCCCGGTGCAGCCGGGGGCATCGGCGTAGGGCTCATGCAGCCAGGCGGTGCGCGAGCCCAGGGCGCCGTCGACGAAAAGGTCGCCGCCGAGCCCGCGAGCGCCGGTGTCGGCGATCAGCTCGCGCGCCCGATCGGCGCTGCGGACCGCTTCGCCCCAGTAGCCGATGACTTCGACGCCGCTGCCGTTGTCGCACACGGCTCGCAACTCGCGCCAGTCGTCGGCGCCGCCGATGTCCGGGCCGGCGCACTCGTGAACCGCGACGACCCCGGCCGCGGCGGCGGCAGCCAGCGCCGCCGCCCGGGCTTCGGCGCGTTGCGCGGCGGTGAGCAACCGTCCCGACGCGGCCCGGACCCGATGGTGGGCATCACCGGTCAGCGGCGCAGCCGGATCGGCCGTGCTCGACGGCACCAGGTTGCGCAGCGCGGTGGATGCCAGCGCCGAGTGGACGTCCGCCCGCGACAGGTAGGCCGGCCGGTCCCCCACCGCGGCGTCGATGGCGGCGGTGTCGGGGACCCGGGCGTCCGGCCAGCCGGATTCGTCCCAGCCGTGTCCGCGGATCGGCTCCCCGGGGTGGGCGGCGGCGTAGTCGGCGATCAGTTGCAGGCAGTGCTGCGCCGAGGTTGCCGGCCGAAGATCCAGCCCGACATGGCACAGCCCGGTCTCGGTGAGGTGCACGTGGCTGTCGACGAACGCCGGGGTGACCAATGCACCGTCGAGTTCGACCACCTCGGCCTGCGGGAACTGTTCCCGACCGAGCTCGTCGCTGCCCAGCCAGACCACCAGCTCGCCGCGGACTGCCATCGCGGTGGCCTCCGGGTGACTCGGACTGTGGATCCGCCCGCCGAGCAGCAAGGAGGTGGGACTGCCGTTCACAACGCTCACGTCGTAGAACGTACGGGTTGAGGTGGCCGGCGGATCAGGCGACCGGAAGGGCCCGCCCGCCGGTGTCGGTGACGTCGACGAATTGGGCGTCGATGTACTCGCCGTCGATGTAGTCGCCGGTGCGCCGGCTGCGGTACCACTGCCGCCCGACGGTGGCCGCGGCCACCAGCGGGGCGTGCCGGCCCAGTGCCGTGGCGGCCACCGTGCCCAACAGCGGGCGTGCGGCCGCCCGGGTCGGGGGTGCCAGCAGCAGCATGCCGGCCAGCGTGGTCACCGGCCCCGGGACCAGCACCAGCATGGTGCCGGCGGTCACCAGCCCGCTGTCGGCGAGCACGCCCGGGACGGCGGGCCGGCGCAGCCGGCGGAGCTGACGCTTGACCTGCGCGGTGGCCAGCACCAGTCCGGCCAAGCCGGTGGCGGCCAGCAGCAATGCCGTCCAGCCGAAGCCCAACGCCCAGATCATCGCGGCGATCACCGCAACCTCGACCAGGACGTAGAGACCGCAGATCCGCAGCACAGCGCTCATCATGACTGTCCAACGTCGCAGACGCCCGGGGGGTTCCAACCCGCCGCGGGGACATGCCGTGACGGCAATACTGATGCGATGACAACGATCGATGTCGAGGCACCCGAAGGACCTGTGCAGGCCCTGCTGGATGTTCCGCAGGGGTCCGGGCCGTGGCCCGGTGTGGTGCTCGTCCATGATGCGATCGGTTACGGCAGAGACATGCGGGCCGTTTCCCGGCGGGTCGCCGCCGGCGACCGGTTACGCGCCGTGGCCGAGAAGCACCACATCCCCCATGACATCAAGGTGTACCGCGACGCCGGGCACAGCTTCGCCAATCGGCTGCCGGCCCAGCCGCTGCTGCGCATCGCCGGGTACGGATACAACGAGGCCGCGGCCGCCGATGCCTGGAACCGGGTGTTCGCCTTCTTCGCCCAGCACCTGAGGCCCGGCGCCTGAGCGCTCAGTCGCGATCGCCGGCCGCGGCCAGGACCCGCGGGAACAGCACGTTGTTCTCCTTGTGCACGTGCAGGTGGATGTCGGACTCCAAGTCGGCCAGGCCGGCCAGCATCGCGGTGTAGCTGGCGCAGGCGTCCGCCGGGACCGCGTAGCCGCCGGTGAGCGCACGCAGTTCGGCCAGCAGGTCACCGCACCGATCGTGTTCGTCCTGATTGCCGGACAGCTCGGCACGCACATGGTCCGGCAGGGCCTGGTTCGGACGCCCGGCGTGCAGGCTGATCTGGGGAAACAGCAGGGTCTCCTCGCGGCGCAGGTGCGACTCCATCTCTTCCCGCAGCCTATGGAAGACCTCGCGGACGCCGATCAACTCGCCGTGCCGGGGGCCGTGCACCCGCGCCACTTTGGCGACCAACTCGGTCAGCCGGGGGAACTCATCCCACAGGAACCGGTGGTGGGTGCTGACGATATGGGCGATCAGCGACACATCGTCGTAGCCGGCCCAGTCGGCCGGCCGACCCGGTTCGCCGGCGTTGAGTGCCGCCAGCAGTTCACCGGCATCGACTCCGTCGGCGGCACATGCATCGGCCAGGCGACGCCGGCCGTGGCAGCAGAAGTCGATCCCGAAACGGCTGAGGATGCGGGTGGTCGACGGATCGGCGGTGACGATGTCGCCGAGAATCTGCTCTCCCGTGTAGGCGGCCATGGAAGTCCTCACCGTCGGTGTCCGGTCCCCCGGAGCCAGTTTAGATGAACACAGTCCACTATATATGGCGGGTGGTCGCCGGCTACGCGGTGGCGTCGCCCGGGGTCAGTGCCAGACCGACGTTGGTGCGCATGCCGCCTCGCAGCTTGCTGAAGAGGGTGAACACCCGGCCGAAGAGCTTGTAGCGCTTGCCGATCGCGTCGTAGACCTCACCGGTGTGCGACTTGTCCAAGACGGTGGCAACGGCCTCGACGGCCTCGCCTTTGGGGCGGCCACGGACGTCGCATTCCGCCAGAGTGACGCGCGGGTTGTTACGAATCCGCTTGACCTTCCAGGAGGATTCCTGGGTGATGACCAACAGGCGGTCGCCGTCGGGCGCGGCCCATACCGGAGTCGGTTTGGGACGACCGTCTTTGGTGAAGGTGGTCAGGAGCAGATACTCAGACTTGGCGATCTGGGCGAAAGTGGGTGCCATGACCGCGAACCTACCCCCCGAGCAGCTCCCACGCCCGTAGCCGGGGCGCGGGCGGCTCGTGCGCCGGACGCCGCGTTGCTTGGCCGCTAGAGCGGCGGGCTGCTGGGGAGCGGGGCCAGGTCGGCGAACCTGGGCACCTCGGATTTCCCGGATTTGACCGGCACCTCGCCGTCCATGAAGTCGGCGACGGCATCGAAGGTGATCAGTCCGTAGCGGACCAGCAGATCGACCGCGTTCAGCCCGAAGTGGGTGGCGACCCGGATCAGGTTGTCGGCGGTGATCAGACGCCCTTCGTGGGCTGCCTTGTAGTAGGCCGACTTGCGATAGCCGAAGGCCTCATATACCTCCGTCGCCGGCAGCGGCCTACCGACCAGGTAGGGCAACACGACCGACGGATCTTTCTTACGATCGTCCATGTTTTTACACTCTAGTCTGTTCAAGGGGGAAAGAACAGGAAAGTGTATTGCGGTTCTGCGCGATTTCCCCCAGGCCGGCAACGTCGGACTCCGAGATATCCTACGTATCGCACGGTACCGGCCGCGAACCGGCCTGCGCCGCATTAACGCGGCATTCTGCGCCACACCGTCTGCGGCAGCAGTCGCAGCCCGGCGAACAGTGGCTGCAGCGCCCACGGCACCCACACCGTGCGTCGGCCCTTACGCAGTGCCCGGGCCGCCGCGTCTGCCACCTGGGGCGCCGTGCTGGCCAGCGGTGCCGGACGCATCCCCGCCGTCATCCGGCCGACGACGAATCCCGGGCGCACAACCAACAGGCGCACCCCCGTGCCGTGCAGTGCGTCGGCCAATCCGGCGGCAAAGCCGTCGAGGCCGGCTTTGGCCGAACCGTAGACATAGTTGGCCCGGCGTACCCGCACACCCGCCACCGAGGAGAACACCACGACGCGGCCCCGGCCGGCGGCGCGCATCGCCGAGGCCAGGTGGGTGAGCAAGCTGATCTGAGCGACGAAGTCGGTGTGCACGACAGCCACCGCATGTGCGGCGTCGGACTCCGCGCGGGCCTGATCCCCCAGGATCCCGAAGGCCAGCACGGCGGTCCCGATCGGGCCGTGTTCGGCGATCAGCGACTGCACCAGCGGGCCGTGCCCGGCCAGATCGTCGGCGTCGAACTCCACCGGATGCACCGCGACCGCCCCCGCGGCACGCACCACCGCGATCTCGGCGTCGAGCCGGTCGCTGGATCGGGCCGCCAGCACCACCGTGGCCCCCGGCGCGAGCCGCTTCGCCAGCTCGATGCCGATCTCACTGCGGCCCCCGAAAATCACCACCGGCCCGTCAACCGTGTCGTTCACGGCTGTGATTATCACCTGCGCTAGCGTGGGCGACGATGGCGAACGCGACTACCCGACTGACCAGCGATGCGTTGGCGTTTCTCACCGAACGTCACCTGGCGATGCTGACTACCCTGCGGACCGACAACTCGCCGCACGTGGTGGCCGTGGGCTTCACCTTCGATCCGAAGACCCACATCGCCCGGGTGATCACCAGCGGGGGTTCGCAGAAGGCCCTCAACGCCGAACGTGCCGGGATCGCCGTGCTGAGTCAGGTGGACGGCGCGCGCTGGTTGTCCCTGGAAGGCAGCGCGACGGTCAATGACACGCCGGCCGCGGTTCGCGACGCCGAACTGCGTTACGCCCAGCGGTACCGCACGCCGCGGGTGAACCCGCAACGCGTGGTGATCGAAGTCCAGGTGGAGCGGGTCCTGGGTTCTTCCGACCTGCTCGACCGCGGCACCCGCTAGCCCTGCGGTGACCGCACCGGGACCACCACCAGGTCATGCGGCCGGTGGTTCAGGGGCTCCACCCCGTCGGCGGTGACGATCACGATGTCTTCGATACGGGCACCCCATGCGCCGGGAAAATAGATTCCGGGTTCGACCGAGAACGCCATGCCCGGCCGAAGCTGCTCGGCATTGCCGGCGACGATGTAGGGCTCTTCGTGCACCGAGAGGCCGATACCGTGTCCGGTGCGGTGCACAAAGTATTCCGCCAGGCCCGCCTCGGCCAGTACGTCGCGCGCCGCGGCGTCGACCTGCTCGGCGCTCACTCCCGGTCGAACACTGGCCACCGCGGCGCGCTGCGCCTGCTGTAGCACCGAATAATTTTGTGCGACAACCGGATCAGGCTCACCGATGCTGTAGGTCCTGGTCGAGTCGGAATGGTAACCCGGCTCAACCGGACCGCCGATGTCGATGACGACGATATCGCCGGCTTGAAGTTCCCGGTCCGAGCACTCATGGTGCGGGTCGGCGCCGTTGGGACCCGAGCCCACGATCACGAAAGCCACCTCCGAATGCCCTTCGGCCAGGATCGCCGCGGCGATGTCGGCGGCGACATCGGCTTCGGTGCGGCCGGGCACCAAGAACTCCGGCACCCGGGCGTGCACCCGGTCAATGGCCGCACCGGCCTTGCGCAGGGCATCGATCTCGCTGGGGTCCTTGACCATTCGCAGCTCACGAAGGACCGCGGTCGCCAAGATGGGGGTGGCGCCGAGCACGTCGGCCAGCGGCAGCAGGTGCAGGGCCGGCATCGAATCGGTGACCGCGACCACCGCCCCCGCACCTGCCGCACCCAGCGCTTCGCCCACCATCCGGTAGGGGTCTTGGCCGTCGACCCAATCACGCACCGCCACGCCCAGATCGGCCACCGCGGACTCACGGAGCGCCGCCAGTTCCAAGCGCGGCACCACGATGGTGGGCGGACCGGATGCCGGGAGCACCAGGGCGGTCAGGCGCTCGAAAGTCTGAGCCCGCGACCCGATCAGGTAGCGCAGGTCGTAACCGGGGGTGATCACCAGCCCGGCCAGCCCGGCATCGGCGGCGGCGGCAGCCGCGGCGGACAATCGGTGGGCGTAAACGCTGCTGTCGAACCGGGAAGTCACGCACACCAGGCTAACCGGAGGCAAATAGGCTGGCACGCATGACTGCTCCCGTGCTGCTGCTCGACGGTGCCAGTATGTGGTTCCGTTCCTACTTCGGGGTACCGTCCTCGATCACTTCACCCGACGGACGGCCGGTGAACGCGGTGCGCGGCTTCTTCGACTCGGTGGCCACCCTGATCACCCGCCAGCAGCCCGCGCGGCTGGTGGTCTGTCTGGATCTGGACTGGCGGCCGCAGTGGCGGGTGGACCTGATCGACTCCTACAAGGCCCATCGGGTGGCCGAGGAAGTCCCCGGCGACGCCGATACGCCCGATGTCGAGGAGGTTCCCGACGAGCTGAGCCCGCAGGTGGAGATGATCGGCGAGTTGCTGGACGCGTTCGGGATCGCCACCGGCGGCGCGCCGCACTACGAAGCCGACGATGTGCTGGGCACCTTGGCGGCGGCCGAGCGAAGCGCCCCAGTGGTCGTCGTCAGCGGCGACCGCGACCTCCTGCAGGTGGTGGCCGTCGAGCCCGTCGAGGTCTCGGTGCTCTACCTGGGCCGCGGATTGGCACGGGCGACCCTGTTCGGCCCGAACGAGGTGGCACAGCAATACGGTTTGCCGGCCGGCCGCGCCGGGGCCGCCTACGCCGAGATGGCCCTGCTGCGCGGAGACCCCTCCGACGGGCTGCCGGGGGTGCCCGGCATCGGTGAGAAGACCGCGGCTGCGCTGTTGACCCAGTACGGATCGCTGGAAGCGGTGCTGGCCGCGGCCGACGACGCGCAGTCCGCCATGGCCCGAGGTGTTCGGGCCAAGCTGCAGGCGGCGCGGGACTACATCGCCGCCGCAGCACCGGTGGTACGGGTGGCCACCGATGCCCCGGTCACACTGTCCACGGCCTCGGACATCCTGCCGCGCGCGGCCGCCGACCCGGCGCGAGTCGCCGAACTGGCGGCGCACCTGGGGGTGGGATCCTCGATCGCCCGCCTGCAGCGGGCGCTCGACGCGTTACCGGACTGAACCGCCGGCGCTACTTGGGCCGACCGACCTCGTAGGTGCCCGAGTTGTCCTGGAAGGTGACGGTCACCTGGCGTTTGGTGCCGTCGATGCTGACCTCGCAGGTGAAGGTGTCGCCCTGCTTGACCACCGGGCTCTGTCCGTTGTTGCACCGGACGTCCTTGACGTTCTTCGCGCCGTAGCCGTTGGTCTGGTCGGCCAGGATCTGCTGCACGCCCTCCTGGGCCTTGTCGATGTCGAGCTTGGTGGTCACGAAGAAACCGGGCTTCCAGAAACCCAGCACCAGCAGCACCAGCACTGCGATGGCGACGGATGCGGCGAGCGTGCTGCCGACCACCGCGGACGGGCGCTTGGTGGCGGTCCCCGGCGCGGGGAACTGGCCCGGCTGCGGCGGGTACTGACCGTAGGGAGCAGCCGGCTGACCGTACGGGCCGGGCTGGCCGTACTGACCGTAGGGAGCAGCCGGCTGACCATAGGGGCCGGGCTGCCCGTACGGAGCCGGAGCCGGCTGACCGTACTGTTCGGGCTGCGGGTAGCCGGGATACTGCTGCGGCGCCGACGGATAGCCCTGCTGAGGGTATTGCGGGTACTGCTGCGGCGTGTAGGCCGGAGGCTGCCACTGCTGCTCGGCGCCGGTTGCGGGACCCTGCCCGGTGCCCGGCTGGTCCTCGGGCTGGCCAGGCTGCGGAGGCTGCCACGGTTGCGTGGGGTCGTATCCCTGCGGTCCGCTCATCGTTGTTCCTCAAGTCCTCTCACGTAGCGGGTGCTGATCACCGCCGGCTCTCCACCGTAGCGCCCGGACAAGCCTACCCGGCGTCAACGGCAACAACCCCGCGTAAAACCGTGTCGATCGCCTGTTTTGCGGTGGCCCGCAGTTCCGGATTGGGCGCGGCGTTGCGCAACTGGTCCAGCAGGTCGAGTACCTGGCGGCACCAGCGGACGAAGTCCCCCGCCGACAACGGCGAAGCGCTGCCCGGCCCGCGTGCGTTGTCGCTGGCGGCCAGCGCCGACGCCAGATCCCCGGTGCGGGCCCAGCGGTAGACCGCGGCGACGAACCCGTCATCGGGTTCCCGGGTGGGGTTGATGCCGTGGCGGCGTTCGTCGGCCCGCAACGCCGCCGACAGCTTGCGGGTCTGCTGCAGGGCCCGGCGCACCGGCTCGGTGGGCGCCTGCAGGCTGGGCGGTCCGCCCGGCCCGTCCGCACCGCGGGTCTCATAGAGCACCGCCGAGACTACCGCCGCCAACTCGGCGGGCTTGAGGCTGTTCCAGGCGCCGGTCCGCAGGCATTCGGCCACCAAAAGGTCGCTCTCGCTGTAGATCCGGGCCAGCATCCGGCCGTCGTCGGTGACCTGCGGGGCGGGTGATGCCGGCTGGCCGGGGTCATCGCTGTCCGGCTCCGGTGCGCCGCCGGGCGGGCCGATGAATCCGCGCTCGGTCAACAGCCCGACGATCCGGTCGAAGGTGCGCGCCAGCGAATTGGTGGCGGCCTCGACCTTCCGGCGCAGCTGCGCGTTGTCGGCCTCCACCCGCAGGTAGCGTTCCGCGGCACGCACTTTAGCGTCGCGATCCGGCATCTGGTGCACCGGATGGTCGCGCATCCGCTGGCGCAGCGCCGCCAGTTCCGGATCGCCCGGTGCATCCTCGGCGCCCGCGCCCCGGCGGCTGTGCCCGGTGGGCACGGGCAGTCCTGCGGCAGCCGAGCGCAGCGCCGAGGCCAGGTCGCGGCGGACCCGCGGCTGGCGATGTTCCACCCGCTTGGGCAGGCTCATCGTGCCGATCGGCGCGATGGCACCGGAATAGTCCGCTGAGGAGATCCGGCCCGCCCAGCGATGTTCGGTGAGCACCAGGGGGCGCGGTTCGTCGGAGTCGCGGTCGGCCGCCAGCACCACCGCCAGTCCGCCGCGGCGGCCATGGGTGATGCTGATGATGTCGCCGCGGCGCAGCGCCGCCAGCGCCGCGCCGGCCGCCTGCCGCCGGGCCACCCGGGAGGCGCGGGCCTGGACGCGTTCGCGTTCGGAGATCTTTGCGCGCAGCCGGGCGTAGTCGAGCACCGCCGAGTCGCGTCCCCCGAACTCCGCGGCGATCTCGTCCAGGGTGCGCTCACCGCGTTCGGCGCTGCGCACCAGTCCGACCACCGACCGGTCGGCCTGGAACTGCGCGAAGGACTGCTCCAACAGCTGGTGGGCCTGCTCGGGCCCCATGTGCTGGACCAGATTGATGGTCATGTTGTAGGACGGCGCGAAGGAGCTGCGCAGCGGGAAGGTCCGGGTGGAGGCCAGCCCGGCGACCTGGTCGGGGTCAGTGGTGCTGTCGGCGGGATGCCACATCACCACCGCATGGCCTTCGATGTCGATGCCGCGCCGGCCGGCCCGGCCGGTCAATTGGGTGTACTCCCCCGGCGTCAGCGCGGCGTGCTGCTCGCCGTTGAACTTCACCAGCCGTTCGAGCACCACGGTGCGGGCCGGCATGTTGATGCCCAGGGCCAGTGTTTCGGTGGCGAAGACAGCCTTGACCAGACCTGCGGCGAACAGTTCTTCGACGGTGTGGCGAAACACCGGCAGCAGTCCGGCGTGGTGGCCGGCCAGGCCGCGCAGCAGCCCCTCCCGCCATTCGTAGTAACCCAGGACATCCAGGTCGTCGTCGGCCAGGTCGCCGCAGCGGTGGTCGATCACCTCGGCGATCCGGGCCCGTTCGGACTCGGTGGTGAGTCGCAGTGGCGAACGCAGGCACTGCTTGACCGCGGCGTCGCAGCCGGCCCGGGAGAACACGAACGTGATCACCGGCAGCAGGCCCGCGGAGTTCAGCACCGCGATGACGTCGGGGCGCATGGGCATCCGGTAGCCGGACCGGTCCGGCCGGCCCGATCCCGCACCCCGGTGCCGGCGAGTGCTGCCCCAGTCGGTGAGCCGGTCGGCCTCCCGGCGATGGGCGATGTGGCGCAGCAACGTGGGGCTGACCCGGGGCCGGCCGCCCGACGCCGGCGCCGTGGCATCCGGCGGCGATTCGAACAGATCGAACAGCCGCTTGCCGACCATCATGTGCTGCCACAACGGAACCGGGCGGTGCTCGTCGACCACGACGGTGGTGTCGCCGCGCACGGTCTGGATCCAGCCGCCGAACTCCTCGGCGTTGCTGACCGTCGCCGACAGGCTGACCAGGCGCACCTCTTCGGGCAGGTGCAGGATGACTTCCTCCCACACCGCGCCGCGCATCCGGTCGGCCAGGAAGTGCACCTCGTCCATGACGACATGGGACAGGCCCTGCAGGGCGGGCGAATCCGCGTACAGCATGTTGCGCAGCACCTCGGTGGTCATCACCACAACCGGCGCGCCTGCGTTGATCGACAGATCGCCGGTCAACAGCCCCACCCGATCCTTGCCGTAGCGGGCCACCAGGTCGGTGTGCTTCTGATTGCTCAGCGCCTTGATCGGCGTGGTGTAGAAGCACTTGCCGCCGCCGGCCAGGGCCAGGTGCACCGCGAACTCGCCGACGACGGTCTTGCCGGCGCCGGTGGGGGCGCACACCAGCACGCCCCGACCGTCTTGCAGGGCCGCACAGGCCCGGCGCTGGAAGCCGTCGAGCCCGAAGGGCAGCTCGGCGGCGAACCGGCTCAGCTCGGAGGGCCCCGACGTGTCAGGCGGGCTAGTCATGCGGCGCGGCGACCGGTGTGGGCGCTTCGATGGGTGAAACCTCGTCGTCGGCCAGCGCGGTGGCCGCCTCCCGCCGGGCCTTGCGCCGGTCGTGCAACCGGGCGATCTGAATGGCGAATTCCTGCAGCAGGGTCAGGGTGCAGCCCAGCACGATCATCGAGAACGGGTCGGAGCCCGGAGTGAAGAAGGCGGCGAACACGAACATCGAGAAGATCAGCCCGCGCCGCCATTCCTTGAGCCGGTCGTAGCTCACCACGCCCACCATGTTCAGCATCACGATCAGCAGCGGGAACTCGAAGCTGATCCCGAACACCACCAGCAGGTTCAGCAGGAACCCGAAATAGCGGTCGCCCGACAACGCGGTCACCTGGACGTCGCTGCCGACGGTCAGCAGAAAACCGAGGGCTTTGGACAGCACCAGGTAGGCCAGGATGGCGCCGGTGACGAACAGCACGGCCGCCGACACCACGAAGGCCACCGCGAAGCGCCGCTCCTTGCGGTACAGACCCGGGGTGATGAAGGCCCACAGCTGGTAGAACCAGACCGGGCAGGCCAGCACGATCCCGGCGGCCAGCCCGACCTTGAGCCGCAGCATGAACTGATCGAACGGCGCGGTGGCCAGCAGTCGGCATTGCCCGTCGGGCCCGATCGCCGCCCGCGAGGAGGCCGGCAGCTCGCAGTACGGGTGGCGCAGCCACTCGCCGAGGCTTTCCAGGCCGAAGAGCGGCTGGGTGTACCAGATGAACCCGACGATCGTGGTGACCACGATCGCGGCCACCGAAATCAGCAGCCGGGTGCGCAGTTCCCGCAGGTGGTCGACGAGCGACATCGTCCCGTCGGGATTGGTCCGGCTGCGGCGCTGACGCGGATCCAGCCGCCGCAGAACACCGAGTGTGCGCACAGTCGAAGGGGACGCGGTCGCCGCGACGGCGGGACCGGGCTACGCCGACGGACCGCCGGCCGCCGGCGGGTCGACCCGCTCGGACGCGACGGTAGTCGAGGTGGCGGTCGAATCCGGCTTGCTCTCGTTCTGCAGCTCGCGCACCTCGGACTTGAAGATGCGCAGCGACTTACCCAGCGAGCGAGCCGCATCGGGCAGTCGCTTGGCGCCGAACAGAACGATCACGGCGACGGCGAGGATCGCCAGGTGCGACGGCGCTAAAGCGTTCACTTTGGTTACCTCCAGACGTCGCCACGATGCTACCGCAGGACCGCAGGTCGGCCTGCGGTGTGCGCCCCGGCCGCTATGCGGTGTCGGCGCCGGTGGCAGCGTAGGCGGCCACGGCGCCCAACGCGGCGTCGCGCACCGCGGCGGCCAGGGACTGCGGCGCCATCACCTGCACCTCGTCGCCCATGCCCAGCAGCAGCCGGGTCAGCCAGTCCTCGGAGGCGTAGGTCAACTGCGCCTCACGCCAGCCGTCGGGCAGCTCCGCGAGAGTCTGCATCGGGTAGTACTCGAACATCCACGCCGCCGACGGCGCCACGCGCACCACGGCCACCGGCAGCGCCGGGTCGGCGTCGAACAGCGAGGTGTCGGTCTCGGCCTTCCGTGCCGGTTCCGGCGGTGCGGACGGCTCGTCGAGCAGCTGGGCGCCGTCCATGCGGTCGAAACGGAACAACCGCACCCCCTCGGCCTCCCGGCACCACGCCTCCAGGTAGCTGTGCGCGCCGATCAGCACCACCCGGATGGGATCCACGGTCCGGTGCGACAGGCTGTCCCGGGAGGCTGCGTAGTAGTCGATGGCCAGGGCGCGCTGACGCCGCACGGCGTCGCGGACCACATCGGCGGCGGACTCGTCGTGGGCGGGGGTGGCCGGCGCCGCCGGGGCCGCGGCCCCGGCGGCCTCCTCGATCTTGGCGATGGCGCTGCGGGCCGCCTGGGGGTCGACGATGCCAGGCATGTCCACCAGGGCGCGCAAGGCCATCAACATGGCCGTCGCCTCCCGGGATGTCAGCCGCAGCGGCCGATCCACTCCCGCGGACTCGAACACGTCCAGGCGGTCGTCGTAGAACGTCACGTCGATCAGCTCACCGGGGTCGTATCCCGGCAGGCCGCACATGACCAACTGCTCCAGGTCGCTCTGCAGCTGGCTCAGGCTCACGCCGAGCTCGGCGGCGGCCTGCGCCTTGCTGATCCCGGGGCGGGCCTTCAGATACGGCACCATGTTGAGCAGCCGGACCAGACGTTTCGACAGCTGCGTCATACGGGCACCTCCCCCAAGTGGGCACGAAGCCGCGCCACGACGTCGTCGCGCAGCGTCGGCGGGTCCAGGACCACCGCGTCAGCCCCGTACCCGGCGATCTCGCGGGCCAGCCTGTCGTGGGTGCCGATGTCGACGCCGATCACGTCGCCGTCGCGGCCGCCCAGCGCCTGGCGCGCCAGCACGGTGCCGGTCCGGCGCAGCGCGACGGCGCGACCGTCGGCGACCCAGATGCGCGCCTGCAGTCCGCTGGGCGCGTCGCCGACGGCGTCCGCGACGATCCCGCGCAGGTCCGCGTCGTCGGGCCGGGTGACGGCATCGGCGGGACCGATCGGCCGCACCTGCGGGGCGATCCTCGACAGCCGGAAGGTGCGGACCGCGTCGCGGTCGCGGTCGTGGCCCACCAGGTACCAGCGACCGGCGTGGGTGACCACGCCCCACGGCTCGACCGTGCGGACGGTGTAGGGCTCAACCGGTGAGGGGCGGTGCTCGAACTGGACCGCCTGGCCGGCCTGGACGGCATCCATCAGGGCGCCCAGGGCCGGTTCGGATCGATGGATTCCCGGCAGGGCCGACGGTGCGGCCACCAGCACGTCGGCGCGGCCCTGGTCCACTTCGACCCCGGCGGCGCGCAGCTTGGCCACCGCGCCCTCGGCATTGGCGCGCAGTTCCGGCGACTGCCACAGCTGAACCGCCACGGCGACCGCGGCGGCTTCGTCGCGGGTCAAGTCGATGGGCGCAAGCGCGTAGGTGTCGGGGTTGATGCGGTATCCCTCGACGGTGTCGAACGCCGAGGCTTTGCCGGTCTCCAGCGGTATGCCCAGGTCACGGAGCTCGTTCTTATCCCGTTCGAACATCCGCGAGAACGCCTCGTCGCTGGAGCTGTCGCGGTAGCCCGCCACGGTGGCCCGGATCTTCTCGGCGGTGAGGTAGCTGCGGGTGGCCAGCAACGCAATGACCAGATTGAGGAGTCGCTCGACTTTGGCGGTCGCCATGACAAGAGAGGATATGCCTCGACGGGCGTTCGGTAGTTCAGAAGTGCTCGGCGGGGGCGCATGTCCTGCCGGGAAACTCCCAGCAACTGCATTGGCAGTCGAAGAATTGCGGGTCGCCGGACGGCGGTTCGGCCGGTGCGGCCCCCGCCGCGAGGAGCGCGGTCAGGTGGTGGGCGGTGGCCGCCTCACATGCTGGCGATCAGCCGCTTGACCCGCTCGTCGACCGACCGGAAGGGGTCTTTGCACAGCACGGTGCGCTGCGCCTGGTCGTTGAGCTTCAGATGTACCCAGTCGACGGTGAAGTCGCGGCCCGCTGCCTGTGCGGCACTGATGAATTCGCCACGCAGCTTGGCGCGAGTGGTCTGCGGCGGGGTGTCGACGGCCTCGTCCACTTCCTCGTCGGTGGTCACGCGGGCGGCCAGTCCTTTGCGCTGCAGCAAGTCGAACACCCCGCGTCCGCGCTTGATGTCGTGATAGGCCAGGTCCAGCTGGGCGATCTTCGGATCCGACAGTTCCATGTTGTAGCGATCCTGGTAGCGCTGGAACAGCTTTCGCTTGATCACCCAGTCGATTTCGGTGTCCACCTTGGCGAAGTCCTGGGTCTCGACGGCGTCGAGCTGGCGGCCCCACAAGTCGATGACCTGGTCGAGCTGCGGGTTGTTGGCCGCCCGGGTCTGCACATACTCCACGGCCCGCCCGTAGTACTCGCGCTGAATGTCCAGCGCACCGGCCTGGCGCCCGCCGGCCAACCGGACCGGCCGCCGGCCGGTGACGTCATGGCTGACCTCCCGGATCGCCCGGATCGGGTTGTCCAGCGAGAAGTCCCGGAAGGACACCCCGGCTTCGATCATCTCCAGCACCAGCGCCGCACTGCCCACTTTGAGCAGGGTCGAGGTCTCGGACATGTTGGAGTCGCCGACGATGACGTGCAGGCGCCGGTATTTCTCGGCGTCGGCGTGCGGCTCGTCGCGGGTGTTGATGATGGGCCGGGACCGGGTGGTGGCGCTGGAAACGCCTTCCCAGATGTGCTCGGCGCGCTGGGACAGGCAGAACGTGGCGGCCTTGGGGGTCTGCAGCACCTTGCCTGCGCCGCAGATCAGCTGCCGGGTCACCAGGAACGGCAGCAGCACGTCGGAGATCCGGGAGAACTCCCCCGCTCGCACGATGAGGTAGTTCTCATGGCAGCCGTAGGAGTTGCCGGCGGAGTCGGTGTTGTTCTTGAACAGGTAGATGTCGCCGCCGATACCCTCGTCGGCCAGCCGCTGCTCGGCGTCGATGAGCAGGTCTTCGAGCACCCGTTCGCCGGCGCGGTCGTGCGTGACCAGCTGGATCAGGTTGTCGCACTCCGCGGTGGCGTACTCGGGATGACTACCGACGTCGAGATACAACCGAGCCCCGTTGCGCAGGAACACGTTCGAGCTGCGACCCCACGACACGACCCGGCGGAACAGGTAACGCGCGACCTCGTCCGGTGAGAGGCGTCGATGGCCATGGAAGGTGCAGGTGACACCGAACTCGGTCTCAATCCCCATGATTCTGCGCTGCACGTCATCGAGCGTACTGGTTGTGCCTGCGCAACGGGGTCAGACAGGCTGGTGGCGTGCCGCTCAGGCGGGCGGGTTGGCCGGGGCCTGGACGTTTTCCAGGACCACTTCGGCCACTTGGCGCATGGTGGTGCGTTTATCCATCGCGGCGCGCTGAATCCACTTGAACGCCTCGGGTTCGGTCAGCCCGTGCACGGTCTGCAGCACACCTTTGGCCCGCTCGACCAGCTTGCGGGTCTCCAGCTGCTCGGCCAGGGAACCGACCTCGCGTTCCAGGGCGGTGATCTCTTCGGCCCGGCTGACCGCCAGCTCGATGGCCGGGACCAGGTCGCCGGCCGTGAACGGTTTGACCAGATAGGCCATCGCCCCGGCGTCGCGGGCCCGTTCCACCAGGTCGCGCTGGCTGAATGCGGTCAGGATGACGATCGGGGCAATGCGTTTGGCGGCGATCTCCGACGCCGCGTCAATGCCGTCGCGGCGCGGCATCTTCACGTCGAGGATCACCAGGTCCGGGCGCAGCAGTTCAGCCAGCTCCACGGCTTCCTGACCGTCGCCGGCCTCGCCCACCACCTCGTAGCCCTCTTCGCGCAGCATCTCGGCGAGATCCAGCCGGATGAGCGCCTCATCTTCGGCGATCAGCACCCGCCGGGCTGGACGTTCGCTGCTGTCGGACGTGCGGTCGGTCATCCCCCTATTGTGTCGTGGCTGCCGGTGGGGGCAAGCGGGCGGGGCATCGTCTAAGGTGGGAATCCGCGCAACGGCGCAGGGCCCTCGTATCCCAACTGGCAGAGGAAACGGATTCAAAACCCGTGCAGTGTGAGTTCGAATCTCACCGAGGGCACCACATAACGCCAGCTCAATACCGGTTTGCCGCCCGGTGATTCAGCTCTGAACCCGCTGGGCAGATCGGGCCGATCAAAGCAATCACCCGGCCTGCCGGATTGACTCAAGCGGCGCGCCGCGTTCATCGACACCACTCGGTTCGCCATTGTCGGCACCCATCGGCATCGCTGAATTTAGTATTCAAAAGACGCCGCGATCGGGGTAGCCGAGGAGGGTCATTGAGGACGTCATTGGTGGGTGTTCTGATCGCGCTGCTGGGCGCGGCAGTCGGCGTCATCTTCGGGGCCTCCATGCACGATCACGGGCACACCGACCAGACGCCGGAAAAAGCACGCGTCTACGCCGATGATCCGGTGTCCGGCCGCGACGGCGGCGTCGGTGGCAACCTCCTGCCCAGCGCTCCCCTGCAGCTCGATTCCGAAGGGCCGGGATACGACGACTGCGAATCGTGCCATCTGCCTTTTGTGCCATTCTTCGGAACACCCGCCGGAATCAACTGCGAAATCGATTACCGGCGGGCGGATCTGCCCGATTCGGCATATTGCATGTCGGTGCAGCCGGCACAGCACGTATCGATGAACACCGATGGTGAGTTGTCGATCTGCCGCGACAGCGTCGACTGTTTGTCCGATCCCCCGTTCGACCAGCCGATACTGCGCTTCGGGCAGAGCGCGGAGGCCGGGCCGTTCAACTGCCGCTCGGAAGCCGAGGGCGTGACCTGCACCGTCAGCCCCTCCGAACGCGGCTTCACGATCTCGCCGTCCGGGATCGAACCCGTCGGCTGACTCTCAGCGCGGCGAATACATGATCACGGCCACCCCGGCACCCGCCCACAGCAGACCACGCTGTTCCCGCACCCCTTGCCACACCAGCCAGGCGCCGTCGATCTCGGCGACCGCGGCTAAGACGAACAGCGCGACGGAACGCAACACCATGAACGCTGACCCTAGAGGCAGGCCTGCGACCAGGCGAAACCGCCAACCGCGGGGTTGGCGCGATTAGGCTGGAGCTCGTGTCCGTCAAGCGGTTCCTCGCGGTGCCCGCCGAGGCGCAGACCCCCTACCGCCGCACCCACTGCGTGCCGGCCCGCACCCGGCACTACGCGGGGCGGCTGTCACAGCGGCTGCGCATCCTCAAGGTGTCCGCGGGGATGGCCGCGATGATCAGCGCCGGCTGGGGTCTGCTGGAGCTCTGGGCCGCGCCCGCCCACTGGGGGATCGCGCTGATCAACCTCGTGGCCGCGACCGCCCTGGCCCTGACCCCGCTGCTGTACCGCTTCGGCGAGCTCATCGCGCCCCTGGCCTTCGTCGGGATCGCCTACCTGACGACCGCCGTGGTCTGCTGGGTGGTGGGCACCGGATCGGGCATCCAGTTCTATTTCCTGGCCGCCGCATCGATCAGCGTGCTCATCCTCGGCGTGGACCGGATCAAGCTGGCGGCCGCCGTGGCCGGGGTCGGGGCGTCGCTGACCATCGCCCTGCATTACCTGGTGCCCGCCGACAAGCTGCAGCAGCCGGCCTGGCTGCACAACCTGTCCTACGTCATGGTGGTCGTCTCGGCGTGCTTCATGGTGGTCGCCACCGTCTGGTTCGCGCTGCGCGAGATCGCCCGCGCCGAAGCGGCGATGGAAGCCGAATACGAGCGTTCCGAAGCCCTGCTGGCCAACATCTTGCCCACAGCCGTCGCCGACCGCCTCAAGAACCCGGCGGTCGACGTCATCGCCGACAGCTACCCGGACGCCTCGGTGCTGTTCGCCGACATCGCCGATTTCACCCGGCGGGCCAGCCAGACCGACCCGGGGCAGCTGGTCGGTTTCCTCAACGAGCTTTACAGCGGCCTGGACCGCCTGGTCGACCAGCACGGCCTCGAGAAGATCAAGACCAGCGGCGACTCCTACATGGTGGTCAGCGGGGTTCCCGATCCGCGGCCGGACCACCTGCATGCGCTGGCCCGGCTGGCCCTCGACATCGCCGCCACCATCGCCGGCCTGCGCGACCCCCTGGGCCGCCCGGTATCGCTGCGGATCGGGCTGGCCACCGGACCGGTGGTGGCCGGTGTGGTGGGCAACCGCCGGTTCTTCTACGACGTCTGGGGCGACGCGGTGAACCTCGCCTCGCGGATGGAGTCGACCGGTGTGGCCAACCGCATCCAGGTGCCCCAAGAGGTCAGGGACCGCCTGAGCGACGTCTTCGTGCTCGAGGAGCGCGGCGACGTGGACGTCAAGGGCAAGGGTGTGATGCGGACATGGTTTCTGGTCGGCGTCCGCCCCCGCGCCGCGCGCGGTCCGGCCGGCCGCTCCCTGTCGGTGACTCCGGCACGCTGAGCCGGCGGTTCGGCCGGTTTCGGTAGGGTGCCGGATCAGGTCGTCCCACAACGCTGAGGAGCGCAATGACAAGGCTTTTGGCCGTGCTCGGCTCGCTGGCCGGTCTGGCCAACACCATCAACGGTTACCGGCCGCTGACCCGGCGTGGCTATCCCTCGTTGTATGCGTTCGGCTTCGGCCTGATCACCTCGGAGCTGCCCCTGCAACTCATCGCCGGTCAGTCCGCGGTGCTGGCGGCGCTGTCGCGGTGGCTGTCGCCGCAGGCCCGGCGGGCCGGCTGGCTGCTGTCGGCATTGTCCTGGCTGGGCCTGCTGGGGCTGCACCATGCCGGGCGCACCGCCGATAAGCACCTGACCGCGGCGCTGGACGCCGGACTCGGGACCCGGCGGCGCACCGACAGCCGGGACCTGTGGCAGCGGCCGGGTCCCGACGGCGAGATCGCCAAGGCGCCCGGTGTGGTGCGGATGATGCGGGTTTATCGGGACTACGCCACCGACTCCAACATCCCCTACGGCGAATACGGCGGTCGCAACACCCTGGATGTGTGGCGGCACCGCGACCTGCCCCGCGACGGTCGCGCACCGGTCCTGGTGCAGGTGCACGGGGGCGCATGGATGGTCGGAAGCAAACGCGGCCAAGCACATCCGCTGATGACACACCTGGTGGAGCGGGGCTGGGTGTGCGTGTCGATCAACTACCGGTTGAGTCCGCGCTCCACCTGGCCCGACCACATCGTCGACGTCAAGCGGGCGCTGGCCTGGACCAAGGCGAACATTGCCGCCTACGGCGGCGACCCGGACTGGATCGCGCTGACCGGCGGCTCGGCGGGCGGCCACCTGTGTGCTCTGACCGCACTGACTCCCAACGACCCGCGATTTCAGCCGGGCTTCGCCGACGCCGACACCAGCGTGCGGGCGGCGGTCCCGTTCTACGGGGTCTACGACTTCACCGGCGAGACCGGGCTGCACCCGCTGTTGACCCCCACGGTGGGCGCCTATGTGTTCAAGCAGAGCTGGCGGCGTTTCCCCGAGACCTATCGCGACGCCTCCCCGATGACCTACATCTCTGCCGAGGCCCCACCGTTTTTCCTGCTGCACGGGCGCAACGATTCGCTGGTGCCGGTGGAGCAGGGCCGCGCTTTCGCCGCCCGGCTGCGCGAGGTCAGCGCGAACCCGGTGGTGTATGCCGAGTTGCCTCGGGCAGAGCATGCCTTCGACATTTTCGGTTCGCCGCGGGCCGGTCACACGGCGATCGCCGTCGAGCAGTTCCTGGCCGAGATTTACGCCCGGGAAACCGCGCCGGCGTCCTGAGCGCTCCGGGGGTGCGATACCCCGGCCAGAACGCCGTAGTTGTGCCAGACTTCGGCTATGGAAACGTCGGTTCCGAGCCTGCTGCCGAATTTGTGGAAGACGACGCTGGTCTCTGGTGTATTGGCCCTTATTTTGGGCGTGCTGGTCTTGGTCTGGCCTGGCCGATCCATTCTGGTTGCTGCCGTGCTGTTCGGTGTGTACCTGGTGGTCACTGGGGTTGCGCAGCTGATCTTCGCGTTCAGCCTTCCCATCATGTCGGCCGGCGGAAGGGTGTTGCTGTTTCTCAGCGGCACCGCGTCGGTGATTCTGGCCGTCCTGTGCTTCCGGCACTTCAACTCGGACGAAGAGGCGCTGGCCGTGCTGCTGCTGGCCATCTGGATCGCGGTCGGGTTCATCTTCCGCGGAGTGGCGACGGCGGTGGCGGCCATCAGCGACCCGGCGCTGCCGGGCCGCGGCTGGCAGATCTTCATGGGCGTGGTCAGCCTGCTGGCCGGTCTGGTGACGCTGGCGTCGCCGTTCGCCTCGTTGTGGGTGCTGGCGGTGGTCGTCGGCAGCTGGCTGATCGTCATCGGCATCACCGAGATCATCACCGGCTTCAAGATTCGCAGCGCATCTCGCGAACTCGCAACCACCTTCTCGGTCGGGTAATCGGGCGGCCGAACGTCCGCGACCGCCGCCCGGGCGCCGTCGCGGGTACCCTGAGTCCTGATCCGTTGTCACACCTGCCTGATGCTCTGATGTGGAGTCCGCTCAATGCCCGAGTCCGGCACGCCGTCGCTGTCGCCCGAGTCTCAGCCGTCCGTCGATAGCTATCCCTCGCCGGGCTACCTGTATCCGTACTCGGCGCCCGGGCAGTACCCCGGCTATCCCCCGCCCGGGGCGCCCCCGGCGCTCAGGAACGGCGCAGGTATCGCCGCGCTGATCGTGGCGATCGCCGGCATCGTGACAGCGCTGTCGGTGATCGGCGGGGTGGCCCTGGGCCTGGTGGCGATGGTGCTGGGCATCATCGGCCGCGGGCGGGCCAAGCGCGGCGAAGCCGACAACGGTGGCGTCGCCCTCGCCGGGATCGTGCTGGGCGCGCTGGCAGTGGTCGCCGGGATCGGCTGCATCTTCATCTACGTCGGCATCTGGCGCACCGCAGGCGGCGGCGACTACGTGGCCTGCATGACGAAGGCCGGTTCAAATACCGCGGCCCAGCAGCAATGCACCGAGCGGTTCAAAGAGCACTTCGAGAACACCTTCGGCAGCGGTGCCGACGCCCCGATGGTGCAGGAGGAATCTGACACCGGCCTGATGCCGGCCTAGCGCTGACTGCGAGCGCGGCGGAGCCGGGCGAAGCAGGTCCGCGCGAAACCCGCCCCGCCTAGCGCTTGACCTTCGGGAAGTACTTCAGCACGCCTTCCTGCGTGACGGTCGCCAGCAGCTGCCCGGAGCGGTCGAAGAAGTGCCCGGAGCCCAGTCCGCGGGAGTCGGCGGCCACCGGTGACGACGTCGCGTAGAGCACCCAGTCGTCGAACCGGATCGGCCGGTGAAACCACACGGTGTGGTTGGCGCTGGCCGCAAAGATCCGATCGAAGCCCCACGACAGGCCGTGGGTGGTGATGATCGAATCCAGGACCGTGGTGTCCGAGGAGTAGACCAGCATCGCGGTGTGCAGCACCGGATCCTCCGGGATCGGCCCGTCCGCCTTGACCCAGACGCGGTTGTGCGCAAGGCGATCGCCCTTGTCTCGCATCACCCAGGCCGGATCGTTGACGTAGCGCCACTCGATCGGGTGCGGCGCGTTGACGAAGCCCGGCACGACCTCTTCATAACCGTCGAGCAATTCACCCAGCCGGGGCAACGTTTCGGGCTCGGCGACCGCCGGCGCCTCGACACTGTGCTCCAGACCGCTGCCCCCGGACAGGTAGGAGACCATCGAGGTGGCGATCAGGGTGTCGCCCTGCAGCGCGTCCACCCGCCGGTTGGCGAACCGGCGTTCGTCACGCAGCCGGTGTACCCGGAATTCGATGTCGCGGGCCGGGTCGCCACCGTTGATGAAGTGGACCGACAGCGTGCCGGGCGGCAGGTGCGGGGCCACGGTGCGGCTGGCCGCCACCATGGACTGGGCCATCAGCTGCCCGCCGAAGGTCCGCAACGGCGTCTTACTGGGATGCGATCCGACGAAGCAGTCGTCGTCGCCAAGCTTGAGGTCCAGTACCGCCAGTAGTTCTTCGAGATCCGTATTCGGCTCGGACGGCACTAGACGTAGTCCTCCCCGATGCGGTGCACGTGGATCATGTTGGTCGATCCCTCAGTCCCCGGCGGAGCGCCCGCGACGATGACCACCAGATCACCGCGCTCGTAGCGCCCCAGACCCAGCAGCGCCTTGTCCACCTGGCGGATCATGCTGTCGGTCGTGTGTGCCTGCGGGACGATGAAGGTCTCGGTCCCCCACGTCATCGCCAACTGGCTGCGGATCTCGGGCAGGGCGGTGAACGCCAGCAGCGGCAGCCGGGTGTGCAACCGGGCCAGTCGGCGCACCGTGTCGCCGGATTGGGTGAACGCCACCAGTGCCTTGGCGTCCAGGCGTTCGCCGATCTCGCGGGCCGCGAAGGAGATCACGCCCCGCTTGGTGCGCGGCATGTGCGTCAGCGGCGGTACCGCCGTGGAGTTCTGTTCCACAGCACAGATGATGCGGCTCATGGTCCGCACGGCGTCCAGCGCGTGCTTGCCCACCGCGGTCTCGCCGGAGAGCATCAACGCGTCCGCGCCGTCGAGCACCGCGTTGGCGACATCGGAGGCTTCGGCCCGGGTGGGCCGGAAGTTGTCGATCATCGACTCCAGCATCTGCGTGGCCACGATCACCGGCCGGGCGTTCTCGCGAGCCACCTGGATGGCGCGTTTCTGCACCAGGGGCACCTCTTCGAGCGCCAGCTCCACGCCGAGGTCGCCGCGCGCCACCATGATGGCGTCGAAGGCCAGCACCACCGCCTCGAGGTTCTCGATGGCTTGCGGCTTTTCCAGTTTGGCGATCACCGGGACCCGGCGGCCGACCCGGTCCATCACCTCGTGCACCAGCTCGACGTCCGACGGCGAGCGCACGAACGACAGCGCCACCATGTCGACACCGAGTTGCAGCGCGAACTCGAGGTCTTCGATGTCCTTCTCCGACAGCGCCGGCGCGGAGACCTTCATGCCCGGCAGCGACATGCCCTTGTGGTTGCTGACCGGACCACCGTCGGTGACCCGGCACAGCACGTCCTCGCCGTCGATGCGCTCCACCACCAGCCCGACCTTGCCGTCGTCGACCAGGACGCGGTCGCCCGGGGCGGCGTCAGCGGCCAGTTTCTTGTACGTGGTGGACACCCGGTCGTGGTCGCCGGGGCAGTCGGCGACGGTGATGCGCACCGTCTCACCGGCGGCCCAGTAGGTGGGGCCGTCGGCAAAACGCCCCAACCGGATCTTGGGCCCCTGCAGATCGGCGAGCACGCCCACGGCCCGCCCGGTCGCGTCGGAGGCGGCGCGGACGCGCTCGTAAGAAGCCTGGTGGTCTTTGTGGTCGCCGTGGCTGAAGTTCAGGCGGGCCACGTCCATGCCCGCGTCAACCAGAGCCCGGACCATCTCCGCGGAGTGGGTCGCCGGGCCGAGAGTGCAGACGATCTTGCTGCGTCTATTCACGGCGCCAGCATAGTCGGACAGACTGAGGCGCCTTCCTCAGGAATGGTTACGGACAGCGAAAATCCGTGTGGCGCATCGGTGCGAGCGCTCAACCGGGGGCTAGCGCAGCGGCCGGCCTTGCCTGTCGTGCACCCGCCCGCTCAGCATCAGGACCGCGTCTATGACACCCCAGCCGAAGGGCACGATGATCCCGAGCCCGTAGGTGGTGACGGTGGCCAGCAGCCCGACCGTCAGCTGCACCAAACCCAGTCCGGTCTGGCCCAGGTACATCCGCCCGAAACCCAGGAAGCCGAAGAACCCGAGCAGCTGCAGCAACGCCGCGGTCATTTTGGACTTCGGCGAGTACGGCAGCCCGGTCGCCGGGGAGCGGCCGTAGGGCGCCCACATGTCGGGATGCCCCTGATACGGCGGCGGGTAGCCAGGCGGGGGCCAGTCGCCGTGCGGCCCGGCCGGAGGCCATGGCGGGACAGTCATCTATGCAGCATGCCAGAACTGCCGGCTACGGCGTCCGGTCTGAGATCAGCGCTGCTCAGCGGCGTCGTCGGTGGCTGCGTCGTCTGGCAGTTCGCCGGCGTCGGGATGCTCGGCGCTCTGCGCGTCGCCGCCGTCGGAATCCTCCGGGCCCGGGTTATCGGCATCGCCGGTTTCGGCCTCGGGTTCGCCAACCTCGGGTTCGGCGACCTCGGCGACCTCCGAGTCCGGCACCACCCGGCCCGCATCGGCGTCGCCGGCTTCGGCGTCGGCCTCGGTGTCCTGCTGGGCCGCGGAGTCGGCGAACTGCGCCTCCTCCTGCTCGCCGGACGGGTCGTCGACGGCCTCGGGCTCGGCCGAGTCGGCCTGGCCGGTAAGGCTTTCCGGCACCGCGACCACCGCGCCGACACCGGCCGGCGCCTCGGGCGCATCCGGCTCGTCCGGCGCCTCGGTTGCCGGTTCCTCCGGCGCCTCGATTGCCGGCTCCTCCGGCGTTTCGGCGTCGTGGCCGCCGGCCTCCCGTGATTGCCAGGCGCTGCGAATCGCTTCGGGATCTTCGCGTCCCTTGGTCGCGAGCAGGATGTACACCACCGCGCCGATGAAGACGAATGTCGAGGTGAACGAGTTGACCCGGATGCCGGCGATATGTGTCGCGGCGTCGTCACGGAGTAGTTCGATGCCGAACCGGCCGATGCAGTACCCCGCGACGTAAAGCGCGAACAACCGTCCGTGCCCCATTCTGAACCGCCGGTCGGCGTAGATCAGAACGAGGAACACCACGAGGTTCCAGAGCAATTCGTAGAGGAACGTCGGCTGGACGATCTTGTACAGCTCGCCCGTGGACACGCCGTCGAGCAGGTGCGGATCCCGCATGCCCGAGGCGTCTTCGCGCCAGAAGATCTCCAGCCCCCACGGCAGCGTGGTCTCGCGGCCGTAGAGCTCCTGATTGAAGTAGTTCCCGACGCGTCCGATGGCCTGCGCCAAGACGATCCCCGGGGCGATCGCGTCACCGAACGCCGGCAGGGAGATCCCCCGACGGCGGCAACCGATCCAGGCGCCCACCCCGCCGAGCGCCACCGCGCCCCAGATCCCCAGACCGCCATCCCAGATCCGTGGCGTCGCTTCCCATCCGACGCCACCCTCGCCGAAATAGGTCCGCCAGTCGGTCATCAGGTGATAGAGCCGCCCGCCGATCAATCCGAACGGCACCGCCCACAGGGCGATGTCATAGATGACGCCCGGCTCACCGCCCCGGGCCCGCCACCGGCGATCCCCGATCAGCAGGGCGACGACGATGCCCAGGATGATGCACAGGGCGTAAGCCCGGATCGGAACCGGACCGAGATGCCACACTCCGCGCGCAGGACTGGGGAAATAGGTCAGCCAATCCAACGTCATCGCGTGGTAACTCCTTGGCGCACTCCCGAAGTCAGCCCCGTTGTCAGTGTCCGCAGGGCGTTCAGGCCCTCGCTCAGCGCGGTCACCAGCGCCGAGCCGACGATGACACCGTCGGTGTAGGCAGCGATCTCGGCGGCCTGGGCGCCCGATCGCACGCCCAGCCCGACACCGACGGGAATGCCGGAGACCTCGCGCACCCTGGCCACCAACTCCGGTGCCGCGTTGGACACCGTGTTGCGGGCACCGGTGACGCCCATCGTGGAGGCGGCGTAGACGAATCCGCGGGTCGCCTTGACCGTCTCGGCGAGTCGTTGCGGCGTCGAGGACGGCGCCACCAGGAAGATCCGGTCCAGCGCGTGCTGTTGGGAGGCAGCCAGCCAGTCATCGGCTTCGTCGACGATCAGGTCGGGGGTGATCAGGCCCAGTCCCCCGGCTGAGGCCAGGTCGCGGGCGAACGCGTCGACCCCGTAGCGCAGCACCGGGTTCCAGTAGGTCATCACCACGGCACGACCCCCGGCGGCGGTGATCGCCTCGACGGCGCGCAGCGTGTCGCGCACTCGCACACCGCCTTGCAGCGCGGTCTCCGTGGCGCGCGCGATGGTCGGGCCGTCCATCCCCGGATCGGAGTACGGCACGCCGACTTCGACGAGGTCGCAACCGGTTTCGACCAAAGCGGTCATCGCGGCGATCGATCCCGCCACATCCGGGTAGCCGGTCGGCAGATAGCCGATCAGTGCGGCACGGCCCTCGGCCCGGCAGGCCGCGAACATCGGGGCCAACCGGTCGCCGGCGTGGTCGGTCACGACGCGTCCCCC
Organism: Mycolicibacter hiberniae; assembly: GCF_010729485.1. Lineage (NCBI taxonomy): Bacteria > Bacillati > Actinomycetota > Actinomycetes > Mycobacteriales > Mycobacteriaceae > Mycobacterium > Mycobacterium hiberniae. The sequence continues at coordinate 1,683,384 of NZ_AP022609.1, forward strand.
GTCTGGTCGAACAGCCCGAACCACTCGGCCGCCGTTTCCACGTCCTTGTCGCCGCGGCCGGACACGTTCACCACGATGATCTTTCCGGGCCCCAGCTCGGCCGCCAGTTTGAGCGCGCCGGCTATCGCGTGTGCCGATTCGATCGCGGGAATGATCCCCTCGGTGCGGCACAGGACGCCGAAGGCATCCATGGCTTCGGCGTCGGTGATCGGGCGGTATTCGGCGCGCCCGGTCTCGCGCAGCCAGGCGTGTTCGGGGCCCACACCGGGATAGTCCAGGCCCGCCGAGATCGAATGCGACTCGATGGTCTGACCGTCCTCGTCTTGCAGCAGGTAGGAGAACGAGCCCTGAAAGGCACCCGGCGATCCGCCGGCGAAGGTCGCGGCATGCCGGCCGGTGTCCACCCCGTCGCCGCCGGCTTCGAACCCGATCAGCCGAACCGCCGGATCGTCGATGAAGGCGTGGAAGATGCCGATGGCGTTGGACCCGCCGCCCACGCACGCCACCACGGCATCGGGCAACCGGCCCGCCATCTGCTGGATCTGAACGCGCGTCTCCAGTCCGACGATCCGCTGGAAGTCCCGCACCATGGTCGGGAACGGGTGCGGTCCGGCCGCGGTGCCGAAGCAGTAGTAGGTGCGATCGGCATTGGTGACCCAGTCCCGGAACGCCTCGTTGATGGCGTCTTTGAGGGTCTGCGAACCGGATTCGACGGACACCACCTGGGCGCCCAGCAGCCGCATCCTGGCCACGTTGAGCGCCTGACGGCGGGTGTCGACCGCACCCATGTAGATCACGCACTCCAGCCCGAGCAGGGCGCAGGCGGTCGCGGTGGCGACGCCGTGCTGGCCGGCACCGGTCTCGGCGATCACCCGGGTCTTGCCCATGCGGCGCGCCAACAGCGCCTGGCCGAGCACGTTGTTGATCTTGTGCGAACCGGTGTGGTTGAGGTCTTCGCGCTTCAAGAAGATGCGGGCGCCGCCGCCGTGGGCCGTCAGGCGCTGCGCCTCATACAGCGGCGAGGGCCGGCCGGTGTAGTGGGTCTGCAGGTCGTCGAGGGTGTCGAGGAACTCGCGGTCGTTGCGCACCTTGTCGTAGGCGGCGGTGACCTCTTCGATGACCGCCATCAGCGCTTCGGCGACGTAGCGGCCGCCGTAGACGCCGAAATGCCCGCGGGCGTCGGGCTCGTGGCGGGTGGGTTCAGCCACTCCGGCACTGGCGCGCGGAAGACTCGGGTGCGGGTTCTCTGACATTTAGCGGGCCGACTTCGGGCAGGACGGATGCTTACCCGCACTGACCAAATCGGCAACAGCTGCTCGCGGGTCGCCGCTGGTGACCAGCCCCTCGCCGACCAGGACCGCATCCGCGCCGGCACCGGCGTAGGCCAACAGGTCCGCGGTGCCGCGGACGCCGGACTCGGCGATCTTGACCACCTCGGTGGGCAGTCCGGGCGCGATGCGTGCGAAGCAGTCGCGGTCGACTTCCAGTGTCGTGAGGTCGCGGGCGTTGACACCGATCACCTTGGCGCCGGCGGTCAGTGCGCGGTCGGCCTCCTCTTCGGTGTGCACCTCGACCAGGGCGGTCATGCCGAGCGACTCGGTGCGGTCCAGCAGGGATTCCAGGGCCTGCTGGCCGAGTGCCGCCACGATCAGCAGCAGCATGTCCGCGCCGTGGGCGCGCGCCTCGTGAATCTGGTACGGGCGCACGATGAAGTCTTTGCGCAGCACCGGAACCGACACCGCGGCCCGCACCGCGTCCAAGTCCGCCAGCGAGCCGTTGAACCGGCGCTGCTCGGTCAGCACACTGATCGCGCGGGCGCCGCCATCGGCATAGGAGCTGGCCAGATCCGCCGGGTCGGCGATGGGAGCCAGCTGCCCCTTCGACGGACTGGCCCGCTTCACCTCCGCGATCACCGCGATGCCGGGCTCGCGCAGCGCAGCCATCACGTCCAGCGGCGGGGGCATGGCCTCAGCTGCGGCTTTGACTTCCGCCAGTGGGGCGGCAGCCTCTCGGACGGCAAGGTCGGCGCAGACTCCCTCGATGATGGAGTCGAGAACCGAAGTCATGACTGCCGCTTCCTCTCCCGCGTCCGGTGGGCCTTCGTCGAACACTTCCAAGAAGGGTAACGATCGTCGCTGCCCGCGCTGTCACCGACCCTCGCCGTCCGGTCCCGGTGGCCGCTCCTCCGGATCCCCGGTGGGGTCGCGCCCCTCGTCGAGGGCGTCCCACATCATTCGTTCCGACACCTGCGCACCCGCCGGTCCGGCGGGCAGATCCCGGGTGGCCGCACGGCGCGCCGCAGGCGCGGAATACTTGCTGACGCGGCCGCCGCCGTGCGCGGCGGTGCGCATCAGCAACACGGCCGCTGCCAGCACGCACCCGGCCGCAACCAGGGTCAACACCGCTCCGGTCAGGCGCCGGTCGGTGCCCAGCAGAGAGGTCAGCGGCACCTCGGCGATGTCCAGCGCCCGCACCGTGATGTCACGGGCCGCCCACATGCTCAGGCCCAGGTAGCCGCACGCCAGGCTCACCGCGGCCAGCACCACCGCCAGGACCCGCAGTTGCCATCCGCGCACCGCCATCGCGGCCACCGCAGCAGCCAGGCACAACAGCGCCATCGGCACCAGCGCGGTGGACCAGGACGCCCCGGTGACGGTGAGCTGTCTGGGCTGGCCGAGCCCGTCGAACGAGCGAATCAGCACCCACGGCAGCCGGGAGGCGCCCCACAACCCTCCGGCGGCGACTACCAGCAGCAGTTGCGCCCCGCGAAGGGTGCGGGCCTGGTGAGGTTCGCGGCCGTCAGCCATCGGTCCCGGGCGCGCCCAGCGTCTGTGCGGCGGCGATCGCGGCCAGCACGGCGCGGGCCTTGTTGGAGGCCTCGGTGTATTCGTAGGGGCCGTTGGAGTCGGCGACCACGCCCCCACCGGCCTGGACATAGGCGGTGCCGGAGCGCATCAGCGCGGTGCGGATCGCGATGGCGAAGTCGGCGTTGCCGGCGAAGTCCAGGTAACCGACCACGCCGCCGTAGAGCCCGCGCCGGGTCTTCTCGACTTCCTCGATCAGCTCCATCGCCCTGACCTTGGGGGCCCCGGACAGGGTGCCGGCGGGAAAACAGGCGGTCACCGCGTCCAGCGCGGTCCGGTCCTCGGCGAGTTCCCCGGTGACGGTGGACACCAGGTGCATGACGTGGCTGTAGCGCTCGATGTGGCTGTAATCGGAGACCCGCACCGTCCCCGGAACGCACACCCGGCCCAGGTCGTTGCGGCCCAGATCGACCAGCATCAGGTGTTCGGCGAGCTCCTTCTCGTCCTCCAGGAGCCCCTTGGCCAGCAGCTGGTCTTCCTCCTCGGTCGCGCCCCGCCACCGGGTTCCGGCGATCGGGTGGGTGGTCGCGCGGCCCTCCTGGACGGTCACCAGCGCCTCGGGGCTCGAACCCACGATCGAGAAGGCCAGTTCCCCGTCGCCGTCGGGCACCTGCAGCAGGTACATGTACGGGCTGGGATTGGACACCCGCAGCATCCGGTAGACATCGAGCGGGTCGGCCGTCGTCGTCATCTCGAAACGCTGCGAGGGAACCACCTGAAACGCCTCGCCGGCTTCGATCTCGCCGACCAGTCGCTCGACGATCGCCCCGTACTCCTCGGGGGTCCGCTGCCCGCGGTAGTCCGGGTCGGGCCGGTCGAAGGTCGCGACGCTGGACTCCAGCGGCTGGCTCAACGCCGCCGTCATCACATCCAGGCGGGCGACCGCGTCGTCGTAGGCCTCGTCGACATGCTCGTCGGTGCCGTTCCAGTTGACCGCGTTGGCGATCAGGGTGATGGTGCCCTCGTGGTGGTCCACGGCCGCCATGTCGCTGGCCAGCAGCAGCAGCATGTCGGGCAGCCCCAGGTCATCGACCGCGAGTTCGGGCAGCCGCTCGAGGCGGCGCACCAGGTCATAGGTGAAGAAGCCCACCAGCCCGCTCGACAGCGGCGGCAGCCCGGGGATGGTCGCCGTCTCCAGCAGGGCCAATGTCTGGCGCAGGGCCTGCAAGGGGTCGCCTCCGGTGGGCGCGTCCTGCGGCACCGCGCCCAGCCACACCGCCTCACCGTCGCGCACCGTCAACGCCGAGGTGGTGCCGGCGCCGATGAACGACCACCGCGACCACGACCGGCCGTTCTCGGCCGATTCGAGCAGAAACGTGCCGGGCCGGTTGGCGGCCAGCTTGCGGTAGGCCGACAGCGGCGTCTCGGCGTCGGCCAGAACCTTGCGGGTCACCGGGACCACTCGGTGCTCAGCCGCCAGGGCCCGGAAGTCCGCCCGGGAGGTGACACCGACCCTCGAAGTGCTCGTGGTTTGCACGCGCATATCTTCCCAGACCATGCTGATTGCCGGCGCGGCGGCGCAGCGGCCCGGCGGAATCGGACCCGGTGATCGCCGTCGCGACGCTGACACCGGGAGTAGCGTGGCCGGCATGAAAACCGGTGACACCGTGGCGGACTTCGAGCTCCCCGACCAGACCGGGGCGCTGCGCACCCTCAGTGAGCTGCTGGCCGCGGGGCCGGTGGTGCTGTTCTTCTATCCGGCGGCGATGACGCCGGGCTGCACCAAGGAAGCCTGTCACTTCCGCGACCTGGCCGGCGAGTTCGCCGCCGTCGGGGCCACCCGGGTGGGTATCAGCGCCGACGCGGTCGCCAAACAGGCCAAGTTCGCCGACCAGCAGGGGTTCGATTACCCGCTTTTGTCCGACGCCGACGGCACCGTGGCGGCGCAGTTCGGCGTCAAGCGCGGCCTGCTGGGCAAGTTCCTGCCGGTGAAGCGGACCACGTTCGTGATCGACACCGACCGCACCGTGCTGGCCGTGATCGCCAGCGAGTTCTCGATGGACACCCACGCCGATACGGCGCTGGAGGCGTTGCGGACGCGCCGGACGGCCTAGCAGCGCGGCTCTACCCCGGTTATCCGCCGGTGTGCGCCGGTGCCTCGGATTCGGCCTCGCTCGCCTCGGCTGGGCCGGCCGCTGCCCGGGCCTCGCCGACCGCGGTGTCGATCCAATTTCTGATCTCGCTGAGGTGGGTGACGATGCCGGCGCGTTCGCGGCCGAGTTGCTCCACCTCGGCCTGCGTGCGGTCGCGCAGCAGTTTGGCCTCGCGTTTGGTGTTGGCGATCAGCGAGGACGCCTCCAGGCGGGCCTCCTTGTCCAGCTTGGCGATGTTGGCCTCGGCCTGCTCCCACGCCGCCTTCATCTTCTGGTCCAGGCGCTGCTGGGCCTCGCGGCGGTTGCGCTCGTCCTCTTCCCAGGCCAGCTTGATCTGCTCGTCGAGGGCCTCCTGCGCCGCCCGGCGATTGCGTTCGTCGTCCTCGGCCAGCCGCTGGTACACCTCGCGGCGACTGCGCTCGGCTTCTTCGATCTCCTGGGCGATGCGGCTGCGCTCCTCGTGGGCGATGCGCAGGATCTGCTCCGCCTCCTGGGTCGCGGCTTCGAGAATCTTCGTCCGGCGGGCGTGGGTGGACGCCTGGAACTCGGCGAGTGCCGCACTGGCAGCAGCCCGGTCGTGACTGGCCGCCTCCAGCTGCTCGCGCAGCTCCGTGGTGAGGGCCTCGGCGTCCTGGCGTGCCAGTTCCTTGGTGCGCCGCGCCTCCTCGGAGGCGATGCGCATCATCCGCGCGATCCGGTCGGACATGCCCTCGACGGAGTCGACCGGGCCGGCGACCTGCTCGAACTGCGATCGCAGCTGGGCCAGTTCGGCCGTGAGGCGCTGCCGCTCGTTCTCGGCCTCGGCGGTCATACGCACCACGTCGTTTTGCAGCCGCGTGACTTCGGCGGCCAGCTGTTCGCGGTCGATGAGCGTCTTCGACTTGCTCGCCTCGAGGGACTTGTTGCGCTCCTGCAGCACGCTGATCTCGTGGTGCAGCCTGCCGATGTAGTCGGAGACCTCATTGCGATCGAAACCGCGCATCTGCGTTTCGAAGTCGGGAATCTCCAGCGCCACCGGCATGCTCCTAAGCACCTGAGGGGGTCGGTCTTCGGTCGATGGGGTAGCCGGAATTCAACCGAGTTGGCTTGTGCCCGAAGCCAACTGGATGTGCCGACTCAAGTCACCGTGCGACGGAGCGTATCAGAACCCCGCGGGCATGTCACCGGACTTACGGTGGGCGAACAGCTTGGGTTTCGCTACCGGCAGTGCCGATCCACTTCTGGATCTCGTCGAGGTCGGCGCGGATTCCGGCGCGCTCGACGTGCAGCAGCGCCCCGTCGGCGTGTGCTCGTTCGCGCAGCGCCCCGGCTTGTCGCTCGGCATCGGCGATCAGGGCCGTCGCTTGCGCCCGCGCCTGTTCGTCGATCGTGGCGATGTTGGCCTCGACCTGTTCCCAGGTGGCCTGCAGCTTCTGCTCCAGCTGCCGCCGCGACCGACGGCGATTGCGTTCGTCGTCTTCCCAGGACCGCTTGATCTGGTTGTCGAGGGCCTCGTTGGACGCCAGGCGGCGGCGTTCGTCCTCCTCGGCCAGCCGGCGGTACAACGCCCGGCGGCGCTGTTGGGCCTCGGCGGTCTGTTCGGCGATGCGAGCGCGCTCCTCGTGCGCCGATCGCAGGATCTGCTGCGCTTCGGCGGTTGCGATGTCCAGGATCTTGATCTGGCGCGTTCGGGCCGCCGACTCCACCCCGGTCAGTTCTTCGCCGGCGGCGGCCCGCTCGTAGCGGGCGGCCACCAGCTTCTCGCGCAGATCCCGGGTCAGAGCGTCAGTCTCCCGACAAGCCAGCTCCTTGACGCGCCGCGCCTCCTCGGCGGCCATCCGCATCATCACCGTCAGCCGCTCGGGTGCTCCGACCGCCGGATTCTCGGCGCCGGTGGCCTCAGCGAGCCGGCGGCGCAGGTTCTGTATCTCGGCGATGAGTTCACCGCGCCGGCAGTCGGCATCGGCGGCCTTGTGCACGACGTCCTTCTTCAGCCTCGCCAGCTCGGCAATGAGTTGTTCGCGATTCGATTCAGCCTGCGTCCGCACGGCGTTGAGCGATTTCGCCCGGTCGCGCAAATAGTCGATTTCGTGGTGGAGGCGCGCGAGGTAATCCGCCACCGCAGTGCGATCGAAACCGCGCATCTGCGTTGGGAATGGCGGAATATTCAGCACCGGAACCGACTCCTCCTCTCGGCAAGACTCGATGGTCGGCCGGCGCCTGGGTCAACCCCGGGAAAAGCGCACATCAGGACAGGTCAGCCGCCACAGACACGCCGCCGCGCGACGAAGCGTAGCAGACGGGTGCGAACGTGTCACCGAAAAAATAAATGGCCGAAGCGGTACTTCAGTGCGGGCGATTTTCTCGAAACCAGGTTTCTCTGGCCGACAATGCCGATTCGCGATCCACCTGCCGCGCGGCATTAACTTGAGTTTCGGCATTAACTTGTTTGGCGCGATTGGCCTGCGATGTCGACCGCTCAATCTGGCCGACGATCTTCGCGCGCGCATCGATGAGTTCGGCCAGGCGCCGTTGCGCGTCTGCGACGTGGCTGGTGATCGCCTGGTTCATCTCGGTCAGGATCGCCGAGGCGTGACTTTCGGCCTCTTTCATGATTTCGGCCGCGCTCAGCACGGCCTGTCGCCGCAGATGCGCGGCCTGCGCCCGCAGGTGTTTGTGCTGTGTTTCCAGCTCGGCCCGCAGTTCGGCTGCCTCGCGGCGCTGAGCCTCGGCGTCGGCGAGAACGGCCGCAGCCTCGCTCTGGGCCGCCGCGCGCAGCTCGTCGGCGAAGCGCTGCGCCTCTGCGCGGATATCCTCGGCTTCGGCCATCGCGCCGTTGAGAATGCCAGACAGTCGATCGCTGAGATCCACGATGTCGCCCGGAATCGCGGAGGCCAACTCGGTGAACTGCGCCGAGGCGGATTCCAGATTCGCTTGCGATTCGCTCAGCTGGTTCGTCAGCGCGATGATCCGCGATCCGTCCCGCGGCATGTGCGCTTCGATGTCACTGACGGTGCCGTGTGCGTAGTGCGAGTCGATCTGCAGCGACACCCGGTCCAGCTCCACCCCCCGGGTGCGCTGGCTGTGCTCCAACAGGTACCGGTCGTCAGGCTCGTCGGAAGTCACAGTCGGCCAGCATACCGCTCCGCAGCCGGTACCGAATGGATCTGCGGGACTGTCGAAGACGTCGCGGTGTGCGGACAAATCCGGCTGCTACAGATACGTCCTGAGGTGGTCGCGCAGGCTGGACGTGAACGCGGCGGCAACCGCTGATCTGGGCGCATAGCCGTCTGCGGCGTGGTACATCCCCGCCACGGTGAGAAGTTCGCACGGCACGCCGCAGGCGCGCAGCGTGTGCGCGTAGGCGACGTCCTCCGCGTAGAAGAGGTCCAGTTCACCCACCCCGATCCAGGCGGGCGCCAGACCGGACAGGTTCGCGCGCCGGGCCGGCGCGGCGTAGGGCGGTGCGTCGGTCATCCGCGGCGCCCGGCCCAGGTAGGCGGTCCAGGCGAAGCGATTGGACTCCGGCGTCCAGACCAACCGTCCGCGCCCACCGCTGTCGCGCAGTACCGTGCGGTCGTCGAGCATGGGGTAGACCAGGGCCTGGGCCCGCAATGCGAGGCCCTCGTCGTGGCAACGCTGGGCGACGGCCGCCGCGAGACCGCCGCCGGCGCTGAACCCGGCCACCGCGATGCGGTCGGGGTCGATTCCCAACGTGACGGCACGCTCGCGCATCCAGCTCAGCGTCGCCATGCAGTCGTCCAGGGCAGCCGGGAAGGGGTTTTCCGGCGCCAACCGATAGTCCGGCGCCACGATCACCGCGTCCAGCTCGCGGGCAAGACGCCCGTAAGTGCTCAATTCCAGGCGGGCAGAACCCACGATCATCCCGCCGCCGTGCAGCATCAGGACAGCGGGCCCGGGCCGGCGGGCGCTGCGGGGTGTCGCCACCAGCACCCGCATACCGGCCGCGCCGACACGCTGGGTCGTCACGGTGACGCCGGGACCGGCCGGCCGCTTGATCCGGTAGACCGCCCGCAGGAACGGCAGCGTGTGTGCGCGGTAGGTCATGGTCACATACGGCAACAGCGGACTGCGGAGCTCGGGTGCGACGCCGGCGAAGGCCGGGCGCAACCGCAGGTAGCGGCGCGCCGCGAGCGCCGCCGTTGCCGTGGCGGCAGCGCCGGCCAGGGTTGCGCGCACGTCGGCCTAGGGTGCGAGCAACTGGTCGGCGTCGAAACAGCTGTGATCGCCGGTGTGGCAGGCGCCGCCGGTCTGATCGACGGTCAGCAGCACGGTGTCGCCGTCGCAGTCCAGCCGTACCGAGTGCACGTACTGGGTGTGCCCGGAGGTCGCGCCCTTGATCCACTGCTGCTGGCGCGACCGCGAGAAGTACGTGGCCTCACGCGTGGCCAGCGTGCGCGCCAGCGCTTCGTCGTCCATCCAGGCGACCATGAGTACGTCGCCACTGCCCCGCTCCTGGACCACCGCGGCGATCAGGCCCTCGGTGTTTCGCTTGAGGCGGGCCGCGATGGCCGGGTCGAGCCGGTGGGTCATCGCACCACGATTCCCTCCGCAGCCATCGCCGCCTTCACCTCGCCGATGGTGATCTCGCCGAAATGAAACACACTGGCCGCCAGCACCGCATCGGCGCCGGCGGCGACCGCCGGGACGAAATGCTCCACCGCGCCGGCTCCCCCGCTGGCGATCACCGGCACGTTCACCGCCGCCCGGACCGCGCGCAACATCCGCAGGTCGAATCCGGCCTTGGTGCCGTCGGCATCCATCGAATTCAGCAGGATCTCCCCGACGCCCAACTCGACACCGCGGACCGCCCATTCGACGGCGTCGATACCGGTGCCCTGCCGGCCACCGTGGGTGGTGACTTCCCATCCGGACGCGGTGGGAGCCGAATCGGCCGGCACGGTGCGCGCATCGACCGACAGCACGATGCACTGGGAACCGAACTGCCGCGACAGCTCGGCAAGAAGTTCCGGGCGGGCGATCGCGGCGGTGTTCACCGAAACCTTGTCCGCTCCGGCCCGCAACAGCACGTCGACGTCGGCGACCGTACGTACCCCCCCGCCGACGGTGAGCGGGATGAAGACCTGATCGGCGGTGCGCGCGACCACCTCGAGCATGGTCGCCCGGCCGGACGACGACGCCGTCACGTCGAGGAAGGTCAGCTCGTCGGCGCCCGCGGCGTCATAGGCCGCGGCCAGCTCGACCGGGTCGCCGGCATCGCGCAGGTTGGCGAAGTTCACCCCTTTGACGACCCGGCCGCCGTCGACGTCCAGACACGGAATGACCCGTACGGCCACATCACTGCGCTTATGCATCGGTCCCAGCTTCGCCTCTCCTGCGTCGAGCCTCGCTGAACCGCTGTGCTTATGCATCGGTCCCAGCTTCGCCTCTCCTGCGTCGAGACTCGCTGAACCGCTGTGTTGTTCCATATCAGTAGTCCCCCGGTGCGCCGACTCGCATGAGGATGTCGAGAATCTGATCGTGTGCCCCCGGCGCCGCGACCAGCGCCGAGTCCGACGATGCCGTCCAGGGAGCGCCGGACAGGTCGGTGACGATGCCGCCCGCCGCCCGCACCATGGCCACGCCGGCGGCGTGGTCCCAGATGTGGTGGCCGAAACTGATCGCACCGCCGAGCGTGCCGTCGGCGACATAGGCCAGGTCGATTCCGGTGGCGCCGTGCATCCGCGTCCGCGAGGTCACCCTGGTCAGTCCCTCGAGCACGGCCAGCCGGTAGCGGCCGGGAAAGCGGCCCCGCCATTCGACGTTGAATGTGCCGATGCCGACCAACGAGTGGGCTAGGTCGGCGGGCTCCAGTCGTGGTTGCGCCACCCCGTTGCGGATCAGCGGGCCGCCCGCCACCGCGGTGTAGCGCTGACCGGCGAACGGCAGCCAGGTCAGCCCCGCGATCGGCTCCCCGTCGCGTAGCAGCCCCAGCAGTATGGCGGCCATCGGTGAGCCGGCGGCGTAGTTGAAGGTCCCGTCGATGGGATCGAGCACCCATACCAACGGGGAATCGATTGGCGGGCCGCCGAATTCCTCGCCGTGCACTCCGATTCCGGTCGCCGCGACCAGTGCATCGGTGATCTGTCGTTCCAGGGCGAGGTCAACCTCGGTCGCAAAGTCGTTGCCGCCCTTGCGCACTGCCGATCCAGCCCGATGGCCGGCCAGAAATGGCTCGGCTGCGACATCGAGGATCTCCGACGCCGCTGCGACCAGCGCCTCCAGATCCACGGTGTCCAGCGCCATGGCGGCCTACTCCTGCACCGTGGACAACGCCTCGGGCAGCGTGAACCGGCCCGCGTAGAGGGCCTTGCCGACGATAGCGCCCTCCACGCCGCGGTTCACCAGCGTGGCGATAGCGCGCAGGTCGTCGAGGCTCGAGACTCCGCCGGAGGCGATCACCGGAGCGTCGGTGCGGTCGGCGACCGCGCCGAGCAGCTCCAGGTTGGGCCCGCCCAGGGTGCCGTCCTTGGTCACATCGGTGACGACGTAGCGTGAACACCCTTCGCGGTCAAGCCGTTCCAGGACCGGCCACAGATCCCCGCCGTCGGTCTCCCAGCCCCGGCCGCGCAGCCGGTGGATGCCGTCGGGATGACTGGGGTCGATCTGCACATCGAGCCCGACCGCGACCTTCTCGCCGTGTTCGGCGATCGCCCGCGCGCACCATTGTGGGTTCTCCAAGGCCGCCGTGCCGAGGTTCACCCGGGCGCAGCCGGTGGCCAGCGCCGCTGCCAGCGACTCGTCGTCGCGGATCCCGCCGGACAGTTCCACCTTGACATCGAGGCGGCCCACCACATCGGCCAGCAGCTCGCGGTTGGAACCGCGCCCGAAGGCGGCGTCCAGATCGACCAGGTGGATCCATTCCGCGCCGTCGCGCTGCCAGCCCAGCGCGGCGTCGAGCGCCGAACCGTACTCGGTCTCGCTGCCGGCCTTTCCCTGCACCAGACGCACGGCGCGCCCGTCGACGACATCGACGGCCGGCAACAGAACCAGTGCCGTGTTCGCAGTCGTACTCACAGTGCCTCCACCCAGTTGCTCAACAGCGCCGCCCCGGCATCCCCACTCTTTTCGGGGTGAAACTGGGTGGCGGCCAATGGCCCATCCTCGACAGCCGCCACGAACGGTACCTGATGGGTCGCCCAGGTCACCAAAGCCTCCGGACGGCCCTCCCAGCGCTGCGCGGCGTAGGAGTGCACGAAGTAGAACCGGGTGTCGGCGTCCAGGCCGGCGAACAGCGTGCTGCCCGGCGCGGCATCGACGACGTTCCAGCCCATGTGCGGGATCACCGGGGCGTCCAGCCGGGTGACCGCACCCGGCCACTGCCCGCATCCGGTGGTGTCGACCCCGAACTCGACGCCGTGGGCGAACAGAATCTGCATCCCGACGCAGACTCCGAGGACCGGCCGCCCGGACTGCACGCGTTCGGCGATGATCTTGTCGCCGTTGACGTTGCGCAGGCCCGCCATGCACGCCGCATAGGCACCGACGCCCGGCACCAGCAGGCCGTCGGCCCCGGCGGCGGCGTCGGCGTCGGCGGTCACCTCGACCTGCGCACCGACCCGCTGCAGAGCCCGCTGGGCTGAGCGCAGGTTCCCGGAACCGTAGTCCAGGATCACCACCCTGGGTTTGACAGATCCGCTCACAGGGCGCCTTTGGTGGACGGCACCCCAGTCACCCGGGGGTCGGGTTCCACGGCCTGGCGCAGCGCACGCGCGACGGCTTTGTACTGGGCTTCGGTGATGTGGTGCGGGTCGCGCCCGTAGAGCACCCGCACGTGCAGCGCGATGCGGGCATTCGACGCCAGCGTCTCGAACACATGCCGGTTGATGACGGTGTGGTACGGCGCCTGCGTTCCGGCGATCGTGGTGTGTGCCAAGTGATCCGGCTCTCCGGTGTGCACGCAGTAGGGCCGCCCGGACACGTCGACGGCAGCGTGTGCCAGGGTCTCGTCCATCGGGATGAAGGCATCGCCGAAGCGGCGGATGCCCACCTTGTCGCCCAGCGCCTCGCCCAGCGCCTGCCCGAGCACGATCGCGGTGTCCTCGACGGTGTGGTGCGCTTCGATCTCGGTGTCGCCGTGGGCGCGGACCGTCAGGTCGAAGCTGGCGTGGCTGCCCAGGGCGGTCAGCATGTGGTCGAAGAACGGCACTCCGGTGTCGATGTTCACGACGCCGGTGCCGTCGAGATCGAGTTCGACCGTGATGTCTGATTCACGGGTGGCACGTTCTACCCGGGCGCGGCGATTGCCGGTCATGATGCTCCTTTGTGCTGGTGGCCGCCGGCTGCGCCCGGTTCCGCCGCGCCGGCGATCGGTACCGGTTGCCGGGTGAGTTCGGTGGCCGCAAGCCGTTGGCTGGCGGCGAGCAGCGCGTCGTTCTCCTCCGGAAGCCCGGTGGTGGCCCGCAGGTATCCGGGGATGCCTACATCGCGGATGAGGATACCGGCGTCCAGGTAGCGCTGCCAGGTCGCCGGGGCCTCGGCGAATTCGCCGAACAGCACGAAGTTGGCATCGCTGGGGATCACCCGAAAGCCCATGTCGGACAGCGCTCCCGAGACGCGATCCCGCTCGGATATCAATTGTGCGACGCTGCCGAGGGTGTCGCCGGCGTGGCGCAGCGCGGCGCGTGCGGCCGCCTGGGTGACCACCGACAGGTGGTACGGCAGCCGCACCAGCAACATCGCATCGATCACCGCCGGGGCCGCGATCAGGTAGCCGAGCCGGCCGCCGGCGAACGCGAACGCCTTACTCATCGTGCGGGTGACGATCAGCTTGGCCGGGTAGTCGGTGATCAGAGCGATCGCGCTGGGCTGTGAGGAGAACTCACCGTAGGCTTCGTCCACGATCACGATCCCGGGCGCCGCATCCAGCAGCGCCCGCAAGTCATCCAGCGAAACACTTTGCCCGGAAGGGTTGTTCGGGGACGCGATGAACACCACGTCGGGCTGGTGCTCGGCGACGGCGGCGGTCGCCACGGCCACGTCGAGCCCGAAGTCAGACCCGCGGTGCACGGCCAGCCAACGCGTCAAGGTGCCGTCGGCGATGATCGGGTGCATCGAGTACGACGGCACGAATCCGATGGCGCTGCGGCCCGGCCCCCCGAACGCCTGCAGCAACTGCTGCAGGATCTCGTTGGAACCGTTGGCGGCCCACACGTTGTCCGGCCCCACCGCCACCCCGGTCTGGGTGGTCAGGTAGTCGGCCAGGTCGGCGCGCAGCGCGACGGCGTCACGATCGGGATAGCGGTGCAGCTCAGCGGCGACCTCGCGCACCGAACGTGCCACGTCGTCGACCAATGCCGCACTCGGCGGGTGCGGGTTCTCGTTGGTGTTGAGCCGCACCGGAACATCGAGCTGCGGTGCGCCGTAAGGAGACTTGCCGCGCAAGTCCTCGCGCAGCGGCAGGTCCGCCAGGCCGATCTGTCCACCGGGCCGCGACTCGGTGGCGCTCACTGCTCGAACCTCCGCCGGACCGCCTCGCCGTGCGAGGGCAGATCCTCTGCGGTGGCCAGCGCGATCACGTGTCCGCTGACGTCCTTGAGCGCGGCCTCGGTGTAGTCCACCAGGTGCACGCCGCGCAGGAAGGTCTGCACGGACAGACCACTGGAGTGGCGGGCACTGCCGGCGGTCGGCAGCACGTGGTTGGAGCCGGCGCAGTAGTCGCCCAGACTGACCGGCGAGTACGGTCCGAGGAAGATCGCGCCGGCTGAGCGGATGCGGCCCGCGACGGCCGCCGGGTCGGCGGTCTGAATCTCGAGGTGCTCGGCGGCGTAGGCGTTCACCACCTCGATACCGGCGTCCAGATCGTCGACCAGCACGATCGCCGACTGCGGGCCGGACAGCGCTGTGCTGACCCGCTCGCGGTGCACCGTGGTCTGCAGCTGTGCGGCGACCTCCCGGGCGGTGGCGTCGGCCAGTTCGGCGCTGGTGGCGACCAGCACACTGGCCGCCATCTCGTCGTGCTCGGCCTGACTGATCAGGTCGGCGGCCAGGTGTGCCGGGTTGGCGGTGTGGTCGGCGAGAATCGCGATCTCGGTGGGACCGGCCTCGGCGTCGATGCCCACCTGCGACCGGCACAGTCTTTTGGCGGCGGTGACGTAGATGTTGCCGGGGCCGGTGATCATGTCGACTGGGGCCAGTTCGCCGTCGTCGGTGTCGGTGCCGCCGTAGGCCAGCAGCGCCACGGCCTGCGCGCCGCCGACCGCCCAGACCTCGCTGACACCGAGCAGCCGGGCCGCCGCCAGGATCGTGGGGTGCGGCAGGCCGTCGAAGGCGGCCTGGGGCGGGCTGGCGATCACCAGCGAGTCGACCCCGGCGATCTGGGCCGGGACGACGTTCATCACCACGCTGGACGGGTAGACCGCGTTGCCGCCGGGCACGTACAGGCCGACCCGTTCGACGGGAATCCACCGCTGCGTGACGGTGGCGCCCGGGGACAGCGTGGTGGCGGTATCGCTGCGCCGCTGGTCGGTGTGGACCGCACGGGCCCGCCTGATCGCCACCTCCAGAGCGGCCCGTACCGCCGGGTCCAGCTCGGTCAGGGCGTCCGCGAGCGCAGCATCGGGCACCCGGACCGTGCCGGGCCGCACCCGGTCGAAGGATTCGCCGAATTCCAATGCCGCCGCGGCTCCGCGCTGGGCGACCGCCTCGACGATCGGGCGCACGCGCGGCAGCACCGTCTCCACGTCGGCAGCGCCGCGGGGCAGAACGGAACGCAGCCGGGCCCTCGAGAGTCGCGAGGACGGGTCCGACTGGTCGGTGCCGCGCAGGTCGATGCGTGCCATCAGGCCGGTGTTCACGCCGTCCATTGTCCCAGAGAGCCTCAAGTCAATATCGCCGCGCCGGGATGACCCCCGCTACCCGGGCCCCGCGGCTAGGGTGGTGCGCAGTTGCGGCGTCGGCGAGCACCGATCGCGGCGTCGTGGTCGTCCCCAGGGAGAACGGAGTTGCCATGGCTGTCGACAAGGGTGCCGTCGGCCCGTCCACGCTGCCGGCGGTGTTCCCCGCCTGGCTGGATCGGCTGCAGATCAAGTACGTCAATCCGGTGGTCAAGCCGCTGGCGAAGTTCATTCCCGGCACGTCGGTGATCACCCATCGCGGCCGCAAGTCCGGCAAGGTGTACCAGACGGTGGTGACGACCTACCGCAAGGGCGACACGCTGGCGATCGCGCTCGGCCACGGCAAGACCGACTGGGTGAAGAACGTGTTGGCCGCCGGGGAGGCCGATGTGCAGCTGTTCCGGCATCAGCTGCACCTGGTGAACCCGCGGATCGTGCCCGCCGGCTCCGGTGACACCGCGCTGCCGCCGCTGCTGCGGCTGCAGAACCGCAAAGTGGCGGTGCTGGTCACCGATATCGGCTGACCGGCCGTCACATGTCCAGGCCGATGTCGAGTACCCGCACCGAATGGGTGAGGGCGCCCACGGCCAGATAGTCGACGCCGGTGGCGGCGTACGCGCCGGCGGTCTCCAGGGTCAGTCCGCCGGACGACTCCAGCAGCACCCCGGGGGCGCGGGAGTCCCGCCGCTGCACCGCCATCTGGGTCTGCCATACCTCGAAGTTGTCCAGCAGCACCAGTTCGGGCCCCTCGGCGAGCACCTCGTCGAACTGCTCGAGCGAGTCCACCTCGACCTCGCAGGGCACGTCGGGAGCGGCCTCGCGCACCGCCCGCAGCGCCGCGGCCACCGATCCGGCCGCCGCGACGTGGTTGTCCTTGATCAGGGCGGCGTCGCCCAGCCCCATCCGGTGGTTCACCCCGCCGCCGACGCGCACCGCGTACTTCTGCAGCACCCGCAGCCCCGGCAGCGTCTTGCGGGTGTCACGCACCCGAGCCGACGTCCCGTCCACGGCGTCGACCCACGCCGCGGTCGCGGTCGCGATCCCGGACAGGTGGCAGACCAGGTTGAGCATGGTGCGTTCAGCGGTGAGCAGGCCGCGGGTGTCGGCCCGCAGGCTCAGCACCGGCGCGCCGGCGTCGACCCGGGTGCCGTCGGCCACCCGCTGCACCACCTGGTAGCCGTCGGCGCCGAGGACCTCGTCGAGGACCAGTAGCGCCACGTCGAGCCCGGCGATCACGCCGGGCACCCGGGTGACCATCGCCGCCTCGGCCTTCACGCCGGCCGGCACCGTCGCGGCGGTGGTGACGTCGGGCCCGTAGCGCAGATCCTCGTCGAGGGCGCGCACGATGATCTGCCGCGCCTCGTCGAGTTCGGTCTCGGAAAGCATCAGACTCCCGCGGGGGTTTCGAGCGCGACACTGCCGTCGCGCAGCCGGATGGTGGAACTGCGGGCCTGCCCGGGGTCGGCGGCCGGGTACTGCGCCCGGTGGTGGCAGCCGCGGCTCTCGGTGCGGGCCGATGCCGCCGTCGCGATCACCCGGGCGGCCACGGTCAGTGCGGCTTCCTCGACTCCGTACCGGTCGGCGACGTGGCGCCGGGCGGCGTCGGCCAGCAGCTGCTGCAGCCGCGCCAGTCCGGACGTGTCGCGGACCACCGAGGCATCGCGGGACATCGCCTCCTGCAGCCGCTGCCGGGGCAGCACCGGGTGCCGGGCGGGCTCGGGGAACGCGGCCCGGGCCGGTCCGGCGGCTGCGCAGTGCGCCGCGGCGGCGGCGCCGGCGCGGGCGCCGACCACCAGCCCTTCCAGCAGGCTGTTGGACGCCAGCCGGTTGGCTCCGTGCATGCCGGTACGGCCGACCTCCCCGGCGGCGAAAAGACCCGGCAGCTCGGTACGGCCGGTGACATCGGTGAGCACCCCTCCGCAGCTGTAGTGCGCGCCGGGGACCACCGGAATCGGTTGCCGGACAGGGTCGATACCGGCATCGCGGCAGGCCGCGGTGACGGTCGGAAAGCGGTCTTCGAAGTCGGCGATCCCGCGAGCGTCGAGGAAGACGCACCGGTCACCGGTCTCGCGCAGGCGGGCGTCGACGGCTGCCGCCACCACGTCGCGGGGCGCCAGGTCCCCCATCGGGTGCACCCCGTCGGTGATCGCCGCGCCGCGGGCGTCGACCAGCCGGGCGCCCTCCCCCCGCACCGCCTCGGTGATCAGCGGCCGGCGTCCGGCGCCGTCGCCCGAGAACAGCATCGTGGGATGGAACTGGATGAATTCCAGGTCGCTGACGGCCACCCCGGCCCACAGCGCCAGGGCCACGCCGTCGCCGGTCGCCCCGCCGGGGTTGGTGGTCGCCCGGTACAGGTGGCCCAGGCCGCCGGTGGCCAGCACCACCGCGGGGGCGTGGATCACGCCGATCCCGTCGGCGTTGGCCACCAGCACACCGGTGACCTGGTCGGTGTCGCGCAGGACCTGAAGCACCACCTGGCCGCCACGAACGTCCAGTGCGGCCGCCGCCTGATCCAGCGCGCGCTGCACCTCGGCCCCGGTCGCGTCGCCGCCGGCATGAATGATGCGGCGCCGCGAGTGCCCCCCTTCGCGGGTGAGCGCCCAATGGCCGTCTCGCGCGCGGTCGAACTGCGCACCGGTGTCGGCCAGGTCGCGGACCGCGCGATACCCGTCGGCCACGATGGAGGTCACCGCGTCGCGGTCGCACAATCCGCCGCCGGCGGCCACGGTGTCGGCGACGTGGGCGGTCACCGTGTCGTCGGTGCCGGGCAGCACCACCGCGATCCCGCCCTGGGCGTAGTGGGTCGCCGTTGCGGCCGCACCGGCGGCGGACTTGCTGAGCACTACGACGTCGCGCCCGGCCCGGTGGGCGGCGCGAGCCGCCGCCAGCCCCCCGACACCGGTGCCGATGACGACGACATCGGCCCGCTGCTGCCAGCTGGGACCAGGGGTCACTTGCTGACCGGGACGGAGTGTCCGATCGCGATCATCCGCTGCACGCTACGCGCGGCCAGCCGTGCCGTCTCCGGGTCGACATGGATCTCGTCGGCGCCCTCGGTCAGGCAGCGCAGCAACGCGGCCGGGGTGATCATCTTCATGTACTTGCAGGCCGCCTTGCGGTTGACCGCCTCGAAATCCACCTGCGGCGCGGCCTTGCGCAGCTGGTGGATCATGCCGATCTCGGTGGCGACCAGCACCTTGGTGGCCCCGGTACGCGCGGCCTCTTCGAGCATGCCGCCGGTGGAGAGAATCTTGACCTGCTCGGCGGGGAAATGGCCTTCGCCGACCAGGTACAGCGACGACGTCGCGCACCCGCACTCGGGGTGCACGAACAGTTCGGCCTCGGGGTTGGCCCGCGCCATCGCCTCGAGCTCGTCGCCGTTGATGGCGGCGTGCACGTGGCATTCACCGGCCCAGATGCGGATGTTGTCGCGGCCGGTGACGCGCTTGACGTGCTGGCCCAGAAACTGGTCGGGCAGGAAGAGCACCTCGCGGTCCGGATCGATCGCGTTGACCACGTCGACGGCATTCGAGGAGGTGCAGCAGTAGTCGGTCAGGGCCTTCACCGCCGCCGTGGTGTTGACGTAGGAGACCACCACCGCGCCCGGGAACTCCTCGCGCCAGGCCTGCAGCTCCTCGGCGGTGATGGAGTCGGCCAGCGAACAGCCCGCCCGGGTGTCGGGCAGCAGCACCGTCTTGTCCGGGGAGAGGATCTTGGCGGTCTCGGCCATGAAGTGCACACCGCAGAACACGATGGTGTCCTCGGCCGCGGTGGCCGCGATGCGGGCCAGCGCCAGGGAGTCCCCGACGTGATCGGCGATGTCCTGGATCTCGGGCAGTTGGTAGTTGTGGGCCAGGATCGTCGCGTTGCGTTCCTTCTTGAGCCGGAGCACCTCGGCCACCCACTCCGCATCGGCTTCGACACCGCTGTAGCCGGCCGGGGAGTTCACGATGCGGCCGGTCAGGCTGCCCGCCTGCACACCGGTGTCGGTGAGGGTGGTCATGGTGACTCCTCTCAAAACAGGTTTTCGACTTATAATCGAAAACATGGTTCATACTAGCACCGCCCACGAGGTGCTCACCGTGGTCTTCCAGGTTGGCGGCCTGGATCAGCGCCGCCCCCAGCTCAATGTGCTGCTGTGGGAACGCGCCCGCGAACCGCAGTCCGGCCGGTGGTCGTTGCCCGGCGGCCTGCTGCGCACCGACGAGGATGTCACGGCATCGGCCCGCCGCCAGCTCGCCGAAAAGGTCGATCTGCGTGAGATCGCCCACCTTGAGCAGCTGGCTGTGTTCTCCGACCCCGGCAGGGTACCCGGGGTACGCACTATCGCATCGACGTTTCTGGGCCTGGTGCCCTCCCCCGCCGTCCCCGAGCTGCCGAGCGACACGCACTGGCATCCCGTGGACGACTTACCGCCGATGGCGTTCGACCACGGGCCCATGGTGGAGCACGCACGCAGCCGTCTGGTCGCCAAAATGTCCTACACCAACATCGGATTCGGCTTGGCCCCAACAGAATTCATCCTGTCCACCTTGCGAGACATCTACAGCGTGGTGCTGGGCTACCAAGTCGACGCGACCAACCTGCAGCGGGTGCTGGTACGCCGCGGGGTGATCACCCGCACCGGCACCACCGCCCGCTCCGGGCGCAGCGGGGGCCGTCCGGCGGCCCGCTACCGGTTCACCGACTCCGAATTACGGGTCACCGACGAATTCGCCGCCCTGCGACCGCCCGGGTGAGTCGACTGGAATCTTAACGCCCTCTTAAGAGACAATGGTCGACGTGGAATTCGACAGCCTGGCGCGAAAAAGTTCTGTCGAGTGGATCGGGCAGGCTCCGCACGAGCCGGCGCCACCCGGCGCTCGCCCCCTGCTGCCCGCCGAAGATCCGTTCTACGACCCACCGGCCGGCTTTGCCCACGCGGCGCCCGGCACGGTGCTGCGCTCGCGCGACGTCGAACTGGCGTTTCTCGGGCTGATCCCGCAACGGATGCGTGCCACCCAACTGCTCTACCGGACCACCGACCGTAACGACGTCGCGCAGGCGGCGGTGACGACGGTGCTGGTCCCGGCCGACCGCGGCCCGCACTGCCCGATCGTGTCCTACCAGTGCGCGATCGACGCCGCCGACGGCCGTTGCTTCCCGTCGTACGCGTTGCGCCGCCGCGCCCGGGCACACGGATCTTTCACGCAGCTCGAATTCGTGCTGATCGCGGCTATCCTGTCGCAGGGCTGGGCGGTATCGGTCCCCGACCATGAGGGCCGCTTCGGGCACTGGGGGGCGCCGAAGGAACCCGGCTACCACGTGCTCGACGCGCTGCGGGCCGCGCTGGGGACCGAGCGGCTGGAGCTGTCCCCGGACGCCCCGGCGGGCCTGTGGGGCTATTCCGGCGGCGGCCTGGCCACCGGCTGGGCGGCGGAAGTCTGCGGCGATTACGCCCCGGATCTCAACATCGTGGGTGCGGTGCTCGGGTCGCCGGTGGGTGACCTCGGGCACACTTTCCTCGGGTTGGACGGGACGTTCTTCTCCGGGTTGCCCGCGGTGATGATCGCCACCTTGGCGAAGGTCTACCCCGACTTACAGAAGGTGATCGACGACCACGCCACCGCCGAGGGCAAGGCCTTGCTGCATTCACTGGAATCGATGACCACGCTCGGCGCCATCATGCGGATGCGCCACAAGTCACTCGAGAAGTTCCTCGACCAGCCACTCCAGGACGTGGTGGAACTCCCTGCGGTGCAACACGTCTTCGACGACACCAAGCTTGGCTACCTTGCGCCGAAACCACCGGTACTGATGTTGCAAGCCGTTCACGACCAGGTGATTTCAGTCGTGCACATCGACCACTTGGCCGAGGCCTATGCGAACGCCGGCGCGCGGGTGACCTATCACCGCGACCTGCTCAGCGAGCATGTGACGCTGCACCCGTTGTCGGCGCCGATGGTGATGGAGTGGTTGCGCGACCGGTTCGCCGACCGGCCGCTGCGCCAGTCCACCGTCAGCAGCGGGTGGCCGGCACTGCTGAACCCCAGGACCTACCTCGGCCTGGCGCGCCTGGGCCTGGTGGCGACCCGCGTCGTCACGGGAGGGGCGCTGGGCCGCCTTGGCCTCTGAGGCCGGCCGGCGGTTCGGGCGGATAACCGCCGAGGTCGTCGCGGGTGCTCCACATGGCGCACCCCCCGTACACCAGTGCCGCGGTGGCCGCCGGCAGCAGCAGTGAGGCGCCGATCTGCAGCGCGGTGTGCCCGAAGAACACCGGCGGCCCCTCGGCCACGTAGTGCACCCGGTGTTCGGGGCTGACCGGCGCGGCCTCGATGTCGATGGTGCCGTAGCGGCGCTGCACCAGGACGGCCCCGGTCAGTACCGCCAGTGCTGCCCCGCCGATCAGCCCGGCGGTCATGGTCAGCACCATGCCCGGTCCCCGATGCGCCCGCCATTGCCACGCCAGGGCGGCCGCCACCACGGCCACCGCGGCGAGCAGTCCGATCAGCAGGACCGGCGCGATGAAGAAGTTCTCGGCCTCGTTGCCCAGGTAAGCCTGTACCCGTTCGCCGCTGCGCGTCAGTGCCACCACGCCGTGGATCGGTGGGGCGATCCACGCCCACACCGCCCCGACCGGCAACCCGATGACGGTCAGTCCGGCGGCCAGCCTCAGGCCGGCCCCTGCGCGCGTCAGCCGCGGGGCGGCGGTGCTCATCACCGTTGCGGGTCCAGGTCGGTGGAGTCCACCAGGCCGTGCCGCGAACACTTGGCCCACCAGCCGTCCGGGCGAACCTGCACCATCATCCGGCGCCCGCAGGACGCGCAGAAGCGCGGCGCCTCCAGGCCCAGCTGCGCCGCGGTGGGCAGCGACCCTCCGGCGGGATCGTCGATGCGTACGCCGGTGTAGACGTTGAAGACGCCGGCACTGAGGGCAACGGGCAGGTCGGCCAGCAT
Source organism: Mycolicibacter hiberniae (assembly GCF_010729485.1). NCBI lineage: Bacteria > Bacillati > Actinomycetota > Actinomycetes > Mycobacteriales > Mycobacteriaceae > Mycobacterium > Mycobacterium hiberniae. The sequence goes on from NZ_AP022609.1 coordinate 1,706,112, forward strand.
CAGAGGGTGGCGTTGAGAGCCTTGATCGGCATCTGCAGGTCGTTGAGCAGTTCCAGGTCCGCTTCGGCGGGCCGGCCCAGCGTGGTCAGGTAGTTGCCGACGATGACCGCGTTGATGCCGCCCAGGATCCCCTTCTTGGCGCCCAGGTCGCCCAGCGTGATCTCCCGGCCGCCGGCGAACCGCAACATGGTGCGCGGCAGGGCCAGCCGGAATGCGGCGACTGCCCGCAGCGCGTCGGCCACCGGCAGCACCTCCAGGTCGCCGAACGGGGTGCCCGGGCGCGGGTTGAGGAAGTTCAGCGGGACCTCGTGGGGATTCAGTTCGGCCAGGTCGGCGGCGAACTCGGCCCGCTGCTCCAGCGTCTCCCCCATGCCGAGGATGCCGCCGCAACACACCTCCATGCCGGCTTCGCCCACCATGCGCAGGGTCTCCCAGCGCTCCTCCCAGGTGTGGGTGGTGACGACGTTGGAGAAGTGCGACCGGGCGGTCTCCAGGTTGTGGTTGTAGCGGTGCACGCCCATGGCGGCCAGTTGATCCACCTGCTCCTGGGTCAACATGCCCAGCGAGCAGGCGATCTGGATGTCGACCTCGTTGCGGATGGCTTCGATTCCCGCGGCGACCTGGGCCAGCAGCCGCTCGTCGGGGCCGCGCACCGCGGCGACGATGCAGAACTCGGTGGCCCCGGACTTGGCGGTCTGCTTGGCCGCCTCGACCAGACTCGGAATGTCCAGCCAGGCGCTGCGCACCGGCGAAGAGAACAGGCCCGACTGCGAACAGAAGTGGCAATCCTCCGGGCAGCCACCGGTCTTCAGGCTGATGATGCCCTCGACCTCGACCTCCGGGCCGCACCAGCGCATCCGGACGTCGTGAGCCAGCGACAGCAGCTCCTCGAGCCGGTCGTCGGGCAGCTGCAACACTTCGAGCACCTGATCCCGCCGCAACGCCTCACCGCGCTCGAGTACTTGCTCCCTGGCCAGCGCCAGGATGTCGTCGGTCATGCGCGCCGCTCCTCCTCATCGCTTCGCCCTGCATCGTCGGCGCCGCGGGTCACGCGTGCTCCCATCAAGACTTGAACGGTGTTCAGGTTAGGCTAGCGGGGTGCAGCTGCACAAACCTGACGTGGTCGCCGCGGCGACCACCATCCTGGACGACTACGGCATCGCCGACCTGTCGATGCGCCGGCTGGCGCGCGAGCTCAATGTCAGCCCCAGCGCGCTGTACTGGCATTTCGCCAACAAGCAGCAACTACTCGGGGCGGTCGCCGATCGGGTGCTGGCGCCGGCCTGCGCAGACCCCGGGCCGGGCAGCTGGCAGTGGCGGATCGAGACCGTGGGCCAACGCCTGCGCGACGCATTGCTGTCGCACACCGACGGCGCCGAACTGGTGTCGGCCAGCATGGCGGCCGGCCAGTCGCAGGCGGCCACGGCAATCCTGGCGCTGCTCGCGGACACGGCGACGGCGGCGGGCGTGCCGCCCGAGCAGGCCGGGCAGGTCGGCCGGACCGTCGTCTACTACGTCTTGGGGTTCACCGCCGACGAGCAGTCCCGCCTGCAGTGGGATGCCGCCGGGGCCGCCGACATCACCCGCGACGCCGACCCGAGCACCGCGTTCGGCTTCGGGCTGGGCTTGCTGATCGACGGCCTGGCGATGCGCGCCGGGCTGGCCGTGAGCTAGCTTTCGCGCCGGCTCGCTGTCACGGGATCGGCGTTTCGGTGCGGGACTTGCCGTCCCAGCGCCGCAACCCGACAAACCGGCCGGCGACCTCGGGGCGGCCGGCGATGCGCTGCGCCGCGCCCAGTTGGGCCGGGCCGACCCGGCGGGCCAGCGTGACGTGCGGGGTCCATTGGCCGGGTGCCACGTGAGCCAGTGGGCCGGGTTCCAGATGCGGTGCCGACAACCGGTAGACGAGCTCGTGCAGAGCCAGCAGTTCGGCCGTCGGCACCACCAGGCGGGCCAGCACGGCGTGCGAGCGGCCGAAGATCAGCGTCGCGCCCAGTCGGGCGTCCACGGGCAGGCGTGGGGCCGCCGCGACCAGGGCGGCGTCGACGCGCGGATCGATGCGCTCGGCGACCACCAGGGTGACGTGCGGTCGAGCCGCCGGGGCCTGGCCGGGCAGGCCGGCCGCGGCCAGCTCGCTCCAGGTCCGCCGCACCGCGTTCTCGCTGTCGGCGTCGAAGACCAGCTCGATCGAGTGGACCATCAGCCCGCCAGGCTGCGCACCCAGTCGGGATCGAACGCGGCTCTGCTCATGGCGGCGAACTGCGCGGCATCCAGTGCCGCGGATCCGGCCGGCAGCACCGCGCGTACCGGCGCGTGGCGGGCCAGCGCGCCGCGGTTGCCGGCGGCCGCCAGATCGGGCCGCTCGGGCCAGCTGCCGATCACCAATCCGGCACACGACAGCCCTTGGTTGCCAAGCGATTCCAGGGTCAGCGCGGTGTGGTTGAGGGTGCCCAGTTCAGCGCCGACCACCACCAGCACGGCCGCGCCGAGATCGACAGCCACGTCGCGCAGGGTGACCCCGTCGGCAGCCAGCTCGACCAGCAGGCCGCCAGCGCCCTCCACCAGGGTCAGCCGGTTCGGGCGGTCGGCGGCGCGGATCATCGTCACCAGGGCCGTGCGGCTCGGCAGTGCCGACCCGGCCTGCTCGGCCGCGGCCGCCGGGGCCAGCGGCGCCGGGTAACGGGCGCCGGCGAACAGTTCGGTCGCCCCCGACAGCCGGCCGACCTCGGCAAGGTCGTCGTCGCCGTCGGCGGTGCCGGTTTGGACCGGCTTGCAGACCGCCACATCCAGGCCCGCTTGGCGGGCGGCGCAGGCCAGTGCCGCGGTGGCGATCGTCTTGCCCACCCCGGTGCCCGTGCCGGTGATGACCAGGACGGTCATAACGACGCCACGGCGGGGTGATCGCGCAGGACCTCCTGCAGCACCCGTCGGGCCAGCTCCAGATCGGCATCGGTCAGCGACGCCCGCGCGGTCAACCGCAGCCGCGACGTGCCGGCCGGCACGGTCGGCGGCCGGAAGCAGCCCACCCGCACGCCGGCATCCAGGCACGCGGCCGCTGCCGCCACCGCCACCTCCGGGTCGCCCAGAACGACCGAGACCACGGCGGATTCCGGCTGCGGGCCCACCCCGCAGATCTCGGCCAGCACGGCGGCGTGCCGCAGCACGTCGGTGGCGCGCGACGGCTCGGCGATCAGCACGTCCAGGGCAGCCGAGGCCGAACCGAGTGCCGCCGGGGCCAGACCGGTGTCGAAGATGAACGAGCGGGCCGTGTCGATCAGGTGGTCGCGCACCTCCACCGGCCCCAGCACCGCCCCGCCCTGGCTGCCCAGCGCCTTGGACAAGGTCGTGGTGATCACGATGTCGGGTGCGGCGGCCAGCCCGGATTCGTGCACCAGCCCGCGGCCGCCCGTGCCGCGCACCCCCAGCGCGTGCGCCTCGTCGACGATCAGCAGCGCACCGTGACGGCGGCATACCTCGTGCAGCTGCCGCAGCGGGGCCAGCGCTCCGTCGGTGCTGAACACCGACTCGGTCAGGACCACGGCGCGGTCTTCGGCGCGCGAGGCCAGCGCGGCGGCCACAGCGTCGACGTCGCGGTGCTCGGTGACCACGACCCGGGACCGGGACAGCCGGCACGCGTCGACCAGCGAGGCGTGGCAGTAGGCGTCGGACACCACCAGTGCGCCCGGGCCGGACAGGCTGACCACCGCGCCCAGGTTGGCGGTGTAGCCCGACGAGAAGACCAGCCCGGCGGGCGCGCCCACGAAGTCGGCCAACTGCTGTTCGAAGCGCTGATGAAGTTCGGTGTTGCCGGTCACCAGCCGGGATCCGCCGGCGCCGCCACCCCAGGTCTGCAGGGCCTCGATGCCGCCGGCGATGACGGCGGGGTGCGTGGCCAGGCCCAGGTAGTCGTTGGACGCCAGGTCCAGCTCGGTCGCGACGACGGGCCGCACCCGCAGGGAACGCCGCAGGCCGTCCTTCCGGCGCCGCTTCGCCACCTCGGCCAGCCAGGCCAGTGGTGACAGATCGGTGCGGGTCACGCGGTGCTCCCTGTGCTGTCTCGAGGCGACTTGAACACCGTTCAGGCTAAGGCATGCGCCACGGCCACCATCGCGCCGCCGATGCGGGCGATCTCGTCGGGCGTACACACATACGGCGGCATCGCGTAGACCAGGTTGCGGAAGGGCCGCAGCCACACCCCATGCTCCAGTGCGACCGGCGTGGCGACGGCCAGGTCCACCGGTTGCCGGCATTCGATGACCCCGATGGCGCCACAGACCCGCACGTCGGCGACGCCGGGCAGCTCCCGTGCGGGGTCCAGGGCGTCGGTCAGCCCGGCCCCGATCCCGGCGACCGCCGCTCGCCAGTCCTGGCTCAACAACAGTTCGGTGCTGGCGACCGAGACTGCGCAGGCCAGCGGGTTGGCCATGAACGTCGGGCCGTGCATCAGGGCGCCGGCCTCGCCACTGCTGATGGTGTGGGCGACCTCCGCGCTGCACAGCGTTGCGGCCAGGCTGAGGTAGCCGCCGGTCAGCGCCTTACCCACACACATGATGTCGGGGCTGACCCCGGCATGGTCGGCGGCGAACAGTTCGCCGGCGCGGCCGAAACCGGTGGCGATCTCGTCGAAAATCAGCAGCACGCCCTGGCGGGTGCAGGCGTCCCGCAGATCGGTCAGGTAGCGCGGATCGTGGAACCGCATTCCGCCGGCGCCCTGCACCACCGGCTCGACGACCACCGCAGCCACCTCGTCGCGGTGCTGTTCCAGTTGGGCCTCGAAGGCGGCGCTGTAGGCCGGGTCGTAGTGGCGCGGCACCTGTGGGGCGAACACCTGGTCCGCCAGGACGTCGCGCCACAGCGAGTGCATGCCGCCGTCGGGGTCGCAAATGCTCATCGGGGTGAAGGTGTCCCCGTGGTAACCACCGCGCCAGGTCATCAGCCGGTGTTTGGCCGGGCGGCCGCGAGCGCGCCAGTACTGCAACGCCATCTTGACTGCGACTTCCACCGACACCGACCCGGAATCGGAGAAGAACACGGTGTCCAGCCCGGCCGGGGTGATCTCGACCAGCAGCTTGGCCAGTCGGGCGGCGGGCTCATGGGTGAGGCCGCCGAACATCACGTGGCTCATGGTGGCCAGCTGTGCGGTGGCCGCGGCATCCAGGGCAGGGTGGCCGTGGCCGTGGATCGCCGCCCACCAGGAACTCATCGCGTCGAGCACGTCGTGTCCCGCGTCGTCGCCGGCCAGCGTCAGATACGCGCCGCGGGCGCCCAGCACCACCGCCGGCCGCAGGGTCTCGGCGCCGATAGTGCTGTACGGGTGCCAGAGATGGGCGGCGTCGATGGCGCTGATCTGGTCGGGAGTCAACGCGGACATGCCTGACGACAGTAGTGGCCGGTGGCGTAACCGTTGGGTCACAGGTTGCGCAATTTCTCTCCCACGACCGGTGCGCATGCGTACACGGCAGGTAACCTCTGTGACAGAAGTGATTAGTGATACTGCCGTGAAAATCGGCCCGAGAAATTGGGGGTTGCACCGATGAAACGCGTCTGCGCTACCGCGATCGCACTGGCGGCGGCCCTGGCCCCGGCGCTGGGTGCGGCGCCGGCCTACGCCGACCCGCTTTCGCAGACCACCCAGAACCAGCTCATCGAGCGGGTGATCCAGCGGGCCCTGTCGCAGCGCGGAGTGCCCTTCGTCTACGGCGGCGGCGACATCAACGGGCCCACCAACAGCGCCCGCGCCCGGGCCGCCACCACCCGCAGCGCGCTGACCGACCTCACCGGCCGCGCCCTGCCCACCGGTCCACTCACGACCGGCAGCACCACCGCGGGCCTGCCGGGCACCACGCTGGCGCCCAGCGACGACTTCGCAGACACCACCACCGTCGGCTTCGACGCCTCGGGCCTGATCCAGTACGCGTTCGCCGGCGCCGGCATCAAGATGCCCCGCACCTCCGGCGAGCAGTGCAGTGTCGGCCAGAAGGTGCCGCCCGCGCAGGCCCGCCCCGGCGACCTGCTGTGCTACGGCCCGGGTGGCTCGCAGAGCGTCGCGCTGTACCTGGGCAACAACCAGATGATCGAGGGCACCAGCCCCGCCGTGACGGTCTCCCCGGCCCGCACCACCAACATGGTCCCGTACCTGACCCGGGTGCTCGGCTGAGGCTCTCGGGAGGTACCAGAACCCGCTCGATGGACATCACAACGCGCGGAGTGCGGTTTCCCCAGGACGATTAGGTAGATTGTCGGGCGATCATGATTGCCCTGTCTCCCTCCCGACCGGCGGTAACTCCTGTCGCGGGATCTGCCGCGGCGCCGGTTTCAACCCCTGGGCCGGCCGCCACGATGGGCACCCGCAAAGCGGGCTTCTACCGTCACGACCTCGACGGTCTGCGGGGCGTCGCCATCGCCTTGGTCGCGGTGTTCCACGTCTGGTTCGGCCGGGTCTCCGGCGGGGTCGACGTCTTCCTGGCGCTCTCGGGCTTCTTCTTCGGCGGAAAGCTGCTGCGGGTCGCCCTCAAACCCGGTTCGTCGCTGTCGCCGATCCCCGACCTGATCCGGCTGGTCCGCCGGCTGCTGCCCGCGCTGGTGGTGGTGCTGGCCGCCTGCGCCGTGCTGACCATCCTCATCCAGCCGCAGACCCGCTGGGAGACCTTCGCCGATCAGAGCCTGGCCAGCCTGGGGTACTACCAGAACTGGGAACTGGCGCGCAGCGCCGCGGACTACCTGCAGGCCGGCGAGGCCGTGAGCCCGCTGCAGCACATCTGGTCCATGTCGGTGCAGGGCCAGTTCTACCTCAGCTTCCTGCTGCTGGTCTTCGGCTTCGCCTACCTGCTCAGGCGGATGCTGGGCAGCCATCTGCGGGCCGCGTTCGTCGTGTTGATCACCGCGCTGACGGTGGCCTCGTTCTGGTATGCGATCGTCGCGCACCAGGCCAACCAGACCCTGGCCTACTACAACAGTTTCGCCCGCGCCTGGGAACTGCTGATCGGCGTGCTGGCCGGGGCCCTGGTCCCCTACATTCGCTGGCCGATGTGGCTGCGCACCGTGGTCGCCACCGTCGCGCTGGCCGCCATCTTGAGCTGCGGGGCGCTGATCGAGGGAGTTCGGGAGTTCCCCGGCCCGTGGGCACTGGTACCGGTGGGTGCCACCGTGGCGTTCATCCTGGCCGGCGCCAACCGGGCCGCCCAGCCGAGCACCGCCGCCAAACTGGCATGGCCCAACCGGTGGCTGGCCTCGGCGCCGCTGGTGACGCTGGGGTCGATGGCCTACTCGCTGTACCTGTGGCACTGGCCGCTGCTGATCTTCTGGCTGTCCTACAGCGGGAACCGCGAAGCCGGCCTGCTCGACGGCGCGGTGATCCTGGCGCTGTCGGCGGTGCTGGCCTACCTGACCACCCGGTTCGTCGAGGACCCGCTGCGCTATCGCAACCCGGTCGGCGCCGACCCGGCACCGGTGGTGCGGCCCCGCTGGCGCAGGCCTGCGGCCGGCTGGTGGCGCCGGCCCACCATGGTGCTGGGCTCGACGGTGGTGCTGCTGGGAGTCACGTTGACGGCGACATCGTTCTCCTGGCGTGAGCACGTCACCGTACAGCGGGCCAGCGGCACCGAACTGGTCAAGCTCAGCAAGGACGACTACCCCGGCGCCCGCGCGCTGCTCAAGCACAAGCGGGTGCCCAAACTGCGGATGCGGCCCACCATCCTGGAGGCCAAGAAGGACCTGCCGCGGTCCACCCGGGACGGCTGTATCAGCACCTTCACAAATCCGGACCTGATCAACTGCACCTACGGGGATCCCGAGGCGACTCGCACCGTCGCGCTCGCCGGCGGATCGCACGCCGAACACTGGCTGCCGGCCCTGGACATCCTCGGCCAGCGGCACCACTTCAAGGTGGTCACCTACCTCAAGATGGGCTGTCCGCTGTCCACCGAGAAGGTTCCGCTGATCATGGGCAACAACGCGCCCTACCCGCAGTGCTACGACTGGGTGCGCAAGACCATGGACAAGCTGATCGCCGACCGGCCGGACTTCGTGTTCACCACCGCCACCCGGCCCTGGAACATCAAGCCGGGCGATGTCATGCCCGCCACCTACATCGGGATCTGGAAGCAGCTGTCGGACAACGATATTCCGATCCTCGGCGTGCGCGACACGCCGTGGTTGGTCCGGGACGGGGACCCGTTCAAACCGGCGGACTGCCTGGCCTCCGGCGGAGACGCGGAGTCCTGCGGGATCAAACGCTCGGAGGTCCTCGTCGAGCGCAACCCCACCCTGGACTTCGTCGGCAAGTTCCCGCTGCTCAAGCCGCTGGACCTGTCCGACGCCGTCTGCGACAAGGAAGTCTGCCGCGCCGTCGAGGGCAATGTGCTGGTCTACCACGACTCGCACCACCTGTCGGCCACCTACATGCGCACCATGACCGGAGAGCTCGGTCGTCAGATGGGCGCGGCCACCGGCTGGTGGTGAACCAAGCCGCGCTCGGCGGCGTATGCCGGGAAAGCGGATAAGGTCAAGCGATGTCGCCGGCTGAGCCGGGCCCCGAGCCCACTGTGTCCGCGCCGGCGGTCTGGCCCGGAAGCAGCTACCCCCTCGGCGCGGTGTACGACGGCGCCGGCACCAACTTCGCGGTGTTCTCCGAAGTAGCCGAACGGGTGGAACTGTGCCTGGTCGACGCCCGCGACCACACCGAGACCCGGATCTGCCTCGACGAGGTGGACGGCTATGTCTGGCACGCCTACCTACCCGGAATCGGTCCCGGCCAGCACTACGGTTTCCGGGTGCACGGACCGTTCAACCCGTCCGCCGGTCAGCGCTGCGATCCGGGCAAGCTGCTGCTGGACCCGTACGGGAAGGCCTTTCACGGCGGGTTCGACTTCGGTCCCGAACTGTTCTCCTACGACCTGTCCGACCCCGACGGCGATCGCCCTGCGCCCGGACTGGACTCGCTGGGCCACACCATGACGAGCGTCGTGATCAACCCGTTCTTCGACTGGGCGAACGACCGGGCACCGCGCACCCCCTACCACCAGACCATCATCTACGAGGCGCACGTCAAAGGCATGACGCAGACGCACCCGGGCATCCCGCCCGAAATGCGCGGCACCTACGCCGGACTGGCGCACCCGGTGGTCGTGGACCACCTCAAGTCGCTGAACGTGACGGCCATCGAAGTGATGCCGGTCCACCAGTTCCTGCACGACCAGCGACTGCTGGAGCTGGGACTGCGGAACTACTGGGGATACAACACCTTCGGGTTCTTTGCGCCGCACAACGAGTACGCAGCCAACCGGCGGCCCGGCGGTGCGGTCGCCGAATTCAAGGCGATGGTGCGCTCGTTCCACGAGGCGGGCATCGAGGTGATCCTCGACGTGGTCTACAACCACACCGCCGAGGGCAACCACTTGGGGCCCACGCTCAACTTCCGCGGTATCGACAACGCCGCCTACTACCGGCTCGACGAAGCCGATCTGCGGCACTACACCGACTACACCGGAACCGGCAACAGTCTCAATGCCCGCCATCCCCACACCCTGCAGCTGATCATGGACTCGCTGCGCTATTGGGTGACCGAGATGCACGTCGACGGCTTCCGCTTCGATCTGGCCTCGACCCTGGCGCGCGAGCTGCACGACGTCGACCGACTGTCGGCGTTCTTCGATCTGGTGCAGCAGGACCCGGTGGTCAGTCAGGTCAAGCTCATCGCGGAGCCCTGGGATGTCGGCGAGGGCGGCTACCAGGTGGGCAACTTCCCCGGGCTGTGGACGGAATGGAACGGCAAGTACCGGGACACCGTGCGCGACTACTGGCGCGGCGAACCCGAGACGCTCGGCGAGTTCGCCTCCCGGCTCACCGGCTCCTCAGACCTGTACGAGGCCACCGGGCGCCGCCCCGGCGCCAGCATCAACTTCGTCACCTGCCACGACGGGTTCACGCTGGCAGACCTGGTGTCCTACAACGAGAAACACAACGAAGCCAACGGCGAAGACAACCGCGACGGCGAGAGTCACAATCGGTCGTGGAACTGCGGCGCCGAGGGCCCGACCGACGACCCGGCCATCCTGGCGCTGCGGGCGCACCAGGCCCGCAACATCATGGCGACCCTGCTGATCAGCCAGGGCACCCCGATGATCGCGCACGGTGACGAGATGGGCCGCTCCCAACGCGGCAACAACAACGTCTACTGCCAGGATTCCGAATTGTCCTGGATGGACTGGACTCTGCTCGAGCGCAACGCCGATCAGGTGGCGTTCACCCGCACCATGACCGCGTTGCGCACCGCGCACCCGGTTTTCCGCAGGCGCCGGTTCTTCGAGGGCAGACCGATCCGCGGCGGCGACGAGGTGCGCGACATCGCCTGGCTCACCCCGGCCGGCCATGAGATGACCCAGCAGGACTGGGGTAGCGAGTTCGGTAGGTGCGTCATGGTTTTCCTCAACGGCGAGGCACTGCCGGAGCCGGACGCGCGCGGTGCGCGGATCGTCGACGACTCCTTTTTGCTGTGTTTCAACGCCGCCGAGGAGCCCGTGGAGTTCGTCACGCCCAACGCCGACTACGCGCAGGTGTGGGCCGCGGTGATCGACACCGCCCATCCGGCCGGCAGCACCGAGCTGGTGGTCGACGCCGGCACGGCCCTGACGGTGCCGGGACGCTCGTTGACCGTCCTGTGTAAGAGCCGGTGAGCTTTACAGCAGGTAGCGGTAGGCCGGTGAGCCGGGCTCGAGCGGCTCGACGTGGATCTCCGAGGTGCGCATGCGCTCCAGCAGCCCGTCGAGATCGGCCGACGACCCCAACTGCACCCCGACCAGAGCCTCACCGGTCTCGCGGTTGTTGCGTTTGACGTACTCGAACAGCGTGATGTCGTCGCCGGGCCCGAGGATCTGGTCGAGGAAACGCCGCAAAGCGCCCGGTTCCTGCGGGAAGTCGACCAGAAAATAGTGCTTGAGGCCCAGGTGCACCAGGGAGCGTTCCAGGATCTCGCCGTACCGCGAGACGTCGTTGTTGCCGCCGGAGATCAGGCAGACCACCGTCGAGCCGGGCGTGACCTCGGCCTCCAGCAGGCCGGCCACCGACAGGGCTCCCGCGGGTTCGGCGATGATCCCCTCGTTCTGGTACAGGTCGAGCATCGCGGTGCAGACCGCGCCTTCGTCGACGGCGGTCACCGACACCATGTCGCCGGCTCCGGACAGCACCGAGAAGGGCAACGCCCCGGCCCGCCGGACGGCCGCGCCGTCGACGAACTGGTCGACATGATCCAGGCTCACCAGTTCCCCCGCGGCCAGCGCCGCCAACATCGAGGCGGCGCCGGCCGGTTCCACGCCCAGCACGGCACTGGTGGCGGTCCGCTCCGCCAGGTAGGTGGTGATGCCCGAGATGCATCCACCGCCGCCCACCGGCACCACCACCAGATCCGGCTCGCGGCCGAGCTGGTCGAGGATCTCCACCGCGATGGTGCCCTGGCCGGCCATGGTTCGCAGGTCGTCGTAGGGCGGAACCAGCGTGGCCCCGGTACGAGCCACATCGGCCAGGGCCGCCTCGGCGGCCAGCTCGTAGGTGGCGCCGCCGACGATCAATTCGATGAAGTCGCCGCCGTGGTAGCGGATGCGGTCCCGCTTCTGCTTGGGGGTTTTGGCCGGCACGTACACCCGGCCGTGCACTCCCAGCGACCGGCAGGCGTAGGCGAAGCCTTGGGCGTGATTGCCGGCCGACGAGCACACCACCCCGGCGGCCAGCTCGGCGTCACTGAGCTGGACCAGCAGGTTGTAGGCACCGCGCAGCTTGTAGGAACGCACCGACTGCAGGTCTTCGCGCTTGAGGTACACGTCGGCACCGGTCAGTGCGGAGAGCCGGTCATTGCGCTGCAGCGGGGTGGCTGCGACCACGCCGCCGATCCGCTCGGCCGCCGCGTCGATGTCGGCCGCGGTCAACGGACCGGGGCGGGAGCTGGCTCGGCTGCGACGTGGTTCGGCGGACACCGCAATATGGTGTCACCCAGCAGCGGGTTCAGCCCACTGGGGTCAGCACGAAAACCGGGATCTGCCGGTCGGTCTTCTCCTGATACTCGGCGTAGTAGGGAAATGCCTCGACGGCACGCTCCCACCACCGCGCCTTTTCCTCGCCGAAGACCTCGCGGGCTTCGTAGTCCCCGGTGACCGGCCCGTCCTGCAGCTCGACCCGCGGATTCGCGGCGACGTTGTAGTACCAGACCGGGTTCTTCGGCGCGCCGCCCAGCGAGGCGACGATGGCGTACTGACCTTCGTGCTCCACCCGCATCAGCGGGATCTTGCGCAGCTTGCCGGTCTTGGCGCCGACCGTGGTCAGCAACACCACCGGTTTGCCCTTCATCTCGGTGCCCTCGGTTCCACCGGACGCCATGTATTTCTCGGCGTTCGCGCGCGACCAATCCAAGGGGCTGGGTGCATATTCTCCGCTCAACGGCATGCGATCCACCCTAACGCCGCGCCGCGGAGTTCGGTTGCCCGAATATTTGGTTGTCAGATACCGTTAACGGTATGGCAAGCGGGCATTCCAGGGACCAGGTGGCCCTTGCCGGCGTGCCGTGGCCGACCTACAAACTGGTCGCGCTGGCTCTCGGTTTCCTGGCCCTGGTGATCGTGGGCGCGGTGACCTCCAGCGCCGCCGCCGCCGTGCTGACCGGCGCGGGCGTGTGCACCGTGGCCTGGCTGATGCTGGCTGTTACTCAGCAGTGAGCCCGCCCCCACGATGGGTGGTCCGTTCCAGATAGGCCGCGGCGGCGGCCCGCGATTCGGGGTCCTGCAGGGCGGTGACCAGCGCATCGGCGTCGTTCCAGCTGCGCACGGTCCCCACCATGCCCTCCGTCACGGCGTTGACCTGCCTTTTGGTGCCACCGAGGGTGAGTGCGGACTTGCCGGTCAACTGGGCAGCCAACGCGTGTACCGCGGCGTCCAGATCGGCCTGCGGCACGAGGCGATTGAGGAATCCGATTTCCTTGGCCTCGGCGGCATCCAGCGGCCGGCAGGTCATCACCAGTTCCTTGGTGAGCGCGGGACCGATCTCGCGGACCAACCGCGGAATTCCGCCCCAGGCCAGCGGAATGCCCAGGTCCACCTCCGGAATCGAGAAGCGCGTGCCCTCGGCCGCCACCCGCAGATCGCAGCACGCCGCCAGCACTACCCCACCGCCCACGCAGTGTCCGTGCAGCCGGGCCACCGTCACCGCCCGCATCGCTTCGACGGCGTCGGCCATCCGCCGGCCGGCGTCGGCGGCCTCCCGCAGGGCTGCGCCGTCTTGGGCGGCGGCGACGAACGCGGCCAGGTCGGCCCCGGCGCAGAACGCCCGGCCGGCGCCGGCAACGATCACCACCTTCACCGCCGGCCGGGCGTCGAACCAGTGGGCGGCGGCCACCAACTCCTGCAGGGTCGCGGGGCTCAGCGGGTTGAGCTGGTCCGGGCGGTTCAGCGTGATCGAGCCGAGCGCGCCGTCTGCCGACACCACCAGCGTGGCGGCCCGCAATGTGTCCATGCCGTCGAAGTTAGCGCCGCCGCGGGGCCCGGGCGCGACATTGCCCTTACGTATCCCGGCGGTGGGTATCGCTTACGGTGGGGCCATGCCGATAACCGTCTCCGAGTTCAGCCCGGTGGAGCAGACAGCGTTCCTGACCGCCTCGGCGCGTGCACTGGACTGCCGGGCCGCCGCCCCGATCCTGGGTGATGCGTTCTCCGAGCGGGTTGTGGGGCAGATCGACTACGACTTCGCCGCGTTGCGGATTCCGCCCAGCGTGGTGCGCCAGACGGCGCTGCGGGCCAAGATGCTCGACGAGCGGGTCCGTCGGTACACCGCTGCCCACCCCGACGCGGTCGTGGTCGACGTGGGCGCCGGGCTCAACGAACCGTTGGCCCGGGTGCAGCCGCCGGCCGGCGTGGACTGGTACAGCATCGACCTGCCGCGGGTGATCGCGCTGCGCAACGAAATCGTGCCGGCGCAGCCGGGCGAGCACGCCGTGGCCGCCGACCTGACCGGCGAGGACTGGGCGGCGGGCATCCCGGCGGGACGGCCCACCATGGTGATCGCCGACGGATTGTTCGCATTCCTCACCGAGCCGCAGGTGATCGCGCTGATCGGCCAGGTGGTCGACCACTTCGGCAGCGGCGAGCTGGCGTTCAACGACTACGGCCGGGTCGGGGCACTCAGCTCGCTGGGCATGCGGCTGGCACCGCGCGGAATGTTCACTCTGCTGCGCCAGGTGTGGGCCAATCCCGGCTTCACCGATCCGCGGACTCCCCAGCGGTGGGAGCCGCGCCTGCGCCTGGTCGAGCAGGCCTGCTTGGCACATGCAGCCGAGGTGGATTCGTTTCCCGAGCCCGCCCGCACCCTGACCCGGCTGGCCGGGCGGTTCAAGTCCGCCGCCGGCCGGGCACGGGTGCTGCGCTACAAGTTCTGAGCAGGGCGTTCTAGAACGTCGCCAGCGACGAGCCGAGGTAATCGCCCGGGTCGAAATCGAGGTCGGTGAACGGATCCGCCGGGATCAGATAGTCCGGCACCTCGGGCACCCACGGGTGGAAGAGACTGTTCCACAGGAACAGGTCGTCGTCGCCGATCGACAGGTAGGCCGCGGAGGCGAAGTTGATGGGGTCGGTCACCACGGTGTAGCCGAAGTCGCCGGCGGACATCACCCAGTAGTTCAGGTCGTGCGGACCCACGCCGTTGATGGTCAAGTTGGTGAAGTCACCGATGTTGATCTGGTAGATCGAGCTTCCGGACAGGTAGCCGTAATCGCCCAGCACACCCAGGTCGAAGCCCTCGGGCAGGTCAGGGCTGGTGACGAAGTCGCCGAACTGATAGGCCGAGGTGGAGTAGAAGACGTTCCAGAAGTCCTCGATCTTGATGGTGTAGGTCCCCACATCGATCGCGTTCTCACCGTCGGTGTAGGAGATGGTGTAGGGCTGGTCGCCCTTCCAGTCGGTGATGAACGGACGCACGCCCTGGTAGGTCCAGTCGCCGTCGCGCAGGTCACCCATCACCATGCAGACGGCCTCGTTGCACGTCTCATAGGTCCCTCCGTCGAGGAACGGGTCGCCCGCCGCCGTAGCGGTCGCCGTCGGAAGGATCAGTGCGGCGAACACGGCCGCAGCGCCTATCCCGAGCAGGTTGAGAAGACGACCCGAACCACCCATGAGGACCTCCCTGTGCGCTCATACCGGCCTGCGACTCGACAAGCGTTGTACGTTACGATTGTGTTACAGCATTGACATCCTATGCTAATACCACTCTTGGGTAAAGCATCAAATTTCCTCACAGCCGGGGACTTTCCGGCCAGCACATGCCAGACCCGCCGGCTGTCCGCCGGCAGGCGTGCGCGCCGGGCAGGGCTGCGCGCCCCGCTACCGCCGTTGCGCCGTGCCGGTCAGCCGCCCAGGCAACCGGGGCCCAGCAGCGCCTTGAGATCACCCATCAGCGCCGAGGACGGCGTCACCCGCAGCGACGGATCCAGCTCCAGTACGGTGATGCGCTCGCCGCTGATCAGCCGCAGTTGTACCTGCGCCGTGCCGGGATGCCGGGTCAGCACCTGCTTGAGCGCGCTGACTTTGTCCAGGGTGCACTGCCGCGTGGGAAGGCTCACCGCCAGCGGACGATCCGGAGCATTGGCGGTGAAGTCCGGCACCACCAGCTCATTGGCGATCAGCGAGATCCGGTCGTCGCGGATGTTCACCTTGCCGCTGACCAGCACCACCGCGTCGTCGGCGACCTCGGCCCCGTAAGCGGAGTAGGTCTGCGGAAAGAACATCACCTCGATGCCGCCGGTAAGATCCTCCAATTGCGCTGAGGCCCAGGGCAGTCCGTTCTTGTTGACGCGGCGGTTCACCGAGGCCAGGATGCCGCCGACCCGCACCTGGGTATCGGCGGCGACGTCCCCCTCCAGGATGGCCGGGATCTGGGTGTCGACCTGGGCGGCCAGCAGGTGCGCGATGCCGTTGAGCGGGTGACCCGAGACGTAGAGTCCGAGCATCTCCCGCTCCAGCGCCAGCTTGTGCTTGTCCGGCCACTCCTCGTCGGGCACCTTGATACCGAAAACGGCGTCGGCGCCGGTGTTTTCGCCGTCTCCCCCACCGAACAGGTCGAACTGCCCCACCGCCTCAGCCTTTTTGGTGCCCAGCACCGAGTCCACCGCGTCGGTGTGGACCAGGAACAGGCCCTTGCGGGGGTGCCCCAGCGAGTCGAAGGCCCCGGCCTTGATCAAGGACTCGGTGACCTTCTTGTTGCACGCCGCGATATCGATCTTGTTCAGGTAATCCGAGAAATCGGTGAAGCGGCCCTTGTGAGTCCGGGTCGCGATCAGGGAGCTGACGACGTTGGCGCCGACGTTGCGCACCGCACCCAGCCCGTAGCGGATGTCCTCGCCCACCGAGGCGAAATTCAGCTCGGACTCGTTGACGTCCGGCGGCAGCACGGTGATTCCCAGCCGCCGGCAGTCGGCCAGGTAGACCGCGGCCTTGTCCTTGTCGTCACCGACCGACGTCAGCAGGCCCGCCATGTATTCGGCCGGGTAGTTGGCCTTGAGGTACGCCGTCCAGTACGACACCAGACCGTAACCGGCGGCGTGCGACTTGTTGAACGCGTAACCGGCGAACGGGAGGATGGTGTCCCACAGCGCCTTGACCGCGCGCTCGGAGAACCCGTTGGCCGTCATGCCCTCGTAGAAACCTTTGTATTCGGCTTCGAGCACTTCAAGTTTCTTCTTGCCCATGGCTTTACGCAGCGCGTCGGCCTTGCCCATGGTGTAGGACGCCACCTTCTGGGCGATGAACATGATCTGCTCTTGGTAGACGATCAGACCGTAGGTCTCCGAGAGGATGTCGCGCAGCGGCTCCTCGAGCTCGGGGTGAATGGGTTTGACGGCCTGGCGGTTGTTCTTGCGGTCGGCGTAGTCGTTGTGGGCGTTCATGCCCATGGGGCCGGGCCGGTACAGCGCCAGTACCGCGACGATGTCGTTGAACTCGGTGGGCTGCATGCGGCGCAGCAGGTCACGCATCGGGCCGCCGTCGAGCTGGAACACCCCCAGGGTGTCGCCACGGCCCAACAGCTCGTAGGTGGCCGGATCGTCGAACGGCAAGGTGTCCAGGTCCAGATCGATACCCCGGTTGGCCTTGATGTTCTCCAGGCAGTCACCGATGATCGTCAGGTTGCGCAGGCCCAGGAAGTCCATCTTCAGCAGGCCGATTTCTTCACACGACGGGTAGTCCCAGCCGGTGATGATGGCGCCGTCCTGCGGCCGCTTCCACAACGGGATGGCCTCGATCAGCGGCTCGGAGCTCATGATGACCGCGCAGGCGTGCACCCCGGCGTTGCGGACCAGGCCCTCCAGGCCGCGCGCCGTCTCGTAGATGGTGCGCACGTCGGGGTCGGTGTCGATCAGCCCGCGAACCTCGGCGGCCTCTTTGTACCGCTCGTGGTTCGGGTCGGTGATGCCCGACAACGGAATGTCCTTGGCCATGATCGGCGGAGGCAGCGCCTTGGTGATGCGGTCGGCAATCGCATAACCCGGCTGGCCGTAATTCACGCGCGCCGAGTCCTTCAGCGCAGCTTTGGTTTTAATGGTTCCGAAGGTGATCACCTGGGCCACCCGGTCACTGCCCCACCGTTCGGCGGCATAGCGCACCATCTCGCCGCGGCGACGGTCGTCGAAGTCGATGTCGATATCAGGGGCCGACGGCCGTTCCGGGTTGAGGAACCGTTCGAAGAGCAGCCCATGCGGAATCGGGTCGATGTTGGTGATGCCCAGCGAATAGGCCACCAGTGACCCGGCCGCCGATCCGCGGCCCGGGCCCACCCGGATGTTGATCGAGCGCGCGTAGTTGATCAGGTCCGCCACGATCAGGAAGTACGACGGAAAGCCCTTGCCGCAGATGACGTCGATCTCGTAGGACGCCCGATCGGTGTACTCCTGCGGTACGCCGGCCGGGAACCGGCGCTGCAGACCGGCCTGCACCTCATGCCGCAGCCAGGAACCCTGGTCATGGCCCTCGGGAACCGGGAACACCGGCATCCGGTCGCGCGGGGCCCAGACGTCGGCGTAGGACTGCACGCGCTCGGCGATCAGCAGGGTGGAGTCACAGGCCTCGGGCAGCTCGTGGTCCCACAGCGCGCGCATCTCGGCGGCCGACTTCAGGTAGTAGCCGTCGCCGTCGAACTTGAACCGGGTGGGATCCGACAGGGTCTTTCCGGTCTGGACGCACAGCAGGGCTTCGTGGTTGCTGGCGGCCTCGCGGGTGACGTAGTGGCAGTCGTTGGTGGCCAGCGTCGGAATGCCGAGTTTGCGGCCGACCTCCAGCAGACCTTCACGTACCCGGCGCTCGATGGACAGGCCGTGGTCCATCACCTCCAGGAAGTAGTTCTGCGCGCCGAAGATCTCTCGCCATCGGGCCGCCGCCTCCAGCGCTTCGCGGTCCTGACCCAGCCGCAGCCGGGTCTGCACCTCTCCGGACGGGCAGCCGGTGGTGGCGATGATGCCCTCGGCGTGCTCGGCGATGATCTCGGCGTCCATCCGCGCCCACTTGCCGAGCTGGCCCTCGAAGGAGGCCAGTGAGGTGAGCCGGAACAGGTTGCGCAGACCGGTGGCGTTCTCGGCGACCATGGTCAGGTGCGTGTAGGCGCCGCCGCCGGAGACGTCGTCGCTCTTCTGGCCGGGATCGCCCCAGTGCACCCGGCGGGTGTCGAACCGCGACCCCGGGGCGATGTAAGCCTCCACCCCGATGATCGGCTTGATCCCGACCTTGGTTGCCGCGTTGTAGAACTCGCTGGCGCCGAACATGTTTCCGTGGTCGGTCATCCCGATCGCGGGCATCTCGAGGCGCTGCGCCTCGGCCAGCATCGGGGCGATCTTCGCCGCGCCGTCGAGCATGGAGTACTCGGTGTGGTTATGCAGGTGCACGAAGGACCGCGACGATGAACTGTCCATAGGACCGCCAGTCTATGGCCGACCGCTGACGCAGTCCGGGCGTGTCGTGAGCCGTGTCTCTCGCACCGTCGTTTCCCGGGACAGCGGCCACCGGTGTGCACTACGTTGAGGTTCGCCCTGAAGCGGAGGAGAGTCATACATGAGCGTGTACCGGGTGATCGACATCATCGGGACCAGCCCCTCGTCTTGGGAGAACGCCGCGGCCGAAGCGGTGCACCGTGCCAAGCAGACCATCGACGACATCCGGGTCGCCCAGGTCGTCGAGCAGGACCTCACCCTCGACGACAAGGGCGGGATCGTCTACCGCACCAAGCTGCGCATCTCCTTCAAGATCCGGCCGCCGAAGGCCAAGCCGGTCGAGGGCGAGGCGCAGGCGTAGCCGGCAACCGGCGAGTCGGGCTCGCAGGCGCAGCCGTCAGCGCCGCAGGACGTCCAGGGCGTGCTGCAGGTCGGCCGGGTATTCGCTGGTGATCTCGATGTTCCGGCCGTCGCCGGGGTGCGCGAAGGACAGCGATCGGGCGTGCAGCCACTGCCGTTCCAGGCCCAGTTTGCGCGCCAGCGTCGGGTCGGCCCCGTAGGTCAGGTCACCGCAGCACGGATGCCGTAACGCCGAGAAGTGCACCCGGATCTGATGGGTGCGGCCGGTTTCCAGGTGCACGTCGAGCAGGCTGGCGGCGACGAAGGCCTCCACCGTGTCGTAGTGGGTGATGCTGTGCCGGCCGTCGGCGGTGACGGCGAATTTCCAGTCCGGCCCGTGATGGCGGCCGATCGGGGCGTCGATGGTGCCGCTGGAGGGGTCCGGGTGGCCCTGCACCAGCGCGTGATAGCGCTTGTCGACCGTGCGGGCCTTGAACGCCCGTTTGAGTGCGGTGTAGGCCCGTTCGGAGATCGCCACCACCATCACCCCGGAGGTTCCGACGTCCAGACGGTGCACGATCCCCTGCCGCTCCGGAACCCCGGAGGTGGTGATCCGATAGCCCGCGGCGGCCAGTCCGCCCAGCACCGTGGGCCCGGTCCAGCCCACCGACGCGTGCGCGGCGACCCCGGCGGGTTTGTCGACGGCGACGATGTCGCCGTCGGAGTACAGGATCGTCATACCCTCGACCTCGGCCGGGGTGTTCTGCAGCGGCGGGGGCGCCTCGGGCAGCCGGACCTGCAACCACGCACCGGCGACCAGCCGATCCGACTTGCCCGCGGCCACGCCGTCGAGCTCCACGTCGCCGTTCTCGGCCAAGGTGGCCACGACGTTCCGCGACAGGCCCAGCAGGCGTGCCAGCCCGGCGTCGACGCGCATTCCGGCCAGGCCCTCGGGGACCGGCATCGATCGTTCCGTCACAGCCGCCTCAGGCCTGCTCGCCGCCATCGGCGCGGCGGCGGCCCACCGCGTCGAAGTCGAACCCGAACACCGACAGCGCCACCAGCAGAATCGCACCGCCCACCACCGCGGGGTCGGCGACGTTGAACACCGGCCACCAGCCGATCGACAGGAAATCCACCACGTGACCCTGCAGATGCCCCGGCGCCCGGAAGAACCGGTCCACCAGGTTGCCCAGTGCGCCGCCGAGGATCATCCCGAGCCCGATCGCCCACCACGGCGAGACCAGGCGGCGTGACATCCAGATGATGCCGAGCACCACCGAGCTGGCGATCAGCGTCAGCACCCAGGTGTAACTGGTGGCCATCGAGAACGCGGCGCCGGAATTGCGGACCAGAGTCCATGTCACGGTGTCGCCGATGATCGACACGGGCTGGCCCGGCGTGAGCATCTTCACCGCCAGCACCTTGGTGACGACGTCAGCCGTCAGCACCACCGCAGCCACCGACAGCAGCAGTCCCAGCCGGCGGCGCGGCGCGGCGGGCTCCCCCGGCTGCTGCACCTCCGTCTCGGTCGAGTCGGTTGTCTCCTCAGTCACGACCCCCATCATCCCTTAACCCGCGTGCGGCATGATCGCGGCATGCTGTCACCACGCCTGACCGTCATCACCACCGGCGGCACCATCTCCTGCAGCACCGACAGCGACGGCGCGTTGCGGCCCGGCCGCAACGGTTCGGAGCTGCTCGCCGGCGCCGGTGACGCCGACGTCACCGTGGTGGACCTGATGGCACGCGACAGCTCCGAGCTCGGTCCGGCCGACTGGTCTGCGGTCCTGGCCGCGATCGGTACCGCGGTGGACTCCGGTGCCGACGGCGTGGTCGTCACCCACGGCACCGACACCTGCGAAGAGGGCGCGCTGTGGCTGGAGCTCGGCTACACCGGGGACGTCCCTGTGGTGCTGACCGGCGCCCAGCGCGGCGCGGACGCCCCCGACGCCGACGGGCCGGGCAATCTGCGCGACGCGTTGGCGCTGGCGGCGGCCCCGGCGGCCCGCGGTATGGGGGTGCTGGTGTGCTTCGCCGGCCGGGTGCTGGCACCGCTGGGCCTGCAGAAGACCACCCTGACCGGCCTGGCCGGGTTCACCGGCCCGCTGCTGGGCACCGTCTCCGACGGGCGGGCCACCCTGACCGGCCGCAAGACCCGTCCCGACCTGGCCGTCCCGGCCACCGCGCCACGGGTGGACGTCGTCGCCCTGTACGCCGGCGCGGACTCGGTGGCCCTGGATGCCTGTGCGGCGGCCGGGGCACGCGGGGTGGTGCTGGCCGGGCTCGGTTCCGGCAACGCGCCGTCGGCGGTGATCGACGCGGTTCGCCGGCACCGCCGGGCCGGCCTGGTGGTCGCGGTGTCCAGCCGCGTCCCCGACGGACGGGTGAGCGCCGACTACGGACCGGGGCGGGCCCTGGTGGAGGCCGGGGCGGTGGTGGTGCCGCGGCTGCGGCCCCCGCAGGCACGGATTCTGCTGATGGCGGCCCTGGCCGACGGCCGGCCGGTCGCCGAGATCATCGACCGGTGGGGCTGATCGGCGACTCGTCGCCGGCGGCCTGCTCGTGGACGTAGTCTCCCCAGTCCAGGCTGTCGACCGGGTCGGCACGGCTGATACCGGGCTCGTCCGCGGGAAACGTCCGCACCGGTCCCGGACCTGAACTGCGCGTTTCGAATCGGACGGTGACCACCCCGTGGCCGGCGCCCTGCACCCAGCCGTGCCCCAGCTCGCGGTGCCTGACGTCGTCGCCGACGCGCCAGGACGCCGTACCGGCCACCGACGGCGTCTCCCGCGCGGTGGTGTCCGGGATCGCCGCCCCATCCGGGAATTCCAGGTCCGGGAAGAGCGACTCCTGGCGAACGTCGGTCAGGCCGGAGAATCCGACGCCGAGCAGTCGGATGGGGCCGATCTCGCGCGGGTCGAGCAGCAACCGGGCAGCCGCCGCCATGAGCGCGCCCGCGTCGGTGGTGGCCAACGGCAGGGTGGCCGAGCGGGTCAACACACTCATGTCGGCCTTCTTGAGCTTGACCGTCACGGTCCGCGCGCCGCGGCCGTCGCGCAGCAGCCGGCGGTGCGCGTGCGCGCCGATCGGGCCGATGGCGGCCCGCAGCTGCTCCAGGGTCGTCAGGTCGACGGCGAAGGTGGATTCGGCGCTGATCTGTTTGGCCTCAGCGCGTTCGGCGACCCGGCGGTCGTCGATACCGCGGGCCAGCCGGTGCAGCGCCGGACCGACGGTGGCGCCAAGAACGTCGGCCGCCTCGGTGTCGCTCAGCGCGGCAAGCTGACCGATCGTGTCGATGCCCAGCCGGTGCAGCCGCTCCTCGGCGACCGGACCGATCCCCCACAGCCGCCGCACCGGGAGCCCGTCGAGCAGCAGACGTTCCTCGGTTCGGCCGACCACCCGTACCCCGTCGGGCTTGGCCAGGTCGGAGGCGATCTTGGCGATCTGCTTACCCGATCCCGCCCCGACCGAGGCCACCAAGCCGGTCTCCTCGCGCACCCGGCGCCGCAGTCTTTCGCAGTACCGCACGACCTCGGCCTCGTCGGCCCCGGCCAGCTCAGCCGGTTCGCCGAACGCCTCGTCGAAGGACAGCTGCTCGACGACCGGGATCTGGGTCCGCACGGTCTCGAAGACCCGGCGGCTGGCCATGCCGTAGACGGCGCCCCGCGGCGGCAGCACCACCGCCGGTGCCCCCACCAGCCTGCGGGCCTGGTGCATCGGCATCGCCGAGCGGGCGCCGAAGACTCGTGCCTCGTAGCTGGCCCCGGCCACCACGCCGCGTCCCCCGAGCCCGCCGACCAATACCGGCCGGCCCCGCAGCGTCGGGCGGGTCAGTTGCTCGACGGAGGCGAAAAACGCGTCCATATCCAGGTGCAGGACCCAGCGGGCGTCCACGACGGCCAGCCTATTGGGCGCCCCCAGCGCGGGTGGGGCTGGATCGCTACTTGGCTCCGCCGCCGCCCTTGAGCTGGTGCGGGCAATAGGTTTTGGCCGAGATCGCGGCGAACCGCGCGGCGTCGGGGATGGTCAGCTCGGGGTTGGCGTCGGTGATGTCGGTCAGCAGTTCAAGGCCCGACTCACCGTTGGCCGCCAGCCCGCACAGCGCACGGGCCGCTTCCACGGCCTGAGCCGGGTCGGCGAAGGTGATCCCGACCTGGTTCAGCGACGCGATGAACTCCGCGCTGTCGACCTCGTCAGGCTCTGCGGTACCGGGATAGGCGTGCCCGGGCGCGGCCAGCACCACTGCGGCGGTGGCGACGAGCGGGACGATCAACAACTTCATCGGGAATCTCCTGGAGCGACCGAAGGGTTTCGCGCATCGACGCGGCGTCAGCCGAGCGCGGAGTTCGTGCCCGCCAGCGCAGTGTCGCTGTCGTCGAGGACGTGCACCGCGTGAATGCCCGG
The DNA here is from genome assembly GCF_010729485.1 of Mycolicibacter hiberniae. Classification (NCBI taxonomy): domain Bacteria; kingdom Bacillati; phylum Actinomycetota; class Actinomycetes; order Mycobacteriales; family Mycobacteriaceae; genus Mycobacterium; species Mycobacterium hiberniae. Next base: position 1,729,804 of record NZ_AP022609.1, read on the forward strand.
CTTCAGGGACAGCTTGGCGACCAACTCGTCCAGGCCGGCCTGATCAACGTTCCAATGCTGCACGACATCCGGCGTCTGCTGCAACTGGGCGATCACCTGGTCCAGCGGTACCGGCGCGTTGCGGTCGTCGATATTGGTCGAAACCACGCGTGCCACCGGCGCCACCGTCCGGGTGCGCGCCGCGGGAGCGCCCAGCGCGCCGCCGGCGGCGCTGCCCAGGGCCGCCGGTGCCAGCATGCCCGGCACAGCGCCCGCGGCCGGTGCGGCGCCCAGCGCCGTCTCGGGAAACGACGTGGACGCCAGCTGAATGGCCGAGGTCGCGCTGGCCCAGTTCGGCGGCACCGACAGCGCACCGACCCGCATCGCGCTGGCCGTACTGGCACCGGCGGCGCTGGTCAGCCCCGCGCCCGCGGTCAGGCCGGTGCTGGTCAGGCCGCCGCCGAGTGCGGCTTTGGGAACCGCGGGCAGCACCGCCTTGTAGCCCGACCGGAACTGCGTGATGCTCATGTTGGTGCTGGCGTGCACCGTGTTGACCCAGGCGGTCTGGCTGCTGGTCCCCGAGATCAACGCCAGGTGTGATTCCAGGTAGGACCGGGCCTCGGGGCCGCCGGTGGCGGTGTCGATGAAGTCCTGCCAGCCCTTGTTGTAGCCCGCGGTCATGTCGTTGATCTCTTTGAGGACGCCCTGCAGGATGTCGTGCGGTGTCACCGGGGCGCTCGCCTCGGAACTGCCCGCGGTGGCGTTGGTGGTCTGCGGCGGCTCGGTGAATGACGTGAGGTCGGTGGCGGCCGCCGAGGCGCCGGCGTAGCCGAGCATCGCGGAGATGTCCTGCGACCACATCTGACCGTATTCGGCCTCGACGGCGGCGATCGCGGTGCTGTTCTGGCCGAGGATGTTGGTGGCCACCAGCGAGGCCAGCTGGCTGCGGTTGGCCGCGATCGCCGGCGGCGGCACGATCCCGGCGAAAGCCGATTCGTAGGCGCTGGCCGCGGCCGTCGCCTTGGCCGCGGTCTCCTGGGCCTGCGCCGCGGTGGTGGACAACCAGGTCACATAGGGAGCCGCGGCGGCCGCCATGGCCGCCGCCGCAGGACCCTGCCAGCCCCCACTGAGGCCCGACAGCGCTGCCTGGTACGACGACGCGGCGGCATGCAGCTCGGCGGCCAATCCCGACCAGGCCACCGCGGCGGCGAACAGCGGGTCAGCACCCGGACCGGAGTACAACTGGCCCGAGATCACCTCGGGGGGCTGCGCGGCAAAACTGTAGAACACCATGAACGCGACCTACTTTCGCTATTTCGCGATCGGCGGGATGACGATGACGGTGGCCGTGGTGGCGATATCCGGCCCCGTCTGGGTGTTGGTGACGTGGCTGATGGCGCTGATCGCGCGGGTGGAGGCGGCTCCGGCGGCCTGACGCACCGGGGTGCCGATCGCGCGACCGGCGAGGCTCGACAGCGCCATCTGGCCGGCCAGCAGGCTCTCCCCGTTGGCGGCCAGGGCGGGCGCGGCCTCGAGCACGCCGGCCTGCAGGGCCACCGCAGCGGTCTTGGCGGCCGGGACCGCGCTCGCCCAGCTGGCCGGAACCGACATCGACCCGATCAGTCCCGCCCGGCCCATCGCCCCCGACACCGGCACGGCGTGCGAGCCGCTCAGCATGGTGCTGGACATCAACGGCGCCAAGGCACCGACGATCGGCTTGGGGCTGAGCGTGGACGTCAGGTTGCCGAGCGAGTTGGCCACCGCCGGGATGCTGATCGACATCTGGTAGATGCCGCGGGCCGAATTGATCAATCCGGTGGCGTAGGGCCCGTTGTAGGTGCTCAGCGCCGTGGACAGGGTCTTGACGATCGCCTGGTAATCCTCGAATAGCTGGGTGGGCAGCATCAACGGGTTCAGGGTCATGTTCTGCAGGGCTTCGGGAATCTGGCTGAGCAGGTCCGACAGCGTCGACTGACCTGCGGCAGCAGTCGCCGCCGCGGGCTGGCTGATCTGGCCGGTGCCGTTCGTGGTCTCCGCGGGGGCGGTGAACGGGGCCAGCTGGCTGGCAGCCGCCGACGAGCCGGCGTAGGCGTACATCGCGGCCGCGTCCTGAGCCCACATCTCGCCGTACTGCGCCTCGGTCGCCGCGATCGCCGGGGCGTTCTGTCCCAGGAAGTTGGTGGCGACCAGCGACGCCAGCAGCGCGCGGTTGGCCGCGATCAACGGCGGCGGCACGGTTGCGGCATAGGCGGCCTCGTAGGCGGCCGCCGCCGCGGTGGCCTTCATCGCCGTCTCTTCGGCCCCGGTCGCGGTGGCTTTGAGCCACGCCGCGTACGGGGCGGCCGCCGCAACCATGGCGGCCGCGGAGGGACCCTGCCAGGCCGAGTCCGCGAGGTCGGCGATCACCGCGGCATAGGAGGTCGCGGTGTAGTTCAGCTCGGTGGCCATCGCCGCCCAGTTCGCCGCGGCGGCCAGCAACGGCGCCGAGCCGGGGCCGGCGTACATGTTCGCCGAATTGACCTCCGGCGGAAGTGCCCCGAAATCCATGAAAGCCCCTGCCCCTCATACCCCGGTAATGGACGACCCACCCGAGTCGCGTCCCGCGACGCCTTGCCCGGGTGGGTCGAGAACCAGCCGCAGCCAGCTCATGCTAGGTCTGGAGGCTAATCCGCTGCCGCGGTCCCCCGCCGCGACGTACGCGGCGGTGCGGGGCCGCCACCGGCCCGCCTCGGTGGCCGCCCAGGGGCGTCCGCGCGCCGCGCAAGACGGTTTTTCACCACCGCATACTGCACAAATGACATGATCGGGTGGCGCTTCGGGGCCTGCGGCTGCCCTGTCCGACCACCGCTGTCAACGATAAGAATCTTCGCGCGAGAAAGTCGGCCCTGGCAGCGGCCCCAATCCCGGCCCCTGCACCGTCAGACCTTGGCGATCGACACCTGCACACCGTCCCCTATCTCCACGGGATCGGTCGGGGTCCCGAACTCGAAGCTGGTGGCCAGGATTTCTCCGGCGATCAGGTCCGCATGGGACTGCGCCCAGCCCAGCCGCTGCTCGGGAACCGCGAGCACCACACTGATCCGGTCGGAGACGTCCAGACCGGTGTTCTTGCGCAGTTCCTGCAGCTCGCGGATCCGGTCCTTCGCCCAGCCCTCGGCTTCCAGCTCCGGCGTCACGGCGCTGTCGAGCACCACCAGGCCCGCGCCGTCGGGCAGCGCAACGGTGTAGTCGGGATCGGCGGCCACCAGCTTGGCGGTGTATTCGCCTTCGAGCAGCACCACCGGACCCGCGCGCAGCGTGCCATCGGGGTTGACGACGCCCTCGCCGGCCTTGACGGCCTTGATCGCGGCTTGCACATCCTTGCCCAGTCGAGGCCCGGCGACCTTGGCGTTGACCGCCAGGTCGAATCGGCCGTAGCCGGCGATGTCGTCGGTCAGCTCGACGGCCTTGACGTTGAGCTCGTCGGCGATCAGATCGGTGAACGGCGCAAGCCGCTGGGGCTCCTCGACCGCCACGGTGAGTTTGGGCAGCGGCAGGCGGACCCGCAGTTGGTGGGCCTTGCGCACCGACGACGCCGCCGAACAGACCTCGCGCACCTGGTCCATCGCCGCGACCAGCGCCGGGTCCGCGGGCAGATCGGCGGCCTGCGGCCAGTCGGTCAGGTGCACCGACCGCTGGCCGGTGAGGCCGCGCCAGATCACCTCGGTGGTCAGCGGGAGCAGCGGCGCGGCCAGTCGCGCGGTGATCTCCAGCACCGTGTGCAACGTGTCGATCGCGTCGCGGTCCTCGTCCCAGAACCGCTGCCGGGAGCGCCGCACATACCAGTTGGTCAGCGCCTCGGTGAACTGCCGCAGCTGCTCGCAGGCACCGGAGATGTCGCACACGTCCAGCGCAGCGGTCAGGTCGTCGCGCAGCGAGGCCAGTTTGGCCAGAATGTAGCGATCCAGCACGTGCTGCGAATCGGTGCGCCAGACACCGGGTTTCGGGGCGTATAGCGTCAAGAAGCTGTAGGCGTTGGTCAGCGGCAGCATCACCTGGCGTACGCCCTCCCGGATGCCCGCCTCGGTGACGATCAGGTTGCCGCCGCGCAGGATCGGCGAGGCCATCAGGAACCACCGCATGGCATCGGAGCCATCCCGGTCGAACACTTCGCTCACGTCCGGGTAGTTGCGCAGCGACTTGCTCATTTTCTGACCGTCACTGCCGAGCACGATGCCGTGTGCCACACAGGTTTTGAACGCCGGGCGGTCGAACAGCGCGGTCGCCAGCACATGCATCATGTAGAACCAGCCACGGGTCTGCCCGATGTACTCGACGATGAAGTCGCCGGGATAATGGGTCTGGAACCAGTCCTCGTTCTCAAACGGATAGTGCACCTGGGCATAGGGCATCGACCCGGAGTCGAACCAGACATCGAGCACGTCGGGGATGCGCCGCATCGTCGAACGGCCGGTCGGGTCATCCGGGTTGGGACGGGTCAGCTCGTCGATGTAGGGGCGGTGCAGGTTGTCCGGCCGCACCCCGAAATCACGCTCGAGTTCATCGAGGCTTCCGTAGACGTCGATCCGCGGATAGGCCGGGTCGTCGGAACGCCACACCGGAATCGGGGTTCCCCAGTAGCGGTTGCGGGAGATCGACCAGTCGCGGGCGCCGCGCAGCCAGTTGCCGAAGATCCCGTCCTTGATGTGCTCGGGATACCAGGTGATCTGCTCGTTGAGTTCGACCATGCGGTCCCGGATCTCGGTGACGCGGACGAACCACGACGACACCGCCTTGTAGATCAGCGGGTTGCGGCAGCGCCAGCAGTGCGGATACGGGTGCTCGTAGGTCTCATGGCGGACCAGCACGGCGCCGTTGGCCGCGGCCGGGCCGGTGCCGTTCTTCAGGTCGGCGATGATCGCCTTGTTCGCGTCGAAGACATGCTGACCGGCGTAGTCGGGCACGCTGGAGTCGAAGCGGCCCTTGGCGTCCACCGGAGTGACCGGAGTGATCCCGGCCGGGTCGGTGGTGTTCTTGTCGTCCTCGCCGTACGCGGGCGCCAGGTGCACGATGCCCGTCCCGTCCTCGGTGGAGACGAAGTCGGCGGCGAGCACGCGGAAAGCGTTGTCGGAGTCCATGAAATACGGGAACGGCGGCACATAGCGCAGGCCGAGCAGCTCGGACCCGCGGTAGCTGCCCAGCACCTGGGGCTGTTCGCCCTCGCCCAGGCCCAGCTCGCGCCCGTAGGCGCGCAGCCGCGCCTCGGCCAGCAGGTACCGGTGCTGTCCCGCCGCGACCTGCACGTAGGTCACGTCGGGGTTGACCGCGACCGCCTGGTTGGACGGCAGGGTCCACGGCGTGGTGGTCCACACCAACAGGTGGGCGCCGGCGAGGTCATCGGCCGGCCCGGGGCCGGCGATCCGGAACCCGACGGTCAGGGCCGGATCCTGGCGGCTCTTGTAGACGTCGTCGTCCATCCGCAGTTCGTGGTTGGACAGCGGCGTCTCATCACGCCAGCAGTAGGGCAGCACCCGATAGCCCTCATAGGCCAGGCCTTTGTCCCACAGCTGCTTGAACGCCCACAGCACCGACTCCATGAACGGCAGGTCGAGGGTCTTGTAGTCGTTGTCGAAGTCCACCCAGCGGGCCTGCCGGGTGACGTAGGCCTGCCACTCGGAGGTGTAACGCAGCACCGAGTCCCGGCACGCCTGGTTGAACGCGGCGATGCCCATGGTGTCGATCTGCGACTTGTCGGTGATCCCGAGCTGACGCTCGACCTCGAGCTCGGCGGGCAGGCCATGGGTGTCCCAACCGAACCGGCGCTCCACCTTGTAGCCGCGCATGGTGCGGTAGCGCGGCACGATGTCCTTGACATAGCCGGTCAGCAGATGCCCGTAGTGCGGCAGTCCGTTGGCGAACGGCGGACCGTCGTAGAAGACGTATTCCTGTGCGCCCTCACGGCGGGCGATGCTGGCCCGGAACGTGTCGTCGTCGGCCCAGTACTGCAGGACGGCGGCCTCGGCCGCCGGGAAGTCGGGGGCGCCGGCGGGCGGCTTCGGATAGCTGCGTTCGGTCACGGTGTGTTGTCTCCCAAGGGCCCGGCCCGGGGACGACGCCGCACGGTTGCGCCAGCGCCGCGGTACCACCCCGCTTGCCGCGCACCCAGGGCGGGGCGCGACCGCTCGAACAAGGCTGTGACGGGCCGTCCCGTTCGGTTCTACTGAGTCGGTCGCAGATCGACTGTTCTTCCGAAGGCTCCCCGGTGATTGCCGGTTCAGTGCCGTTGGCCGAGATTCTAAGGCCTGCCGCCGCCGGCCGGGGCGGCAGGGCCGGGGCTCCTACACTGGCCACTGTGGCATTCAGTCCGTCGAATGCTCGCGACGTGGCGTTACCGCTGGTGTCGGCGGCCTACGCCGTGATGGCCGGCGCCGAGCCCACGCTGCCCGCGGGGTTGCGCCAGACCGCGCTGATCCTCGCGGACCGGGCGCACCTGGCGGGGCTGCCCGACCGACATCCTGCCGCGGTGATGGCCCGCGACACCGACGTCTTCGGCCTGATGGGCCATGACACGTCCTCGGCGACGGCGTTCATCGCCTTCCGGGGCAGCGCCGATGTGGCGGACTGGATCGCCGGTTTCGACTACGCGCCGACGCCCTACACCCCGCTTGCCGGATTCGGCCAGGTGCACACCGGCTTTCAGGAGATCTACGGTTGCGTACGCGGGTCCATCGCCGCCAATGTGGCTGCCGCGATCAGTGGGTGCGGCCAGATCCTGATCACCGGGCACAGCCTCGGTGCGGCCCTGGCCGTGCTGGCTGCACCGGATGTCGCCGCAGCGATGCCTCCGAACACCATCGAGCCGCGGCTGACCACCTTCGGCGGCCCGCGAGTCGGTCTGGACGACTTCAAGGCCGCGTTCGACGCCGCCATCGAATGCTGTTACCGCGTAGTGAATTTCCTCGACATCGTCCCGCTGGTGCCGCCGGAGCCCTTCGTGCATGTCGGCGCCGGGATCGCCGTCGACAGTGGTGGCGCCGTCGACCTCGGCTGGCGGCACAGCCTGGCTGCCTATCGCACCGGCCTGACACCGCTCGTCGCCGCACAAGCCTGATGGGGCCTCAGGCTGCTTTGGCGCAGATCCACCCGTCGGGCATCTGGCCGCCGGCAAGGAATTCGGTGAGCTCGGCGGCCTGGTCGGGGGCCAGCCCGGTGTCGGCGGCCGCGTAGATCACCCGCTCCTCCACCAGGTGGTGAGCGGCCAGCAGCTCGAGGAGCCGATGGCTGACGCCGTGCAGCGTGGTATGGCCTGCGCCCACCTGGACCAGCTCCTCCAGCGCATGCATGGCGCGCCAGATCTCGCCGTGTCCGCGGATCATCCCGAACACCGCCATCCGGTGAGCCCCTTGGCTGATCGGCGGGAACAACAACTGTTCTTCCAGGTAGATGTGCCGGCGCAGCACGGCCAGCGCCGCGCTCAGTCCCGCGGCGTCGACGGTGCCGTCGGCGAGGCGATCGAGAAAGTCTCGGATGCCCCGGTCGATCAGCAGATGCTCGCGTGCCAGGGTGGATGAAAGAGCTTCGTCGGGCATCTCGGCCGCTCCCCTTTGACCTTCGACAACGGTGCCCCAAACCGTCGAACGCCGACGCAGGACCGCCGCACCGTTTTCTCCAAGTGAACCTTGTTGAAATCTAGCCCACGCCGCGGGGCGCCGAGCCGGCAGGGTCGAGCCGCGATCAGCGGTCGGGCTCCTCCTCCGGGGGGCGGACCGTGGCCAGCACCTCGGTGGGGCGATCGTCGGCCGGTCTGCCGGAGAGCTCCGGGAACGCCGTGGCGACCATGTCCTCGAAGCTCCGTTGTCTGCGGGCGGGTGCTACCGGTGCGGCAGCACCGCCGGCCGCCGCCGGCATCCGCGCCGGGCGCTGCCGCACGTTCAGCGGCCACCAGAACCACCGTCCCAGCATCGCCGCCATCGACGGCATCATGAAGGAGCGCACCACCAGGGTGTCGAAGAGCAGACCCAGCCCGATCGTGGTCCCCACCTGACCCACCACCCGCAGATCGCTGACCAGCATCGAGGCCATGGTGAAGGCAAACACCAGGCCGGCGGCCGTGACGACCTTGCCGGTGCCGCCCATGGTCCGGATGATCCCGGTCTTCAGCCCGGCACCCATCTCCTCCTTGAACCGGGCCACCAGTAGCAGGTTGTAGTCACAGCCCACCGCCAACAGGATGATCACCGACATCACCATCACCAGCCAGTGCAGGTGGATGCCGAATATGTACTGCCACAGCAGGACCGACAGCCCGAAGGAGGCTCCCAACGACGCCAGCACCGTCCCGACGATCACCACAGCGGCGATAAAGCTCCGGGTGATCAGCAACATGATGATGAAAATGATTGCCAGGGCAGTGATTCCGGCGATCAGCAGATCGTAGTCGGCGCTGCCCTGTAGGTCGTTGAACAGCGCGGCGGTGCCCGCCACATACACCGTGGCGGTTGCCAGCGGGGTGCCCTTCAGTGCCTCGGTGGCCGCCTTCTTGATCAGGTTGACCCGCGCCATGCCCTCCGGAGTCGCCGGGTAACCGTCGTGGGTGATGAAGAAGCGCGCCGCATGACCGTCCGGCGACAGGAACAGTCCAACCACCCGCTTGAAGTCCGGATTGTCGAAGGCGTCCCGGGGCAGGTAGAACGAGTCGTCGCTTTTCGCCGCGTCGAAGTCCTGGCCCATCGCCGTCGAGTCGCCGCCGACCTCCTCGACCTGGGCCAGGATGCCCGACATCGTGCTGTGCAGCGTCAGCATCATGGTCTGCAGGCTGCGGAGCGCGGCGATCTGCGCCGGCATCATCGCCAGCAGCTGCGGCGTGACCGTGTCGATATTGGTCAGGTCGGGCGCCAGTTCGTTGATCTTGTCGGTGAGCAGGGTGGTGCCGTCCATGGCCGCATAGGCCGCACGCAGCGACATACAGGTCTGGTCATTGGCGCAGTTCTGCTGCTTTTCCACCGATTCCCGAAGCGACTTGGTGTTCTCGTTCAGGTCGGCGATGTTGCCCCGCACCTGCTGGGACAGGTCCATCGCCTCCTGGGAGACACCGGTCGCATGGTGGGTGCTGGAGTTCAGATCCTGCATCAGCGCGTACATCCGCTGCAGCGAGGCGATGGTCTCGTCAAGGTCATCGGCTTGGCGGCGCATGTCGGCCACCCGGTTCTTGACGAAGTCCAGGTTCTGCATCTGGCCGGCGTTTTGCATGCTGAGCAGGAAAGGAATCGAGGTGTGCCCCAGCGGGGTGCCCTCCGGGCGGGTGACGCCCTGCACCATCGCAACGCCCTCAACGGCAAAGATGCTCTTGGCCACCTTGTTGAGCACCAGGAAGTCCGCGGAGTTGCGCATGTCGTGGTCGGACTCGACCATCACCACCTCGGGCAGCAGGCGCGACTCCGGGAAGTGCCGGGCAGCGGCCGCCCAGCCGAGGTTGGCCGGGGTGTCCTGGGGGATGAACGACGGGTCCCGGTAACTGACCTGGTAGCCCGGCAGTGCGAGCAGGCCGATCAGCGCTACCGAGCAGGCCGCGACGAAAATCGGAACGGGCCACCGCACGATCGCCGTGCCCACCTTGCGCCAGCCGCGGTCGGACATCTTGCGGCGCGGTTCGAGCAGCCCGTGGCGCGTGGCGACGGCCAGCACCGCCGGCACCAGCGTCAGCGCGATCGCCACCGCCACCACCATGCCCACCGCACACGGCAGCCCCATGGTCTGAAACACCGGCAGCCGGGTGAAGCTCAGGCAGAACGTCGCACCGGCGATGGTCAGGCCCGAAGCCAGCACCACGTGAGCGACGCCGCGGTAGGTGGTGAAATACGCCGTCTCCGGGTCTTCGCCGGCATGGCGCGCCTCGTGGTAGCGGCCGATGAAGAAGATGCCGTAATCGGTGCCGGCCGCGATCGCCAGGGTCACAAGGATGTTGATCGCGAACGTGGACAGCCCGATCAGCCCGTAGTGGCCCAGTGCCGCGACGATTCCGCGCGCCGCCGCCAGTTCGATCCCCACCACGGCCAACAGCAACCCGACGGTGCTCAGCGAGCGATACAGCAGCAGCAGCATCAGCGAGATCACCGTGACGGTGGCCACCAGGATCTTCAGGACCGCCCGATCGCCGCTGGTGTTCATATCGGTGACCATGGGCGCCGGCCCGGTGACGTAGGCCCGAACCCCCGGCGGCGCGGGGGTGCGCTGCACGACGTCGCGCACCGCCTCGACCGAGTCGTTGGCCAGGGCCTCGCCCTGATTTCCGGCGAGGTTCAGCTGAACCAGGGCCGCCTTGCCGTCCGCGCTCTGGGCGCCCCCGGCGGTCAGGGGGTCGCCCCAGAAGTCCTGGATGTGCTGGACGTGCACGGTGTCGGCGTTGAGCTGCGCGATGAGCTCGTTGTAGTACTGGTGCGCGGCGTCGCCGAGGGGCTCGTCGCCTTCGATGACGATCATCGCCGCGCTGTCGGTGTCGGACTCGGCGAAGACCTGCCCGAGCCGAGCCATGGCCTGAATCGACGGCGAGTCCTTGGCGCTCAACGACACCGGGTGTTCCTTGGCGACCTGCTCCAACGGCGGAACGGCGACGTTGACCAGGATGGTGATGGCCACCCAGGCCAAGATGATCGGCACCGCGAAGCGGCGAACGAATGCGGCTGCCGAGGACCCGCCGTGGTTCCGGTGGCGTGTACTCATCGGTCTCTTACCCGGCAAGTTGCCCGAACGATCACTGTAACCCCCTGTTCAGGACCGTAACAGCGCACGTTATCCGATCCGGTAATCCGACAGCGGGAAGCGATCCTGCTCTTTGACGGCGCTGCGCACCGAGGTCGGCCGGAACAGCGGCGCCTCCCCCGTGTTCTGGTTGAACCAGTACGAGTTCGAAGTGGCGCAGTTGCCGCGATGGAACACCGAGCTGTCCAGCAGGCCCATCATCCGCTCGTAGAACCGCGCGTTGGCGTCCTCGGTGACCTCGAAGGTCTGCGCGCCCCGCCGCTGCAGTTCGCCGAAGAGCCGCCGCATGTGCCGGGTCTGATATTCCACCGTGTTGAACCAGGACAAGCCGACCCAGGAGAACGGGCTGGACATGTTGATGAAGTTCGGGAACTGGGGCACCGTCATGCCCTGGTAGGCCTGGAATCGGGTCTCGCGCCACCATTTGCCCAGGTTACGGCCGCCGCGACCGATCACCTCGATGGCGGGCAGGTTGCTCTCCCAGACGTCGTAGCCGGTGGCCAGCACCAGGGTGTCAGCCTCCCGCTTGACCCCGTCGCGCGACACGATGCCGTCCGGTTCGATCCGCTCGATCCCCTCGGTCACCAGCTGCACGTTCGGTTTGGCGAACGCCGGGTAGTAGTCGTTGGAGATCGACGGGCGTTTGCAGCCGAAGTCGAAGTCGGGCGCCATCTTGCGGGCGAGCTCGCGGTTGCGCACCGACAGCAGCCGGTGCAGGGCCGATTGGGCCGCCATCGCCTTGTTGAGGAACTTGAAGCGCCGGTAGCGCCACATCGTCAGCACCATCATGAAGTCGGTGGTGTTGTCGGTGAGCCAGCGGACGATGCGCTGGGTGAACGGCACGCGGGCGAACATCCGTTGCACCGGAGGCGGGAACACCACGTCGGACTTGGGTGTGACCAGAATCGGCGTGCGCTGGTACACCGTCAGGTCGGCGACCTCTTTGGCCAGCTCGGGAATCACCTGGATCCCGGTGGACCCGGTCCCGATGACGGCCGCCCGGCGACCGGCCATCGAGTAGTCGTGGTCCCATTCCGCGGTGTGAACGACGTGGCCCGCGAAGGTGTCGATGCCGGGGATGTCGGGGATCTTCGGCTGGCACAGGAAGCCGGTGGCGATGATGAGGAACTGCGACGTCAGGGTCTCGCCGCCGGCCAGCGAGGTCCGCCAGACCTTCGCGTCGTCGTCCCACTGGGCACCGTCGACGCTGGTGTTGAACCGCATGAAGCGCTCCACGTCGTACTTGTCCGCGACGTGCTCGGCGTAGGCCTGGACTTCGTGACCGGGCGCGAACAACCGCGACCAGTACGGGTTGGGCTCGAACCAGTAGGAATAAGTAGTAGAGGGCTGGTCGACCGAGAGGCCGGGATAGTGGTTGACCCGCCACGTTCCGCCGAGGCCGTCCAAGCGGTCCACGATCACGATGTTGTCGTAACCCAGCCGGTTGAGCTGGATCGCCGCACCGATGCCGCCGAAGCCTGCGCCCACGATGACGGCGTCGTATTGCTGCGTCTCCATAAGGACGACACGCTACCGCAACGGCGTCCCTTCCCGCCGTTCACGCAGGTCAGACCCATGACCGGCGGGCGACCGGCGGCCGACCGACGGCCCGCCGCCGAGGGTCACACCGCGGGGAGCCGCGCGATATCTGCTTGCGCGTCAAATCGGACGTATGATGACTACAGGTATGTAGATCCGCCTTTTTAGAACGAATCTGATTTTTTCTGGGGAGCTGCGCAATGGTCGGTACGGGGATTCTGGCGGCCCTCACCATGCTGCTCGGAGCCGTGTGCACGAGTCGAATCACCCGCGCGGCGCGCGCGCGGAACCGCCGGACCCGCGCCGCCCCCGACCAGGACTACGCCGCCATGCTGGCCGCGCTCTCGGCGAACTCCGAGCGGCATCGCTTCGACCCGCTCACCGACCTGGACTGGGACGCCCCGGAGTACGCGGTCTGCCCGCAGGACCCGCGCTGGGTGCTCTGCGACGGTCCGCTGGCCCGCACCGCGTGGTATCGCCGCCAACCGCTCACCACGCAGATCGCGATCGGGATGTGGCACCAGGCCAACATCGCCAAGATCGCGCTGCAGTTCGAGAGCATGCTCATTCGCGGCCTGGTGCAGTACGCCTCGCGAGTGCCCAACGGATCGCCGGAACACCGCTACTGCCTTCGCGAGACTATCGAGGAATGCCACCACGTCCTGATGTTCCAGGAACTGGTGAACCGGATCGGCCAGGACGTGCCCGGCATGCCACGCTGGATGCGCAGGCTGTCGCCGGTGCTGCCGCTGTACGCCGGCCCCTTCCCCAACGCGTTCTTCTTCGGGGTGCTGGCCGGCGAGGTCCCGGTCGATGTGATCCAGACAAAGGCGCTGCGCACTGCCGGGTCGGCACATCCGCTGGTGCGGGCGATCATGGCTGTCCACGTCGCCGAGGAGGCGCGACACATCTGTTTCGCCGACGCCCGGCTGCGTCAGCGCGTCCCGCACGCCCGATGGGTCAACCGGGTGTGGATGTCGATCTATGTTCCGGTGCTCATGCGGGTGTTCGCGCGGCCGATCGTGCTGCCGCCCCGCGCGTTTTTCCGGCATTTCGGCGTACCCCGGTCGGTCCGCCGGCAGCTACGGGCCGGCTCGGCCGAATCGCGCCAGGAGCTGCGCGACACCTTCGCCGACATCAGGATGCTCTGCGACGATCTGGGCCTGATGACCACGGCCGGGAGGCTGATGTGGCGGGTGTGCGGCATCGGCGGGCCGCCGTCGCGATACCGCGGTGAACCGCGGCGCGCGCAGCAGGCCACCCGGATCACCGGGAACTGAGGCCCCCGCCGAGCTGTGCCATACTTTCGGTATGGTGCGTTCCCCATCTGAGACCTTGGAAAAAGTCGGCGCCGAGCTGGTGTACCGCATCTCGGCGATGCCGCTTTACAAGAAGGCCTTCAAGTACTGGTACCCGTTCATGACGAAGCGGATGGGGCACGACGACGTCGTCTTCCTGAACTGGGGCTACGAGCAGGACCCGCCGCTGGGCCTGCAGCTCGACGCGGCCGACGAGCCCAACCGGTACTCGATCCAGCTCTACCACCAGACCGCGACCCAGATCGACCTGGCCGGCAAGGACGTCCTCGAAGTCAGTTCCGGCCACGGCGGCGGTGCCTCCTTCCTGGCCCGCACCCTCAAGCCGGCCTCCTACACCGGCCTGGACTTCAACCCCGACGGCGTCGCCTTCTGCAAGAAGCGCCACCAGGTGCCCGGCTTGGACTTCGTGCAGGGTGACGCAATGAACCTGCCGTTCCCGGACAATTCCTTCGACGCGGTGGTCAACGTCGAGGCCTCACACATCTACCCCGACTTCGCGCAGTTCGTCCGCGAGGTGGGACGGGTGCTGCGCCCGGGCGGGCACTTCCTGCACACCGATTTCCGCGCCAAGGAAGACATCGAGTCCTGGCAGCAGACCCTGGCCACCCCGCCGCTGCGGCTGGTCAACGAGCGCGACATCAGTCGCGAAGTGGTGCGCGGGCTGGCGGCCAACTCACCGCGCTCCAACGCGCTGATCAACGAGCGCATGCCGTTCTTCCTGCGCCGCTTCGCCCGGGAGTTCGCCGTGGTCGAGGGGTCGCTGTTCTACCGCGACCTGGACCGCGGCGAGATCACCTACCGCATTTTCGACCTCGTCAAAGAGTGACCCCGGGCCCCGGGCGGCGACCGGGTTAGGGTGGCGGCTGGGCCGGTTGCGGGCCGGTCGGGCCAATCGCGCTCCAATCCCGACGATCGCTGACGAGGGGCTTGCCAGATGGACCAGAAGGAACTGACGCGCCGACTTCGTTTTCGCGCCAGCCTGCTCAAGATCGGCACCGACGGGCTCATCGGCGTCATCCGCGACCGGGCGACCGCCTACCGCTACGCGGTGACCAGACGCGAGACCGCGCCGCTGACCGACTTCGACCCGTTTGCCCCGGAGACGATGCACGACCCGTATCCGGGGTATCGCACGCTGCTGACCGGCCCCAAGGTCTGGTACAGCCGCAAGCGGGGCATCTGGATCATCCCGGGCTATGACGAGGTCCGCCAGGCGTTGCGCGACAACGAGGCGTTGTCCTCGGCGCAGAGCCAGGCCCGCTTCCGGGTCCGCCTGCAGACCATGAACGCCACCGACCCGCCGGAGCACACCCGGCTGCGCCGGTCGGTGTCGCGGGCATTCACCCCGCGTGCGATGAAGTCGTGGGAGATCAACATCAACCGCGCCGCCGACGAGCTGGTGGCCGCGATGGTCGAGCGCGGCCGCGTGGAGATCGTCTCCGACTTGGCCAAGCCCCTGCCGAACCGGCTGATCACCATGATGCTGGCCATACCGCAGGAGGACCGTCACCAGTTCCTGGAGTGGGCCGACACCATCAACGAGGCCGCATTCGCGCCGCTGAGCCTGCGCGGGATGGTGATGAACATGCGCTCGAGTCAAGCGGTGATCGCGATGCACCGCAGTCTGGACCCGATGATCAAAGCCCGCCGCGCCGATCCCGGCGACGACCTGATCTCGATGCTGGCGGCACCCAGCGGTGCCGACACCCTCTCCGACGACGAGGTGTTCTGGACGGCATCGATGCTCGTCGGCGCCGGCAGCGAGACCACCACGAATCTGATCTCCGGACTGTTCCTGACCCTGGCACAACGTCCCGACGTCTACGCGCGGCTGCGCGAACAGCCCGAGCTGATCCCCACGGCCATCGAAGAGCAGCTCCGGCTGGTCGCTCCGGTGCAGGGCTTCTACCGAACCGCGACGTGCGACTATCAGGTCGGCGACCACACCATCCCGGCCGGTGCACGGGTGTTGGTGCTCTACGCGGCCGCCAATCGCGATCCTCGCCACTACCCCGATCCGGACACGTTCGACCTGGACCGCAATCCGGGCGACCACCTCGCTTTCGGTGGGGGCGCGCACTACTGCCTCGGCACGCACCTGACCCGCATCGAAGTGAGCCGGGTGCTGACCCAGCTGATCCCCCACGTCGAAACCATCCGGCTCGACGGCGAGCCCCGCTATCTGGTCAACGCGACCATGCGCGGCCTGGAGCACCTGCCCGTCGAACTGGTTCCCGCCGGCTCCGCCGGGCACCCCGCACCGGCCCGGTCCGGGAACACCGGCGCCCGATGAGCGCCCAGCCGGTAGCGCTGGTCACCGGAGCAACCAGCGGGATCGGCGAGGCAACTGCCGACCAGCTGCAGGCGGCCGGTTACCGCGTCTATGCCGTCGGGCGTAATTCCGAAGCGCTGCAACGTCTTACCTCCCGGGGGTTGACCGCACGCCAACTCGACGTCACCGACGAGGCTGCAGTGCAACGCCTTGTCGCGGAGATCACTGCCGAGCATGGTGCGGTGGATGTGCTGGTCAACAGTGCCGGATTTCCGCTGACCTGTCCCCTCGAGCAACTGCCGCTGGAAGACCTGCGCGGCCTGTTTGAGACCAATGTGGTTGCAGCACTGAACCTTGCTCAGGCGGTTCTGCCCGGAATGCGCCACCGCCGGTCCGGCGTCATCGTCAACATCGGCAGTACCGGAGGGCGTTTCGCCAGTCCGGGCGCCGGCGGTTACCACGTGGTCAAGTACGGCATGGAGGCGCTGTCGCTGTCCCTGGGTGCCGAGGTGGCGCCGTTCGGCGTCCGCGTGGTGCTGCTCGACCCGACCGCGGTCCGAACGCCGTTCGTCATCTCTCAGCAGGAGGCGCGACCCACCTACGCAGCCGATGATCCTTACGGCGACTTCAAAGTTCGCTACGCCGAGAACACCCGCCAGCTCTCTGCCAAGCGGGGCGTGATGATCGAGCCCGACACCGTCGCGCGCGCGGTGCTGCGCGTGGTCAGGGCCCGCAACCCCAGGCCGCGCTACGTGATCGGAATCTCCGGCAAGGCAACCGTGTTGGCCCGTGCCCTGGTTTCCGACCGGCTGTGGAACCGCATTCTGATGCGCGGGCTGCGCGACTGACTCCCGGCACGGGGCCAGAACCGCGGCGTCGCCCGAATCGTGAGATACTTCTTCGATGCCCACGATGAACCGCCTGATATTCAACCCGGTTACCCATCGCGTGTTGACGAATCCCTTCGTCTACAACTTGGTGTTCACCTCTTTCGTGAACAAGCGATTCTCCACCCAGACCCGGATGCTCAGCGGCGACGACTGGTTGTTCCTCAACTACGGCTACGAAGAGGACCCGCCGATGGCGGTGCCGCTGGATCCCTCCGACGAACCCAACCGGTTCTTCATCCAGCAGTATCACCGCACCGCCGCCCAGGTCGACTTGGCCGGCAAGAAGGTCCTGGAGGTCAGCTGCGGTCACGGCGGCGGCGCGTCGTATGTCATGCGCACCTTCAAGCCCGCCGCCTACACCGGCTTGGACCTCAATGAGACCGCGATCGAGTTCTGCCGCACGCGCCACCAGCTGCCCGGCCTGGACTTCGTGCAGGGCGACGCCGAGAACCTGCCGTTCGACGACGGCTCGTTCGATGTGGTGTTGCACGTCGAGGCATCGCATCTGTACCCGCACCCGGCCCGGTTCTTCGACGGTGCCGCACGCGTGCTGGCCCCGGGTGGGCATTTCCTCTACACCGACTTCCGCCGGCGCAGCGAGCTGGACCGCTGGGACGCCGAGCTGGCCGGCGCCGGATTGCGCCTGGTGTCCCAGGAGGACATCAGCATGGACGTGCTGCGCGGCAACGAGAAGAACCTCGACCGCAAGCAGAGCATGATCGCCCACCATGGCAACGTGGCCCGACTGGCCAGCGCCGCCACCGACTGGACCTTCAACGGGGCGCTGCGCAACGGCGAGTTCGTCTACCGGCTGTACTGCTTCGCCAAGGACTGAACGGCCCGGCCGTCGCTATAGGCCGCGATCGCCCAGCCATCGGTGGATGCGCTCGGCCACGGCGTCCCACCCTGGTTCCAGCATCATGTTGTGGCCCATGCCCGCGAAGAACTCGGCCTCGGTGCCGTAGGCCCGTGCGGTGGCTCGCACCTCTTTGCAGGTGTGGGCGCCGTCCTGTTCGGCGCCGAGCACCAGCAGTGGCGTGCTCACGCGGCTGGGCCGGGGCAACTTGAGGATCAAACAGTCCACGCTGATCCGCGGGGAGTCTTCCTGCAGCCGGGCCGCGCACTGTAGGACGGTCTCCGCCGGGGTGGTCGCGGAGAAGAAATGCTGCCGAGCCCGCTCCGGCGTACTGATGTAGGGCAGCGCCCTGCCGGTCACCGCCATCTTGATCGCATCCCACGGCCGGTGGCGCAGCCAGCGCAGGGTGGAACCGTAGTTGCCCCGCGGCGGGATGGACGCCATCAGGACGGCCGCCGGCGCCGGACGGCCCTCGAGGTACTTCTGCACGATCAGCCCGCCCATGGAGTGGCCGATCACCACGGGGGGCACCGGGAGGCTCTCGGCCACCGTCGCGATATCGGCGACGTAATCATCGACTCCGCAGGCCCGCAACGGCTTGTCACTGGAGCTGGCACCATGACCGCGGAAACTGACCGCCAGCGCGCGATATCCCCGCTCGGCGAAGTATCCGAGGAAGTTCTCCTCCCAGCACCACGCGGCGTGCCAGGCACCGTGGACGAACAACAGCGGAACGGGGTGCGCCGAACTGGTACCGCCCCTGTCAATCACCTCAAGCACAGCACCGCTCTCCCTATCCGCCGCGCCAGCAACGGTAGCAGCGACCGTGTCCACCGGAGCGTCAGCCCGATCTGGCCGGTAGCGCGGCCACCTGACGGCTACTCCGGGGTGATGTTGAAGATGGCGTCCCAGAGGCCCTGGATGTCGAAGGGCCCGATGATCCCGCTGTTGTCGAAGATGTTGTACCAGTAGTCGCCGAAGAAGGCCTGGAGCTGCTCGGGGGTGGGCAGGAACGCGGTGGTGTCGATGACCGGGTCCGGCGGCAACGGGTTCTTGATGTCGAGCAGCACGGTGTTCAGGCGCCACAACCACGCCTGAGTTTCGATCATCTCCTCGTTGGAGACGTTGGCGGTGCCCTCGGCGTAGGCGTCCATCCACTCGTCGATGACCGGGTTACCCGGCCACAGGTCGTCCATGATCTTCACCAGCCAGAAGTAGCTGGGGGTGTTCCAGTCCTCGGGGTTGAAGATGTTGCCGCCGGGCTCGAGCAGCAGGCACGGCCCGGGGCAGACCGGGCTGCCGGGGATGAACGGGTTGAAGGCCAGCAACGATGAGGCGATCAGCGACTGCACGGCGCGCGCGAAATCGATCGGGTCGGGCAGGATGAACTGGTCGGGATCGAACGGCTGCTTCAGGCTTTCGAAGAAGTTGGCGAACGGCTGACCGAAGTCCATCGAGTAGTAGCTGCCCGCCCACGGCTGCAGCGGGGCGTTCGGGTCGATGTTGGGGTAGTCCTCCGGGTTCAGCCCCAGCTCTTCGAGCGTGCGGGTGCCTTGCCAGTAGTAGCCGTCATTGGCATACCCGATGTTGACCATTCCCGGCCCGTTGGGGTCGAAGTAGAACTGGTTGCCGTTGGTCATGTCCGAGAACGGAATCTGGAACCAGTTGTTGATCAGCGGGAACGGCTGCAGGCCGGTGGCGATCAGCAGACTCCACAGGGTCTGGTCGATCGAGGTGAAGCCGGTGATCGGGCTGGTCGGCATGGCCGGCAGGCAGTCCAGGCCCGCGCAGCTCAGGTCGATCGGGATCTGCACATTGGCCAGCATCGACAGCTGCTGGCCCAGACCCGGGAAGCTGTGGTCCCCTTCGTGACCGGCGCCGGAGATCAACGGGAAGGGGAACATCATCTGCAGGATGCCTTCGAAGTGCCCCATGTCGCCGGGGTCCTCGCCCCAGGCGTTCGTCGGGCTTCCGGCGAACCACGGACCGCTGTAGAACAGTGACTTGGCCAGGGTGTCCATGGCGTGGATTTCCCATGCCGGCGCGTTGAACAGAGCTTGGAACAGGTTCAGGGGGACGTTCCACAGCGACTCCCCGGCAGCGAGCTGTGTCTCGAGGTGAACCGCCTCGCTCTTGGCGATCGAAGCGGCCGGAGGGGCCACGGTGATGAGCCCGGCGGTGGTGATGGCCAGCCCCGCGGAGAAGTACGAACGCAAGGCTGTGACCATCCCGATTTCCTCCCAAGGTAAAGTAGTCCTACGCAGCTCCAGGGCCGCGTGACATTCCTGTAATCTATCAAAGTGCTCACTGAGCGCAAATCGACAATCACATGTCGCCAAGCGATGTAAACGCTGTGGAGAGAATGGGATCCCTGGGCACGGTCGTCGCGCGGCGGACTACTCCCCCGCATCCCGGGACTGCCGCACGGACGCGGCCCCGCGCAGCGTCGGCGCGGCCTAGAACGTGAACCAGCTGGCGATTTCGGCCCACAACGCGTCGAGATCGGTGACCAGGCCTCCGCTCGGGTCCAGAACCCGCAGGAAGTCGTCCCACACCAGCAGTGAGTTCAGACCCCCGTACTCGCCGATCTGCTGCTCGGCCAACGGCAGGTCCGGATTCCAGGTCGGCGGCATGTAGTAACCGGTCTCGGGGTTGATCGGCCACGGGCCCAAAAACCCGGGATCGGTCAGCAGCCCCGAGTTGACCGCCAGGTTCGGCAGGTAGGGGTTGATCTCGGCCAGGAAGTCGATGATCGCGTTGTGGGTCTCGGTGTCGAAGGTGAACGTTCCGGTCTGCAAGGCAGAGATGGCGGCCACAATCTGCTCGTCCGTCGAGCCGTTCGCATCGCCCACGGCGTTCTGGCCCGCGGCCTCGGTCAGGTCGATCCACTCCTGGATCTGCGGATTGGGCGCGCCGATGGCCTGGATCGATTTCACCAGGTCCAAGGTGGTCACTCCCCACGGCGGGGAGAACGGCTCCATATTGCACAACCCGGGGCACAGCGGGCTGCCCGCGACGTAGGGGTTGAAGTCGATGACCAGGCCGGCGATCAGGGCCTTCATCGTCTGCGCGACCTCGTCGGCGGTGGCGAAGTGAAAGCCGACGGTCGGGTCCGCGCCGTTGACGCTCCAGTCGACCGGCTGCATGAGGCTGTTGAACCACTGCAGGAACGGCCCGAACGGGTCGAATTTGAACGTCACGCCGGCCCACGGCATCAGATTGATCTGGTTGCCGTACTCATCGAGCACGGGTTGATTGTTGTCGTCCAGCAGCGGATGCGTGCCCGGGAAGCCGAATCCGCCGGGCACCGAGCCGTTGGGACCGATACCGTCGACCGGCGAGGCGATGCCCGCCGAGGTCGGGTTGTCCGGGTCGCTGAAGGGGCTGCTGGGGAACGTGTAGCCGTTGAACAGATCCTGCAGCGGCACTTTGAGCCAGTACTTGAACAGGTCCAGCTGGTTGTCGTCGTTCGGGAAGTTGGAGAACGCCACCAGGAAGTTGATCGACCGGTCCAGTCCGGTCAGGCCGGTGATCGGCTCGACCGGCGACATCGGAGAGCACTGGATCGCGTCACACGAAGCGCTGACCGGCAACATGGCGGCAGCGAACATGGCCAACTGCTGCCCCAGGCCCGCGGTGCCGTTGGCCAAAGCGGTCGGGTCGATCTCGGGCTGATACAGCCCCGAGATCTCGGGGGCGAAGGGGAACAGGTAATTCATGATCGCCATGAAGTGCCCCGGGTCGCCCGGATCCTCACCCCAGAGGTTGGTGGCGCTGGGGGTGAACCAGTTACCGGTGAAGAAGAACGAGTTGGCCAGCACGTTGGTCGACTGCACGTTGTTGAAAGGGATGTTGACCAGGTCCTGGAAGAAGTTGAAGGGGATGTTCAGGAACGAGGGCTCCGCCGCCAGTTGCACCGCCCGCTCGGCGGCGGTCAGGCCGGGGATCCAGGGCGCGGCCGGCGAGACCGGAGCCACCAGGGCTACCGCGGTCGACGCCGCCAGTGCTGCGCTGACGGTGGCCGTGGCATACCGCCGCGGCGGCGCTGATGCCCCCGTTGCGACCATCGCAGGCCGGCGCCCCGGGGCCGCTCGATGAGCCCCGCCCGTTGTATACCGACGCTGAAGCGTCCCCCCACCGATCACACATCCCCCTTAGATGTCCCCCCGGACCGTGCGCGCATATCGGAGCGCGCGGCCCGAACTTAGCGATCGACGATTAACTTACACCAATCCACGACGGATTTCCCCTTAATCGCACATAATCTCCGGCCCGGGATGACCACAGCGTGCATTCAGTTATTCCAGCCATGCACGGTCGCCATAGGAGTTCAGGTGAACCACCTCCCCGACGGGCCTGCGGGTGGTCGGCCCGTAACGCCCGCGCGGCCACCCCAGCGGCACGATGCAACACGGTGTGACCGCGTGCGGCAGACCCAGGGTGCGCCGCACCGCGCGCTGATTCCACAGCGGCAGGGTGATCAGTGACGCGCCCAGGCCCATGGCACGGGCCGCGAGCAGCAGATTCTGCACGCTGGGATAGATCGAACCCCAGTAGGCGGATTCGGCGATGTGCGGCATCCGCACCACCGGCAGCCGGCCCTCGCTGGCCCCCAGACGCAGGCAGGCCACCACCAGAACCGGCAGCTCGGCGAAATGGTCGATCTGCCACTGCATGGCCCGCGCGATTCCGGCGATCGACTCGTCGGTTTTGATCTTGCGCCGCAGCACCACGCCGCGCTGAATTTTCCAGGCCTGCCGATACCGCCTCGCCAATTCCTCTTTGACTTTGCGGTCCTTGACGACGATGAATTCCCAATTCTGACCGTCGTTTCCGGTCGGGGCCCGCAACGCCAGTTCGATGCACTTGAGTACCACCGCGTCATCGACCGGGTCGGAATACACCCGCCGGATCGCACGCTGGGTCATCATCGCCTCACCCAGCGGCATGTCCAGCCGGGCCAGTGCCTCGGCGGTGGCCGGCACGTGGGTGTACGGGAACTCCGAATCAGGCATTCTCACCTAGCCAACTCGTGGTGAACCGTTGGATCTCCGGCACACCTTGGGCGAACTCGCGAGCCAGAAAGCTCTCGATGGGACCGCCGACCAGCGGCATCTTGAAGCGGACGGTACCGCTGAGCGTCATCTGCGAGCCGGTGCCGGCGCGTTCGAGCACCGCGACACCGCTGCCCGAGCCCGGGGCGCCGGTCACCGCGACCGTGATGGCGCCGTCGACCCGGCCGTCCGCCGCCGGCGTCCAGACCTCGGTGGAGACGATGTTGAGGTCGCCGCGGTACACCTTGGCCAGCATCCCGGGCAACGCGCCGTGGCGCAGATCCTCGTTCACCACGACCCGAATCCGGCCGTCGGCGTCGACATCGAGACAGTCCAGGCTTTTGGTGCCGCCGAACGCCTCCAGCCGGGCCTGCCAATAGGCACGGTTGCCGAAGGCGCGGTGCACCTGCTCGACGGTTGCCGGCGAGGCGAACCTCACCTCGAAGGAACGGGGCATAGCCGCTGACCTCTCACTTGCCGAACAGCCGGCCCACCAGGCCGGCGGCGAACGTGCGGACCCGGTCGAGCTGTTCGGGCTGAACATTGGTCGGAGGCAGCCGAAGCCCCAGGTAACGCTCTCGGTAGCGCCCGCTGCCCAGGAAACTGGTCAGCGCCAGCATCGAACGCAACGGGTCACCGGGATAGCTGAAGTGGATCTCGTCCTGATAGCGCCCACCACATTCCTCGGCGAGCCGGCAGACCTCGGCGTAGTTCTCCTGCCAGAACTCGCGGCACACCGTGAACACCACGAACGGCTTGCCGTCCAAGAGTTTTCGCGCCTCATCCGTTTTGAGGAACGATCTGATCGGCATGGCCGGCGCTTTCCACCAGGTCGGAGAGCCGATGCAGATCAAGTCGTACTCGCCGTCGCGCACCGCGTCGGGCGTGCGAATCTGCCCCGTCTCCCCCCGCTGCTGCGCCTTGAGCACGCTGAGCATGTCCGGCCAGACCCGGCGCAGCGGGAACTGGGCGAACCGCTGCGAATAACGCGGATCGGTGAATTCGATACCGGCTTCCACCACTTCGCAGCCTCGCTGCGCGAACACCTCGCCGGCGGTCTCCAGCACCTTGCGCGACTGCCCGGAGAAGCTGTAGTACAACAACAGGATCCGCGGCGCTCGGCCGTCGCGTTCGGTGGTCTCAGCCGCCATCTGTGCCTCCTGGTTCATGCGGCGGTCCCAGCTTCGGCTCTCCTCCGTCGAGCCTCGCTGAACTGCCGGGTTCGACCCTGCGGTGCATCGAATGCCCGTCCAGCGTATTAGGCTCGCCGACGTGGCAGACAAGATCCCCGTCGACCTGCACGGCGCCGCGGCAACCATGCTGACGACGCTCTATCTCAAAGCACTCGATGCCGATTTCGACTCCCCGGTGCTGGGCGACCGGTACGCCAAGGAGGCCGTCGAGCGCATCGACTTCGACTGGGACGCCCTCAAAGCTCCCGGCCGCTGGGCGCCCCTGGTGACCGTGCGCACCGCCCAGTACGACATCTGGGCTCGGCAGTTTCTGGCCAGCCACCCCGACGCCACCGTCATCCACCTGGGCTGCGGCCTCGACGCCCGGGTCTTCCGCATCGACCCGGGACCCGAGGTGACCTGGTACGACGTCGACCAGGCGCCGGTGATCGCGTTGCGCGCACAGGTTTACCCCGACCGCCCCGGCTACCACCTGATGGCGACCTCGGCCACCGACCCGACGTGGCTGGACAAGATCCCGGCGGATCGCCCGGTGCTGCTGCTGGCCGAGGGCATCAGCATGTACCTGACCGAAGCCGACGGCGTGGCACTGCTGCAGAGCATCGTCGACAAGTTCCCGTCCGGCGAACTGCAGATCGACTTCTACAACTGGTTCGGGATCAAGACGCAGAAGACGCACCGTCTGCAGCGCCAGTCCGGCGCGAGCCTGCACTGGGCGGTCAACGACCCCAGCGACATCCTGGACAAGGTGACCGGCGTTCGGCTGCTGGCTGCCACCGACTTCTTCGACGCGCAGACCTTTGACCGGGTCCCGGCCGGATTCCGGCGTTCCAGCCGCCTGGCCCGGGCGGTGCGGCCGCTGCGGGCAATGCTGCAGTACCACCGCTACGCCTTCGGCCCGGTCAGCTGACGCCGGCGGCGTGCTGCTCGGCGATGCCGCAGAGCAGTGCCCGAATGGCCTCCACCGAGCGCTCCGGCTCCGGTCCGTGGGAGTGGTATTCGATGTTGAGCTGGCCGGCGAAGATCTGCGTGAAGTAGATGTCGATGCCGGCGCTGACCGCGAAGTACAGCTCACCGTGCGTCGTGGTGACCTGAACGCCCGGTGGCGTGCGCACCGGCGGTACCAATCCGTTGTTGCTCAGCACCACGACATCGGGCAGCCCCGGCGGGTTTCCCACGTACTGCGGACTGAAGTGCAGCCGGGACTGCTGGATCACGCCCTCGTCGAGGTCCTTCTGGAAGTTCGCCGCGATATCGCGAGCCAGCTCGACCAGGTCGGTCTTGGTGTCGACCTCGGCCAGGTAGGTCGCCAGCCCGATCGGATTGGTGCAGCCGGTGGCCGAAACCGGTGGTGACAGAAAGTATCTCAGGTCGACGGTGTAGACGTAGGGCACCGGGATGCTGAGCTTGCCGCGCAGCTGCCATTCGGCTATCAGCACCGCCGCGGAGAGCACGGCGTGCAGGCTCAGATCGTGCGCACGGCCGAAGGCCACCACGTTGTCGGTCTGGCCTTCGGTCAGCCGGCACGACGCCATCGGCACCAGCACCGGCGACGACGGCGCCTGCGCCGCGACGGCCCGCCGGGTGGGCGGCAGATCGTAGGCGAACAACGCCGGCATGAAACGCTCGATTCCGGAGCGCTGTTGCTTGTCGATCCCCCGATCGGACAGCACCGCCTCGATCGACAGCGGAGCGGGCTCGACGTTCATCGCACCGATCCGGCCCGTGGTGACCAGATCGGTGTAGTAGGACAGCATCTCCTCGATCAACGCGTACATGTGGTGACCGTCGGCGACGGCATGGTGCACGTACAGCGTCGGCTGGGCCTGCCCGTCGCGGATGATCACCCGCATCGCCACCAACGACTCGGTCTGGTCGAAGTGCGGGGCGGGCGGCTGCTCGTCGGGCCCGTCGAGCTCGATGACCTCGATACCGTCGGGCATCAGGTCGTCGGTGACGAACTGGTGGTGCCCGTCCGGCAGACGCTCCAGGCGCCCGGTGAGGATCGGATGCGCCTCCAACAGCGCCTCATAGGCCTCCGAGAGCAGATCGATGTCGACCGGACCGGTGACATGGGCCGCCAGAC
The DNA here is from genome assembly GCF_010729485.1 of Mycolicibacter hiberniae. Classification (NCBI taxonomy): domain Bacteria; kingdom Bacillati; phylum Actinomycetota; class Actinomycetes; order Mycobacteriales; family Mycobacteriaceae; genus Mycobacterium; species Mycobacterium hiberniae. The sequence goes on from NZ_AP022609.1 coordinate 1,755,729, forward strand.
CCACGAAATTATGGGTTTCGGCCAGCATCTCCTCGCTGTTGGCGAGCTTGCGGATAACCGAGGTGGCAAACACGTGTGGCGATATCCCCTCTACGACAACTCGACCAGAGTCATTTCGCCGTCTTGGGCGGCGGACTCCGAGTCGTGTTCGGCGATGGCCTCGCGGACCAGCTCCATCACCGCCGCGGTGAACCCGTCGGCGAGCGAACGCACCACGGACTCCTCGATGCGGCGGCTGTCGAACCACCAGTCCACGTGCAGCACCCCGCCGGTCCGGTAGGCCCGCAGCTCCAGTGCGTGCCCCAGTCCCGCGATCGCCTCGCGCACCGGCATCGCGGTATCGGGGTCGAACTGCACCGGGGAGTCGCCGAGCGACGGCGGCTCGGGGATCGCCCCGAGGTAGGCGAAGTGAATGTCAGCCGGGGCGACCGAGGCCAGGCGCCGCGCCGTCGGTGCGTACAGGTAGCGCAGCAGTCCGTAGCCGATCCCGTAATGCGGGACGCCGTCCACGGCTTCGTGGACCGAGTCCAGCAGCTGCCGCGCGGATGTCTGCCCGGCCGGCGAGCAGCTCAGTGCGACCGGATAGATCGTGGTGAACCAGCCCACGGTGCGCCGCAGGTCGACATCGGGCTTGAGCACCGACCGGCCCGCTCCCCCCATGTCGACCGCGATGCTGCCCGCACCGAGCGCCGATGCCACCGCCCGGCCCAACCCGGCCAGCAGGATCTCGTTGATCGGCAGGCGCAGCCGCCGCCGCGCGTCGTCGATCTCGCTGGTGTCCACGGCGGGCAGTGCTGTGGACAGCGTGCACAGGTCGGCGGCCGCCGGAGGCTCGGCGGCTTCGGCGGCCACCCGCAGCGTCGCTGATTGCGTTGTCTGCAACCAGAACTCGCGACTCCCCAGCACCGCCGGGTGGGTCGCGAGTCCGGCGCACCGCTGCGACCACTCGGCCCAGCCGACCCCGACCGGCTGCAGTTCGATGTCGTTGCCACCCAGCTGCTGCCCGAACGCGGTGAAGATATCGGTGAGCAGAATGTCGCGGGAGGCCTCGTCGCCGACGGCGGCGTGCAGGCTCAGCGCCAGGTAGCACAGATCGCCCGCCGCGCCCCGCACATACAGTGCCGTCAGCGGTGGGCTGGACAGGTCCTGCTCGCGGATGTGCTCGGCGAGCAGCGTGCGCACCGCGTCGTCCTCTGCGGTCAGGCCCTCCGGCAGGTTGTGGATGCTGATCTCGCCGAAGTCGCCGGGCTCGACGATCCGCTGCTCCCAGGTGCCGGCCCGCTCGGTGATACGCAGACGCAGCGCCTCATGGTGGTTGACCACCGCCGACAGCACGGATCGCACGTCATCGGCCGAGATGTCGGGCCGCAACCGCAGCACCACCGGGATACGCCAGCGCCCGTGCTCGCGAACACCGTTTTCCAGGAAGTAGGCGATGTTGGGCGGCACCGGCGGGTGCTCGACCGCACCGGGCGACTGACGGCCCAGGCCGCCGGCGGCATACCGGGCGGTGAGCGCCTTGGCCAGCGCCGCCACCGTCGGGTTGTCGTAGAGGTCCTGCGGGGTCAGGTCGAACCCCTCGTGCGACGCGGCCATGGCGACGCTGATCGCCACCAGGGAGTCCCCGCCGACGTCGAAGAAGTTGGCCGTGCGATCCACCGAGCCGACACCCAGGCACAGCGCCCAAATGCGTTGCAGTGTCGCCTCTATCGACTCACCGCTGGCCGCGGTGTCCCCGCCCGGAGCGCCCGCGGCGGCACCAGCCGCGCTCGCGCCGCCGGACACCCAGGTGGCGTTCGCATTGTGCTCAAGCCAATGACGTTGCCGCTCAAAGGGATAGCCCGGAACAGTGACGCGTTTGGGCTGGTAATCCCCGCGCAACAGCGACCAGTCCACCTCCACCCCGGCGGCCCAGAGCTGGCCGAGTGCCAGCAGGAAGGTATCGCGGTCGTCGCGGTTCTGGGCGTGGTGGCGCATCAGGCGCACGGCCCGATGCCCGCTCGCGAACTTCGAGTTGCGGGCCGCGGACGCGGTCAGCGTGGCCCCCGGACCGACCTCGACCAAGACCCGGTACGGGTCGCCCAGCACGACATCGATCTCGTCGGCGAACCGGACGGTGGCCCGCACGCTGCGCGCCCACGTCGCAGGGTTCGTCGCCTCACTGGGCGCCAGCCACGTGCCGGTCAGGTTCGACAGCAGCGGAAGCTGCGGTTCGTGCAGCGTCTGCCGGGACAGGAACGCGGTGAACTCCGAGATCATCGAGTCCATCAGGCGGGAGTGGAAGGCGTGTGAGGTCCGCACTCGGCGCGCGTTGATACCGGCCTGCTTGAGCCGGTCGGTGAACTCGCGGATATCGGACTCGGCCCCGGCCACCACGCAGCCGTCCGGGTCGTTGACCGCGGCCAGGTCGACGTCACCGGTCAGATAGGCACCGACCGCCTCGGCGCTGACCGGCACGGCCACCATCACGCCGCGCGGCGCGGCGTGCATCAGCCGGGCCCGCATCGCCACCACCTTGATCGCGGTGTCGAGGTCGAAGACACCGGCGACGGTGGCCGCGGCGTATTCGCCGATGCTGTGGCCGATCAACGCGGCCGGGCGCACACCGTAGCTCTCGACCAGTTTGGCGAGGGCGTATTCCACGGTGAACAGCGCAGGCTGGGTGCGATCGGTGCGTTCGAGGTCACGGGAGGTGCCCTCGAAGATCATCGAGCGCAGGTCGTAGCCCAGCTCCGCCTCGAAGCCGGCCGCGCAGCGGTCGAAGTACTCGGCGAACACCGGTTCGTTGTCGTAGAGCCCGCGCGCCATCCCGATGTGCTGGGCGCCCTGTCCGGGGAACAGGAACACCACCCTGTCCTCGGCGGCCACGTCGGCGGGGTCCACGCCCTCGCCGATGAAGACGTTCTCGCTCTCCTCGGCGCCCAGCACCGCCACCGCGTCGGCGCGGTCGGCGACGACCGCGGCCAGGCGCAGGGTGTGCGGGTGCCGCTCGGCCAGCGTGTAGGCCACGTCGTGCAGATCCGGCGCGTCGGACGCCTCGGCACCGGCGGCCGACAGCTCGGCCGCCAGCTCCGAGCGGCCCTGCGCCAACGCGTCGGCGGTGCGTGCCGACAGCAGCAGCACCTCGGGCCCGGGCCGCGGGGCGGCTGGCGCGTCGGCCGGGACGTCTTCGGGCCACTCTTCGACGATCACGTGGGCGTTGGTGCCGCCGACGCCGAACGAGCTGACCCCGGCGCGCCGGATGCCGTCGGATTCCCAGGGACCGTACTCGCTGCGGATCCGGAAGGGTCCGTCGTCGAGGTGCAGTTCGGGGTTGGGGCTGGTGTAGTGCAGCGTGGCCGGGATCGCCCGGTGCTTGAGGCACAGGATGGTCTTGATCAGGCTGGCGATGCCGGCCGCCGACTCCAGGTGCCCGATGTTGGACTTCACCGATCCCACGTAGCAGGGCCCGGTGCGGGGCTGCTCGGAGACCGCGAAAGCCTGTCGCAGGCCCTCGATCTCGATCGGGTCGCCCAGCGGGGTGCCGGTGCCGTGCGATTCGATGTAGCTGATGGTGGAGGCGTCCACCTCGGCGACCGCGTGCGCTTCGGCGATCACGTCGGCCTGACCGGCGGCGGTGGGCGCCGCGTAGGTCATCTTGGTGGCGCCGTCGTTGTTCAGCGCCGAGCCCCGGATCACCGCGTGGATGCGATCCCCGTCCTCGACCGCGTCGGCCAATGCCTTGAGCACCACCACCCCGACGCCGCTGGCGAAGATGGTGCCGTCGGCCCGGACGTCGAACGGCCGGCAGTGCCCGGTGCCCGACACCATCGAACCGGGCTCGTGCCAGTAGCCGACGTGATGCGGCACGCGCAGCGAGGAACCGCCGGCCAGCGCCATGTCGCATTCGCCGTTGAGAATGCTCTGGCAGGCCAGGTGCAGCGCGACCAGCGCCGACGAGCAGGCCGTCTGCACCGACAGTGCAGGGCCGTGCAGGTTGAGCTGATGGGCCACCCGGGTGGCCAGATAGTCCTTGTCGTTCTGCAGAGACAGGTTGACCATCTCGAAGCTGACACCCTGCCCGATGATCAGGTTCGGATCGTAGTGCGACATCAGGTTGTGCAGCAGGTAGCCGCTGGTGGTGCTGGTGCCGTAGACGCCGACGGAGCCCTCGATCTCGCCGGGCTGGTATCCGGCGTCCTCCAAGGCGTGCCACGCGGTCTGCAGGAACAGCCGGTGCTGCGGGTCCATGGTGCGAGCGGCCTGCGGGGTGAACCCGAAGAAACCCGCATCGAACTCCTCGATGCCCTCCAGCAGCGCCGCGCGCCGCACGTAGTTGTGGTTGGCCAGCGCCTTGTCGCTCACGCCGCTGGCACGCAGTTCGTCCTCGGACAGCGTGACGATGGATTCGGTGCCGTTGCGCAGGTTGTCCCAGAAGCCGGTCAGGCTGCGGGCGCCCGGAAAGCGCCCGGCCATGCCGACGACCGCGATCGCGTTGGGCGGCACTTCATTGTTGGTCACGAACGATCTCCTACTTTCCGCCGCGCCGCCGCACGCTGCCGCGCCGCGGCACGCTGCTGGGCCCGGCTCCGAACGCCCCCGGCGTCGCCGTCGCCGTCTGCGCCTTCCTGCGCCGCCAGACCGAGTTGGCGGGACAGGTCGGCGGCCAGATCGGTCAGTGAGGCTCCTTGCAGCAGCAGCGCCACCGGCGGCTCCGCCCCGAAGTCGCCCCGCACGGTGTTGCGGATGCGCACGGCCATCAGTGAATCCATTCCGAGCTCGGTCAACGGCCGCCCCGGGTCGATGGCGCTGCCCTTGGGGTAGCCCATGATCGCCATGATGCGCGAACCCAGCCGGGCCACGACCGCCTTGGCGGCCTCGGCCGCGTCGAGCTGCTTGAGCCCCTCGGGGCCGGGCCAGTCGTCGTCCTCGGCATCGAGGTCGAGCTCCTCGGCCAGGGTGGCGAAATATCCGAGCTGCTGCAACTCCGGGAAGGCCGCGGCCACCCGGTCCAGCCGCAGCCGCGCGACGCCGATCCGGCCGAGATCACCGCCGAGGATCGCCTCCAGCGCCTCCATGCCCTCATCGGGGCTGATCGGGTCCAGCGCACTGAACTTCAGCTCCTGGGCGACGCCCACCCCGGACCACTGGCCCCAGTTGATGGTGATCGCCGGCAGCCCGGCGGCCCGCCGCCACGCCACCAGGCCGTCCAGCCAGGCGCTGGCCGCGGCATAGGCCGCCTGGCCCGGGGCGCCCAGCAGCGACGACGTCGAGGAGAACCCGACCCACCAGTCCAGGTCCTTGCCGGCGGTCGCCACATGCAGCCGCAGCGCCGCCGACGCCTTGGGCGCCCACACCCGGCCCAGCGTCTCCTTGTCGATGCCGACCACGATCTGATCGTCGATGACGGCCGCGCCGTGGATCACACCGCGCAGCGCACACCCGGTCTCCTCGGCGGCGGCGACCAGGCTCTCGGCGACACCGGGCGCGGCCAGATCACCGGAGACGACGGCGACCTGCGCCCGCTGTTCGAGCTCGGACAGCACGGCACGCTGCTCCTCGGAGGGCTGCGAGCGGCTGTTGAGCACGATCCGCGCAGCGCCGTGATCGATCAGCCAACGGGCGACGACCAGTCCGATGCCGCCCAGACCGCCGGTCAGCACATAGGCGCCGTCACGCCGCACGACCGGGGCGCCCGTCGCGGTCAGGCTGGCCCGCTTGAGCCGTTCGACATAGCGGTTCGCGCCGCGCCAGGCCACCACATCGTCGGTGCCGGCCAGTCCCAGCTCGGCGATCAACGCCGCCACCGGGTCGGCGCCGTCGGAGCGGGCGTCGATGTCGACCAGGGCGGTGTGCAGATCGGGGTGCTCATAGGCCAGCACCCGCACCAGGCCCTTGAGGGCGCAGATCGACGGATCGCCGTGCTCCGGCTGCTCGGCGTCGACGGTCAGGCCGTTGCGGCCCACCAGCCACAGCCGGGGCGCCGTGCCGTGCCAGCCCCCGACAATGGTGCGCACCGTCGAGGCGACCGACCAGGCCAGGTCGCGACCGCGGGCCGGATCGTCGCCCGCCTCCGTGCCGTCGAAGTCGCCGCGGGCGGCCAGCACGACGACGCCCACCGGGGGCCGGTCGGGGTCGCCGGCGGTCTGCGCGAAGGCCTCCCGCACCGCTTGTTCGCTGGTCAGGTCCGCGGTGATCACGCGGCGCTCCGGCGAGCTGAACCGTGCAGCGAAATCGGCTGCCAGGGCTTCACTTTCAGATCCTTCGGTGAGCACCAGCCAGCTTCCGCCGGCGGCTGCCGGGGGCTGAGCGGGGCCGGGAGCCTCGAGCCACTCGGTGTCGAAGATCTTCTGGCTCAGCGGCAACGGGACGGTGCGCCGCTGCACGCGCTGCAGGTAGATCCCGGAGAGCTCGGCGGTGACCGTGCCGGTGTCGTCGGTCAGGGTGACGCGCCCGGTGATCCCGTCGTCGTCGTGGTTGAGCACCTCGGCGTGGCCGCGGGCGCGCCGGCCGACATCGCCGAAGACCCGGATGGTCTCCACGGCCACCGGCAGGTAGGTGGCGTCGGAGGCTCCGCTCAGCGACTCGTCGGGCAGCGCGGCGGCCAGGCATTGCAGGGCGGCGTCGAGCATCACCGGGTGGATGCGGTAGCCGCGGTGCCCGGTCGCCTCGTCGGGCAGCACGATCTCGGCCTCCGATATGCCACCGGGTTTGCGCACGATGCGGGTTAGCGCCGCGAACGCCGGGCCGTGCTGCAGACCGGTACGGCGCAGCGCCGTGTAGAGGTCCGCCGGGGACAGCGCGGTGCCCCCGCTCGCCGGTGCCGCCGCGCGAGGCTGCGGTTGCGTGGCCGGTGCGGCCACGGCCCGGGCGACGGCGTGCCTCGACCAACCACCGCCGGCGGGACGGGAATGTATCTCGATGCGCAGCTCGTCGGAGCCATCGGTGTCGTGCAGCAGCCGGGTGGTCACCTCGGTCCGCTCATCGACGCGCAGCATCTGTTCGACTTCGACCCGGTCCACCGCGATCGCGGAGGGCGGCAGGCCCAGCGCCTGTCCGGCCGCCGCCAGCGCCATCTCGGCAAACCCGGTGGCCGGCATGACGATCTGGCCGTGCACCTTGTGGTGGGCCATCCACGCGACGAGCTCGGTGCCCACGTCGGCCTGCCAGACGTGACCGTGTCCGGACGGAAGCTCTACGTGTGTACCCAACAGCGGATGCGCGTCGGCGGAGTTGCGGTTGGACGCCACCGGTGCCGCCCAGTACCGAACGTGCTGCCACGGCCGCGCCGGGAGGTCGACGCGACCCAGGCCACCGTCGGGTTGCGGCGCCTGCGCCGGTGGCGGCGCGGCGGCGGCCAGGTTGGTGTGGAAGCTCAGGGCCTCGGGCTGGTCGCGCAGCAGGGTGCCCGTCACGGTGCTGTCGCCGGCGGGCCGCGCCGTCTCGAGGTTGCCGTTGATGGCGTGGCTGAGCAACGGATGCGGGCTGACCTCGACGAAGGTGGCGTGGCCGGCGGCGGCGGCGGTCACGGCCCGGCCGAACCGCACCGGGTTACGCAAATTGCGCACCCAGTAGTCGGCATCGAACGTCGGTGTCTCGGTTGCCGTTTGGCCCACAGTGCTGATCAGCGGGATCTTCGGCGCCGACGGCTTGAGGTCAGTCAGCGCGGTGCGCAGCTCCTCGAGGATCGGGTCCACGGTCCGGTGGTGCGATGCCACGTCCACCTCGACGCGCCGGGCCAGCTTGCCCTGGGCGTCCACCACCGCGACCACCGCGTCGACCTGGTCCGGCGGGCCGGCGATCACGGTCTGCTGGGGTGCTGCGTACACGGCCACGGCGATGTCCGGGTGCTCGGCGACCAGCTTCTCGGCGGCCTCGGCGTCGAGCTCCAGCAGCGCCATCGCGCCCTGCCCGGACAACCGCGCCATCAGCCTGGACCGGGTGGCGATCACTTTGAGGCCGTCGGCGGGGCTCAGCGCACCGGCCACCACGGCGGCGGCCACCTCGCCCATCGAATGCCCGATCACCGCATCCGGTTCGACTCCGTGGGACCGCCACAGTGCGGTCAGCGCCAGCTGCATGCCCACCAGCACCGGCTGAATGCGGTCGATACCGACCACCGGCTCTCCGGATTCCAGCACCCCGCGCAGCGAGAACCCGACCTGGGCAACGAAATCCGGCTCGAGCTCGTCGACGGCGGCGGCGAAGGCCGGCTCGTCGATCAGCAGCTGCCGGCCCATCCCGGCCCATTGGGATCCCTGGCCCGAGTAGAGGAACACGGTGCCCTTGCCGCGGGATTCGGCGCGCGTGCCGACCACTCCGGGTGCCGGGTAGCCGCCGGCGACCGCCCGCAGCCCGGCCAGCGCCTGCTCGGTGTCGCGGGCACAGACGGTGGCGAACTTGGCGTACCGGCTGCGGTGGTGGTTGAGCGTGCGGGCGATGTCGGCCAGCGGGACCGTGGCGCCCGGGCCGGCGATCCAGTCAGCCAGTGTGGCGGCCCATTCCGCCACCCGCTGCTCGGTCTTGCCCGACACCACCAAAGTGGCGACCGGCTCGGCCGGTGCGGGCGACGGGACCGGGTCGGGTCCCTGCTCGAGCACGACGTGCGCGTTGGTTCCGCCGAGCCCGAACGAGGAGACCGCGGCGCGGCGCGGCCCCTCGGTGGCCGGCCACGGGGTCATCTCGGTGGGCACGAACAGCCGTGTGGGACTCGGGTCGATCGCCGGGTTCCAGGTGGAGAAGTTGCGGTTCGGCGGGATCTGTCCGCGCTGAACCGACAGCGCGGCCTTGATGAATCCGGCGATCCCGGCGGCTGCCTCCAGGTGTCCGATATTGGTCTTGACCGCACCGAGTGCGCATTTCGCCGCACCGCGCCCGTAGACGTCGGCTAAGGCCTCGAATTCGATGGGGTCACCCAAAGCCGTTCCCGTGCCGTGGGTTTCGATCAGGTTCACCGAGTTGGCGGCGACGTCGGCGCTGCGCAGTGCGCGGGTGATCGCGTCGATCTGGGCGATGGTGTTCGGGGCGGTCAAGCCGTTGGACCGTCCGTCCTGGTTGATCGCCGAGCCGCGCACCACCGCGAGCACCCGGTCGCCGTCGCGGATGGCGTCGGTCAGGCGTTTGAGGACCACGACTCCCGCCCCTTCACCACGCACGAAGCCGTCCGCTCCGGCGTCGAAGGTGTGGCATCGGCCGCGTGGGGACAGCATTCCCCACTTCGCCATGGCGATCTGGGTTTCCGGCCGCAGGATCAGGCTGACGCCGCCGGCCAGGGCCAGGTCGCTCTCGCGCAGGCGCAGACTCTGGCAGGCCATGTGGATGGTGACCAGCGATGACGAGCACGCCGAGTCCATCGCCACGGCCGGTCCGCGCAGACCCAACAGGTAGGCGATCCGGCCCACCGCGACGGCGTGCGCGTTACCGGTGGCCGAGTAGCCGTCGATGGCATCCGGGTTGGCCGCTGAAATTCCTTGGTACTCGGTGTAGTACACGCCCATCATGACCGCGGACCGGATGCCGGACAGGGTTGCCGGCGGCATCCCGGCGTGTTCGAGTGCTTCCCAGGCCACTTCCAGCATCAGGCGCTGTTGGGGGTCCATGGCCTCGGCTTCGCGCGGCGAGATGCCGAAGAAGTCGGCGTCGAACCCGGCGACATCGGAGAGGAACCCGCCCCACTTCGATGACATCCGGCCCGGTGCCAGCGGGTCCGGGTCGTAGTACTCCTCGGCGTCCCAGCGATCCGCGGGGATCTCGGTGATGCCGTCGCGAGCGGTCTTCAACAGGTCCCAGTAGGCGTCCGGGCCCGAGGCGCCACCCGGGAAGCGGCAGCCGATCCCCACCACCGCGATCGGCTCGGCGGCCGCGATCCGCGACGCCTTGTCGAACTGCTCGGTCAGCGCCCCCCGTTTCTCGGCGCTCATGGCCGAGATCCTGTTGAAGATCGTCGTCATCAATAAATACCGCTCTCGCTCCCGGTCGAAGCCGACTCGACCTGATCGAACAACTCATCCAGCACGCCGCCGGATGAGCCGAACCCCAGATCGTCGTCGTCGTGACCTGCTGTGCTGTCCGGCTCGGCGTAGTGCGACGCCAGCAGCCCCACCAGGTGCGTCGCCAACGCTGAGATGCTGGGGTGATTCCACAGCATTGACGCCGACAAATCCACCCCGACCAACTGTTGTGTCTCTTTCAGCACGGTCATCGCGATCATCGAATCCAGCCCCATCTCCGGGAAGGGCTGGTCCACATCGATCGCCGTCACCGCCGTGCGCAGTTCGCGAGCCAAGATAGCCTGCAGCCTGACCACCAGCTCATCGCGCCTCTGGTCGGCGGGAATGGCCGCCCAGTCCGGCTCGCCGGTAGCCGAGGTGTCGGCGCCGCCGCCCACGGAAACCTCACCGGCCTCAGCAGCACCGATTGCCACGTCGGCTTCGGCTACGAGCGACTCGAAGAAAGTCAGGTCACGGAATTCGGGCGACGTTGCGACCGCGCGGTCGATGCGCAGCCGTCCCACCCCGACCCGGGCGCCGATCCCACCGGCGTCGGGCGCCAGCACCGCGTCGAGCGCCTCGATGCCTTCGTCCGGGTTGATCGGGTCCAGCACGCTGAGCGTCATCGACCGGCCCAGCCCCACATCGGACCACTGGCCCCAGTTGATGGCGGTCGCGGGCAGCCCGGAGGCGTGCCGCCACGCCATCAGGGCGTCCAGCCAGGCATTGGAGGTGGCGTAGCCGAGCTGGCCGGGCAGCCCCAGCAGGGCGGCCATGGAGGAAAAGCCCACCCACCAGTCGAGCTCGGCGGTTGCGGTGGCCGCGTGCAGGCGGGCGGCGCCGACGGCTTTGGCCGACCAGACATCGGCCAGGCTCTCGGGCGTCACGGCGCTCACCAGGCCATCCCCCAGCACGCCGGCGGCGTGGACGACGCCGCGCAACGGCCGGCCCGTCTCCTGCGCGGCGGCCACCAGCCGCTCGGCCACACCCGGTGCGCTGATGTCGCCGGCGACGAAGACGACCTGGGTCTGCGCGGCCAGTTCCGCCAGCACGGCACGCTGGGCTTGCGACGGCTCGCTGCGGCCGTTGAGCACGATCCGTCCGGCGCCGCGCTCGGCCAGCCAGCGCGCCACCACGGTGCCCAAGCCGCCCAGCCCACCGGTGAGCAGGTAGGAGCCGTCCGCACGGACCGTGGCGTGGCCGGCATCGTCGCCCGGGGCATCCCCGGCGCCGTCGAGCGCCGCCCGGATCAGCCGCTCGGTGTAGCGCTGACCGTTGCGCCAGGCGATCACGTCGTCGCGCAGCGAGGCGCCCAGTTCGGCCAGCAGGGCATCGGCGCGGTCCGCGGTGTCCTGGGCAGGGTCGAGGTCGACCAGGGTGGCGCCCAGGTCCGGCTCGTCGGCGAGGACGCGGGCGAGTTCGCCGGGGAAGCGCCAGGTGCGGACCACGCCCTTGAGCGCCCCGATGGCGGGATCGCCGGGTTCGTCGCCGCCGAAGGCCAGCCCACCGCTGCTGACCACCCACAGTCGCGGCTTGCTGCCCGCGGACGCCCCGGTCCAGCCGGCGACGGCTGCCCGGGCCACCGACCACGCCGTCCAGACCAGTTCCCGGGCCCGCGCCAGTGCGCTGTCCGGGGTGGTCCCGGCGAATTCGCTGCGTTCGAGCAGGACGACGATGCCGGCGGGTGGATGCGCGGGGTCCGCGGCGGCGCGCTCGATCGCCTCGTTCAGGGCGGGCCCGTCGGTGAACTCCCCGGTGAACACGGTGCGGTCGGGCCCGCCCAGGCGTGCCGCCAGGTGCTCGGCGAGTTCGCCGGTGGACGGCTCGCAGAGCAGCAGCCAGCTGCCGGGTGCCGCCGCGGCACCGGCCGGCGCGGTGACCGCCGGCGCCCACTCGGTGGCGAAGGTCTTCTGGTCCAGTGGCACCCGCAATGAGCGCGGATCGATGGGCCGCAGCTCGATGCCGGCGAGCTCGGCGCACGGGGCACCCGAGTCGTCGGTCAACACCAGACGGCCCCGCACCGCGTTGTCGTCGGCAACGCTCAGTGCGGCGTGGCCGCGCACCGGGCGTCCGGCAGGGGCGAACACCCGCACCGCGGCGACCGCGGCCGGCGCGTACCCCGCACCGTCCGCGTCGTGGCCGGGCTGCACGGCCTCGACACCGGCCGCCAGCTGGCGCAGCGCGGCGTCGAGCACGGCCGGTGGGAGCCGGTAGGCCGGGTGGGCGCCGGAGCCTGTGCACTCGGGCAACGTGAACGTGCGCTGTTGCGGGGCCGGCTCAACTGCGCGTTGCGCCGGTGCCACGGCGACATCGGCGACGGCGTATCGCGACCACGCTTCCCCGGCTGCGCGGGCGTGGATCTCGACCTGTGCCTCGGTGGGCGCCCCGCGCAGGGTGGTGGTGAGCTGAGTGGTGTCGTCGAGCACCAGCGGCTGCTCGATCTGCAGGCCGGTCACCTCGATCGACTCGGCGGCTGTGCCCAGTGCCTGGCTGCCGGCGGCCACGGCCATCTCGATCAGGGCCGCCGCGGGCGCAACGGCCTGTCCGTGCACCGGGTGCTCGGCCAGCCACGGCATCGCCGCGGTGCTCAGCTCGTTCTGCCAGACGTGCTCGCCGCCGGTGAGCAACTCGACGTGCACGCCGAGCAACGGATGGACATCCGGTGCCTGCATCGCCCGCTCGGGGGCCGGCAGCCAGTGCCGAGTGTGCAGCCACGGCGTGGTGGGCAGCTCGGCGAACCCGCCGGCGCCGGTCTGGTAGCCGAGTTCGGCGAGCTGGATGTGGAAGCTCAGGGTCTCGTCGTCGCCTCGGCGAAGCGTTGCCCCCACGGTCACCGGCTCGGCGGTGGCGGCTTCGGCGGCTTCACTGATGGTGTGGGTCAGCAGGGGGTGCGGGCTGATCTCGATGAAGGTGTCATGGTCGGCCGCAGCGGCGGCGACGGCCTGGTTGACCAGTGCGGGTTTGCGCACGTTGGCCGCCCAGTAGTCCGCATCGAGCACCGGTGTGGGACCGGCCGGGTCGACGACGGTGGAATAGAAGGGAATCTGCGGGGCCTGCGGCCGCAACCCGGCCAATTCGGCCCGCAACTCCGCGAGAATCGGGTCCATGAACGCGGTATGCGAGGCCACCTCCATATTGACCCGCCGCGCAAACCGCTCGGCACCGGCCACCGCAGCGATCACCGCATCCACCTGCGCAGGAGCACCGGCCACCACCGTCTGCCGCGGCGACAGATACCCCGCCACCTCCACACCGGGATAACCGGCCAACACCTCCTGGGCGGCTGCGGCATCCAACTCCAGCAACGCCACCGCACCCTGACCGGCCTGCCGCGACATCAACGACGACCGCACCCCGATCACCTGCAAACCCTGCTCGGGCGTCAGCGCCCCGGCCACCACCGCCGCCGACACCTCCCCCATGGAATGCCCGATCACCGCATCCGGAACCACCCCATAGGAACGCCACAACGCCGCCAACGCCAACTGCAGCCCCATGATCACCGGCTGCACCTGAGCATCACCGGAAATCTCCCGGCCCTGCTCAAGCACCTCACACAGCGAAAAACCCACCTGCCGGACAAAAACCGGCTCCAACTCCGCCACCGCGGCAGCAAACGCCGGCTCCTCGGCCAACAACCGACGACCCATCCCCACCCAATGCGAACCCTGACCCGAAAACACAAACACCGGCCGGGACGTCGCCGTCCGCGGCCGGGGCTCGATGACGCCGGGGGCGGACTCGCCTGCGGCCAGCGCGTTGAGCCCCGCGATGGCCTGCTCGGTGTCCCGGGCGCATACCCCGGCGCTGTATTTGAAGCGACTTCGCCGTTCGCGCAGGGTCGCCGCGACGTCGGCCAGGGTGGCGTCGGCGCCGTCGGTGGCCAGCCACTGCGCCAGCACCCCCGCGGTCGCCGCGATCCGCGCCGGCGACTTACCCGAGACCACCAACGTCGTCACCGGCCCCGAAGCCACCGACTCCCCACCAACACACCCCGACCCCTGCGGAGCCTGCTCCACAATCACATGCGCATTAGTGCCCGACACCCCAAACGACGACACCCCCGCCCGACGCGGACGCGACACCGCAGGCCAAGCCATCGCCTGCCCAGCAACCTCAAACTTCGACGCCCCCACACCCGCATTCGGCGTCAACTCCGAAAAATTCAGATGCCGCGGGATAAAACCCCGCTGCACCGACAACACCGTCTTAATGAACCCCGCCACACCCGAAGCCGACTCCAGATGCCCCACATTGGTCTTCACCGACCCCAACACCAACGGCGCCGACGAACCCCGCTCACCAAACACCGCCGCCAACGCATCCAACTCAATCGGATCACCCAACGCGGTACCCGTCCCATGCGCCTCGACATAGTCGATATCACCGGGCTCCAACCGCGCCGCCGCCAACGCAGCCCGCACCACCTTCTGCTGCGCCGGACCCGACGGCACCGTCTGACCACTCGACGGCCCATCCTGATTCACCGCCGAACCCCGCACCACCGCCAGAATCCGATCACCATCACGCTGCGCATCCGACAACCGCTTGAGCACCACCACCCCAGCACCCTCAGACCGCACATACCCATCGGCGGCAGCATCAAAAGTCTTGCACCGCCCATCGGGCGCCAACATCCCCCACCGCGACGTCGCAATACTGTTCTGCGGAGCCAAAATCAAATTCACCCCGGCAGCCAACGCCTGATCCGACTCCCGACGCCGCAAACTCGCACACGCCAAATGAATCGTCACCAACGACGACGAACACGCCGTATCCACCATCAACGCCGGACCATGCACACCCAAGAAATACGACAACCGACCCGCCGCAAAATTCGGCGCATTACCGAACGAAAAATACGGATCAGCATCACGCGGCCCCAACCGCTCCGCAGCCAACACCGCATAATCACTGGTCGTCACACCCACAAACACACCGGTCGCCGTACCGCGAATCGCCTCCCGGGTGATCCCGGCATGCTCCAACGCCTCCCAGGTCACCTCCATCAACAACCGCTGCTGCGGATCCATCGCATCAGCCTCACGCGGCGAAATACCAAAAAACTCCGCGTCAAACTCCGACGGATGCCACCCCGACAAAAACCCGCCCTCACGAGAACAAATCGTCCCCGGAACCGAATGATCCGACGAAAACAACGCATCGGCATCCCAGCGATCCGCCGGAACCCCAACAATCCCCGAACCCTCATCACACAACAACTGCCACAACGCAGCCGGACCATCCACCCCACCCGGCAGACGACACCCCAACCCCACCACCGCGATCGGCTCGCTGTCCCCCGCCTCGGCAACAGCCAACCGCGCCGTCAGATCATCAATCTTGCGCAGCGCCTCAGCAACAATCGCCCGACGATCCGGACCCCCCACCGACGCAGCACTCTTCTCGCTCAACTCAACCTCTCCGACAGCTGCGCGAGCAGCTCGTCATCACTCATGTCGTCGTAGGCGTCGGCGCTGTCGTGTTCGGCGGCCTCCACCAGCTCAGGCAGGATCGTCGCCAGGTACTGGGTCAACGCGTCAACGGTCGGATAGTCGAAAACCACCGCTGCCGGCAGGGTTTCGCCCAGGCTGTCCGACAGGGCCCGCTGCAGGGTGACGCTCATCAGCGAATCCATCCCGGCCTGGAAGAAACCGACAGTCGGGTCCAGCGCGTGGCGCGATGCCAGTCCCATGGCGGCGACGACGTGGTCGGTGACATGGTCGCGGAGCAGCTCCGCGCGCCGTTCGGGCTCGGCCTCGGCCAGGGTGCGGCGGAACTCGGTGACCGACGCCGCGGGTCCATCCGCCGAGGCCGCGACGGCCAGCAGTTCGTCGGCGATGCGCAGCGCCGCCCGGGTGCGGTATGCGGCGATCAGCCGCGGCCAGTCGGCCGCGACCACGGTGTGCCGTGCGGCATTGTGCGCACCGATCACCAGGGGCAGGGCGGTGATGGCGACTTCGTCGGCCATCGGCTCCAGGCCCGAGTCAACGGTCACCTGCCGCTCGGCGTCGGATTGGGTGTCGGTCAGCGACTTCCACAGCCCCCAGTTGATCGCCGTGGCCGGCAGGCCGGCCGCACGCCGGGCGTAGGCGAAGGTGTCCAGGAAGGTTGTGGTTGCCGTGTAGTGCGCAAGCCAGCGCGACCCGGTGATGCCCGAGATCGAGGAGAACAGCACGAAATAGCGGACCGGGTGCCGCAGGGACAGTTTGTGCAGTACCGCCACCACATCCAGTTTCGGGCGGAACATGGTGACGACGTCGTCATCGGTCATGTCGCGCAACGTCACCGGACCGCCGGCGAACGCCGCCACGTGGATGCCTTCCAGCGGTGGCAGGTCGGCGCCGAACCGCTCGAACAGTGCGCTCATCGCGGACTCGTCGGCAGCGTCGGCGGCCACCGTCACCAAGGTGGTGCCGGCCGGGGCCAACTCGGCGGTCAGTGCGTCCAGCCGCGAGCCGGGCTGCCGGGACACCGCGACGATGGTCTTGGCGCCGCTGGCCGACAGCTGGCGCACCAGCTGCGGCCCGATGTTTCCGGTGGCGCCGATGACGACGTGGCAGCTGCCGGGGTCGAAGGCGACCGGCGCCGCACCGCTGGGACGACCGCCGAGCAGACGCGGCACCCTGCGGATACCGGCCCGGTAGACGATCTGGTCCTCGTCGTCGGCCGCGCCCGCCTCGGCGAGCAGGTACCCGGCGACCAGGGCCGGGGGCACCGACTCGTCGACGTCGAGCACCCGGCCCCAGATCTCCGGGTGCTCCAGGGCCAGGCTGCGACCCAGCCCCCAGAGCACCGCATGCGCCGGGTTGGCCCGGTCGCCCTCCCCCACGGGCTGGGCGTTGCGCGTCAGCAGGAACAGCTTCGCCGGGCCCAGGGCCGAACCGGCCATCGCGGTGGCCAGCCGTCGCGCCGCGTTGAACGCCTCGTAGGCCGGTGCGGCACTCAGGGCGCTCGCGGTGGCCGGCGGCGCGTACAGCACGTGGGTGGCGGTTCCCAGTGCGGCGGCCAGCGTCGCGGGGTCCGCGCCTGCCTCCAGCACCGATGCCTCGAGGACCCGCACACCGCCGGCGCGGGCGAGTTCGGCGCCGAGGTCCGGGTCGCCGATCACCAGCCACGACTGCTCGGCGGGCGCCCCGCCGTCCGGGGCCTCGGTGGCCGGCCAGGTCAGCTCGCACCACCAGTCTTCGGGCAACGAGCCGGGGCTGCCCGCCGCCCGCTGACCGGCCTCGGCGGCCGGGGCGGCGCGCCGAGTCAGCTCGATCCAGTAACTGCTGTGCCGCCACGGGGTGGGCGGCAGCACCGGGTGCGGCTCCGGCGGGTGCGGCGTCTGCGGCGGCTGGGTGGTGTGTGTCCGGTTGAGGTTGGTGTGGAAGCTGACGGCGTCGTCGCCGTCGCGGACCAAGGTTCCGACGCTGTGGTGATGCCCGCCGAGGGCCGCCACGGTGTCGGCGATCGCGTGTGTCAGGATCGGATGGGCGCTGACCTCGACGAACGTCGTGTAGTCGGCTGCCGCGGCCGCGACTGCCTGAGTCAGCATCGCCGGCTTGCGGACATTGTCCACCCAGTAGTCGGCGTCCAGGATCGGCATGCCACCGGCCGGCATGGCGGCTTCGGTCACGGTCGAATAGAACGGGATGGTGGCGACTTCGGGCGTCAGGTGCTCCAGTGCCGCGCGCAGCTCCGGCAGGATCGGGTCCATCAACGCGGTGTGCGAGGCCACCTCCATGTTGACCCGCCGGGCGAACTTGTTCTGGCCGCTCACCGCGGCGATGACGGCATCTACCGGCGACACCGGCCCGGCCACGACGGTCTGCTTCGGTGACAGGTATCCCGCCACGCTGACATCCGGGTAGCCGGCCAGCAGCTCCTCGGTGGTCGCAGCGTCCAGGTTCAACGAGGCCACCGCGCCCTGCCCGGCCTGCCGCGACATCAGCGTCGAACGGGCGGCGATGACCCGGAATCCGTCGGCCGGGCTCAACGCACCGGCCACCACCGCGGCCGTGACTTCGCCCATGGAGTGACCGATGACGGCGTCGGGGTGCACGCCGTAGGAGCGCCACAGCTCGGTCAGCGCCAATTGCAGCGCCATCAGGACGGGCTGCACCTGCGCGTCTCCGCTGACCGGTTCGCCGCCGGAGATCACCTCCCACAGCGAGAACCCGACGTGTTCGACGAACGCCGGTTCCAGCACGGCCAGCGCCCGGGCGAACGCCGGCTCGTCGGTGAGCAGTTGCCGGCCCATGCCGGCCCAATGGGAGCCCTGGCCGGAGTAGACGAACACCGTACCGGGGCCGCACGGGCCGTCGTGCGGACCGACGACGCCGCACCCCGGCTCGTCGAGCGAGCTGCCGTCGGCCAGTGCCCGCAACCCGCGGATCGCCGCATCGCGGTCGCGGGCGCATACCGTGCCGAACAACGGTTGCCGGGCGCGGTGATGGTTGAGCGTGTGCGCGACGTCGGCAAGTGCCACCCCGGAGCCGTCGCCGGCCAGCCAGTCGGCCAGCTCGCGTGCGGTCGCCGAGATCCGTTCGGGGGTGCGCCCGGAGACCACCAGGGTGGTGACCGCCGGGTCTGCTTCGCGCGCGGCGACCCGAGCGGTCGGAGCCTGCTCGATGACCACGTGGGCGTTGGTGCCACCGAACCCGAAGGATGAGATCCCGGCCCGCCGCGGGTGATCCGATGACGGCCAGTCCTGCTGTTCGGCAACGACCTTCAAGCGCATCTGGTCGAAGGTGATGTGCGGGTTCGGCGTGTTGAAGTGCAGGTTCTTCGGAATCGTCCCGCGCTGCACCGCCAGCACCGCCTTGATGAAGCCCACCATGCCCGCAGCGGCCTCGAGGTGGCCCATGTTCGACTTCGCCGCCCCGATCAGCAGCGGGGACCCCGGGGAGCGACCCCGTCCCAACACGGTTCCCAGCGCCTTCGCCTCGATCGGATCACCCAGCAGGGTTCCGGTTCCATGGGTTTCGACGTAGTCGACCTCCTGCGGCGCGATCCCGGCGTCGGCATAGGCCGACCGCAACACCGCCATCTGGGCAGCCGGGTTCGGCGCGAGCAGACCGTTGGAGTGTCCGTCCTGGTTGACAGCCGAACCCCGCACCACGGCCAGCACCCGGTCGCCGTCGCGGCGGGCATCGGACAAGCGCTTGAGCACCACCACGCCGCAGCCCTCGCCGCGCACGAATCCGTCGGCGTCGGCGTCGAACGCGTGGCACGCCCCCGTGGTCGAGAGCGCCCCGCTCTGGTCGAAGCCCCGGAACACCGCCGGGGACATGAGCAGGTTCACCCCGCCGGCGATCGCGGTCTCGCTTTCCCCGCTACGCAGACTCCGGCACGCCAGGTGCAGTGCGACCAGCGAGGACGAGCACGCGGTGTCCACCGTCACCGACGGACCACGCAGATCCAGGAAGTAGGACAGCCGGTTGGCGATGATGCTCAGCGCCCCGCCGGCGTTGCTCCAGGCGTCCACGCCGGTCAGGTCGGCCGACGCGTGGCAGCCGTACTCGGTGATGCTGGCGCCGACGTACACGCCGGTCTGGCTTCGGCGCAACGAGGTCGCCGGAATGCCGGCGTGCTCCAGGGCTTCCCACGCGACTTCGAGCAGAAGTCGCTGCTGCGGGTCCATCTTGACCGCTTCGCGGCTGGAGATCTCGAAGAAGTCGGCGTCGAACGCGGCGATGTCGCGCAGAAACGATCCCCAGCGGGTGGTGCGGGCGATCGCGTTGCCGGTCTCCGGCGAGCCGTCGTCGAAGGGCTCCCAGCGATCGGCGGGCACTTCGGTCACCGCATTGCCGCCGTCGATGAGGAACTGCCAGAAGGCGTCCGGTGAGTTGATGTCGCCGGGGAACCGGCAACCCAGGCCGATCACGGCAATGGGCTCGTCGGTGCCGACGCGGCCGGGTTCGGGGGTCCACTCTTCGTCTGCGGCTTCGGGCTCCAGCAGGAACCTGGCCAGTTCCGCCACCGACGGGTGCTGCCACAGTTCCACCGGCGACACTTTGCGGCCGAGAACTTCGGACAGTTCGCCGCAGAGCACCACCGCATCACGGGAACCGACGCCCAGGTCGTTGAGCGACGCGTCGAAATCGATGTCCTCGAGGCTGCAGCCGATGTTGGTGACCAGGTAGTCGGCCAGCCAGTGGCGCAGGCCCTCTTCGTCAAACGCTGCGGTCATGCGGAGAACTCGATTCCCACTAGATCCCGTCCCATCCGGCCGGAGCCGACTCCACGCTGTCGAACAGCTCATCCAACACACTGTCGGCAGAGTCTGGCAGGTCGTCGTCGGCGGGGGCCACGCCACCGCCGGAATCCTCCTGCGGAACCAGCTTGCCGGCCAGGTGCGCTGCCAGCGCCGCGGTTGTCGGGTGGTTCCACAACATGGTCGCCGACAGCTCCAACCCCACCAGCGCTTCGATGTCGCGCCGCACCGACATGGCCATCACGGAGTTCAGACCGAGTTCGGCGAACGGCCGGTCGAGCTGCAGTTCAGCCTCCGACATGCGAAGTTCCCGTGCCAGGATGGCGCGCAGCTCGACCTCCAGCTCGCTGACGACTTCGTCGGCGGACAGCTGGGCCCAGTCACGGACCGGTCCGCCGGCAGGATCGGACGCGCCCGACTGTCCCACCGAGGGCAGCGGCACCATCACGACCTGGGCGAGGTCGTAGTGCTCGGCGTGATCCCAGGCGGCGAACGCCTCCGCGGGAGTGATGGGCCGCGAGCCCATCCGCTCGAGTTCGTGCAGCACCACATGGGCCTCGGCACCGAAGCCCAAGCCCTTCCAGGCCACCCAGTCCAGGCTGACGCTGTGGCAGCCGCGCTGGTGGCGGGCACGGGCGAGCCCGTCCAGATAGGCGTTGGCACTGGCGTAGGCGCCCTGGCCGGGCACCCCGAAGACGGCGCCCGCGGCCGCGGTCATGTAGAAGAAGTCCAGGCTCTTGGGCGGGAAGAGCTCGTGCAGCACCTGGGCACCGGCGACCTTGGGCCACATGGTGTCCTGGCCTCGACCTCGGCGGAGCAGCCGCGGCCGGCTCGGCCCGGCCTGGTGCCGCGGTCCGGGTCAGCGGCCGAGCCGGGAGCCGAGTCGACCGCCCACCTCGGTGACGCCTCCACGGTGACGCCGGCGGTGCCGGATCGCGAGTGGCGGCCGGCCCCAGTCCGGCGGGCGGGCAGGGCTGCGGCGGCGCAGGCGCCGGGCGCCGCGGTCGGCCAACCACCCGGCCATCAACAGGCCGAGTGCGCCCATTCCGCCGGTGATCAGATAGGTGCCGTCGGGCTGGCACACCGTGGGTTCGCGCTGCGCCGGGCCGGAGATCGGGGTGAACGCCGTGCTGCGGATCTGGCCGTCGCGCAGCACCAGGATGGACTTGGCCGGCGTGCGCAGAATGCCCGACAGCACCGCGGCGTCGCCGGCGGAGACGTCTGCGGCGGCCAGGTCCACCAGCCCGCCGCACAGTTGCGGTTGCTCCGCCCGGATCACCCCGGCCATACCCCACAGGCAGCTTTGCCGCACGGCCGCATGCGAGGCCGCCTCGTAGACGCCGCGGGTGACGATCCACAGAGCGGGCGGGCGGGTGTCGCGCTGCGCCAGGGCCGCCACCAGTTCGGCGACCTCGCCGGCCAGCCGCGAGGCGCAGTCCAGATCGGATTCGCCGGCAGGGCCCGGGTCCGCGACGTAGACGACGGCCTGGGCCTCGGCGAGCCCGGCTGCCTGGTGCCCGGCCGCGGTCAGTGCGTCACGCAGGCCGGTGGCGGCGGCGCTGTCGCCGATCACCGTCAGGGTGCCCGGTTCAGCCGGGTTCTCCGGTGCGGCATCCCAGGGCTGCCAGTCGATTGCGTGGGCGATCGAACTCGGGTCGTCGGCTGGCCGCGCCGCACTGAGCGCGGTGTAGCGCAGCCCGCGCACGTCGATGCATCCCGTGCCGTCGCCGGTGGTGAGGGCGATGTCGACGACAAGCTCACCGGTGCCGCTGTCACGGCGATGCACGGTGACTCCGGCCCGGCCGTCGGCGGGCGCTGTGCGGAAACGGATGGCGTCGACCGTGGCGGGCACCATCAGTTCGGGATCGGCGTCGTCGACCATGCGGGCGACGTGCAGTGCGGCGTCGAGCATCGCGACCGTGGGGGTCTGCTCGGCCGTGAGGTCGGCCCGCAGTTGCCCGGAGGTGGATCGACCGGACGTCACCGTCCACTGGAACGGCCGGCCTTCGCTGCCCCAGGTGAGCCAGAACGCACTCACCGCGGCGTCGTCGAATTCCGTTCCGCTGTGACCATTGCTGAGGGCGGAATCGGCCGGGGACCAGTCTGATTCGTCGCCTGCGGTGATCCGTGCACTGAGGTGCCTGACCCAGCGTGCCTGTGGGTCGTCGCTCACCGCTCTCGACGACACCGTCACGGTTTCGGCGTCGGCGACCACCTGGACGGTCCGTGGCCGGTCGAGCACGATCGGGTGTTCGAAGCGAATGTCGCTGACCGCCGATTGCCCGCTGACGTGCAACGCGGCATCCGAAACCGTCTGCAGCAGGACCGATGCCGGCACCAGCTCGACCCCGTTGTTGCGATGGCTGCCGGGGTAGGGCTTGTTCTCCGGCGACAGCCGGGCTTGCCACAGGTGCACCGCCGGCGTGCTGCCGATCGCGATGTGGGTGCCGAGCAGCACACCGGGCGCTGGCGCAGATTCGGCTGCGGTGACGGCGTTTTCGAGGTCCAGCCAGTGCCGGGTGTGCCGCCACGGCGTGGCCGGCAGCGCCGGGTAGGGCCCGGCCGGGTGCGGCAGGTCCCGTGGGCTGACCGGGTGTGCGCTGTTGAGGTGCTGATGGAAGACGACGGTGTCGTCGCCGTCGCGCACCAGAGTCGCGATGCTGCAGTGCGGCACCGCGTCCAGGATCTCGTCGATGGTGTGGGTCAGCAGGGGGTGCGGGCTGATCTCGATGAACGTGCCGTACTTGTCCCCCGCGGCGGCGACGGCCTGGTTGACCAGTGCGGGTTTGCGCACGTTGGCCGCCCAGTAGTCCGCATCGAGCACCGGTGTGGGACCGGCCGGGTCGACGACGGTGGAATAGAAGGGAATCTGCGGGACCTGCGGCCGCAACCCGGCCAATTCGGCCCGCAACTCCGCGAGAATCGGGTCCATGAACGCGGTATGCGAGGCCACCTCCATATTGACCCGCCGCGCAAACCGCTCGGCACCGGCCACCGCAGCGATCACCGCATCCACCTGCGCAGGAGCACCGGCCACCACCGTCTGCCGCGGCGACAGATACCCCGCCACCTCCACACCGGGATAACCGGCCAACACCTCCTGGGCGGCTGCGGCATCCAACTCCAGCAACGCCACCGCACCCTGACCGGCCTGCCGCGACATCAACGACGACCGCACCCCGATCACCTGCAAACCCTGCTCGGGCGTCAGCGCCCCGGCCACCACCGCCGCCGACACCTCCCCCATGGAATGCCCGATCACCGCATCCGGAACCACCCCATAGGCACGCCACAACGCCGCCAACGCCAACTGCAGCCCCATGATCACCGGCTGCACCTGAGCATCACCGGAAATCTCCCGGCCCTGCTCAAGCACCTCACACAGCGAAAAACCCACCTGCCGGACAAAAACCGGCTCCAACTCCGCCACCGCGGCAGCAAACGCCGGCTCCTCGGCCAACAACCGACGACCCATCCCCACCCAATGCGAACCCTGACCCGAAAACACAAACACGGTTCCCGGTCCCGGCAGTACCGCCGCGGGTTCCACCACGCCCGGCGCGGACTCGCCTGCTGCCAGCGCGTTGAGCCCCGCGATGGCCTGCTCGGTGTCCCGGGCGGCAACGGTGGCGAATTTCTGGTGGCGGGTCCGATGGTGGTTGAGCGCGTGTGCGACGTCGGCCAGGGTGGCGTCGGCGCCGTCGGTGGCCAACCACTGCGCCAGCACCCCCGCGGTCGCCGCGATCCGCGCCGGCGACTTACCCGAGACCACCAACGTCGTCACCGGCCCCGAAGCCACCGACTCCCCACCAACACACCCCGACCCCGGCGGAGCCTGCTCCACAATCACATGCGCATTAGTGCCCGACACCCCAAACGACGACACCCCCGCCCGACGCGGACGCGACACCGCAGGCCACGCCATCGCCTGCCCAGCAACCTCAAACTTCGACGCCCCCACACCCGCATTCGGCGTCAACTCCGAAAAATTCAGATGCCGCGGGATAAAACCCCGCTGCACCGACAACACCGTCTTAATGAACCCCGCCACACCCGAAGCCGACTCCAGATGCCCCACATTGGTCTTCACCGACCCCAACACCAACGGCGCCGACGAACCCCGCTCACCAAACACCGCCGCCAACGCATCCAACTCAATCGGATCACCCAACGCGGTACCGGTCCCATGCGCCTCGACATAGTCGATATCACCGGGCTCCAACCGCGCCGCCGCCAACGCAGCCCGCACCACCTTCTGCTGCGCCGGACCCGACGGCACCGTCTGACCACTCGACGGCCCATCCTGATTCACCGCCGAACCCCGCACCACCGCCAGAACCCGATCACCATCACGCTGCGCATCCGACAACCGCTTGAGCACCACCACCCCAGCACCCTCAGACCGCACATACCCATCGGCAGCAGCATCAAAAGTCTTGCACCGCCCATCCGGCGCCAACATCCCCCACCGCGACGTCGCAATACTGTTCTGCGGAGCCAAAATCAAATTCACCCCGGCAGCCAACGCCTGATCCGACTCCCGACGCCGCAAACTCGCACACGCCAAATGAATCGTCACCAACGACGACGAACACGCCGTATCCACCATCAACGCCGGACCATGCACACCCAAGAAATACGACAACCGACCCGCCGCAAAATTCGGCGCATTACCGAACGAAAAATACGGATCAGCATCACGCGGCCCCAACCGCTCCGCAGCCAACACCGCATAATCACTGGTCGTCACACCCACAAACACACCAGTGGACGTACCGCGAATAGCCTCCCGGGTAATCCCGGCATGCTCCAACGCCTCCCAGGTCACCTCCATCAACAACCGCTGCTGCGGATCCATCGCATCAGCCTCACGCGGCGAAATACCAAAAAACTCCGCGTCAAACTCCGACGGATGCCACCCCGACAAAAACCCGCCCTCACGAGAACAAATCGTCCCCGGCACCGAATGATCCGACGAAAACAACGCATCGGCATCCCAGCGATCCGCCGGAACCCCAACAATCCCCGAACCCTCATCACACAACAACTGCCACAACGCCGCCGGACCATCCACCCCACCCGGCAGACGACACCCCAAACCCACCACCGCGATCGGCTCGCTGTCCCCCGCCTCGGCAACAGCCAACCGCGCCGTCAGATCATCAATCTTGCGCAGCGCCTCAGCAACAATCGCCCGACGATCCGGACCCCCCACCGACGCAGCACTCTTCTCGCTCAACTCAACCTCCCCGTGAGCCACGCGAGCAGCTCGTCATCTGTCATACAGACCGAGCAGTCGCATCCAGTCGCTCGAACCCATCCCGCTGATAGATCTCCACACAGCTGGAGCGACGAATCTTTCCGCTGGTGGTGATCGGGATGGCGCCCGGCGGAACCAGGACCAGGTCCCCGCTCACCAAGCCGTGCGCCTTGGACAGCGCGGCGGTGACCTTACGTCGAACCTCGGTCAGCCGATCCAGGATTTCCTCCTCGGATCCCCCCTTGTTCTTCAACTCGGCGATCGTGACGAGCTGCTCAGACTCGCTGTTCGGGATCGAGATGGCCGCGACGCGCCCCCCGGTGATCTCCTGGACGGTGGCCTCGATGTCGTCCGGATAGTGGTTGCGCCCATCCACGATCAGCAGGTCCTTGATTCGCCCGACGATGTACAGTTCGCCGCCGGAGATGACGCCGAGGTCACCGGTCATCAGCCAGGGTCCCTGCGGCGTCCCGGGCGACGGGTTGACCAGCTTGCCGCCGAAGGTCGCCTCGGTGGCTTGCTGGTTGTGCCAATAGCCGGCCGCGACGTTGGGGCCGTGCGCCCAGATCTCGCCTACCTTCCCCTCGGGGTTCTCGGTCTGGGTTTCCGGGTCCACGATACGCACGGTGCACGCGCGTGGCACCCCGCAGCTGACCAGTTCGACCCCGCCTTCGGCCCCACCCGGCTCGGCCGTGCCGGCCGCCAGCTTGGTGTAGTCGAAGCGCGCGGTCGGCGGCGGGTTGCCGGGAGCGTTGGAGGTGAGGTAGACGCTGGCCTCGGCCAGCCCGTATCCGGGCCGCAGCGCCGCCGGGTTCAGGTCGAACTTGGCGAACCGGTCGACGAACCGGCGCAGCGTCGCGGCGTGAATCCGCTCGGCTCCGAAGCAGAAGGTGTGCACGTTGCCCAGGGTGAGCCCGGCCATGTCCTCGTCCGAGGTCCGCCGCACGGCCAGCTCATAGGCGAAGTTCGGCCCGCCGGTGAAACCGACCGGGGCCTTGGCCAGCTCTTGCATCCACCGGGAGGGCTTGGCCAAAAACGCCATGGGGCTCATGTGCACCGTGTGCACCTGCAGCACCATCGGGTAGATGACGGTGCCGAGCAGACCCAGGTCGTGGTAGAAGGGCATCCACGACACCACGTTGAGCTCCGGCGGTGCCATGCCGCCGGTCAGCTCGAAGGTGTCCGAAGCCATTTGCACCATGTTCGAGACGGCGTTGGTGTGCGTGACCATGACACCGGCCGGGGTACGAGTCGAGCCGGACGTGTACTGCAGGAACGCGACCTTGGTGTGCGCGGTCGCCGACGGCGCGAACGCCGGCTCGGAGTCCAGGTCCAGGGCGTCGATCTCGATGACCACCGGAGTCTTGCCGGCCAGGCCCTTGATGGAGCTGGCGATGTCGCCGACAGCCGCCGTCGTCGTCAGGATCGCCGTCGGCGAGCTGTCGCGCAGGGCCGCCGACACCCGCTCGTCGTGCACGCCGAACATCGGCACCGGCAACGGCACGGCGATCATGCCCGCCTCGAGCGCACCGTAGAATCCGACGACGTACTCCAGGCTCTGCGGGGCCAGGATCGCGACCCGGTCGCCCGGCGACGCGCAGGTCGCGAGTTCGGCAGCAACCACGCGCACCCGGTTGCGCAGCTGGGACCACGTCAGGGTCTCCCGGTAGCCGGCAGGGTCGACGTCGTAGTCGATGAAGGTGTAGGCCGCGGCGTCCGGCTTGTCCCGTTCCAGGTTCGCCAACAGGGTCGGGATGTGCGTCTCATATGCCGACATTGCGTTGTCTTCTCCTTGTGCTGTCAGGTCCGTGACCCCCACCTGCGGAGCGCTTCGCCCCGCAAAGGTGTCCGAGCTGACGGTTTCGCTGTGCACGGTCCCTGCACAACGGGGGTATGCAATTGGGTGAGCGACATTTAGGGATGCTTCCCCCGCGAGATCAGACGTTGCGAGCACCCCAAACGGAATTGCTCAGCTGAATACGTCAACCCCAGCGCAGGTCGGTTGCTGGCCGTGCCGAGCCAAGACGGGGGCGGGGACCTCCAGGCGCCGAGATCGCCCGGCAGCCATGGCCGGTGCGGAGGATTCGATCATCGACACGGGTACCCCTTCTGGATGTTGGAACCTTCGCAAGAACTCCTTGGACCCCGACATCCCAGGTGTTTCCCTCCCGCGGAGGCTATCACGGACGCACAGCTGACAGGCAATTTGTGGCTGCCGAGCAGCGCAGATACAGCAGTCCGCCATAGTAGCGGAGAACTCATTACCGCACCACCGATGTCGCCCGTGACGGCGGCGAATCCGGGACTGCGTGCCGGGCTGAAATGTCAGCGCTCAAGCAGTCGCGCGAGCTTGTCCTCGATGTCGCCGACCAGTTCGGGCAGGTGTTCGTTGAGGTAGAAGTGGTGACCGGGCGCGGTGAAAACTCGCGCACTGAACTCCCCGGTGGTGCGCTGCGCCCAGGGCCCCACTTTTTCGTCGGTCGCGACGTCGTCTTCGTCACCATGGAAGGCGAAAATGGGGCACGACACCTGCGCCTCCGGCGGGCAGTCGTAGTTCGCGATGGCTTTGAGGCCGCGCAGGGTGGGCAGAATCTTGGCCGCGAACTCCTCGTTCTCCAGGAACTCGGGGTTGACCCCCGTCATCGAGCTCATCGCATCCAGCAGGCCCCGGTCGGACTCGGGGATGTTGTCGTAGCCCGCCCGACCCGGAGCACCGGCGGCCGAGACGAACAGGGCGGCGATCCGGTGGCCGTCCGCCTCGAACCGGCGCGCGACCTCGAACGCCAGCAGCGCGCCCATGCTGTGTCCGAAGAAGACCACCGGCCCGTCGGAGGCCGTGGGCGGCGCGACGGTCTTGCAGACCTGGTCGGCGAGGTCTTCGATGCTGGTGAAAGCGCCGAGGTCATGCGTTCCGCCCTTGCCGGGGTACTGCACGCCGATCCGTTTGACGTCGGTGGTGAACGCCTTGGAGAACCCGACATAGTACTGCGGCGATCCGCCGGCGTGCGGGAAGATATAGAGCTTCGGCGTGCGGTCAGTCACGCGCCAACCCTACCGGCGGCCCGCCGTACCTCCGGGACTCCCCGGCCCTGGACCGGCCCACCCGGGGCGAGGGCGCTAGCCGGTTGCGGCGTCGCGCTGCGCGAACGGCTCCCCCAACTGCGGCACCGGGGTGTAGCCCTTCCGGCGTGCCTGGGCCGCGCCCCGGCGAATCAGCGCCGCGGTGGCCACGAAACCGCCGTGGTCGACGCCGATGAACGGGGTCAGCAGCCGGTTGTGCACGAAACCGATCGCCAGCCCGGACGCCGGGTCGGCCCAGCCCATCGAACCGCCCAGCCCGACGTGGCCGTAGCCGGGCAGCGCCGAACCGAACGGAACCGCGTGATAGCCCAGGTGGAACGCCAGCGGGATCACGACCGTGCGGTCCAGCTGCAAGGAGCGCCGGCCGCTCAGGCCGTCCACGATCCGCCGCGACAACAACTGGGTGCCGTCGATCTGGCCGCCGTTGGCCAGTGCGCCGTACAGGCGGGCCAAGCCGCGCGCGGTGGCCACCCCGTTGACGGCGGCGGCTTCGGTGTCCAGCAGCGGGATGTCGCCGCGCACCGCGTCCATCACGCCGGGGAAATAGATCGCGCCGAAACCCCCGTAGGGCAGCAGCGCGGCGGCCTTGGGCGCCAGCAGGTTCACCACCCGGTTCGATCGGCTGCGCTGGGGCATGATGATCTCCGCGGCCCGGGTCGGCGCGTCGACCGGCGGACGGCCCAGGTGCAATCCGTCGATTCCCAGCGGCCCGGCGAGCTCGGAGCGGAACAGCTCCCGCATGCTCATACCGGTGACGCCCCGGGCCAGCCCCGACAGCAGCCACCCATAGGTCAATGCGTGATAGGCGGGCTTTCCGCGTTCGGGCCCCGGGGCCGCCGCGGCCATCCGCGCCTCCATCGCCCGGTGGTCCAACAGGTCCGCCCTGCTGACACCGTTGAGGTGGGTCAGCCCGGCCCGGTGCCCCATCAGCTCGCGCACCGTGATCGCGGCCTTACCCCGGGCCGCGAACTCCGGCCAGTACCGGGCGACCGGCATGTCGTAGTCGATGAGGCCGCGGTCGACCAGCCGGTGGATCACCGTCGAGGCCGCGCCTTTGGTGGCCGAGAAGACCATCGCTCCGGTGTCGGCCGACCAGGGAACCCGTCCCGCCCGGTCCGCCCAACCGGTCCAGACGTCCACCACCGGCTTACCGTCCAGGTACACAGCCAAGGCGCCGCCGCCGAAGCGCCGGCCCGGGAAC
This sequence comes from Mycolicibacter hiberniae, assembly GCF_010729485.1. Classification (NCBI taxonomy): domain Bacteria; kingdom Bacillati; phylum Actinomycetota; class Actinomycetes; order Mycobacteriales; family Mycobacteriaceae; genus Mycobacterium; species Mycobacterium hiberniae. Next base: position 1,785,440 of record NZ_AP022609.1, read on the forward strand.
GCCGCCGCGAAGGCACGCACCGCCCAGGAGAAGTTCGGGTCGGCCGCGCCGCGTATGTTCGCCGGCAAACCTGCGGCAGAGCCCTGGAAAAACTGTGTCATAGCTGGCAATCTACTCCGCCGGAAGGCTGCCATAAGTCGAATTACCGCAACCGACAGATAGATTCGTCTGCGACGCCTAGTCCCAGACCGCCTCGAGGATGCGCTGGGCCGCCAGCGCGGGGGTCAGCTCCCCGCTGAGTACTTGTTGTTCCACTTCGGTCCGCACTGCGCGCACCGCGGGGGCGGACAGCGCGCGTTCGAGCACCGCGTCGCGCACCAGCTGGTGTGTCCACTCGACCTGCTGCGCCCGTCGCCGGGCATCGAACTCGCCGGCGTCGATCAGCGTCTGCCGGTGCCGCTCCACCGTCTCCCAGAATTCCGCCACCCCGGTGCCCTCGATTGCGCTCATGGTCAGCACCGGAGGTCGCCAGAGCGTCTCACGCGGGTAGATGAGCCGGATCGCTGCCGACAATTCCCGGGCGGCGGCCCGCGCCTCGGTGAGGTGGTGGCCGTCGGCCTTGTTGACCACCACGATGTCGGCAAGTTCCAGGACACCCTTTTTGATGCCCTGCAACTGGTCCCCGGTGCGGGCCAACGTCAAAAAGACGAAGGTGTCGACCATGTTGGCGACGGTGACCTCGGACTGGCCGACTCCGACGGTCTCGATCAGGATCACGTCGAAACCGGCGGCCTCCAACAGCACCACCGTCTCGCGGGTGGCCTTGGCGACCCCGCCCAGGGTTCCCGAGGTCGGTGACGGCCGGATGTAGGCGCGTTCGTGCGCCCCGAGCCGCTGCATGCGGGTTTTGTCCCCGAGGATCGACCCGCCGGTACGCGTCGACGACGGGTCGACGGCCAGCACCGCCACCCGGTGCCCCGCTTCGACGAGGTGCATTCCGAGCGCTTCGATGGTGGTGGACTTACCCACACCGGGAACACCGGTGATGCCCACTCGACGTGCCCCGCCGGCATCCGGCAGCAGAGCCAGCAGCAGTTCCTGCGCCTGCTGACGGTGGTCGGGCCGGGTCGACTCGACCAGGGTGATAGCCCGGGGAAGCACGGAGCGGTCCCCGGCACGCACCGCCGCCGCCAGCTCGGCGACGGTGTCGGACATGTTGTCGGCCATCTACGCGTGGTCTGCGGCCGGTCCTGCCGGGTCGGAGAGCTCATAGCCCCGCCGGGCCGCGAGCGTGTGCAGCAGGTCCACCGCGGCGTCGGCGATCACCGTGCCGGGCGGGAAGATCGCGGTCGCCCCGGCGGCATAGAGCTCGTCGAAGTCTCCGGGCGGGATGACCCCGCCGACCACGATCATGATGTCGGGCCGGCCCACCTGCGCCAGTGCGTCACGCAACGCCGGCACCAACGTCAGATGGCCGGCGGCCAGCGACGACACCCCGACCACGTGCACGTCGTTGTCGGCGGCCTGGCGTGCCACCTCGTCGGGGGTGGAGAACAGCGCGCCCACGTCGACGTCGAACCCGATGTCGGCGAACGCGGTGGCGATCACCTTCTGGCCACGGTCGTGCCCGTCCTGGCCCATCTTGGCCACCAGGATGCGGGGCCGGCGGCCGTCGGCCTCGGCGAACTTCTCGACCAGGGCGGTTGCGCTTGCGATGTTGCTGCCCTTCCCCACTTCGTCACGGTAGACGCCGGAAATCGTCCGGATCTCGGCCTGGTGGCGACCGTAGACCTTTTCCAGCGCGTCGGAGATCTCTCCGAGTGTCGCCTTGGCCCGGGCGGCGTCGATGGCCAGCGCCAGCAGGTTGTTGCCCAGGCCGTCTGGGTCTTCAGCCCCGGCCTGCCCCGAACTGGTGCCGGCCGCGCGGGTCAATTCGGCCAGCGCGGCCTGGCAGGCCGCCTCGTCGCGTTCGGCGCGCAGCTGCTCGAGCTTGGCCAGCTGTTCGGCGCGCACCCGGCTGTTCTCGACCTTGAGCACCTCGATCTCTTGGTCCTCGGCCACCTGGTACTTGTTGACCCCGATCAACGGCTGGCGCCCCGAGTCGATGCGGGCCTGGGTACGCGCCGCGGCCTCCTCGATACGCAGCTTCGGGATGCCGTCGCTGATGGCCTGCGCCATTCCGCCGTGCGCCTCGACCTCGGCGATGTGGGCCCGGGCCCGCTGGGCCAGCTGATGGGTCAGCCACTCCACGTAGTAGGACCCGCCCCACGGGTCGATCGGCCGGGTGGTGCCCGACTCCTGCTGCAGCAGCAGCTGGGTGTTGCGGGCAATCCGGGCGGAGAAGTCGGTGGGCAGCGCCAACGCCTCGTCGAGGGCGTTGGTGTGCAGCGACTGGGTGTGGCCCTGCGTGGCGGCCATCGCCTCGATGCAGGTTCGGGCGACGTTGTTGAAGACGTCCTGGGCCGTCAGCGACCATCCCGAGGTCTGGGAATGCGTCCGCAGCGACAACGATTTCGCGCTCTTGGGGTCAAAGCGGGCGACCAGCTCGCTCCACAGCAGCCGGCCCGCACGCAGCTTGGCGACCTCCATGAAGAAGTTCATCCCGATGCCCCAGAAGAACGACAGCCGGGGCGCGAACTTGTCGATGTCCAGGCCGGCGTCCAGACCGGCCTTGATGTAGTCCACGCCGTCGGCCAGCGTGTAGGCCAACTCCAGATCGGCCGTGGCGCCCGCTTCCTGGATGTGGTAGCCGGAGATCGAGATCGAGTTGAACTTCGGCATCTTGGCGCTGGTGTAGGCGAAGATGTCGGAGATGATCCGCATCGAGGGTTTCGGCGGGTAGATGTAGGTGTTGCGCACCATGAACTCTTTGAGGATGTCGTTCTGGATGGTGCCGGCCAGTTTCTCCGGCGGTACACCCTGCTCCTCGGCGGCAACCACGTACAGCGCCAGAATCGGCAGCACCGCACCGTTCATGGTCATCGAGACGCTCACCGCGCTCAGGTCGATCCCGTCGAACAGCTGCCGCATGTCCAGAATGGAATCGATTGCCACTCCGGCCATTCCGACGTCACCCTGGACCCGCGGGTGGTCCGAGTCGTAGCCCCGGTGGGTGGCCAGGTCGAAGGCCACCGACAGACCCTTCTGGCCGGCCGCGAGGTTGCGGCGGTAGAAGGCGTTGGAGTCCGCCGCGGTGGAGAATCCGGCGTACTGACGGATGGTCCAGGGCTGGTTGACGTACATCGTCGGGTAGGGCCCGCGCACGAACGGGGCGTCGCCGGGGAAGCTGTCCAGCGGGTAGCCCTGCGCAACCGCGGCGGCCCGGTCGGCGGCGGTGTACACCGGCTTGACCGCGATACCCTCCGGGGTGTCCCATTCCAGCTGTTCGGGAGCATAGCCGTGTGCGGCCGCGGCGCCCGCGACGTACTCGGCGACCGCTTCGGCGGTAACCGGGTCGGCGGTGCGCTCGCCGTGCAGGGCGACGTCGGCGAAGCTGCCCAGGGTGTTGTGCGAAGTGCTGGCGGTCATGGCGCTCAGGCCCCCAATCGGGTCAGTAGGTCCGACAACACCGCTACGGCATCGACCTTCATCGTCAGGTAGTCGTCCGGCCGGTTTTCCGGATCGCCCTGGTCTGCCACGGCCTTCGCCGGGCCGGCCAGGTAGACCCGGCCGATGCCGGCGGCTCGCGCCGCCCCGACCACCGCGGCGGCTTCGTCGCCGTAGCGGGCGTCGCTGCCGCACAGCACCGCCACATCCGGCGAGCCGGCCTGCGCCGCAGCCGCGGCCACCTGCTCGGCGCCGACCGTTCCGGGGTTGATCGCCGCGATGCCGCCGGACGCCAGCAGGTTGGTGGCGAAGGTGGTCCGGATGTTGTGTTCGGCCATGGGCCCCAGCGGCAGCAGCAGCACCTGCGGCCGGGCACCGGTGCGCGCCAGGTAGGCGTCGGAGCGGTCGCGCAGAGCCTCGAACTGCGCCGCGTAACGCCGCAGGGCCGCCGGGTCGGCGGTGGCTGCCGCGGCCGGCAACGGCGGCTCGTCGAGGTTGGGGTACTCGTTGACCCCGGTGATGGCGCTGCGCCGGTGGGCCACGTTCTCGGCCCGGGCGGCGGCGACTGCAGCGATCCGCTCGCCGAGGTGCTCGCGGGCGGCCTGGAATCCGCCGAGTGCCTCGATCTCCTGGAACTGCCGCCACGCCTGCTGCGCCAACTGCTCGGTGAGGTCTTCGACGAACCAGGATCCGCCGGCGGGGTCCAGCACCTGGCCCAGGTGCGACTCCTCCAGGAGCAGCAGTTGGGTGTTGCGCGCGATCCGCCGGGAGAACGTCGCCGAGGTGCCCGGCTGCCCGCCGGGGATCGCGGTGTCGAACGGCCAGACCAGCACGGTGTCCGCGCCGCCGACACCGGCGCCGAAGGCGGCCAAGGTGGTGCGCAGCATGTTCACCCAGGGGTCGCGCTGCGTCATCATCGCCAGTGAGGTCTCGGCATGAATCAGGGCGCCACCGGCTTCCGGTGCTCCGGCCACCTCCGCGACCCGCGCCCAAAGCTGGCGCGCCGCACGGATTTTGGCGATGGTGATGAACTGGTCATCGTCGGCGGCGATCCGGAAGCTGATCTGGCGGGCGGCGTCGGCCACCGTCAGGCCGGCTTCGGTGAGCAGACGCAGGTACGCGACCGCCGCGGCCAGTGCGCCCGCCAGCTCGTCTGCGGCACCGGCGCCCAGGTTGTGCAGGCCGGGACCGTTGACGGCGATGGCCCGCACGCCCTGGCGCTCGGCGCAACGCGTCGCCACCGCGACCACGTCGTCGGTCGACGGCGCCGGACGCTGCGTCAGCGGCGCGGTCAGCGGATCGGCACCCAGGTCCACCGACAGGTTGGCCCGATCGCCCGGTTCCAGCGCGTCGACCAGGGCCAGCATGGTCTCGGCCGCGGCGGTGTAATCGCCGGCGCCCGCTCCGTCGAGGAGCACCGGCACCAGGCCCAGGTAGACGTCGTCGAAGACCTGCCGCAGCTCCGCGGCCGGCACGCCCTCCTCGCCGACCCGCAGGACCAGGGCGCTGGCGCCCTCGGTCAGCGCCGTCAGGACTGCCGCGTTGGTGTCGGCGGCAGAACCCGAGCCATGGGGAAAGGCCTCGGCGACCTTCCATCCGGTGTTGACGTCGCGGGTGGGGTCGGCGCCGCGTACGAAGGGCCACTGGCCGGGCAGGGGCTGCTCGGGCAGCGCGTCGAACGAGGTGTAGAGCGGACGAATGGCGAATCCGCCGTCGCCCGCCAGCCCCTCGACAGGGGTGTCCAGCAGCCGTTCGGGCTCACCGCCGGTCTCCGCCTCGATGTCGGCGGCTTCGCGGCGCGTGCTCTTGGCCAGCACACCGGCAACAGCGGCACGCCAGCGGGCCCGGGCCTGCTCCATACCGGCGGGGTCGGCGGACACGTCGATTGACACCGGAAACTCCTGTGGTTACTTGCGGGTAACTCTCGAAGTGCTACCCGACATGTGTCAACCAGGCTAAATGATCCCGATCGGCCGACACGGACGAGGTATGCCCACCGGCGAAACTCCATTTGAGCGACGCAATGCGTTCACCGACGGCCCGTAGTCTTGCTGCCGTGAGGACCGCCGCGACCCGATTCCCACACGTGCTGCGCGGCGCGTGGTCGACCTTCATCGCCACCGCGCGCCAGGTCGCCCTGCGGCGGCTGGCGCTGACGACGGCGGTGGTTGTGAGCCTGCTGGCGGTGGCCTGGCTGGTTCCGGTGCCGACCGCGGTCCAGCTGCGCGACTGGGCGCAGACGCTGGGGCCGTGGTTCCCGGCGGCGTTCCTGGTGGCGCACACCGTCGTCACGGTCTTCCCGTTCCCCCGGACCGCCTTCACGCTGGCCGCCGGTCTGCTGTTCGGACCCTGGCTGGGAGTCGTCCTGGCCGTGGTGGCCAGCGCACTCAGCGCCGTGGGAGTGCTGATCCTCATGCGTGTCTTCGGCTGGCAGCTGAGCCGGGTGGTCAACCATCCCCGCCTCGACTCGCTGGACGCCCGGTTGCGCCGGCGCGGCTGGCCGGCGGTCATATCGCTGCGCCTGATTCCGGCGATCCCGTTCTCGGTGATCAACTACGCCGCGGGCGCCTCGGCGGTGCGGCTGGTGCCCTACACCCTGGCCACCCTGGTCGGGCTGCTGCCGGGGACGGCCGCGGTGGTGGTGCTCGGGGATGCCCTGACCGGAGACGTCAGCCCGGTGCTGTTCGCGGTGTCGGCGTGCACCGCCGCGGTCGGGGTGTCGCTGCTGGTCTATGAGGTGCGCGCGCACCGGCGGGAGCAACCGGCCGGGCCGGGCGCTCCGGTCGATGCTGCGGCGGGAAGCGATGCCCCGGTGACCTGTCCGTCGGGCCACCGCTGAACCCCGGCAGCCGGCCGGGCCGGGGGAAACAACACGGGGCGCTGCGCATTCCGGCAACAATTCGGTGTAAGGCCGTCCGGCTGTGATCGCCGGCAGTACCCGCCGTCGTTACAGTCGATTACGTGCCCTGGGCCGGCACGACAGCAATTCGCAATGTGCTCGACGCAACTGAAGGGACCGGATCAATGGCTGATCGCAGCGCTGCGGTGCGTAAATATCTGACCGAAATGATCGGGACGTTCGTATTCATGTTCGCGGTGCTGGGAATCGTCTTGTCCGGCACCGACTGCGTTGCCGCCACCGCACTGGGCATCGGCTCGGTGCTGATGGTGATGGTCTACGCCAGCGGGCACATCTCCGGTGGCCATCTGAACCCCGCCGTCTCGGTTGCGGCGTATCTGCGGGGCGCCCTGCCACTGTCAGACCTGGGCCCCTACATCGTTGCGCAGCTGGTCGGCGCGCTGGCCGCGTTCAGTGTGGGCTTCGGGCTCTGGCACGACAAATATGCCGGCGGGGCACTTGACCTGACCGGCAACCTGTGGCCGGCGTTCCTGGCCGAACTGGTCTTCACCTTCGCGCTGTGTTACGTGGTGCTGCACACCGCCACCAGCAAAGACAGCGCCGGCAACAGCTTCTACGGCCTGGCGATCGGGTTCGTGGTGGCGGTCGGCGTGATTGCGGTGGGCGCCATCTCCGGCGGCGCATTCAACCCCGCCATCACCTTCGGCCTGATGCTGTCGGGGGTCTTCGCCTGGAAGTACCTCTGGGTTTACCTGATCGCCCAGCTTCTCGGCGCGGTCGCGGCCGCCTACGCCTACAAGGCCACCACCCTCGACGAGCACACCGCCGCAACCCGGCGGGGATAACCGCCCGAACCTAGGGCTCGACGGCTCGGACCCCGCCACCGGTGGGGTGCGGGCCCTGGATCGTCATCGCGGCGAACACCATCAGCAGCAGCACCGCGGGAACGATGTTGGCGATGCGGTTGCGCACCCGCAGGTGGATGCCGAGCGCCCCGGCGAAGTACAGGGCCAGCAACCCGGTGGTGAGCCGCGCGACGGCCGGGAAACGGAACACCGCCGCCAGCCCCAGCGCGGTGGCCGCCTTGGCCACCGGAACCGCCCAGCGGACCTCGGCGGGAATCCGCATCGCATCCATGTTTTTGGCCACATACGGCACCGGAACCGCCGACGCGACCGCATCGCCGGCGAGAAACGCCGCCAGCGCTGCGTAGCTCGACCGCGCCGTCAGCGCCCTCACGCCAGACCGGGATCGAGTTGTGGCGGCAGCACGCCACCCTCGACCGGCTTGCGGGCATCGGCCTCGGCCTTGGCGACCGCCTGGGCGATCGCCGGATCGGTCTTGGTGGTGAACCAGTCGGCGACCTCGTCGCTGTCGTCCTCGTGCCGATTCGAATGATCGTCGACGGGGGACGGCTGGTAGCGGAAGACGCCGTCTTCGCCGGGTGCGCCGAGCAGTTTGGTGAAGCCCTGCAGGGCGGTGCCGAAATCACTGGGCACCACCCACACCTTGTTGGCCCCACCTCGCGCCATCTCCGGCAGCACCTGCAGGTACTGGTAGGCCAGCAGTTCCGGGGTGGGCCGGCCGGCCTTGATCGCCGCGAACGTCTTCTCGATCGCTTTAGCCTGTCCTTGGGCCTGCAGGTAGGCGGCGGCCCGCTCACCCTGGGCCCGCAGCATCCGGGACTGCCGTTCACCTTCGGCGGCCAGTATCGCGGCCTGCTTGGCACCTTCGGCGGTCAGGATCTCGGACTGCTTCTGACCCTCGGCCTGCTTGATCGCCGCCTCGCGCTGGCCCTCGGCGGTCAGGATCATGGCCCGCTTCTCGCGGTCGGCCTTCATCTGCTTCTCCATCGACGCCTGGATCGACGGCGGCGGATCGATGCTGCGCAGCTCCACCCGGGCCACCCGCAGGCCCCAGCGGCCGGTCGCCTCGTCGAGCACCCCGCGCAGCTGGCTGTTGATCACCTCGCGCGAGGTCAACGTCTGCTCCAGCGTCATCCCGCCGACCACGTTGCGCAGCGTGGTGGTGGTCAGCTGCTCCACGCCGACGATGTAGTTGCTGATCTCATACACCGCGGCCTTGGGATTGGTGACCTGGAAGTAGACGACGGTGTCGATGTTCAGAGTCAGGTTGTCCTCGGTGATCACCGGTTGTGGTGGGAACGAGACCACCCGCTCGCGGAGGTCGATGCGGGCCCGCACCCGGTCGATGAACGGGACCAAAAGGGTCAGCTGACCGCTCACGGTGCGGCTGTAGCGGCCCAGGCGTTCGATCACCGCCGCCTCGGCCTGCGGGATCAGGGCGACCGATTTGGCCACCACGATCACCGCGAACACCACCAGCACGGCCAGCAATAACAGCCCGGTTGTGACGCCTTCCATGACGATTCCTTTCGTTACACGATCTTGCCGACCACCGCGGTGGCCCCGTCGATGTGCATCACGGTGACCTGCTCCCCCGGTTCGAATACGTCACCGTCGGTGAGCGCTCGGGCGGTCCACACCTCACCGTTCAACTTCACCCGGCCGGCGTGCAGTTCGACACGGTCGAGTACCAGGGCGGTCTTGCCCTGCAGCGCCAGCACCCCGGTTTCGTCACCCGTTCCCACCCACATCCGGCGGCGCAGCGCGGGCCGTACCAGCACCAGCAACAGCACCGATACCACCAAGAACACGGCGCCGTCGGTCCACAGCGGCCAGTCGGTCAACGCACTGGCGACCGCCGCCGAGAGCGCACCGCCGGAGAGCATCAGCAGGAACATGTCACCCGTGAGGGCCTCGGCTCCCGCGAGCCCAAGTGCGAAGACCAACCAGATCAGGGCAGTCGGCATGCGGTCAGAATAGCCCGAGAACCAGCCGAACCTGTGCGGTCCGACAGGGACGAACCAGACAACTACACTGCGGTGCATCATGTGGTGCCCGAGTACTTCGCTGGCGGTGTGGGCCAACGCCTGGCTGGCGGGCCTGGCCGCCCCCGATGACGTGTTGGACGCCCTCTCGGCGTGGGCACCGATGCAGGCGGTGTCGACCTGTGACGTGATCAGCATCGGCGAGGCCGCGGTGCCCTGGGCCGGGGGCGCCGGTGGCGGCGCGGCCGCACTGCTGCAATTGGTGCGGGGCGCCGGCACCGCGGCCGGCGACGGCATCCGGCCGGTGTTTCCGGTACCCGGCGATGTCCGGGGGCTGCCGGCCGGGACGTCGTTTCAGCGCGAGGCGATTCTCGCCGGTGAGGCCGTTGTGATCGGTTCGGCCGACGCCGCGCCCCCGATCGGTCTGGTGCCGGCCTACTACGAAGACGCCGACGACGAGTCCGCCGCCGAACTGTGCTGGACCGCCTTCCCGCTGACCGGCATGCCGGCCGCCGAACACCACGATCTGGGCGAGGCCGAGTACGGGCTGCGGTCTGCCATACGCAGCGCCACCGAGGTGCTGGGATCCACCGGTTCGCGGTGGGCCGACTACGGCGTGGAGGACCCACGACTGCAGGTCGAACAGTTGGTCGAAGCCGTACTGCTGCACCGGATTCCCGAGCACGCCCCACCTCGTGCGGTCCGCGTTCTGCACAGCGCCGCGCACGTCGAGGCGATCCTGACCGTCAGTGCCGATCTGCTTACCGCGAGCGCACAGTCGGCCGCCGCGGTCCAGCGCGCCGTGGATGCGGTTGCGCCGCTGACCGCCGTGGTTCGTTCGGCGCGCAGCGCCGCGGTGACGGCGATCCTGCACTCGGCCTGGCAGCGGTAGCCGCCCGGGCGATCAGCTGTCCGGCGCCACGATCGCGGCGCAGTGCGCCGAACCGCACGACGCGCCGTTGACCCCGAACCCGCAGCCCAGGCCTTCTGAACCCGCGGCCCGTTGCGGCCCGGCACCGTCGCGCAGCTCCTCGATCAGGCTTCGGGCAAGCCGGGCCAGCCGGTTGTCCGCGTTCGGGGTGGCCGCCCGTGCGTAGGCGATACCGGCCGCCTGCGCCTGGGCCCGGACCTGCGTGTCGAGGTCCCACACCACCTCGATGTTGTCGCTGAGAAAGCCGATCGGGCACAGGATCACCGCAGGGACACCGGAATCGGCCAACGTCGCCAGGTGCGCCTCGACGTCGGGCTCCAGCCAGGGCACCTGCGGCGGGCCGGACCGCGACTGCCACACCTGGTCGTATTCGGGATAACCCGCAGCCGCGGCGACCAGCCGCGTGGCGTGTGCGACCTGGCGGCTGTAGAGCTGCGGACCGTAGCGCTGGTCGGCGCGCACCGGGATCGAATGCGCGGTGAACACGAGCCGGGCGCCCGGTCGCAGCTCCGCGGGCAGGCTGTCGGCGGCGACGGCGATCGCCTCGGCGAACATCGCCACGAACAACGGGTGATCGAAGTACTGGCGCAGCTTCACCAGCTCCGGGGCGCCCTCGCCGGCAGCCCGCCGCGCTCGGGCGATGTCCTCGGCGTACTGCTCGCAGCCGGAATATCCGCCCCACGCCGAGGTCGCAAACACCGCGGCGCGCCGCACGCCGTCGGCGGCCATCGCAGCCACCGTGTCCTCGACATAGGGCTCCCAGTTGCGGTTGCCGAAATACACCGGCAACCCGGGCAGTTCGGCGCGCAGCTCGTCGGCCAACGCCCGGTTGATGCCGTTGATCGGCGAGACACCGCCGAAGTGCAGGTAGTGCTCGGCGACGGCGTCGAGCCGGGCCGGGGGCACACCACGCCCCCGGGTGACGTTCTCGAGAAACGGCCGCACCTGCTCCGGGCCTTCGGGACCGCCGAATGAGAGGAGTAAGACGGCGCCTACATCCATCCGCCGTCCTATCTACAGCAACTGGGTGTGCGCGCCGCCGTCGGCGTAGACAACCGTTCCGGTGGTGGCCGGCAGCCAGTCGGACATCAGTGCGCACACCGTCTTGGCCACCGGTGTCGGGTCTTTCATGTCCCAGCCGATCGGGGCCCGCTGGTCCCAACCCTCTTCGAGCAGGCGGATCTGCTCACCGGCGCCTTCGCCGAGCGCCCCGCCCACGATCGCGCTCATGGCCAAGGTCCGGATCGGCCCGGCGGCAACGAGATTCGAACGCACACCGAGGGGTCCTGCTTCTCGCGCGACGAAGCGATTCACCGACTCCAGGGCGCTCTTGGCCACCGTCATCCAGTTGTAGGCCGGCATCGCCCGGGTCGGATCGAAGTCCATGCCCACGATGGAGCCGCCCGCGTTCATGATCGGCAGCACCGCTTTGGCCAGCGACGCATAGGAATACGCCGAGATGTGGATGCCCTTGGCCACGTCCTCGTAGGGCGCGTCGAAGAACGGGTTGACGCCCATGCCGGTCTGCGGCATGAATCCGATGGAGTGCACCACGCCGTCGAGCTTGTTGCCCTCCCCGATCACCTCGGTGACGCGTGCGGCCAGCGTGTCGAGGTGCTCGTTGTTCTGCACGTCGAGTTCCAGCAGCGGCGCCGGCTCCGGAAGCCGGTCGATGATGCGCTGGATGAGCCGCAGCCGGTCGAACCCGGTGCAGACCAGCTGGGCGCCGGCCTCCTGGGCGACCTTGGCGATGTGAAACGCGATCGAGGAGTCGGTGATGATCCCGGTGACCAGGATCCGCTTGCCTTCGAGAATGCCTGCCATTGAAGTTCCCTATCTTGGTCTCTGAACGGTTCTTAGTGGCCCATGCCCATGCCGCCGTCCACGGGGATGACCGCGCCGGCGATGTAGCCGGCGTCCTCCGAGGCCAGGAAGCTCACCGCCCCGGCGACCTCCTCGGCGGTGCCGACGCGCTTAGCCGGGATGAACTCCAGGGCGCCGGCCTGAATCCGTTCATCGAGCGCGCGGGTCATCTCGGTGTCGATGTAGCCGGGGGCAACGACGTTGGCGGTCACGCCTGCCTTGGACAGCTCCCGCGAAATCGAGCGGGCCATACCGATCAGGCCGGCCTTGGCGGCCGCATAGTTGGCCTGATTGCCGATGCCCCACATGCCCGACACCGACCCGATGAAGATGATCCGGCCGAAGCGCTTGCGCTGCATGCTGCGCGACGCGCGCTGAGCCACCCGGAACGCCCCGGTCAGGTTCGCGTCGATGACTTCGGTGAACCGCTCCTCGGTCATCCGCATCAGGAAGGCGTCCTTTGAGATACCGGCGTTGGAGACCAGCACCTCCACCGGACCCTGGTGCTCTTCGACTTCCTTGAACGCACGGTCCACGGCGTCGTTGTCGGTGACGTCGCACACGACCCCGAACAGTCCCTCGGGGGCCCCGGAGCCGCGGTGGGTGACCGCCACCTTGTGGCCGTCGGCGGCGAGCCGCTGCGCGATCGCCAAGCCGATGCCCCGGTTTCCGCCGGTCACGAGGACCGAACGAGACACGAATGGCGGCTTTCCGGTGGGCGTTTCACTGTCAGTCACCGGCATAACCTATCAGTGCCCTCGCTTGACTCTGCGCTCACCAAAGCGCCCACTCGCACTTTTGCCTGGTGGCCGCAGAGTCAACGAGGAGGTGGGGTCAGGCGGGCAGCCGGCGGTTGAGCAGCAGCGCCGCCAGCGCGGCCAGCGCCAGGACGAACGTGCCCAACCGCAGCCAGCCGGTGCTGGCATCGCCGCGGATGGTCTCGAAGCCGATCTGGTCCTGCAAGGTGGCGTAAACCTCTTTGAGCTGGGCCAGGCTGGAGGCGGTGTAGGCGGTGCCGCCGGACAGATCGGCGATCTTCTTCAACGAGTCGTCATCGACCGGGACCGGCTGGCGCTGCTCGTTGATCTCGACATAGCCGTAAGCCGTGCCGAACGAGATCGTCGAGACCGGCACCCCTTGATCCTTGGCTGTGCGCGCCGCGGTGAACGCCCCCTTGGGGTTGTCGGGATTGGACGGCACCGTCTCCTTGCCGTCGGACAGCAGCACGATCCGGGCCGGCGGCGGGGTGTCGCCCCCGCCGATGACGGCCCCCACGGTGGCGATCGCCTGCAGCGCGGTGAAGATGCCTTCGCCGGTCGCGGTCCGGTCCGCCAGTTGCAGTTTGTCGATCGCGGCCTTGGTCGCCTCGCGGTTGGTCGTCGGTGAGGTCAGCACGGTCGCGGTGCCGGCGTAGGCGATCAGGCCCAGGTTGATGCCGGCGGTCAGCTCGTCGGCGAACTGCTTGCCGGCTTCCTGCGCGGCGGCCAGCCGGCTGGGCGAGACATCGGTGGCCCGCATCGACTGCGAGACGTCGATCACCAACATCACCACCGCGCGGTTGCGCGGAATCCGGACGTCGTGCGTGGGGCCGGCCATGGCGATGGTGAACAGCACCATCGAGGTGACCAGCAGGATCGCCGACAGGTGCCGCCAGCGCGTCGGCGTCTTGGGCGCCACGCTTTCCAGCAACTCCATGTTGGCGAATCGCAGAATCCGGCGGTGCCGCGCCACCTGCATGACGACGTACAGCGCGACCAGACCCAGGATCACGAGCAGGAACAGGAAGAACCACGGGTGCGCGAAGCCCGACAGCGTCATCGGCCCCAGGAGCGGCAATGTCATAGCAGACCTGTCTGGTTACGGGTCGAGGTCACGGTGTACCCGCCAGCGCGCCGCGCCGGCGTGACTCGACGAATCGGACAATGTCGGCGATCCAGTCCCGGTCCGTCCGCAGGCTCAACAGCGGTGCGCCGCAACTGCGGAGCGCACGCGCGACGTCGGCGCGGTGGGCCACGGCTGCCCGGGCGAAATCGTCCCGCAGCTTGGCGTCGATGGTGAACTCGCGGGTGATCCCGGTTTCGGTGTCCTGCAGCACCACGTCGCCGACGTCGGGCAGTTCCACGTCGCGCGGGTCGAGCACCTCGACGCCCAGCACCTCGTGCCGGGCGGCGACCGCCCGCAACGGGCGCATCCAGTTGATGGGGCCCAGGAAGTCGCTGATGATCACCGCCATGCCCCGCCGCCGCTCGGGCCGGCGCAGCGCGTCGATGGCCGCCGCCAGGTCGCCGCGAACCCCCATCGGGGCCCGGGGTGTCGTGGCGATGGCGCGCAACAGGGTCTGCTCGTGGTTGCGCCCGGACCGTGCAGGCACCCGTACCACGCGCTCGCCGTTGGCCACCAGCGCTCCCAGCCGGTTGCCGCCACCGCTGTTGAGATAGACGATGGCCGCTGCCGCGGCCACGGCCAGATCACGCTTCTCGCACCCGGCGGTGCCGAAGTCCATGCTGGCCGACATGTCCACCACCAGCCAGGTCTCCAGCTCGCGGTCGGCGATCATCTGCCGGACGTGCGGATGGGTGGTGCGGGCCGTGACCGACCAGTCCATCCGTCGCACGTCGTCGCCCGGCTGATACAGCCGGGATTCGCCGGGCTCGGAACCGGGGCCGGGAATCAAGCCCAGGTGGTCGCCGTGCAGAACGCCGTCGAGCTTGCGCTTGACGGTCAGTTCCAGGGTGCGCAGTGCCGCCCCCAGCTTGGGGTCGCGGATCTCTCCGCGCAGCATCGACGGCGGAGCGGTGCTGGTTCCGGCAGGCTGCGACGATCCAGCCCCGGTGTCGGGCTCGCTCACCGACCGCCGGCCACAGCCGCCGCGGTCGGGGCACCCGGTGCCGGCGAGTGCTGCTGCGGAACGGCGTTCACCTGCGGCAACGGCACCGTCTGCAGCAACCGGTTGATGACGATCTCCGGGGTGATCTCATCGGCGAGCGCGTCGTAGGACAGGACCAGCCGGTGCCGGAGCACATCTGGAATGACCTCGATGACGTCCTGCGGGATCACGTAGTCGCGACCGCGGACCAGGGCCAGCGCCCGGGACGCGGCGATGATGCCCAGCGAGGCGCGCGGCGACGCGCCGAACGACAGCCAGTTCTTCACATCCGGCATGCCGAACTGCTCGGGTTGGCGCGTCGCGGTGATCACCCGCACCACGTAGTCCACCAGGGCGTGGTGCACGAAGTTGTTGGCCGCCAGGGTCTGCAGCCGCACCAGGTCGCCGGTCCCGAGGATCTGCTTGGGCTCCGGCGGCGTGACGCCCATCCGGTAGATGATCTCGCGCTCTTCCTCCGGCGAGGGGTAACTCACGTTGATCTTGAACAGGAAGCGGTCGCGCTGGGCCTCGGGCAGCGGGTAGACGCCCTCGTGCTCAATCGGGTTCTGCGTCGCCATCACCAGGAACGGGTTGGGCAGCGGGAACCTCTTGCCGCCGATGGACACCTGACGCTCTTGCATGACCTCCAGCAGCGCCGACTGCACCTTGGCCGGCGCCCGGTTGATCTCGTCGGCCAGCAGGAAGTTGGCCATCACCGGACCGAGTTCGGTGTCGAACTCCTCCCGGCCCTGCCGGTAGATTCGGGTGCCGATGATGTCGGTGGGGACCAGGTCCGGGGTGAACTGGATGCGCGCGAAGGAGCCGCCGACCACGCGGGCGAATGTCTCCACGGCCAGGGTCTTGGCGACGCCGGGCACACCTTCGAGCAGCACGTGCCCCTTGGCGAGCAGGCCGACCAGGATGCGCTCGACGAGCTGGTCCTGGCCGACGATGACGCGCTTGACCTCGAAGATGGCCCGCTCCAGCGTGTGTACGTCGGCGGCGAGCCCGCTACCGCCGACTGTGCCTGGCTCGGCACCGGCCGAGCCGGGGAAACCGCTGGCGCCCGCGGGCGTCCCATCCGATGACGTCATCGACAAATCCTCCACAAAGGTCGGTCAGACACAACTGCTTGCACGGCACACCGCCGAGGGGGCGGCGTTGTGCCCTCGTTTCACTATTCCAGGGTTCGAAGCATCCGTCGACGCCAAGCCCGGTCCCGGCGCGTCAGTACTCGATGATCCGGGTCAGATACGGCGTCATCCCGGAGGTCCGCACCGGGCTGACGACCACCTTGCCGGCACTGCCGGAGGCCTCCAGCATCTTTCCGCCGCCCAGGTACATGGTGACGTGCTGGCCGCCGCCGGGGCCGTAGAACATCAGGTCGCCACGGCGGGCCTGGCTGGGCGGAATGTGCCGGCCGGCGTTGTACTGGTCGCCCGAGTACCGCGGGATGAGGACCCCGACACCGGCGAATGCGTAGCGCATCAGGCCCGAGCAGTCGAAACCGACCGTGCCCGCGCCGGAGTCGACGCCCTTGCTGGGACCGGTGAGCGAGCCACCGCCCCAGGAATAGGGCACCCCCATCTGCGCTCCGCCGCGACGGATGACGTACTCGATGGCCTGCTTGCCCTGCACCCGCTTACCGGGCGCCACATTGCCGGTGGCTTCGTCGCCGACATTGAACCCGAGGCCGGCCAGGAACTTGCGGCCCAGGTCCATGGTGGTCTGGGTGGCCTGGGCGGTGGCCTGCAGCGACGCGTTGGCGATCGCCAGCGGATCACCGGGTGCCCCGGCGCTGATCGTCGCCGGCAGCGTCGGGTCCCAGCCGGGATCGGCCGCCGCGGGCCCGGCCAGACCCAGCATCACCGGGATCGCCACCACCAGCGATCCGATCAGACGAGATAGACGTAGTGCACTCAATCGCATTGCTCCGCCGTCAGTATTCGATGTATCGGACTACGAAGGGCGTCATGCCGCTCTTGCGCACCGGCGATACCTTCACCACCTGGCCCACGTCCGGGGCCTCGAGCATCAGGCCGTTGCCGAGGTACAGCGTGACGTGCTGGCTGCCGCCGGGACCATAGAAGATGACGTCGCCGCGCCGCGCCATCGCCGAGGGGATCTGGCGGCCCATCTTGTACTGCGAACCGGAGTAGTGCGGCAGCTTGATGCCCACTCCGGCGAACGCGTAGAGGATCAGACCGGAGCAGTCGAAACCGACCGTGCCGGAACCCGAGCCGATACCGCGGCCGGGTCCCGCGGCGGTGCCACCGCCCCACGAGTACGGCACGCCACGCTGCGAGAGGGCGCGGCGGATCACGTATTCGGAGGCCTGCTTGCCGTATACCCGCGGGATCTTGCCGTTGTTGATACCGGTGTCGTCGGGCTTGGCCAGGCCCAGCGACTGCAAGAATTTCTGGCCCAGGTTCGCCGTCACCTGCGCCGAGGTCTGCGAGATACCCAGCACCTGGTTGATGACCGCGATCGGGTCGCCGGGGATGTTCGCGCTGGGGATCATCGGCAGGGTCGGGTCCCAGGGGCCGTCCCACCGCTGGGGCTGTTGGGTGTTCGCCGGGCCGCCGCCGGGCGCGCCGGGATTGCCCCACCGGTCACCGGCGGGGGCGCCGGCCGGCGCCTCGGGTTGCGCGTGACCACGGGCGGCCACGAGCTTGGCCTGGGCCTCGGAGCGGCGTGCCGCCAGCCGGTCTATCTCCTGCTGTTGTTCGGCGAACTTGCGCTGGGTGCCGGTGAGCGCTGCCACCGCGGCATCCTGGCTGGACTGCGCCTGCGCCACCGCCTGGTCGGCATTCTGCTTGGCCAGCCGGGCAGCCGACTCCTTGTTGACCTGCTCGGTGCGGGCCCGTTTGAGGTTGTCCAGCGCCTGCTCGGAACTGAGCGCGAGCAGCTGGCCGGCCGCCGCCGTGGCGATCATGTCGGTGGGGTTGGCGGCGGTCAGATAGCTGTCCGAGGGGCCGTTGACGTAGGTCGAGGCGGCGAAGGTGTTGAACCGGCGTTGCGCGGCGGCGATGGCGGCGTCGGCGTCGGCGATCGCGCGGTGGCCTGCCTCCACCTCCTGCTTAGCGGCGTCGGCTTCCTCGCGCGCGGTCTGCAGATCCACCAGCGCTTTGTTGACGCCTTCCTTCTCCTCGGCGATCTGCGCGCCCAGGTTCTGCAGCTGCTGGTTGGCGTCGGCGACGTCGGCGATCAGCGCGGCGATGCCGTCGGGGTCACGGGCGGGTTGCGCGGCTGCCAGCCCCGGGGTGCCCAGCAGGATGGCAGCACTGAGCACCGACACCGTCAAGGGTCGGGCGAACCGGGCCACCCGCGGGAATGCAGAGCCATCGGAGCCACAGCGGATGCGTCTCATTCGGCTTGGATCTCCTCGGACTCAGGCAGGCGCCGTGCTTCCACCGGCGGTACAAGCACAGGAGCAACACCTACATCAGTTGCGCCTTTTGAGACCATACGTCACATCAGTCACGGGAGAACCGTTCGTAACAAACTACATTATTGTAATTAAGCGGCTTGTGACCATTTAGTGACCTGAGGCATTTTCAAGGCCGCCGGCACAGCACAATTCCCCACCCGGGGCGGGGCGGGGCGCAGGGGTTACCGCTACTGCGCGGCGGTGGGGCGCTCGGCAGCTTTTCTGCTGCGTCGCTGCAGGAATCGGGTGCCGACGGCCGCGGCCGCCACCCCGATCAGCAGGACCACCGTCATCCCCGTCCAGGGCAGGTCGGGGGTGGTCAATTCGTGCAGGAAATTCTGCGCCGACGTAACCGGGTCGCCGGTTTTGGCGTGATCTTCGGCGGCCTCCAGTTTTGCCCGGTGAAACTGGCCGCTGTAACTGCCGACATAGTTATTACTGAGCACCAGGACGGTGGCGTCGGGATAGTCATAGCCCACCACGGTGGCCACGTCGCGCAGTGCGGTGTCCATCCCCGGGTTGCGCGCCACCTCGATGATCTTGAGGTCGATCCCGTCGTGGGCGGCCTGCGCCACCACCTCGCGCAGCGCCGGCACATCGGCCGCCGGCGCGCTCACACCGTCGGCCGCCACGGCCACCTTGACCAGCGCCATGCAGTCATCGGGCGGGGTGGCGGGGTCGAGTCCGACGGTGATGCAGAGCTCGCCGGGGATGTAGGCCGGCGGGTGCTGGATCGTCACGGAAGATGACGGTATCAACCCCCGTCAGGTGAGGTGTACCTTACTTTATACAGGACAATCGTACTGTTAGAGTTGTCCCGCCCGTCGGCGCGGACCCGTCGATGGATGAGGACTCGATCTCGGGGAGTTGAAGTGAGCAGCAAAGATTCGGTGAATTCGTTCGGGGCGCGCGACACTCTCACCGTCGGCGACCAGAACTACGAAATCTTCCGCCTCGACGCCGTGCCCGGCACCGAGAAGCTGCCCTACAGCCTTAAAGTGCTCGCCGAGAACCTGTTGCGCACCGAGGACGGCGCCAACATCACCAAGGATCACATCACCGCGATCGCCAACTGGGACCCGGCCGCAGAGCCCAGCATCGAGATCCAGTTCACCCCGGCCCGGGTGATCATGCAGGACTTCACCGGGGTGCCCTGCGTCGTGGACCTGGCCACCATGCGTGAGGCCGTCACCGCCCTGGGCGGCGACCCCAACAAGGTCAACCCGCTCTCGCCCGCCGAGATGGTCATCGACCACTCCGTGATCCTCGACGTCTTCGGCACCGCCGACGCCTTCGAGCGCAACGTCGAGTTGGAGTACCAGCGCAACGCCGAGCGCTATCAGTTCCTGCGCTGGGGTCAGGGCGCCTTCGACGACTTCAAGGTCGTCCCGCCGGGCACCGGCATCGTGCACCAGGTCAACATCGAGTACCTGGCGCGGACCGTCATGGTGCGTGACGGGAAGGCCTACCCGGACACCTGCGTGGGCACCGACAGCCACACCACCATGCAGAACGGCCTGGGTGTGCTGGGCTGGGGCGTCGGCGGTATCGAGGCCGAGGCCGCCATGCTGGGCCAGCCGGTGTCGATGCTGATCCCCCGCGTCGTCGGCTTCAGGCTGACCGGCGAGATCCAGCCGGGCGTCACCGCCACCGACGTGGTGCTCACCGTCACCGAGATGCTGCGTAAGCACGGCGTGGTCGGCAAGTTCGTCGAGTTCTACGGCAAGGGCGTCGCCGAGGTGCCCCTGGCCAACCGCGCCACCCTGGGCAACATGAGCCCCGAATTCGGTTCGACCTGTGCGATCTTCCCGATCGACGGCGAGACCATCAACTACCTGCGCCTGACCGGCCGCAGCGACGAGCAGCTCGCGCTGGTCGAGGCCTACGCCAAGGCGCAGGGTATGTGGCACAACCCCGACCACGAGCCGGCCTTCTCCGAGTACCTTGAGCTGGACCTGTCCACCGTGGTCCCCTCGATCGCCGGCCCCAAGCGTCCGCAGGACCGGATCCTGTTGTCGGAGAGCAAGACCGCCTTCCGCAAAGACATCCACAACTACGTCGAGGAACAGCACCCGGCGCCGGAGACCAAGCTCGATGAAGCCCTCGAGGAGTCCTTCCCGGCATCCGACCCGGCCTCGCTGTCCTTCGCCGACGACGGTGCCGTGGACGTGCAGTCCGCCGCCAACGGCGCCGAGGGCCGGCCGAGCAAGCCGATTCGGGTCACCGGCGAGCGCGGCGAGTTCATCCTCGACCACGGCGCCGTCGCGGTCGCAGGTATCACCTCCTGCACCAACACCTCCAACCCCTCGGTGATGATCGGCGCCGCGCTGCTGGCCCGCAACGCCGTCGAGAAGGGCTTGTCCTCCAAGCCGTGGGTCAAGACCAACATGGCCCCCGGCTCGCAGGTCGTCACCGACTACTACGAGAAGGCCGGCCTGTGGCCCTACCTGGAGAAGCTCGGCTTCTACCTGGGCGGTTACGGCTGCACCACCTGTATCGGCAACACCGGCCCGCTGCCCGAGGAGATCTCCAAGGCGGTCAACGAAGAAGACCTGACCGTCACCGCGGTGCTGTCGGGTAACCGCAACTTCGAGGGCCGCATCTCCCCCGACGTCAAGATGAACTACCTGGCCTCCCCGCCGCTGGTGATCGCCTACGCCCTGGCCGGCACCATGGACTTCGACTTCGAAACCGACTCCCTGGGCAAAGACAAAGACGGCAACGACGTCTACCTGCGCGACATCTGGCCCTCGGCCCAGGAGATCGACGACACCATCAAGTCCGCGATCAACCAGGACATGTTCCGCAAGTCCTACGCCGACGTGTTCGCCGGCGACGACAACTGGCGCAACCTGCCGACCCCGGACGGCGACACCTTCGCCTGGGACGAGTCCTCGACCTACGTGCGCAAGGCCCCCTACTTCGACGGCATGGGCCTGGAGCCCGAGCCGGTCTCCGACATCAAGGGCGCCCGGGTGATGGCGCTGCTGGGCGACTCGGTCACCACCGACCACATCAGCCCGGCCGGCCCGATCAAGCCCGGCACCCCGGCCGCGGACTATCTCGACGCCCACGGTGTGGCCCGCAAGGACTACAACTCGCTGGGCAGCCGCCGCGGCAACCACGAGGTCATGGTTCGCGGCACCTTCGCCAACATCCGCCTGCAGAACCGCCTGCTGGACACCATCGGCCTGGAGGGCACCCAGGGCGGCTACACCCGGGACTTCACCCAGGAGGGCGGCCCGAAGGAGTTCATCTACAACGCCTGCATGAACTACCAGAAGGCCGGCATCCCGCTGGTGGTGCTGGGCGGCAAGGAGTACGGCTCCGGCTCGTCACGCGACTGGGCGGCCAAGGGCACCACGCTGCTGGGCGTCAAGGCGGTCATCACCGAGTCCTTCGAGCGCATCCACCGCTCGAACCTGATCGGCATGGGTGTGATCCCGCTGCAGTTCCCGGCCGGCGAGTCCGCCGCGTCGCTGGGTCTGGACGGCACCGAGATCTTCGACATCGTCGGGATCGAAGAGCTCAACGCCGGTAAGACGCCGAAGACGGTCAAGGTCACCGCCACCAAGGACAGTGGCGAGAAGGTCGAATTCGACGCGGTGGTGCGCATCGACACTCCTGGTGAGGCCGACTACTACCGCAACGGCGGCATCCTGCAGTACGTGCTGCGCAACATGCTGAAGTCGGCCAAGACCGCGTAGTCGGCGATCACCATGCCCAGGGTCAGCGAGGATCACCTGGCGGCCCGGCGCCGCCAGATCCTCGATGGCGCCCGGCGCTGCTTCGCCGCCTACGGCTACGACCAGGCGACGGTGCGGCGACTCGAGCAGACCATTGGGCTGTCGCGCGGGGCGATATTTCATCACTTCCGCGACAAGGACACGCTGTTTTTCGAACTGGCGCGCGAGGATGCGCAGCGCATGGCCGATCTGGCTTCCCGCGAGGGCCTGATCGGCGTCATGCGGGACATGCTCGCCGCACCGGAGCAGTTCGACTGGCTGGCCACCCGGCTCGAGATCGCCCGCAAGCTGCGCCACGATCCGGAGTTCGGCCGCGGCTGGGCGGAGCGGTCAGCCGAATTGGCCGCTGCCACAACGGATCGCCTGCACCGTCAGAAGCAGGCCGGCCGACTGCGCGACGACGTTGCCGGCGACGTCTTGCACTGCTACCTGGACCTCGTGCTCGATGGGCTGGTTGCGCGGCTGGCCTCCGGCGAGGATCCGCAGCGCCTGTCGGCGGTCCTCGACCTGGTCGAGGACTCGGTGCGCCAGAGCTGATTTCGGCTACCGGACGCAGGCAGCGCCCCCCCGCCCGCGGAAAGCCGCCCGCCGGCCCGCTCGGGTCAGCGCGAGCGCGTCCGGTGGTTGGGACCACCGCGACTGCGCATCACCGCGCCGGACTCCCGCAGCATGCTGTGTATCGATCCGTACGAGCGCCCGGTCGACGCCGCCAGCGTGCGGATGCTCGCCCCCCGCTCGTAGGCGTTGCGCAACTCGACCAGCTGACGGTCACGTAGCTTGTTGGATCTCGTCGTCGTTGCCACGTCCCCACACCATCCCCTCGCCGCCTTGACCACTTCAGCGTAGGAAGACAGCCCGGCGCGGGGGCGGGTTTGGCACAAATGCGGGCAATCGGCACGGCCGGGCCCAGACGGGGCGCTAGGCCAGCTCGATCAGGTCGCGGTAGTCGGCCGACCAGTGGTCCTCGGTGCCGTCGGGCAACAGCACCACCCGCTGGGGGTCCAGCGCTTCCGCCGCTCCCGGGTCGTGGGTGACCAGCACCACCGCGCCGGCGTAGCTGCGCAGGGCGTCGAGCACCTGCTCGCGCGACGCGGGGTCGAGGTTGTTGGTCGGCTCGTCGAGCAGCAGAACGTTTGCGGTGGACGCCACCAGCCCCGCCAGTGCCAGCCGGGTCTTCTCGCCGCCGGAGAGCGTGCCGGCCGGCTGGTCCAGCTGCGGCCCGGTGAACATGAACGCGCCCAAGAGCCCACGCAGATCCTGCTCGGAGGTGTCCGGGGCCGCATGGACGATGTTCTCCCACACGGTTGCGGCGTTGTCGATGGTGTCGTGTTCCTGGGCGAAGTAACCGATCTTGCATCCGTGACCGGGCTCGAGCTGGCCGGCTTCGGGCGTTTCGACACCGGCCAGCACGCGCAGCAGCGTGGTCTTCCCGGCGCCGTTGAGCCCCAGCACCACGACCCGCGAACCGCGGTCGATGGCCAGGTCGACACCGGTGAACACCTCCAGCGACCCATACATCTTGGTCAGACCACTGGCCATCAGCGGAGTCTTGCCACACGGGGCCGGGGTGGGGAACTTGATCCTGGCGACCTTGTCGGCCACCCGTTCCTCATCGAGGGCTGCCAGCATCCGGTCGGCGCGACGCAGCATATTCTGCGCCGCAACCGCTTTGGTGGCTTTGGCGCCCAACTTCGCGGCTTGGCTGCGCAGCGCGGCGACCTTGCGTTCGGCGTTGGCGCGCTCCCGGCGGCGGCGTTGCTCATCGGTGGCTCGCGCGTCGAGGTACTTCTGCCAGCCCATGTTGTAGACATCGGCTTCGCCGCGCACCGCGTCCAGGAACCACACCCGGTTGACCACGTCGGCCAGCAGGTCCACGTCGTGACTGATCAGCACCAGTCCCCCGCCGTGGTTCTTCAGAAAGTCACGCAACCAGCCGATCGAGTCCGCATCCAGGTGGTTGGTCGGTTCGTCGAGCAGCAGGGTGGTGTTCGAGCCCGCTCCACCGGAACCGCCCTCGCCGGCAGCGAACAGGATCCGGGCCAGCTCCACCCGGCGGCGCTGGCCGCCGGACAGGGTCCGCAGCGGCTGGGTCAGCACCCGGTCGGGCAGGCCGAGGCTGGTGCAGATCCGGCCCGCCTCGCTCTCGGCGGCGTACCCGCCGAGCGCGGCGAAGCGCTCTTCGAGCTGGCCGTAGCGACGGATGGCCCGGTCGCGCTCGGCGTCGTCGACGACCTCGGCCATCAGGACCTGCTGCTTTTCCAGGTCGACCAGGATGGTGTCGAGGCCCCGCGCCGACAGGACCCGATCGCGGGCCAGCACCTCGAGGTTGCCTTCCCGGGGGTCCTGCGGCAGATAGCCGACTTCCCCGGTACGGGTGATGGTGCCGGCGTAGGGCTCACCCTCGCCGGCCAGGATGCGCAGCGTGGTGGTCTTGCCGGCCCCGTTGCGGCCGACCAGGCCGATCCGGTCGCCGGGCTGCACGCGCAGCACCGAGCCGACCGCGTCGAGCAGGGTGCGCGCTCCGGCGCGGACCTCCAGGTCCGTTGCGGTGATCACGCATCACTCCTGTCGTGCTGTTACTTGTCGTCGGTGAAGACCGGTGGGCGCTTTTCGGCGCGCGCAGCGACGGCTTCCTCGAAATTGCTGGTCAGCAGGCGCACGTAGAGCTGCCCAAGCCCCTCGGCCTGCATGTGCCCCTCCAGACTACCGGCGTCGAGTCCGCTCCAGAGCGTCCGCTTGGTCAATTCCACCCCGGGCCGGGAGAAACCGGCGATCCGCTCGGCCATGGCGTAGCAGGTGTCGAGCAGATCCGGCAGGTCCACCACCTGGGAGACCAGCCCGATTCGCTGCGCCTCGGCGGCATCGACGTCGCGGCCGGTGAGCATGATCTCGAATGCCCGCGACGCTCCGATCGCCCGGGGCAACAGATAGCTCAGCCCCAGCTCACTGGCTGTGAGCCCGTTGTTGATGCCGGCGGCCCGGAAATAGGCGTCCGATGCGGCGACCCGGATATCGGCGGCCAGGGCCAGGCACAGACCACCCCCGATGGCCGCCCCGTTGACCGCGGCGATCACCGGCTGGTGCAGGCGCCGCAGCGCCAGGATGATGTCGTCGAGCACTTCCATGGATCGCAAGCCGAACGCCGGCCGGGTCAGCCCGGCCACGTGCGGCACCGATCCCGCGGACTTGTGGTCGGCACCGGAGGAGAATCCCCGGCCCGCCCCGGTGAGCACCACCACCCGCACCGAGTTGTCGTAGCTGATTTCGGCGAGCGTTTCGCGTAGCGGAACCATGACGTCAAACGCCATGGAGTTCATCCGCTCCGGGCGGTTGAGCGTGATCAGGGCGACGTGCGGGCGCGGACGGTCGACGACGACGAACTCGGATGCGGTAGCCACCGGTGCACGCTATCGCGTGCGGGCGCTCACACCTGGTCGGGCTTGCTCTGGGCGGCCTGCTCGGCCAGGGCTGCTTCCACGTCGAGATCCTTGACCTGCTGCACCAAGTTCTCCAGCGCGGCGGCCGGGAGCGCGCCGGCCTGGTTGAACACCAGCGTGCCGTTCTTGAACGCCATCAGGGTGGGGATGGAACGGATCTGGGCGGCAGCCGCCAGCTGCTGCTCGGCTTCGGTGTCCACTTTGGCGAATACCACGTCGGGGTGCTTCTCGGACACGGCCGCGAAGGTCGGTGCGAAGGACCGGCACGGGCCACACCAGGAAGCCCAGAAGTCGACAAGGACGATGTCGTTGTCGGCGATGGTCTCTTGGAACTTTGCTGCGGTGAGGTCTTGGGTTGCCATGCATGGGTCAACGCCGGGACACCCCGCCGTGTTCCCGCCCCGCCGCGGCCCTGATCACACCGGTCCACAGCGGGCTCACAGCATGGATATAGCTGCCCGCTAACTCCACCGTCGACGGTGATAGCACTGCCCGATGTCAACGAACGGAGATCGCCGATGTCCCCTCGCCCGAGCACCCCTGGTCCGACGATCCGCGCCCTGGCCGGCGCGACGGCACTGTTCGCCGGGGCATTGTTCGTCCCCGCGCTGGCACACGCGCAGGGCGACCGGGTGATGGGCACGGTTTCGTCGGCTTCGGGCACCGGCTTCGAGGTGACCGGGCCGAACGGCCCGACCGCCGTGGCGGTGACCGACAGCACCTCGGTCTACGAGTCGGTGCCGGCCCAGCGCGGCGAGATCACCGTCGGCAGCTGCATCAAGGCCGGCGGTGCCGCCGCCGACGAGGGCCCCCTCACCGCGAAGTTCGTCTCGATCAGCACCACCGTCGACGGCGCGTGCCCGCAGCGGCCCGCGGCCGCGGGCGACGGCACCGCGCATCCGGCATCGCATCGCGGCGTGCGCGGTGTGGTCGAGTCCATCTCCGGTGACACGCTCACCGTCAGCGGCCCGTCCGGGCCCGCCACGGTGACCGTCGACGACGCCACCCGCTTCCGCAGGACGGTTGCGGTCAGCGCGCCGTCGATCAGCGCGGGCAAGTGCGTCGCGGCCGGCGGGACCACCGACGACCAGGGCGTGCTGCAGGCCAAGCGGGTCACCGTGTGGGCGGCCAACGGCGACTGCCTCGAGCGGCCGGCGTAGCGGCCGGCCGCAGGTACTCGGTGGCGGGCTCGCGCGCGCCGGACCGCCGTTACCTCGTCATGGTGCATACCGGGTCAGACAACGTCCGAGATGCCTGATTGACGAAGGTCTGCGGGCTGCACGTTACCGCCACTGCTTACCCGGCACCTTCCACGCTCCGCGCCGCCGGTGGTCTGGCGTCCACAAAACGCGCCTATGCCATCCCTAACAGTTCCCCGTTATCGAATTGTGAACTACGGTTCCGATAACGGGAGGGGTGTTTCGTTGAGGGACCAGGGCGAAGCCGCCGGGCGCCAGGCCGCCCACGGTGCATAACGTCGCAGCGATCGTGGCCATCGTCTCCTTTTCGGGGCCGGGCCTGCTGCTCGTCGGGGGCGCGTCGGTGGTCATGCTGATGGAGCTCCGGCAGCGGCGGCGTGCGGCGTCGCGGCGAGGTGTCGCACCGGAGAAGACCGACCGCACCGGAGACTTCGACGCGCTGCCCGATCACCGCGACACCCCCAGAGCCGCCGAGTAGTGGCACCCGGACGAACTGATCGGGCCGGATGGCCCCGACGTGTTCGATCCGGGGCGTCAGTCGGCTTCGCCAGCACGCCGGCTGGTCGTCACGTGTCCGACCGCGTCAGGTGAGGTCGTCGTGGTCGCCCCGCGCCCACGCTGCGTGTCGGTCTGCCGAGAACCGGACTGCGGCCACCGCATCGGTGTCAATGGTGTTGGTGTGCAGCCCGTAGATGCGGTCGAAGCGCAACTGCTCCATCGTTGCGGCCATCCGCTGGGCGACCGCAGCCGACAGCGGAACCCGGTTCGGATAGCTGCGCAGGAACGCCACGGTGCGCCGATCGGGGTTCGGGAAGACGGTATCGCCGACCAACAGCACCCCGCGCCCGTCGGCACCGGCGTCCCAGCACGCGACGGAACTCCCCGGAAAGTGGCCGCCGACCTGAATCACGGTCAACCCGGGTGCGAGCTCGAGGCGCCCGGACCAGTATCGGATCGACGGATCCGGACGCATCACCCATTCTTTGTCCGCGGCGTTGACGTACACCGGTACCCCGCCGAGTCGCCGGCCCCATTCCACCTGCGCCCCGAACATGTGCGGGTGGCTGGCGACGACACCGAGCACCGGGCCCTGCTCGAGAGCAGCGGCGACCGCGGCGTCATCGACGAATCCCGAAGGATCCCAGAGCATGTTGCCGCTGGGCGTGCACACCAGCTTGCCCAGCTGACCGATACCCAGCGGCGGGTTGCTGCCGATCCCGATCAGCCCGGGTTCCAGTTCAAAGGCGTAGGACTGCATCCCCTCGGCGACCAAACCGTCCAACGTGGCCCAGTGTTGACCGTCCGCCGGCACCCATTGCCGATCGTCTGCACAGATCGCGCACACCTGCGGCGTGGCATCGTGCTCGACACCGCAGGTCCGGCACAGCCAGAACTCGGATGTCGGCACGCTCAGACCGTGAAACCGACTGCGCGCATCATCTCGCGGCCCTCATCGGTGATCTTGTCCGGTCCCCAGGCCGGCTCCCAGACCCAGGACAGATCCACCTTCTTGACCAGACCGGAGCCCACGGTGGCGTTCTCGATCTGCTCGGCGATCATGTCCTGCAGCGGGCAGGCCGGCGACGTGAGCGTCATGGTGACCACGGCGGCCGCGCCGTCGTCGTCCTGGCGGATCGACAGGTCGTACATCAGCCCCAGGTCGACGACGTTGATGCCGATCTCGGGGTCGATGACGTCATGCATCGCTTCCTCGACTTCGGCGAGCAACTCGTCCGGTCCCAATTCGCTCATCGATTCATCTCCTGGGTTGAGACACTGACAGATGCCAACGTCTGTTCTTCTGTCTTCGAAAGCGTTTGTGCCAATGCATCTTTGAACGCCATCCAGCCGAGCAGAGCGCACTTGACCCGCGCCGGGTACTTGGCCACCCCGGCGAAAGCGATGCCGTCGCCGAGCACCTCCTCGTCGCCTTCCACGGTGCCCCGCGAGGACACCATCTCGTGGAAGGCGTCGAACGTCGCCAACGCCTGCGGCACGGTCAGACCGATCACCTGCGAGGCCAGCACCGAGGTGGCCGCCTGCGAGATCGAGCAGCCCTGCCCGTCATAGGAGACGTCGGCGATGCGTTCACCGTCGGATGACAGCGCCACCCGCAGGGTCAGCTCGTCGCCGCAGGTGGGGTTGACGTGGTGCACCTGGGCGCCGAACGGCTCCCGCAGGCCGCGGTGCTGCGGATGCTTGTAGTGATCGAGGATCACCTCTTGGTAGAACTGCTCAAGCCGCAAGGTCTCACACTCCCCCGAAGAATTCCACGGCCCGGCGAACACCCGCCAGCAGGCGCTCCACCTCCTCGCCGGTGTTGTACACCGCGAAGGACGCTCGGGCAGTGGCCGCCACGTTGAACTTGCGATGCAGCGGCATGGCGCAATGGTGGCCCACCCGGACCGCGACGCCGTCGTCGTCGAGCACCTGACCGACGTCGTGCGCGTGCACCCCGTCGATCACGAACGACACCGGCGAACCGCGATCGAGCGTGGTCGCCGGCCCGACGATGTGTACGCCGGGGATCTCGGCGAGCCCCTCGAGTGTGGCGGCCACCAGCTGCTGCTCGTGGGCCGCCACCACGTCCATTCCGATGGCGTCGAGGTAACGAGCGGCCGCGGCCAGCCCCACCACCTGCGAGGTCATCGGCGTACCGGCTTCGAAGCGTTGCGGGGCAGGGGCGTAGGTGCTCGAGGCCATGGTGACCGTCTCGATCATCGACCCACCGGTGAGAAACGGAGGCAGTGCCGCCACGAGCTCACGCCGCCCGTAAAGCACACCGATCCCGTTGGGACCCAGCATCTTATGCCCGGAGAACGCCGCGAAGTCGACGCCCAGGGCATGGAAGTCGACCGGCTGGTGCGGAACGGACTGGCAGGCATCGAGCACCGTGAAGGCGCCGACGGCGCGGGCCCGCGAGACCAGTTCGGCGACCGGGGCCAGCGCGCCGGTCACATTGGAGTGATGGGTGAAAGCAACAACTTTGACGCGCTCGTCGAGCTGCAGCGAATCCAAGTCGATGCGCCCGTCCGGTGTCGCCTCATACCAGCGCAGTGTCGCACCGGTGCGTCGTGCCAGCTCCTGCCAGGGAATCAGGTTGGCGTGGTGTTCCAGCTCCGTGGTGACGATCACATCGCCGGGGCCGACGGCCTGCTCGAAGCGGTTGTCGCCGAGCACATAGGACACCAGGTTGAGCGACTCCGTGGCGTTCTTGGTGAAAACCAGCTCGTCGGGATGGGCGCCGACAAAGCGGGCGATCGCCGACCGGCCGTCCTCGTAGGCGTCGGTGGCCTCTTCCATCAGCTGGTGCGCCCCACGGTGCACCGCACCGTTGGAGGTCAGCAGGAACTCCCGCTCGGCGTCGAGCACCGGCAGCGGACGCTGCGAGGTGGCGCCGGAGTCCAGATAGGCCAGCCGGCTTCCGCCACGCATGACCCGGTTCAGGATCGGGAAATCGGCCCTGATCGCCTCCAGGTCCGGCGCCGCAGGACCCCTGACCGACAACGTCGTTTCCGACGCCGTCATGTCAGGCTCCCGCCCCTGCCGCCGGTTCGTGAGTGAAGCGCTCGTAGCCGTTCTCCTCCAGCTCGTCGGCCAGCTCGGGGCCACCGGACTCGACGATCCGCCCGCCGGCGAAGACGTGCACGAACTGCGGCTGGATGTAACGCAGGATTCGGGTGTAGTGGGTGATGACCAGCACGCCGCCGTGCTCGGTCTCCTGGTAACGGTTGACCCCTGCGCTGACCACCCGCAGCGCGTCGACGTCCAGACCGGAGTCGGTCTCGTCGAGGATCGCGATCTTGGGCTTGAGCAGGCTCAACTGGAGGATCTCGTGGCGCTTCTTCTCGCCACCGGAGAAGCCCTCGTTGACGTTGCGTTCGGCGAACGCGGAGTCGATGCCCAGCTCGGCGAACGCCGCGCGCTGCTCCTTGATCCAGGTCCGCAGCTTCGGTGCCTCTCCGCGCACGGCGGTCACCGCGGTCCGCAGGAAGTTCGACATCGACACCCCCGGCACCTCGACCGGATACTGCATGGCCAGGAACAGCCCCGCGCGCGCACGCTCATCGACGGTCATCGCCAGCACGTCCTGGCCGTCGAGGGTGATCGACCCGGACGTCACGGTGTACTTGGGGTGGCCGGCGATCGCGTAGGACAGCGTGGACTTGCCCGACCCGTTCGGCCCCATCAGGGCATGCGTCTCACCGGAGTTCACCGTCAGGTCCACACCGTGCAGGATCGGAATGTCGGCCACGCTGTCGTCGCCGGCGCCGCCGGGCGACACACTCACATGCAGGCCCTTGATTTCCAGTGTGCTCATTGCTGATTCGTGTCCTTAGCTGATGCGTTGAGATTTATTTGTTCTCGGTGACCGCGAGTTCACGCTCGACGGCTTCGGTGAGGCGCTCCTGCACGGCCGGAACCGGGATCTTGGCGATGATCTCGCCGAAGAAACCGCGGACGATCAGGCGCCGGGCCTGTTCTTCGGGGATGCCGCGGGCCTGCAGGTAGAACAACTGGAGGTCGTCGAATCGTCCGGTCGCACTGGCGTGTCCGGCCTGCACGATCTCCCCGGTCTCGATCTCCAGGTTGGGTATCGAATCGGCCCGGGCGCCGTCGGCCAGCACCAGGTTGCGGTTCACCTCGAAGGTGTCGGTGCCGACCCCGCTCGCGCGGATCAGCACGTCGCCGACCCAGACGGTGTGGGCGTCGGGCAGTCCGGAGCCGGC
The DNA here is from genome assembly GCF_010729485.1 of Mycolicibacter hiberniae. Taxonomy (NCBI): domain Bacteria; kingdom Bacillati; phylum Actinomycetota; class Actinomycetes; order Mycobacteriales; family Mycobacteriaceae; genus Mycobacterium; species Mycobacterium hiberniae. Next base: position 1,816,839 of record NZ_AP022609.1, read on the forward strand.
ATCGCCCTGCAGGGCTCCTTTGTAGAGCACGTTGGACCGGCAGTGCGGCTGAGCGTGGTCGACCAGTAGCCGCGATTCGAGGTGCTGACCGGCGTCGGCGAAGTACAGGCCGAGCAGTTCGGCGTCCCCGCCCGGGCCGTCGAACCGGACCCGTCCGCTCAGCCGCACCAGTTCCCCACCCAACAGCACGGCGCTGTGCCGCAACACGGCATCTTTGCCCAGCGCCGCGTGGTGGGCGCTGACATGCACCAGGTCCGCGGCGCCGTCGGCGATCCACACCACGGTCAGCTGCGCGCCGTCGCCGACCACGAATTCGACGTTGTCGGCGTAGGTTCCGCTGCCCCGCACGTCGATCACGACGGTGGCCCGCGACAGTTCCTCGGCGCGCAGCTGCAGGTGGCCGTAGGCCGTCGCTGCCGTGCCGGGGCCCGTGACGGTGATCGCGATGGGCTCCTCGACGTCCGCACCCTTGGGCACGGTCACCACGGTTGCATCGCGGAACGACGAGAATGCTTGTGCGGCGACCCTGTCCGCTGGAACGCCCGCCGCGCCGAGCCGGTCGTCGCCGCGCGGGACGATCTCGGTCCGCGCCACGCCGGCGCCCTGGACTTCGATTCCGGCGGAGGCGTCGGCGGCCGCGGAGCCGTCGTGCAGCCCGCGCAGCCGGCGCAGCGGCGTGAAGCGCCAGGCCTCGTCGCGGCCCTGCGGCACCTCGAAGGCCGCCACGTCGAAGGAGGTGAACTGCATTCCCTTGTGGACGCCTTCGGCCGCGGCGGTCAGGCCGCCCGGCGAGGCGGGCCGTACTTCAGTCGAGGCCACTAGCCCACCGAGCCTTCCATCTGCAGCTGGATCAGCTTGTTGAGTTCCAGCGCGTACTCCATCGGGAGCTCCTTGGCGATCGGCTCGATGAACCCGCGCACCACCATCGCCATCGCCTCGTCCTCGGTCAGACCGCGACTCATCAGGTAGAACAGCTGGTTCTCGCTGACCTTGGACACGGTCGCCTCATGGCCGACGGTGACGTCGTCCTCACGGATGTCGACGTAGGGGTAGGTGTCGCTGCGGCTGACGTTGTCCACCAGCAGCGCATCGCATTTCACGCTCGACTTCGCCCCGTGTGCGCCCTTGTGGATCTCCACCAGCCCGCGGTAGGAAGACCGGCCGCCGGCGCGCGACACCGACTTGGAGACGATGTTGCTCGAGGTGTTCGGCGCCAGGTGCAGCATCTTGGCGCCGGTGTCCTGGTGCTGGTCCTCGCCGGCGAATGCCACCGAGAGCACCTCGCCCTTGGCGTGCTCGCCGGTCATCCAGACCGCCGGGTACTTCATGGTGACCTTCGAACCGATGTTGCCGTCGACCCATTCCATGGTTGCGCCCGCCTCGGCCCGGGCCCGCTTGGTGACCAGGTTGTAGACGTTGACCGACCAGTTCTGGATGGTGGTGTAGCGGCAGCGGCCGCCCGGCTTGACCACGATCTCCACCACCGCGGAGTGCAGCGAGTCCGAGGTGTACACCGGCGCGGTGCAGCCCTCGATGTAGTGCACGTAGGCGTCTTCGTCGATGATCATCAGCGTGCGCTCGAACTGGCCCATGTTCTCGGTGTTGATCCGGAAGTAGGCCTGCAGCGGGATGTCGACGTGTACCCCCTTGGGCACGTAGATGAACGATCCCCCGCTCCACACGGCGGTGTTGAGCGCGGAGAACTTGTTGTCGCCGGCCGGGATCACCGTGCCGAAGTACTCGCGGAACAGCTCCTCGTGCTCCCGCAGTGCGGTGTCGGTGTCGAGGAAGATGACGCCTTGTTCCTCAAGGTCTTCGCGGATCTTGTGGTAGACGACCTCGGACTCGTACTGGGCCGCCACACCGCCGATGTAGCGCTGCTTCTCCGCCTCCGGGATGCCCAGCCGGTCATAGGTGTTGCGGATGTCGTCGGGCAGGTCGTCCCAGGTCTGGGCCTGCTTCTCGGTGGAACGCACGAAGTACTTGATGTTCTCGAAGTCGATGCCGGACAGATCCGAGCCCCAATGGGGCATCGGCTTCTTCATGAAGGTCCGGTAGGCCCGCAGCCGGGCCTGCAGCATCCATTCCGGCTCGTTCTTCTTCGCCGAGATGTCGCGCACCACGTCCTCGGACAGGCCACGCTGGGCGGCGGCGCCCGCGACATCGGTGTCGGCCCAGCCGTATTCGTACCGGCCCAGCGACGCGATCGTCTCGTCCTGGGTCGGCTCCGCTGCGGCGGTGGCCTCCGGTGTGAGTGTCATGATGACGCTCCTTCGGTGCTCGTGATGGCTTCGGCGCAGGGTGTGCGGCGAAGGTCGATCGGTGCTGCTAATGCTGTTTTGTGACGGCCCCGACCGCGCTGGACTTGCCGGCCTTTCCAGCTTTGGCGTTGCGGTTGGTCAGCGGTACATGCGTGGTGCAGACGTAGCCGCCGTCGGCGATGGTTGCCAGCCGTTGCACGTGCGTGCCCAGGACCTCGGCCATCGCCTGTCGCTCGGCGCGGCACAACTCCGGGAACTCCTTGGCGACGTTGGCCACCGGGCAGTGGTGCTGCAGAATCTGCACGCCGGGAACCCCGCCCTGAACCCGTGCGGTGGTGGCGGCGTACCCGGCCTCGGTCAACGCACCGGCGATACGTTGCGCGGTGGCTTCCAGGTCGCCGTCGTCTTCGGCGCCGTCAGTTGCCGCGGCCGCAACATTGCCCAGGATCGCGTCGATGCGCTGCCGGGCGAAGTCGACAACCGCGTCCTCCCCGCCGATCTCGCGCAGTTGGCGCATGGCCGCCACCGCAAGGTCGTCGTAGCGGTGCCCCAGCTTGCTGCGACCGGCCTCGGTGAGCTGAAACCGCTTCGCCGGCCGCCCGCGGCCCACTTGCTGCCAGGATGCCGCCGCATGTGCCTCGGCGTCGCCCAGCTCGATCAGGGCGTCGAGGTGGCGGCGTACCCCTGCCGCCGACAGGCCCAACCGGGCCCCGATCTCGCCCGCGGTGATCGATCCGGACTCCATGAGCAGGCGCACCACCGCGTGCCGGGTGTCATGGCCGCCCGCGAGTTCGGCGGCCACCGGGTCGCCTATCGCAACCGCATCGCCGGAGCCGGCCCCGGCGGCATCGGTTGCGGCCTTCACCCCGGCCTCGAATTTCACAACACCAGTGTGACGCAATTCCAGGGCTCGGTCTACAAAGGGTTGCCTCAGTTCGGCCCCGCTCGGCCGTTGCGCTGGTCACACTGCGCCCGCAGCCCGGCGGGCCCGGTCATGGCAGGGCGGCCGTTACGCTGCTGGGATGGCAGCCCGACGGCATTCGTTGAGCTCGTCGATCGCGCATCTGCACGGCGACGAGCGCACCGTGGGCTCCCCGCTCAACTCCGCCGAGCTGGTCGCACTCCGACGAACCCGGCTCTTCGGCGCCACCGGAACGGTCCTGATGGCGATCGGGGCGCTGGGCGCCGGGGCGCGGCCGGTGATGCAGGACCCGACTTTTGGGGTCCGGCTGCTCAACCTGCCCTCGCGGCTGCAGACCGTGGCCCTGACCATGACCACCACCGGCGCGGTGATGATGACGCTGGCGTGGCTGATGCTCGGCCGGTTCGCCCTGTCTTCTTCGCCGGACTCCTCCGCACCTCGTACCTCGGTGCATCGTCGTCCGACGGGGGGCAACCGACGGATGTCGCGCAGCCAACTCGATCGCACCCTGCTGCTGTGGATACTGCCGCTGCTGGTCGCCCCGCCGATGTACAGCAAGGACGTCTACTCCTACCTGGCCCAGAGCCAGATCTCCCGGCTGGGCCTGGACCCCTACCGCGTGGGCCCGGCACCGGCCCTGGGGCTCGACCACGTGTTCACGCTGTCGGTGCCCAGCCTCTGGCGGGAGACCCCGGCGCCCTACGGGCCGCTGTTCTTGTGGATCGGCCGGGGAATCTCGGCGCTGACCGGCGAGAACATCGTCACCGCGGTGTTGTGCCACCGGGTGGTGGTGCTGATCGGGGTCGGCATGATCATGTGGGCGGTGCCCAGGCTGGCGGCGCGCTGCGGGGTGGCCGAGGTCAGCGCACTGTGGCTCGGCGCCGCCAATCCGCTGCTGCTCATGCACCTGGTCGCCGGGATCCACAACGAGGCCCTGATGCTCGGCCTGATGCTCACCGGCACGGAATTCGCCCTGCGCGGGATCACCACCGCCCAGCCGCTGCTGCCGCGCCCGACCCAGGCAGTCCCGCTGACCCTGCGGGACTGGGTGCCACTGGCCGAACTTGTCACCGGCGCCGTGCTGATCGCGCTGTCGTCGCAGGTCAAACTGCCGTCACTGCTGGCGCTGGGCTTCGTCACGATGGCGCTGGGCTGGCGGCTGGGCGGCGATCTCCGCGCGTTCGTGCTGGCCAGCACCAGCATGACCACCCTGGCCGCGGCGGTGATGGGTTTGATCGGCTGGGCCAGCGGGCTGGGTTTCGGTTGGGTCTTCACGCTCGGCACCGCCAACGTGGTGCGCAGCTGGATGTCCCCACCGACGCTGATCGCCCTCGGCACCGGTCAAGTCGGCATCCTGCTGGGCCTGGGCGACCACACCACCGCAGTGCTGTCGCTGACCCGTGCCATCGGCGTGCTGATCATCGGGGTGCTGGTGGTGTGGCTACTGCTGGTGGTGTTCCACGGCCGGCTGCATCCGGTGGGCGGGCTCGGCGTCGCACTGGGCATCACGGTCCTGCTGTTCCCGGTCGTGCAACCGTGGTATCTGCTCTGGGCGATCATCCCGCTGGCCGCCTGGGCGACCCGGCCGAACTTCCGGATCGCCGTGATCGCAGTCACGCTGGTGGTGGGCATCTTCGGCCCGACGGCCAACGGCGATCGCTTTGCGCTGTTCCAGATCCTGGACGCCACCGTGGCCAGCGCAGTCGTGGTGCTGGTGTTGTTGCTGTCGACCTACCGGCGACTGCCGTGGCGTGAGTTGCCGGCCCAAGCCGAACGCCCGAAGGACGACGCACCGGCCGTGGAGCCCACCCCGCGCCCGGCCGCTGTCACCGACGCCTACGCTGATTCTCCGTGAACTCAGCTGTCGCGGTGCGCTTATGCGGGGTGCGCAAGCGCTACGGGGCCGGTCCGTCTGCGATCGAAGCGGTCGCCGGCCTGGATTTCGAGGTCCGGACCGCCGAAGTGTTCGCCCTGCTCGGGCCCAACGGTGCCGGCAAGACGACCACGGTCGAGATGTGCGAGGGCTTCGTCCGCCCCGACGCCGGGACCATCGAGGTACTCGGCCTGGACCCGGTGGCCGACAACGACCGGCTTCGCGCACGCATCGGGGTCATGCTGCAAGGCGGCGGCGCTTACCCGGCCGCCCGCGCCGGCGAGATGCTCAAGCTGGTGGCGTCATATTCGGCCAACCCGCTCGATCCGCAATGGCTGCTGGACACCCTCGGCCTGACCGATGCGGCGCGCACCACCTACCGGCGGCTCTCCGGAGGCCAACAGCAACGACTCGCCTTGGCCTGCGCCCTGGTCGGCCGCCCGGAGCTGGTGTTTCTCGACGAGCCGACCGCAGGCATGGACGCCCACGCCCGCCTGCTGGTGTGGGAGCTGATCGACGCGTTGCGCCGCGACGGCGTGACGGTGGTGCTGACCACACACCATCTGCGCGAGGCCGAAGAACTGGCCGACCGGCTGCTGATCATCGACCACGGCGCCGTGGTTGCCGCAGGCACCCCGGCGGAGTTGACGCGCAGCGGCGCCCAGGGACAGCTGCGGTTCACCGCACCGCCGCGGTTGGATCTGTCGTTGCTGGCCACGGCATTGCCGGAGGGTTATCGGGCCAGCGAAGTGCTGCCCGGCGAATACCTCGTCGAGGGGTCGGTGGACCCCCAGGTGCTCGCCACGGTGACGTCCTGGTGCGCCCGGCTGGACGTGCTGGCCACCCAGCTGCGGGTGGAGCAGCGCAGCCTGGAGGACGTGTTCTTGGAACTGACCGGACGGGAGCTGCGCCCATGAGTCGCACGAACACCGAACAGGTCTTCGCGCCGGGCACCTTCGCCCCCGACCCGCGTCCGGCCGCCGTGCCCGCGATGCTGGCCGCACAGTTCCGGTTGGAGCTGACCCTGCTGCTGCGCAACGGCGAGCAGCTGCTGTTGACCATGTTCATCCCGATCACGCTGCTGATCGGACTCACCGTGCTGCCGCTGGGCCCGTTCGGCGAGGGACACGCCCAGCGCGCCACCACCGTGCTGCCGGTGATCATGTCGCTGGCGGTGATCGCCACCGCGTTCACCGGGCAGGCGATCGCGGTGGCATTCGACCGGCGTTACGGGGCCCTCAAACGTCTGGGCGCCACCGCGCTGCCGGTGTGGGGCATCATCGCCGGCAAGTCCCTGTCGGTGGCCACCGTGGTCCTGCTGCAATCCGTGCTGCTCGGGGCCATCGGCGCCATCTTGGGCTGGCGGCCGACGGTGGCGGGCCTGTGCCTGGGGGCGGTGATCATCGCCCTGGGGACCGCCTGCTTTGCCGCCCTGGGTCTGCTGCTCGGCGGCAGCCTGCGTGCCGAGATCGTGCTGGCCGGTGCCAACTTGATGTGGTTCGTGTTCGGCGGCTTCTCCGCCTTGACCGTGGAGACCGAACTGGTCCCCGGCGCGGTCCGCTGGCTGGCCCGACTGACCCCCTCGGGGGCACTGACCGAAGCCCTGGCCCAGGCGCTGAGCGTCTCCGTCGACTGGTTCGGCATCGCGGTGGTGGCGGCCTGGGGCCTGCTCGCCGCCGTCGGCGCGGTGCGCTGGTTCCGCTTCAGCTGACCTACTACGGGATGTAGTTACCGATCCTCTACGATCAGGCCCGTGGGACGGTTCCTGATGCGCCTGGTGGACCTGCTGCCCGAACCGGGCCTGCGCACCCAGCGGTGGCTGGCCGCCGCGGTGGTCTTCACCCAGGGATTCATCTCGGTGACCGGCGCCGTCGTCCGCGTCACCGCCTCCGGTCTGGGCTGCCCGACCTGGCCGCAGTGCTTCCCGGGCAGCTATGTTCCGGTCGCGGTTTCGGAGGTGCCGCGGATTCATCAGGCCATCGAATTCGGCAACCGCATGGTCACCTTCGCGGTCGTGATCACCGCGGCACTGGCCGTGCTGGCCGTGATCCGGGCCCGGCGGCGCACCGAGGTACTGGTCTACGCCTGGCTGATGCCCGGGTCGACGGTGCTTCAGGCGGTGATCGGTGGGATCACCGTGCGCACCGGCCTGGCATGGTGGACGGTGGCGGTGCACCTGCTGGTCTCGATGCTCATGGTGTGGCTGGCGGTGCAGTTCTACGCCAAGGTCGGCCAGCCCGACGACGCCTCGGCGGTGGTGGTCCATCGGATCCCGGCGCCGTTGCGGGCCCTCACGGCGCTGTGCGCCGTCGCCCTGGCCGCGGTGCTGGTGACCGGCACCCTCGTGACCGCCGCCGGCCCCCATGCCGGCGACAAGAGCGCGGCCCGCACGGTGGCCCGCCTCAAGGTGGAGATCGCCACCCTGGCCCACCTGCACGAGTCGCTGCTGATCGGGTTCCTCGGGCTACTGGTCGGCCTGGCCTTCGGGCTCGCCGCAGTGCACGCGGCAAAGCCGGTGACCCGCCGGCTGGCGCTGGTGGTCGTACTGGCGTTGGGCCAGGGGCTGATCGGTGTCGTTCAGTACTTCACCGGGGTGCCGGCCGTGCTGGTCACCCTGCACGTCGCGGGCGCGGTACTGGTCACCGGCGCGACCGCGTCGCTATGGGCGTCGCTGCGCGAGCGGACCCAGCCCCAGTCGCTCTAGCGCCGCGGCCACCTCCACGGCGAACCGGCGCTGCGCCCGGTCGCGTTCCTCGGAAGCGAGCTCGTGCCAGCCCAGGTCCGGCGCAATCAGATCCAGGCTCACCAGGCGCGCATCGGCTGCCGTGCCGGCAACGTCGGCGCGTGCGTAGAGCAACTCCTCGATCCGGATGCTCAAGCGCTCGGCGGCCGCCCGCAGTGCCCACCGCCCGACGTCCCACAGTTCGAAATCCGGGTCCGAGCCGGCGGCGCCGAAGGCATGCGACCGGCCGGCGCCGAAGAACACCAGGGTGCTCAGCTCGTCCGGCCGCCCGCCCGCCGCCGTCGGCACCCCGTCGCACTGCAGGTCCGCGAGATAGCGGCGGTTGGCGTTCCAGGCGACGGCTTCCGGCGGATTCAGCAGGTGCGCCACCCGGGTGGTCCAAGCCAGGAATTCGGCGTGCCGCGCCGGGTCGCCGGCTGTGCGCAGTATCACCAGGTCGGCTTCCAGGGTTTCCGGATCGTCCCAGGCCAACAGCCGGGCATGCAGCCCCCGGTGCCGTAACGCCGCGACCAGGCCGGCGTCGCCTTCGGCGGCCGCCGACTTGTGCGCACTCTCGTGATGACCGCGCCGTGAGTCGACCGCCAGCACGATGCGCGGGTGGAAGATGTCGGGCCGGGCCAGCTTCATGCAGACCTCACACTCGGAGATGATAGTCACCATGTACGCCGTGGAAGTGGCCGCGACCGGCGGCCCTGAGGTCTTGAACTATGTCGAGAAGCCACAGCCCTCCCCTGCCTCCGGACAGGTGTTGATCCGGGTCGAGGCCGTGGGGGTCAACTTCATCGACACGTACTTCCGCTCGGGCATCTACCCCGCCGAACTGCCGTTCGTGGTCGGCAATGAGGCCGCGGGCACGGTGGCCGAGGTCGGCGTGGGAGTGACCGCGCTGCGCGTCGGCGACCGCGTGGTGACAGCGGCTGCCACCGGAGCTTACGCCCAATACTGTACGGCGCCAGCGGCTTTGACCGCACCGATCCCCGACGGCCTGGACGCCGGGGTGGCCGCCGCAGCGCTGCTGAAGGGCTTGACGGCGCACTATCTGATCACGTCGGTGTATCCGGTGCAGCCCGGCGACACCGTGTTGCTGCACGCCGGCGCCGGTGGTGTGGGGTTGATCCTGACCCAGTGGGCCACCGCGCTGGGCGCCCGGGTGATCACCACGGTCTCGAGTGCGGACAAGGCACGGTTGTCCCGGCAGGCCGGTGCCGTGGAGGTTCTCGACTACCCGGGCGCGGGTCCCGAGGAGGCGGCGGCGTTCGGCGCCGAGGTCAAGGCGTTGACCGATGGCGGCGTGGTGGCCGTCTACGACGGGGTGGGTGCGGCGACGTTCGATGCCAGCTTGGCCAGCCTGGCCGTGCGGGGCACCCTGGCGCTGTTCGGCGCCGCCAGCGGTCCGGTGCCGCCGGTCGACCCCCAGCGGCTCAATGCGGCGGGTTCGGTCTACCTGACGCGGCCCAACCTGGCCCACTTCACCCGGACCGCCGCCGAGTTCACCTGGCGTGCCGGCGAGCTGTTCGAGGCGATCCGCAAGGGCACCATCGCGGTGACGGTGAGCCGGCGCTACCCGCTGGCCGACGCCGCCCAGGCGCATCGGGACCTGCAGGGCCGCCGCACGGTCGGTTCCCTGGTGCTCGAGGCCTAGGAGCCGTCCCAGGTCTCGGGCAGCAAGGGCAGCCGCGGGCCGTCGTCCAACTCGGCTGCGGCCAGGTGGGTCAGACCGGTGGGCGGGGGCTGGCCGGTGCCCGCGGCCCCGGCGCGGCCCAGTTCGCCGGCGCCGCGACCCGACACCGGGGCCGGCTCCCAGTCCGGGGTCACCCCGACCGTCAGGTCCATGGCTTCATTTCCGTGGCCGGGGCGGGTCACGCGTCGCCGCTGGCGCCTGGTCCGCGCCTGCGCGGCTGCGACGGCCGGGCTGGTCTCTGAAGTCGGGCGCTTTTTCTGGGCGCCCTCCGCCGCCTTGGCGTGCGCTCCGATGCCCGAGCCGTAGTCGATGCGGGGTCCGCCTCCGATCAGGTAGGGGTACAGCGGGAGGCCCGCCGGCGGGGCGGCCGGCGGCGTTGCCGCCGCGGGCGCCGGAGCCGCAGGGGCCGAAGTCCCGGCGGGCGGCGCCCCTCCCGGTGGCAGTGCGGCCGCCACCGCCGGGGCACCGGCGGTCACCATCGGGGGGCCGGCCGCCGGGCTCACCGGACCGGCCGCAGCAGCAGCAGCACCCGGTACGGCAACCGGCTGCGCCAACCCGGCCAGGCCGGACAGGCCGCCGACAGGTGCCACCATCGCACCCGCCGCGGCGGCCATCGCCGCCGGCTGGCTTACCGCCTGCAGCAGCTGAGCGATATGGGTCGGCCAGTCGAACAACACCAGGGCCACGAAATACTGCAGCGCCGGGATGATCTGAGTCGGGTCCTGGGTGATCATCAGGAAGTCCTGGTACAGCTCCAGCGTTCGCGCGAGGTACCAGATCGGTTGGGTGGCATCGGCGTAGAGCTCGTAGTCCAGGCCGTTGATCGCTCCGGCGGCTGGGTCCCAATTGATCCCGAAGTTCTGCAGGAAATCCGCCACGGCGGTCGTCACGGCATTGGAGATGGGATCGAGCCCTGGCCTGCCGGACTCTATTCCCAGGCTCTTCAGCAGCGGCTCGAGGAAATCGAGTAGTCCCTGCAGCGGATTCTCGGTGATCGGCTGTGACGGCCACACCGACGAGGCCGCCGCCGGCCGCTGGATCGGGGCCGCCGGGGTGACGGTGTGGGTCGCTGCCATCGAGGCCTCAGAAGCCACCTGATAGGTCGCCATGGTGGTGGCGGCCTGCACCCACATGCGGAAGTAGTCGGCCTCGTTGGCGGCGATGGGAATGGTGTTGATCCCGAAGAAATTCGTGGCCACCAGCACCGCATGGGTGGCGTGGTTGGCCGCCAACTCGGCCGGCGTGGGCATCGCCGCCAGCGCGGCGGTGTAGGCCGCTGCCACCTCCTGGTGGGCGGCCGCCATCCGGGCGCCGTCCGCGCCGGCGCGGTACAGCCACACAAGATAGGGCTGGTGGGCCGCCTGGTACTGCTCAGCGGCGGCGCCGCGCCACAGCCCCGCGGACACCGCTGCAAGTAGTGCGGTCAGGTCCTCGGCGGTCGCCGTGTAGAGCGCACTCAACGACGACCACGCGCCCGCGGCGGCGAGCAGCGGACCGGGCCCGGGACCCGCGCTGAGCAGCGTCGAGTGCACCTCGGGAGGAGACGCCATCCACGCCGGGCCCAACATAAGGATTCACTGTAGCGAATCTATAGTTTCGGGTCACCGAACTCCCGGGGAGAAACCGCGGGGATGCGCCGGGTCGGCGAAACCTAGAACAGGGTGGGCAGACCGATGGCGGAGTCCACCGCCAGTGCGCAGAAGACCAGCGCCAGGTAATTGTTCGACTGCAGGAACAGCCGCAGCGGCTTCACCGGTTCACCCCGGCGCACGCCCGCATAGAGCTGGTGAGCCATCACCAGGAACCAGGTCCCCGCCAGCACCGCGACCGCCGCGTAGAGCCATCCGGCGGCGGGCACCAGTGCCAACGTCGCCAGCACGGTCGCCCAGGTGTAGACCACGATCCGGTGGGTGACCACGTGCTCGCTGGCGACCACCGGCAGCATGGGCACCCCCGCCGCCGCGTAGTCCTCCTTGTAGCGCATCGCCAGCGCCCAGGTGTGCGGCGGCGTCCAGAAGAAGATCACCAGGAACATCACCAGTGCCTGCCAGCCGATGGTGCCGGTGACCGCCGACCAGCCGATCACCACGGGCATGCAGCCGGCCGCTCCGCCCCACACCACGTTCTGCGAGGTACGCCGCTTGAGCATCATCGAGTAGACCAGCACGTAGAACGCGATGGTGGCCATCGCCAGCAGACCTGAGATCAAGTTCGTGGTAGACCACAGCCACACGAACGAGCCGGCACCGAGCGCCAGGCTGAACACCAGAGCGCTACGGGTGGGCACGGCGTCGCGAGCCAGCGGGCGGAGCGCCGTGCGCTTCATCACCTTGTCGATGTCGGCGTCGACGACGCAGTTCAGCGCATTGGCACTGGCGGCGGCCAGCATCCCGCCGATCAGCGTGTTGAAGATCAGCAGCGGATTGACCGCGCCGCGGTCCGCCAGCAGCATCGCCGGAATAGTCGTGACCAGCAGCAACTCGATGATCCGCGGCTTGGTCAGGGACAGATACGCCAACAACGTGTTGCGCATGGCGCGTATTCGGCGCGGCTGAGCGCGCTCCCGAATACTCACGTGATGACTCCTAGGATGGCAGCTGCGACGCCAGCTTCTACTACGGACGATGGTAGACCGCCTGGCGAGGTCGTCCGAATCGCAGGGTCGATTCCTTGCGAATCCACACCACTACCGGACCTGCAATACCGCACACGCTCGCATTAGGCTGAGACCGAAGCCCGGCTTGTTCTGAAGACCTATCGCGAAGATGAGGACCGTACGTTCGTGACCACTGCTGCAGAGATCTCCGCTCTTACCCGCCCGCACCACCCCGGCGACTGGGCCGAGATCGACTCCCTCGCCGTAGACACCGCCCGGGTGCTGGCGGCCGACGCGGTGCAGAAGGTCGGAAACGGCCATCCGGGCACCGCGATGAGCCTGGCGCCGCTGGCCTACACGCTGTTTCAGCGGGTGATGCGCCATGACCCGGCCGACACCGCATGGCTGGGCCGCGACCGGTTCGTGCTGTCCTGCGGGCACTCCAGCCTGACCCTCTACATCCAGCTGTACCTGGGTGGCTTCGGGCTGGAACTGGCCGACATCGAGGCACTGCGCACCTGGGGGTCCAAGACCCCGGGCCACCCGGAGTTCCGGCACACCAAGGGGGTGGAGATCACCACCGGACCGCTCGGCCAGGGACTGGCCTCAGCGGTCGGGATGGCTATGGCCGCACGCTATGAGCGCGGACTCTTCGACCCCGATGCCGAACCCGGGACGAGTCCGTTCGACCATTTCGTCTACGTGATCGCCTCCGACGGCGACGTCCAGGAAGGCGTCACCAGTGAGGCCTCGTCGCTGGCCGGCGTCCAGCAGCTGGGCAACCTCATCGTGTTCTACGACCACAACAAGATCTCCATCGAAGACGACACCGCGATCGCGTTCTGCGAGGACACCGCGGCCCGGTACCGGTCCTACGGCTGGCACGTTCAGGAGGTCGAGGGCGGCGAGAACGTGACCGGCATCGAGGAGGCGATCGCGGCGGCCAAAGCCGTCACCGACAAGCCGTCGTTCATCTCGCTGCGCACCATCATCGGCTTCCCGTCGCCGGGCAAGATGAACACCGGCACCATCCACGGTTCGGCGCTGGGCGCCGACGAGGTCGCCGCCACCAAGACCGCGCTCGGCTTCGACCCGGACAAGAGCTTCGACGTCCGCGAGGACGTCCTCACCCACACCCGCCAGCTGGTGGGGCGCGGCAAGCAGGCACACGCCGAATGGCAGGAGCAGTTCGAAGCCTGGGCGGCCCGCGAGCCGGAGCGCAAAGCCCTGCTGGACCGGTTGCTCGCCGGGCAGCTGCCCGAGGGCTGGGATGCCGAGCTGCCGTCCTGGGAGCCGGGATCCAAGGCTGTCGCCACCCGCGCCGCATCCGGCAAGGTGCTCAACGCGCTGGGCCCCAAGCTTCCCGAATTGTGGGGCGGATCAGCTGATCTGGCGGGCAGCAACAACACCACCATGGACGGCGTCAAGTCCTTCGGGCCGGCGTCGATCTCCACCGGCGAATACACCGCCGACCCGTACGGCCGCACCCTGCACTTTGGTATCCGTGAGCACGCGATGGGCGCGATCCTGTCCGGGATCGTGCTGCACGGGCCCACCCGGGCCTACGGCGGCACCTTCCTGCAGTTCTCCGACTACATGCGGCCCGCGGTGCGACTGGCCGCGCTGATGGACATCGACCCGATCTACGTCTGGACCCACGACTCGATCGGGCTCGGCGAAGACGGCCCCACCCACCAGCCGATCGAGCACCTGGCGGCGTTGCGCGCCATCCCCCGGCTGTCGGTGGTGCGGCCCGCGGACGCCAACGAGACGGCCTACGCCTGGCGCACCGTGCTGGCGCGCGGCGCCGACAGCGGTCCGGTCGGTTTGATCCTGACCCGGCAGAACGTGCCGATCCTGGAGGGCACCGACGCCGAGGGCGTGGCGCGCGGTGGGTACGTGCTGGGCGGTCTCGACGCCGAAACCGACGAACCCGACGTGCTGCTGATCGCCACCGGCTCGGAGGTGCAGCTGGCCGTCGAGGCGCAGAAGCTGTTGGCGGACAAGGACATCATCGCGCGCGTGGTGTCGATGACGTGTCTGGAATGGTTCGAGTCGCAGCCGGCCGACTACCGCGACGCGGTGCTGCCGCCCTCGGTCTCGGCTCGCGTGGCCGTGGAGGCCGGAATCGCGCAGTGCTGGCACAAGATCGTCGGCGACACCGGCGAGATCGTGTCGATCGAGCACTACGGCGAGTCCGCCGATTACCAGACTCTTTTCCGCGAGTTCGGTCTGACCGCGGAGGCCGTGGTCGCGGCCGCTGAGAGGACCCTGGAAAACTGACGTCGATCGCCCGCACAGCGGTCGATTGAGAAGGAGCGCAACATGACTCAGAATCCCACGCTTGCCGCTCTGAGCGCCGCCGGCGTATCGGTGTGGCTCGACGACCTGTCCCGCGACCGGCTGAACTCGGGCAACCTGGCCGAACTGGTCGCCACCCGCAGCGTGGTCGGGGTGACCACCAACCCGACCATCTTCCAGAAGGCGCTGGAGAAAGGGCACGCCTACGACGGGCAACTGTCCGAACTGGCCGCCCGTGGCGCCGACGTGGACGCGGTGATCCGCACCGTCACCACCGACGACGTCCGCAACGCCTGCGATGTGCTGTCCGCGGCATGGAAGGCCTCCGACGGCGTGGACGGGCGGGTCTCGATCGAGGTCGATCCCCGGCTGGCCCATGACACCGACAAGACCGTCGCCCAGGCGGTCGAGCTGTGGAAGATCGTCGACCGCCCCAACCTGTTCATCAAGATTCCCGCCACCCGGGCGGGGCTGCCGGCCATCACCGCAGTGCTCGCCGAGGGGATCTCGGTCAATGTCACCCTGATCTTCTCGGTCGAGCGACACCGCGAAGTGATGGACGCCTACCTCGCCGGTCTGGAGGCCGCCGCGGCTGCCGGGCACGACCTGGCCACCGTGCACTCCGTGGCGTCGTTCTTCGTGTCGCGGGTGGACTCCGAGATCGACACCCGGTTGGAGAACATCGGTTCGGCTGCGGCGCTGACACTGCGCGGCAAGGCGGGCCTGGCCAACGCGCGGCTGGCCTACGCCGCCTACGAAGAGGTGTTCGGCGGCGAGCGTTTCGCCGCGCTGGCGGCCCGGGGCGCACGCGTCCAGCGGCCTCTGTGGGCCTCGACCGGGGTCAAGAACCCGGACTACCCGGACACCCTCTACGTCACCGAGCTGGTTGCGCCCCACACCGTCAACACCATGCCGGAACCGACGCTGGAGGCGGTGGCCGACCACGGCGTGATCTCCGGCGACACCGTCTCCGGAACTGCGACGGCCTCCCAGCAGGTCTTCGAGCAGCTCTCGGCGGTGGGCATCGACCTGCCCGACGTTTTCGAGGTGCTGGAGTCCGAGGGCGTCGAGAAGTTCGAGGCGTCCTGGGCCGAACTGTTGGCCGCCACCGCAGGGCAGCTGAACGAGGCCAAGTGATCTGATGGCCGGGGGCGGGGCAGGGCGCAAAGACCCCGCGGGGTGGCAGAACCCCCTGCGGGACAAGCGAGACAAACGCCTGCCGCGTATCGCCGGCCCGTGCGGCGTGGTGATTTTCGGCGTCACCGGCGACCTGGCCCGCCGCAAGCTCATGCCGGCCATTTACGACCTGGCCAACCGGGGGCTGCTGCCGCCGGCCTTCGCGCTGGTGGGCTTCGCCCGCCGGGACTGGGCCGACGAGGATTTCGCCGAGGTGGTCTACCAGGCCGTCAAGCAGCACGCCCGCACCCCCTTCCGTCAGGTGGTGTGGGATCACCTGGCAGCGGGATTCCGTTTCGTGACAGGCACGTTCGATGACGACGAGGCATTCGCGCGGCTGGCTCAGACCCTGGAAGCCCTCGATGCCGAACGTGGCACCGCGGGCAATCACGCCTTCTACCTGTCGGTCCCGCCGGCAGCCTTTCCGCTGGTGTGCGAAAAGCTGCACTCCACCGGGCTGGCCCGCCCGCGGGACGGCCGCTGGAGCCGGGTGGTGATCGAGAAGCCGTTCGGTCACGACTTGGCCAGCGCGCGCGAACTCAACGCGGTGGTCAACAGCGTGTTCCCGGAGGAGTCGGTGTTCCGGATCGACCACTACCTGGGCAAGGAGACGGTGCAGAACATCCTGGCGCTGCGCTTCGCCAACCAGCTGTTCGACCCGATCTGGAACGCCCACTACGTCGATCACGTGCAGATCACCATGGCCGAAGACATCGGCCTGGGCGGACGCGCCGGCTACTACGACGGCATCGGCGCGGCCCGCGACGTGATCCAGAACCACCTGCTGCAACTGCTGGCGCTCACGGCGATGGAGGAGCCGGTGAGCTTCTCCCCCGCTGAATTGCAGGCCGAGAAGATCAAGGTGCTCTCGGCCGTGCGGCTGGCGCAGCCGCTGGACGAGACCACGTGCCGCGGCCAGTACGCCGCCGGCTGGCAGGGCGGCGAGCACGTGGTGGGCCTGCTCGACGAAGACGGGTTCGCCCACGATTCACGGACCGAGACCTTTGCGGCGATCACCCTGGAGGTCGACACCCGACGCTGGGCCGGCGTCCCGTTCTACCTGCGGACCGGCAAGCGCCTGGGCCGGCGGGTCACCGAGATCGCGCTGGTGTTCAAGCGTGCGCCGCATCTGCCGTTCGACGACACGATGACTGACGAACTGGGTACCAACGCCGTGGTGATCAGGGTGCAGCCCGACGAGGGAATCACCATGCGGTTCGGTTCCAAGGTCCCCGGCCATCTGATGGAAGTCCGCGACGTCAACATGGACTTCTCCTACGGATCGACGTTCTCCGAAGATTCGCCGGAGGCCTACGAGCGCCTGATCCTGGATGTGTTGCTGGGCGAGCCGTCCCTGTTCCCCGTCAATGCCGAGGTCGAATTATCTTGGGAGATACTCGATCCGGTGCTCGAGAATTGGGCCGAAGACGGCAAGCCCGAACCGTATCCGGCTGGCAGCTGGGGGCCCAAGGGGGCGTTCGAGATGCTCAGGCGTTCCGGCCGGGAATGGCGGCGCCCATGATTGTCGAGCTGCCAGACACCTCGACCAACGCCATCAACAAAAGGCTCGACGAGCTGCGCGAGCAGGTCGGCGCGGCTACCACGGGCCGGGTCCTGACCCTGATCATCGCCCTGGGCAACGACGCGCTGCTCGACGAGTCCATCGCCGCGGCCTACATCGCCAGCCAGGAGCACCCCAGCCGGGTGATCGTGGTGATCACCGGAGAAGCCGACTCCGGCTCGGCTCGCCTGGACGCCGAGCTGCGGATGCTCGGTGAGGCCGGCGGCGGCGAGGTGGTGGTGCTGAGGCTGTACGGCCCGCTGGCCGGACACGCCGACGCCGTCGTCACGCCGTTCCTGCTCCCCGACATCCCGGTGGTCGCGTGGTGGCCCGACGTCGCCCCGGCGGCACCGGCCGCCGATCCGCTGGGCGCCTTGGCGTTGCGGCGGATCACCGACGCCACCAACGCCTCCGACCCCCGGGCCGCGATCCGAAGCCGCCGAGACGGCTACACCGCCGGAGACACCGACCTGTCGTGGAGCCGGATCACCTATTGGCGCGCGCTACTTGCCTCGGCCCTGGATCAGCCGCCGTACGAGCCGATCCGCTCGGCGGTGGTCTCCGGACTGGCGACCGAACCGGCCCTGGACATCCTGGCCGGCTGGTTGGCCAGTCGCATCGACGGGCCGGTACGACGTGTCGTCGGCGCTTTGCGGATCGAGTTGATGCGTGACAGCGAGATCGTGTCGCTGAGCCGTCCGCAAGAGGGCGTGATCGCGACCTTGAGCCGCACCGGCAGGCCCGAGGCCCTGGTCCCGCTGCCGCGCCGGGTGACCGCGGAATGCCTCGCCGAGGATCTGCGCCGGTTGGACCCCGACGGTGTTTACGGAGCCGCCCTGACGGGCCTTGAGGAAGTGGAGTACCTGTGATCGTTGCGACCTACCCCGACGCCGATGCGCTGGTCGCCGCCGCCGGCGACCGCCTGGCCGACGCGGTGGAGGCGGCCATCGCCGCCCGGGGCCGGGCACTGGTCGTGCTGACCGGCGGCGGCAACGGCATCGCGCTGCTGCGCCGCCTGGGCGAGCATGCCGCACGGATCGACTGGGCACGCGTGCACCTGTTCTTCGGTGACGATCGCTTCGTTGCGGCGCACGACGCCGATCGCAACGACAAGCAGGCGCGCGAGGCGCTGTTGGGCCGGATCGAGATCCCGGCGGAGAACGTGCACGCGATGCCGGCCAGCGACGGCGCGTACGGCGACGACCTCGAGGCCGCCGCGCAGGCCTACCAGGAGGTGCTGGCGGCCCAGGCCGATGCGGGCCAACCCGCGCCGGAGTTCGACGTGCACCTGCTGGGTATGGGTGCTGAGGGCCACGTCAACTCGCTGTTCCCCGACACCGCTGCCGTCCGGGAGACCACGCGCATGGTGGTGGGGGTGAGCGATTCGCCCAAGCCGCCGCCGCGCCGAATCACGCTGACCCTGCCGGCGATCCGGCGCTCGCGGGAGGTGTGGTTGGTGGTTGCCGGGGAGTCCAAGGCCGAGGCGGTGGCGGCCGCGATGGGCGGCGCGGACCCGGTGGAGATTCCCGCCGCCGGTGCGATCGGCCGTGAGCAGACGGTGTGGCTGCTCGACGAGGCGGCCGCTTCGCTGCTGTCCGGGCAGCCTTCCTAGCCCGCGGCCGGCTTTCTGCTCGGCCGGGTTGCGACGCATCCGGCGATCGCCACAAGCCGCGCCCGTCGGCGGTCATAATGAGCGCTATGGCAGACAGAACCCCGGGAAACGGCACCGAACGCAAGCGGCTCAAGACCTTGGCTCAGGCGGCGCTGAACGCCGATGTGACCGTCGGCCAGCTTGAAGATGTGCTCGGTGGACTGGGCGGCACCATGAACGAGCTCAACAGTTCCCTGGCCAGTCTCAACGCCACGATCGAACGCCTGGGCAGCGGCCTGGACCATCTTGAGTCGACTATGGCCAGCCTGGATGACCTGGCCCGCCGGCTGGTCACCCTGATCGAGCCGGTGGAAGCCATCGTCAACCGGATCGACTACCTGGTAGCCGTCGGCGAGACCGCCATGTCACCGCTGTCGATGACGGAGAATGCGCTGCGCGGGATGCTCAACGCCATGCGCAACCGGATGCGCTGAGCGGCCACGGGCTCACCGCGGAGGCATTGCCGGCCGCCGCGCCAGGCTCACCCGTGAGCAACTTTTCTACAATGGTGAAGGATTTTGCTACATTGATGTAGTGACTGTCGCGGCCAACCACCGGGAGCGCGCCGCGCATCTGGGCCCGGAACGCCGCCGGCCCCTGGTACTGGATGCAGCGCTGGCCATCGCGGCCGCCTCTGGTACCACCGCGGTGACCATCGGCGCCGTCGCCGAGCGCCTGGGCGTCACCCGCCCGGTGGTGTATTCCTGCTTCCCAGACCGGGTCGCCCTGATCAAGGCGCTGGTCGAGCGCGAGCGCAACACCATGGTGGCCCGACTGCTCGACGCACTGCACACCGCCCGGGGCGATGATCCCGAGGCTGCCTTCATCACCGGCTACCAGCACCTGTTGCACATGGTCGACGAGCATCCCGACACCTGGCGGCTGATCTTCGCGGTCAGCCCAGATCCCTCGGTGGCCGACGTGGTCGCAGAGGCGCGCCAGGCCGTCGCGGCCAGCGCCACCCGCTGGATCGCGCCGGCGCTGCGCACGTGGTGGCAGACCGCCGACCTCGATCGCAAGCTGCCCGTTCTCATCGAACTGTTCATGTCGGCCGGTGAGGCCGCGTCGCGCTCCTTGTTGGACGGCCAAAGCGACTGGACCGCCGACGATCTCGGCATCTTTTACGGACGAATCATGTGCAGCGCATTCCGCGCGGCATGAAGCCGCACCGATAGGGGGAAACCAATGAAACAACACCGCACCACGCAGGTACCGGCGCGGACCGAGACCACCGGCGGCTCATTGCGCTCGGTGATCACCCGGGTCCGCCGGCGCGACTACCAGCCGCTGCTCGACTACGGGGTGTTCGGGCCGGATTCGGTGTCGTGGCGGGTATGGACGTACCCGACCACTCCCACCGTCGCGATCAGCCGAGCAGTGGTGATCGAAGAGCTGGACCCGTTCTTGACGGCGACCGTCAACGCCACCGGCCGGATCTACAACCAGCCCCGTGTCCGCCTGGAGCGCACCATCGCATACTTCGCCACGATCGCCATCGGCGATTCACTTTCAGCGGCCAAGGCGGCCGAGACGCTGACGAAGGTGCACGCGCACGCCGGCTGCGTGGAGCCGGTGTCGGGGGTGTGGTCAGACCCCAACAATCCCGACCAGCAACTGTGGATTCTGGTGACCGGCTGGCATTCGGTGCTCTACGCCTACGAGACCTACGGGCCGGGCAAGCTCTCCGAAGCCGATGAGCGCAGCTACTGGGCCGACTGCGCCAAAGCCGCGGAATTCCAGACCATCGACCCGGCTGCGGTGCCGCGCACCCGCGAGGAGGTTCGGGACTACTTCCGGCGAATGCGGCCCCGGCTGGCCGCCAGCGAGGCGACTCAACACGCGATGCAGCACCTGATGAACGCCGAGGTGTTCCTGCCCGAACTGCCCCGGCTGCTCACCCCGGTGAAGTGGCCCGCTCGCATTGTGTTGCGCGCCGGCGTCATCCGGATGCTTCCCCGGTGGCAGCGCGACCTGGCCAACACCCATCAAAGCGCCGTGACCGACTGGTTGATCCGGCCGATTCTGCGGGGCGCCATGGCGGTGATGGCCCGGCCCAAGGTCGCCATGCTCGCGCTGCGCTTCCTGAGCCCGTCGACCGTGCCGATCGCCGCACCGGCGCTGCTCGGCATCCCGCCGGTCACCGCACAGACCGTCACCCCGGCGCAGGCGTTCGCCCGCCACGGCATCGCGACGCCCAAAGCGCTCTACGAGCAGTTCAGATCCGGCCAGGACATCGTCATGCACCGGCCTTCTGCCCCGCTGCCGGTGCCGCCTTCGGGCGGCAGCCAGCCCCAGCCGGCTTAGGCCGGCTGGGGGCAGGAGTCGGCTGGGGGCAGGGTCAGGCGTATTTGATCAGCAGGCCCACCGCGACGATGGAGGTCAGCCAGATCGCGATGACGAAGTAGGTCAGCCTGTCCAGGTTTTTCTCGACCACGGTCGAGCCCGACAGGCTGGACTGCACGCCGCCGCCGAACAGAGTCGACAGGCCGCCGCCCTTGGCGCGGTGCAGCAGCACCAGCAGAATCACCAGCAGGCTGGTGATCACCAAGAGAATCTGCAGCGTCAAGATCATGCCGTCACCCTACCGTTCGGCCGGCGCTTCCCCGGCGTCTGGGTCACGGCAGCGGCCCGCCGGCAGCCAGCGCCGCCAGCATCGCGAACTGCTCACCGTCCAGCGAGGCACCGCCTACCAGACCGCCGTCCACATCGGGCTGGCCGATGAGTTCGCCGATGTTCTTGGCGTTGACCGAGCCGCCGTAGAGCACCCGGACGGTGTCGGCGGCCTTGGGTGAGGCGAGCTTGCCCAGTTCCGCGCGCACCGCCGCGCACACCTCCTGCGCGTCGGCGGCGCCGGCCACCCGGCCCGTGCCGATCGCCCACACCGGTTCGTAGGCGATGACGCTGGCACCGATCTGCTCGGCGCTCAACCCGGCCAGCGAACCCCGCAACTGCTCCAGACAGTATTCGACGTGGTTACCGGCCTCCCGGATCTCCAGGTGCTCGCCGATGCAGATGATCGGGGTGAGGCCGTGCTTGAGGGCGGCGGCCGCCTTCGCGGCGACCAGTGCGTCGTCCTCGCCGTGGTAGCTGCGTCGCTCGGAGTGCCCGACGACCACGAAGGTGCAACCCAGCTTGGCCAGGAACGCACCGCTGACCTCACCGGTGTAGGCGCCCGAATCGTGCTGGGAGAGATCCTGGGCACCGAAGGTCAGCCGAAGCTTGTCCCCGTCGACCAGGGTCTGAACGCTGCGCAGATCGGTGAACGGCGGCAGCACCGTGACGTCGACCTTGTCGAAGTACTTGTCCGGCAGCGCGAAAGCCACCTTCTGCACCAGGGCGATGGCCTCGAAGTGATTGAGGTTCATCTTCCAGTTGCCGGCGATCAGCGGCTTACGACTCATTGCGACCCTCCGGTTGCGAATCCGGTCTCCAGGACCTGCAGACCTGGCAGTGGTTTGCCCTCAAGGTATTCCAGGGACGCGCCGCCGCCGGTGGAGATGTGGGAGAAACCGTCCTCCGGCAGGCCCAGCGCCCGTACCGCCGCGGCGGAGTCACCGCCGCCGACAACGCTGAAGGCGCCTTTGGCTGTGGCGTTTGCGATCGCTTCGGCCACTCCCCTGGTGCCGGCCTCGAACGCCGGGAACTCGAACACGCCCATCGGCCCGTTCCAGAAGACGGTCTTGGCGTTGCCCAGCAGGGCGGCGAACCGCTCCACCGAACCCGGACCGATGTCCAGGCCCATCTTGCCGTCCGGGATGGCGTCCGCGGCCACCACCTCGCCGGTGGCGGCTGCGTCGAACTTGTCGGCGACGACGATGTCCACCGGCAACCGCAGCACGTCGGCGTAGTCGTCGAGCAGTTGCCGGCAGGTGTCCACCATGTCGGCCTCCAGCAACGAGGTGCCGACCTGTTGCCCCTGTGCCGCCAGGAAGGTGAAACACATGCCGCCGCCGATCACGATGGAGTCGGCTTTGGTCGCCAGCGACTTGATCACGCCCAGCTTGTCGGAGACCTTCGATCCGCCCAGCACCACGGCATAGGGCCGCTCGGTCGACTCGGTCAGCTGCTGCAACACCTGGATCTCCGCGGCGACCAGCGTCCCCGCGTAGGCCGGCAGCAGCGTGGCGATGTCGTAGACCGAGGCCTGCTTGCGGTGCACCACGCCGAACCCGTCGGAGACAAAGGCCCCCGGCGAGCCGTCCGGCGCGGCGACCAGCTCGGCCAGTTCCCGGGCCAGAGCCAGCCGCTCGCCGTCGTCCTTGCTGGTCTCGCGCGGATCGAAGCGGATGTTCTCCAGCAGCAGCACGTCGCCTTCGGTCAGACCTTCGGCGCGGGCCAGGGCATCGGTGCCGACCACGTCACCGGCCAGCTGAACGTGCCGGCCCAACTGCTCGCTGAGCGCGGCCGCGACCGGCGCCAGCGACAACTTGGGGTCCGGCCCGCCTTTGGGCCGCCCCAGGTGCGCGGTCACCACGACCTTGGCGCCGGCGCCTACCAAGGCACGCAGCGTGGGCACCGATGCGGTGATCCGGCCCAGGTCGGTGATCTTTCCGTCGTCGAGCGGGACGTTCAGGTCGGAGCGCACCAGCACGCCCCGACCCGAAACACCCTCGGCGATCAGGTCTTCGACTGACTTGACGGCCACGATCGCGTTACAGCGACTTGCCGACGAGAGCGATCAGGTCGACCAGACGGTTGGAGTAGCCCCACTCGTTGTCGTACCAGGAGACCACCTTGGCCTGGTTGTCGATGACCTTGGTCAGCCCGGCGTCGTAGAGCGACGAGTGCGGGTCGGTGACGATGTCGCTCGACACGATCGGCGCGTCGTAGTACTTCAGGATGCCCTTCATCGGGCCCTCGGCGGCAGCCTTCATGGCGGCGTTGATGTCTTCGACCGACGCCGACTTGCTCAGTTCGGCGGTCAGGTCGGTGACCGAGCCGGTGGGGATCGGCACCCGCAGCGCGTAGCCGTCCAGCTTGCCCTTGAGCTCGGGCAGCACCAGGCCGATCGCCTTGGCGGCACCGGTACCGGTGGGCACGATGTTGATCGCGGCGGCGCGGGCGCGCCGCAGGTCGCTGTGCGGACCGTCCTGCAGGTTCTGGTCCTGGGTGTAGGCGTGGATGGTGGTCATCAGGCCCTTGACGATGCCGAACTCGTCGTTGAGCACCTTGGCCAGCGGGCCGAGGCAGTTCGTGGTGCACGAGGCGTTGGAGATGATGTTCTGGCTGCCGTCGTACTTGTCGTCGTTGACGCCCAGCACGATGGTGATGTCCTCGTCGGTGGCCGGCGCGGAGATGATGACTTTCTTGGCTCCGGCGTCCAGGTGACCCTTGGCCTTGGCGGCGTTGGTGAAGATGCCGGTGGACTCGACCACGACGTCGACACCCAGGTCACCCCAGGGCAGGGCGGCCGGGCCTTCCTTGACCTCGAGGGCCTTGATCTTGGTGTTGCCGACGACGATGGTGTCGTCGCCTTCGAGGCTGACCTCGTGGGGCAGCCGGCCCAGGATGGAGTCGAACTTCAGCAGGTGCGCCAGGCTGGCGTTGTCGGTGAGGTCGTTGACCGCAACGATCTCGATGTCGGTGTTGTTGCCCAGGGCTTTCTGCGCGTCCAATGCCCTGAAGAAGTTCCGCCCGATGCGGCCGAAGCCGTTCACGCCTACCCGGACCGTCACTGCGCTCTCCTTGTGTCTATAAGCCGACCGATGTGCTTTCCAGGCCAGCCTAGTGGGCGGGCCGCCGGTAGCGCGCAGGTGCCTCAGCGCCGCCCGGCGCCGGCTACCCTACGCCGGCCAGCTGGGGAAGCAGATGCTCGAGCTGGCCGACCTCTTCGATGTTGTGGCGCACCCAGGCACGGACCATCGCATCGGGAAAGCGGCGCTGGGCGTACCGGTTCAGCGGTGACAGCAGCGGCCCCCTGGCTCCGATATCCATGACGCTGACGTAGTGGTTCCCCTCCGTGCACGCCGACCAGGTGTGTTCCAGCTGGAGAACGGCGACTCCGGCCATGCGCTGGACCAGCCGTATCCCGGTTTCGTCGAGCTTCTCCACCCGATCGGTGACATCCACCGTGAAGGCCGGATCAGCGCCGAACCGTTCGACGATGCGAAACCGTGCGCCCTCGCCGGCTCCTCCACCGGGCGCCGGGCGAGCGAGCTCCCACCGAATGTGATCGATCGGATGCCACGCCAGATAGCGGTTGATCACCGCACCGCCGTACTCGATGGTGCCGTCGATGTGCCGAAACCAGTCCAGCAACATGGGCGGAGTCACCCCCGCCAGCGGGCGATGGTCGATCGTGACTCGGCGCCGGCGGTGGGGCCCGGCGGTGTAGCGCACCGTCGCGGTATCGACACGTCGTAGCGGAAAAATCACCGGGCGTTCCATGACCGCTCCCATCAAGATACGATAACGTTTCTTAAGGGAACGGTACGGCGCAACCGTAAGAAACGCAACCGTTTCTCGCCGGCGGGGCCGAAGCGGATCGTAGAGAAAGGGCAGGCAGATGGCCGAGCAGCGTCGACACGGCACCGAGCTGGAGGCGGCGATCGAAACCGCAGTCCTCGACTTGCTCGCCGAGCACGGGCTCGCAGCCGTCACCATGGAGGCGGTTGCCGCCCGCGCCAAGACCAGTAAGCCCGTGCTGTATCGCCGCTGGCCCGATCGCCGCGCGTTGATTCG
Source organism: Mycolicibacter hiberniae (assembly GCF_010729485.1). Lineage (NCBI taxonomy): Bacteria > Bacillati > Actinomycetota > Actinomycetes > Mycobacteriales > Mycobacteriaceae > Mycobacterium > Mycobacterium hiberniae. Next base: position 1,842,285 of record NZ_AP022609.1, read on the forward strand.
CGACGTGCTGCTGCGCGCGGCGGTTGCCACGATTCCGCATGAGGACACCGGCAGCTACCGGACGGACATGCTGGCCATCCTGCGGGGCTGGGCCCAGCTGTTCACCGGTCCGCAGTCCGCTGCCCTTGCCTCGGTGGTCGCGGCGATGACATACGACGCCGAGCTCGCCGCGGAATTTCGCGGCGGCGTCATCGAGTGGCGCAAACAAGAGATGGCCGCACTGCTTTCCCGTGGCATGCAACGCGGTGACGTGCGGGCCGACGTATCGATCGAGATCGCGCGTGAACTCGCCCAGAGCGTGCTGTGGCACCGTCTTCTGATCTCCGGGGATCCGATCACCGATGAGCTGATCACCGAGCTCGTCGACGACGTGCTCGTCCCCTATGTCAAGCCGCGCTGACGCCGGCTCGGCGCGCAGACCGGACGCAACTATCGGGGGATGGTCCGGACCGGGAGCTCGTCGCCGGCTTCGGGCCATGGTTGACGGGACAGCATGTCGGCCACAGCCACGTAACCCACCTCGATCAGCCCGGACTTGGCGTCGACGATCCGGTAAGCCTGCTCGCGCCGATGGATGGGCTGGCCTTCGAGCACGATCACCCGCAGGTCGCCCTCGGCGAATCGGCAACGGCGCTGCACCGCCGCGAGCAGCTGCTCGTTGTGCAGGTGGCCTTCACCGAAGTTCCAGCCGATCAGCGGGCCGGCGATGATCTCGCCGTCGCGGATGTTGTAGTCGGCCACGTTGTCGACCGCGCGGGGCAGTAGGCCGTTGAGGGCACGGCCTTGCAGGTGCATGGCGCGGAATGCGCCCGGGACCTTGTCGGCCACCAGGTCGGCGGTGGACTGGTCGTAGAACTTCGCCAACTGGCTGATGACCAGCGCCGAGCTCTTGACGACGTTGGCCTCCACGACGTCCTCGGTACCGGTGCGGAAGCACCAGAAGCTGGACGCCCAGTTTCCGGCGTAGTACCGCATCGCCGGCAGGAAGGAGATCTGCTGCGGAAACATGTTCCCGGCCACCGGAATCACCACCAGCCCGGTGAACAGAATCGCCATCAACAGCGGCGATCGCAGGTCAAAGACGCTGATCTCGGGGTGCTGGCCGAACAGGAAGAACAGCGAGAAGAGGAAGAACACGTTCCACTCCAGCGGGACGCCCATCGGCAGGTTGGACAAGATGTTGAGATGGAAGATCACCATGAAGGCGATCAGGAACCACCGCCACGGGTGATCACCGGCGACCAGCACCAGCAGCGCCGGTACCACGAATTCGGCGGTGGTGCCACCGACGTGCGCCATCAGCTGCGGTATCCGGGTGGGGCGCAGGTCGTTGCGGTAATCCCGGTACATCAGGTGTTTGACCCGGGTGAAGATCTTTGCCCGCAGCAGGGCGTTGTTGCTCGTCATCACCGCAACCACGTAGGGAAAGTGGTGGTTGAGTTTGGAAGTGGCTGCGCCCCACCACAACCCGAGAATGATGAGTTTGAATGCGGCCATCTGGTCGACGTAGGGAAAGAAGAAGACCAGCAACGTCAGGCCGTAGTGCTCGGCGCGGGCGGCCAGGAAGATCGTCTTGTCCCGCAGGCCCAGCAGGACCAGGGCGATCACCAGCGGAGCCACCGACACCGGGTCGAGCAGGCCCGGTCCGGGATCGCCCTGCCCGGCAGACCGCAACGTCCAGATTCCGGCAGCCAGCACGGCTGCGTAAAGCCCCACGTCGACAGCCGTGCGGGTGTCGCCACGAGTGAACGGGACTTTGTCCGGCCACGGCGGCAGCCGGATCGTCTTGGGCCGCAACCAGTACAGGACGCCGCCGATGGGCGGCCAGAATCGGGCGGTCAGCGGACCCGACCCGCAGCCCAGGCCCAGGACCTCGAACAGCAGACTGAAGACGACGAGCTTCTGGTAGACGATCGGCTGGGTCCACCATTCGGCGATGCGGCCCAGACCGCCCAGGCCCGGAGTCAACCCGATCACCGCCGCCGCGCCCACAGCGTAGGCCGCGATCTTGAGCAGATAGATCAGGTAGACCCCCGAGGGGGTGCCGAAGCCCTGTTCGACCCAGTGCCTGCTGCAGACCCGGATCCGGGTCGGCCAATCGGTGCTGCGCCACGTGGCGGGGTCGACGTCGGGAACCGACGGTTTGATGAACCCCATACTGCCCTCACTCCCTGCCGTGTGCCCGTTCTGTTATAGCGGCAAGAGCAGGCCGGTGATGGGCGTTCGGACGGGTCCGGGCTTGCCCGCGGCCCCGCTGTGCGGGCGGTGGGCGCAGACGCGCGCGGCTAGGCGTCTTCGAGCAGTTCGGGGGTGACCGCGGACTCGGTGTCGGGAATGCCGTCCTGCTTGGCCTTGCGGTCAGCCATCGACAGCAGCCGCCGGATGCGCCCCGCCACCGCGTCTTTGGTCATCGGCGGGTCGGCCAGCCGGCCCAGTTCCTCCAGCGAGGCCTGTCTGTGCTCGACCCGCAGCCGGCCGGCCGAGGCCAGGTGCTCGGGCACGGTGTCGCCGAGGATCGCCAGCGCCCGTTCCACGCGTGCCGCCGCCGCCACCGCCGCCCGCGCGGAACGGCGCAGGTTGGCGTCGTCGAAGTTGGCCAGCCGGTTGGCGGTCGCACGCACCTCGCGGCGAATCCGACGTTCCTCCCAGACCAGCCGCGTGTCCTGGGCGCCCATCCGGGTCAGCAGCGCCCCGATCGCCTCACCGTCGCGAACCACCACGCGGTCGGCGCCGCGCACCTCGCGGGCCTTGGCGGTGACGCCGAGCCGGCGCGCCGCACCGACCAGCGCCAGCGCGGCCTCCGGACCCGGGCAGCCGACCTCCAGCGCCGACGAGCGGCCCGGTTCGGTCAGTGAGCCGTGTGCCAAAAACGCGCCCCGCCAGGCAGCTTCGGCGTCGGCGACGCTGCCACCGACGACCTGGGCGGGCAGGCCGCGCACCGGGCGCCCGCGCAGATCCAACAGCCCGGTCTGGCGGGCCAGCGCCTCACCGTCCTTGGTCACCCGCAGCACGTAGCGGGTGCTCTTGCGCATTCCGCTTGCCGACAGCACGTGCACGATCGCGCTGTAGCCGTACAGGTCGAAGATGTCCTTGCGCAGCCGCCGCGCGATGACGCCCAGGTCCACCTCGGCCTCCACCACCACCCGGCCGGCCACGATGTGCAGGCCGCCGGCGAAGCGCAGCAGCGCCGCGACCTCCGCGCGGCGGGCGCTCACCGAACTGACCACGAGACGGCTCAGCTCGTCCTTGACTTCGGCCGTCATCGCCACGACTTGTCACCTCCCGGCCCGAGCCCGCTCGGTCCACTCACGCCGGTTTGCCGGCCCCCGCCCTCGGACTGCATCGCCACCGGGGTCGGAACTGCCAACGTCGACGCGCTCCGAACCCCGTCCAGCGCCGCCGCCAACTTTCCTGGGTCATGTAAAGGTGTACCAGGTCGGGCGACGTCGACGAACCGAACCTCCGCCGCGAACAGGGTGGCGGCCCGCCGCAGCTGTTCGCGCTCGCGTTCGCTGGGCACCCGGCCCGCGTCGATGATGATGTGGTCCACGGTGAATCCCGGCGAATGCTGGGCCAGGACGTGCAGGTGGCGTTCCACGGAGAAGCCCGCGGTCTCCCCCGGTTCGGCCACCAGATTGAGCACCAGGGCGCGCCGGGCCGTGGTGGCCTGCAGAGCCGAGGCCAGACCCGGCACCAGCAGGTGCGGGATCACGCTGGTGAACCACGAACCGGGCCCGAGCACCACCAGGTCCGCGGACATGATGGCGTCCACCGCTTGCCGGGTGGCCGGCGGGTTACCCGGCAGCAGCCGGACCCGGCGCACCTTGCCCGGGGTGGTCGCCACCGCCACCTGACCGCGGATCAGCCGGAACAGCCGCGGGTCGGCTTCCAGCCCCGACACGTCGGCCTCGATCTGCAGGGCGACCGGGCACATGGGCAACACCCTGCCCTTGACGCCCAGCATTCGGCCCAGCTCGTCGAGGGCGGCCACCGGGTCGGCGAGCACCTCGTTGAGACCGGCCAGCAGCAGGTTGCCGATCGGATGACCCGCCAGCGCGCCGCTGCCGCCGAAGCGGTGTTGCAGCACGGTCGCCCACAGCTGGCCCATCGGGGTGTCGGAAGCCAGCGCCGCCAGTGCCATGCGCAGATCTCCGGGCGGAATCACGTCCAGCTCGCCGCGCAGCCTGCCCGAGGAGCCGCCGTCGTCGGCCACGGTGACCACCGCGGTGACGTGCGGGGTCAGCCGGCGGGCGGCCGACAGCGTCGCATACAGACCGTGTCCCCCGCCGAGCGCGACGATGCTCGGGTTGCCACGCGCGGGTTCAACGCTCACTGGCGCCGCTCCTCCTCATCGCTCCGCAAGCTCCGCTCTGCATCGTCGCCGGCGCAACTCATTCGCGGCCCAGATCCCGGTGCAGCACCCGTACCGACAGCGCGTCACCGGAATCCTGGGCGTCCAGCAGGCGCGCCAGGGCCTCGGCGATGGCGACACTGCGGTGCTTGCCGCCGGTGCACCCGATGGCCAGGGTCATGTAGCGCTTTCCCTCTCGTCGGTAGCCGCCGACCACCAGGGTCAGCAGCCGGTGGTAACTCCTGAGGAACTCGTCGGCGCCCGGCTGGCTCAGCACGTAGTCGCGCACCGCCGGATGCTGCCCGGTGTGCCGGCGCAGTTCGTCGACCCAATGGGGGTTGGGCAAAAAGCGCACGTCCATCACCATGTCGGCGTCCATCGGCAGGCCGTACTTGAACCCGAAGGACTCGACGGTGATGGATGTCGGAGCGCTGACGGCGTCTCCACCGAACATCTCCTCGATACTCTCCCGCAGTTCGCGAACGCTCAGCACCGAGGTGTCGATGACGAGGTCGGCGGCGGCGCGAACCGGCGCCAGCATGATCCGCTCGGCGGCGATGCCCTCGGTGAGGGTCTGCTGCCCCTGCAGCGGGTGACTGCGGCGGTTGTGTTCATAGCGCCGGACCAGCACGTCGTCGCCGGCCTCCATGAACAGCACGCGGGGATTGATGCCGCGGGTGGCCAATTCGGTGCGTACCGAGTCCAGGTCCCCGGTGAATCCGGCCGAGCGCACGTCCATCACGACTGCCAATTGGGTGATACGCGAGCCCGCCGCCAGGCCCAGGTCCACCATCCGGGTGATCAGGTCCGGGGGCAGGTTGTCGGCGACATACCAGCCCAGGTCCTCCAATACCTTCGCCGCGGTGCCGCGACCGGCGCCGGACAGTCCGGTCACCAGCACGACGTCGATTCCGGCGCCGTCGCCTGGGCCGGCGACGTCGCGCGCCCGCACGCCTTTCGGTGATTCCGTGGTCATCCCGACATCCGTTGCTGTTCAGCGGCGCCCGTCGCGCCGTCGGCTCCCAGTGCCTCGAGTACGGCGGCGGCGGTCGCCGCACCGATCCCCGGGATCGAGGTGAGTTCCTCGACGGTAGCCCGTTTGAGTCGGGCCACCGATCCGAAACGGGAGATCAGCACCTTGCGCCGGTGCTCGCCGAGTCCGGGCACCGAGTCCAGCACCGATTCGGTCATCCGCTTGGACCGCTTGCTGCGGTGGTAGGTGATGGCGAACCGGTGCGCCTCGTCGCGGATCCGCTGCAGCAGGTAGAGCCCTTCGCTCTGCCGGGGCAGGATGATCGGGTCCGGTTCGGAGGGCACCCACACCTCCTCGAGTCGTTTGGCCAGGCCGATGGTCGCCACGTCGGTGATGCCGAGCTCGGCCAGCACCTCGGCGGCGGCATTGACCTGCGGCGCACCGCCGTCGACGACATAAAGATTCGGCGGGTAGGCAAATTTGCGGGACTTTCCTTCCGGAGCAAGGACTTCGGTGTCGTCCAAGTGTCGCCGGAACCGTCGCCGGGTGACCTCTGCGATCGAGGCCACATCGTCGGACCGGCCCTGACCTGCGGCCTCCCGGATCGCGAAGTGCCGGTAGTCGGACTTGCGCGGCAATCCGTCCTCGAACACCACCAGGGATCCGACCACGTCGGTGCCCTGCACGTGGCTGATGTCGACGCACTCGATGCGAAGTGGAGCGTCGGGCAGGCCCAGGGATTCCTGGATATTCTGCAGCGCAGCCGACCGTGCGGTGAAATCCCCGGCACGCTTCATCTTATGTTGCTGCAGAGCGTCTTTGGCGTTGCGCTCGACCGTCTCGGCCAGTACCCGCTTGTCGCCGCGCAGCGGCACCCGAAGCGAGACGCGCGAACCCCGCAGAGTGGACAGCCAACTGGTCAGCTCCTCGGCGTTGGCCGGCAGACAGGGCACCAGGACCTCGCGCGGTACCGGGTTGGTCGGCTCGTCGGCTGCGCCGTCCAGCTCGGCCTGATCGCCGTAGAACTGCGTCACGAACTGCTCGACCATGGCTTCGGATGAACTCTCGGGGTCGGCGGGGTCGCCGGGCTTCTCGACGATCCAGCCGCGCTGTCCGCGCACCCGCCCGCCGCGGACGTGAAACACCTGGACAGCCGCTTCGAGTTCGTCGTCGGCGAACGCCACCACGTCGGCGTCGGTGCCGTCGCCGAGCACCACGGCCTGCTTCTCCAGGGCCCGCCGCAGCGCCGCGACGTCGTCCCGCAGGCGTGCGGCCCGCTCGAAGTCGAGGGCGTCGGAGGCGGCCAGCATCTGCTGCTCGAGACTGCGCACGAGCCGGTCGGTCTTGCCGGCCAGGAAATCGCAGAAGTCGTCCACGATCCGCCGGTGCTCAGCAGCGCTGACCCGCCCGACGCACGGCGCGGAGCACTTGCCGATGTAGCCCAGCAGGCAGGGCCGGCCGATCTGCTGGTGGCGCTTGAACACCCCGGCCGAGCATGTCCGGGCCGGGAAGACCCGCAGCAGCAGGTCCAGGGTTTCCCGGATCGCCCATGCGTGCGAGTAGGGCCCGAAATAGCGCACGCCTTTGCGGCGGGGTCCGCGGTAGACCATCAGCCGGGGGTATTCCTCGTTCAAGGTGACCGCCAGCACGGGATAGGTCTTGTCGTCGCGGTAGCGGACGTTGAAGCGCGGATCGAACTCCTTGATCCAGTTGTATTCCAGCTGGAGTGCCTCGACTTCGGTGTTGACCACCGTCCACTCGACCTTGGCGGCGGTGGTCACCATCTGGCGCGTCCGCGGGTGCAGCCCGGCGATGTCGGCGAAGTACGACGTCAGCCGTGGCCGCAGGCTTTTCGCCTTGCCCACGTAGATGACCCGGCCATGGGGGTCGACGAATCGGTAGACGCCGGGCGCGAGGGGAATAGAGCCGGGCGCCGGACGATAGGTCGCAGGGTCTGGCACGGTAACCAGGCTAGCGTGCGGCTTCTGCCCGGCGAGCAGACACAGAATCGCACTCGAAGAGCCTCAAGGGTGCGATTCTGTGTCTGCTCGCGGCGGGGCGGGCCGATAGCGCGCCATCAGGGCCCGGAGCGTTCGCATGGCCTCCACGGCGTGTTCCTTGTCGGCCGACTGGATGGCCACCAGGGGAATGTATTCGTCGTCAGGCAACTCCAGCCTGGCCCAGCGCTTGCCCGGCGGAAAGGTGACGCCCACCACCTGCGCCCAGGGAATCAACCGGTCACCGAGCGCATTGCGCACCGACACCCCGGATTCGCCGACCCGGACGCGCGCCCGCGTCAACAGCAACAACGCCCCGGCCACGATGAGGCCCAGCACGACGACTGCCACCCGGTCGTAGGTGCGAAAGATCACCCCGCTGGCGCGGATCGTCAGCAGCATGCTCACGACGACGTGGATCGTCACGATCAGGATCGCGACCGTCCACAGGCCGTAACGCATCACGCGCGGGCGCACCTCGAGATCCCACTGCGGGGACCCGGACGGGCCCGTCACGGCGCCGCGCGCAGCTCGCGCAGGGTCAGCGCCGTACTGAGCGCCGCGGCAGCCGCCTGAGCGCCCTTGTCCTCGGTGGAATCCGGCAGTCCGGCGCGGTCCAGCGCCTGCTCCTCGTCGTTGACGGTGAGCACGCCGTTGGCCACCGGGGTGGCGGCATCCAGCGAAACCCGGGTCAGGCCCTGCGTCACCGCGTCGCACACATAGTCGAAATGCGGTGTGGCGCCCCGGATCACCACACCCAGGGCTACGACCGCGTCGTGGTTGCGCGCCACTTCCTGCGCCACCACGGGAATCTCGATCGCGCCGAGCACCCGCACCACGGTCGGTTCGGGGATGCCGGCGTCGGCGGCCACCTTGCTGGCCCCCGCCAGCAGCGCGTCACAGATACGGGTGTGCCACGTACTGGCCACGATGGCCAGGCGCACGTCGGAGGCGTGGAGCGCCGGGATTTCCGGGACCCCTGCGGCTGGGCTCATCTACAGCGCTCCGCCGAATTCACCGGGCAGCTGCGCGGCGTCGTCGAAGTCGTCGAGTCCGGTCAGGTCGTGGCCCATCCTGTCGCGTTTGGTCAGCAGGTAGCGGATGTTCTCGGAGTTGGCGCGAACCGGCAGCGGCACGCGCTCGATGACATGGAGACCGTAGCCGTCGAGCCCAACCCGTTTGGCCGGGTTGTTGGTGAGCAGCCGCATCGAGCGAACGCCGAGATCGCTGAGGATCTGCGCCCCGATCCCGTAGTCGCGCGCGTCGGCCGGCAGCCCCAGTTTGAGGTTGGCGTCGACGGTGTCGTCACCGGCGTCCTGCAGCTGGTAGGCCTGCAGTTTGTGCAGCAGGCCGATCCCGCGGCCCTCGTGCCCGCGCATGTAGAGCACCACCCCGCGGCCCTCGTGCGCCACCATCGCCAGCGCGGCGTCCAACTGCGGCCCGCAGTCGCAGCGCCGCGACCCGAACACGTCACCGGTCAAACACTCCGAGTGGACGCGAACGAGCACGTCGTGACCGTCGTTGTCGGGTCCGGCGATCTCGCCGCGGACCAGCGCGACGTGCTCGACGTCCTCGTAGACGCTGGTGTATCCGACCGCCCGGAACTCACCGTGACGGGTCGGGATACGGGCTTCGGCGACGCGCTCGATGTGCTTTTCGTGCTTGCGCCGCCACTCGATCATGTCGGCGATGGAGATCAGCGCCAGGCCGTGCTCGTCGGCGAAGACCCGCAGCTCCTCGGTCTGGGCCATCGCGCCCTCGTCCTTTTGGCTGACGATCTCGCAGATCGCGCCGGCCGGCTGCAGGCCGGCCATCCGGGCCAGGTCGACCGCGGCCTCGGTGTGACCGGGCCGGCGCAGCACCCCACCGTCCTTGGCCCGCAGCGGCACCACATGGCCGGGACGGGTGAAGTCGTCGGCCGCGCTGGCCGGATCGGCCAGCAGGCGCATGGTCGTCGCGCGGTCCGATGCCGAGATCCCGGTGCCGATGTTGTCCTTGGCGTCGACGGTCACGGTGTAGGCGGTTCCGTGCTTGTCCTGGTTCACCGCATACATGGGCAGCAGGCCCAGCCGGTCGCAGATCGCGCCGTCCAGCGGTACGCACAGGTAACCGGAGGTGTAGCGCACCATGAACGCCACCAGCTCGGGTGTGGCCTTCTCGGCGGCGAAGATCAGGTCGCCTTCGTTTTCCCGGTCTTCGTCGTCGATGACGACGACGGCCTTTCCAGCCGCGATGTCGGCAACCGCCCGCTCGACGGTGTCCAACTTCGTCATCTGTGTCACCTTGTTTTCGCCATCGGGGAGCACCCGGACGGCGCTACCTGCCCGTCCAGTATGAACCACCCCGGAACCACGGTTCGCTCCGTGACTCATTCCGTGGGCATTGTCACCAGCCGTTCGACATATTTGGCGATCACGTCCACTTCCAGATTGACCAGCGCACCGACCGGGGCGCGGCCCAGTGTCGTCAGTTCCAGGGTGGTAGGAATCAGCGAGACTTCAAAGTAATCTCCGGCGTCTGCGGCGTCGCGGCCCAGCCCCGACACCGTCAGCGAGGTGCCGTCGACGGTGATCGAGCCCTTCTCCACCACGTAGCGCGCCAGGGCGGCCGGCAAGCCGATGCGCACCACCTCCCAGTGCTGGCCGGGGGTGCGGGCCAATACCCGCCCGGTGCCGTCGACATGCCCCTGCACGATGTGCCCGCCCAGCCGGCTGCCCAGCGCTGCTGCCCGCTCGAGGTTCACCGCACTGCCGACCTGCAAAGACCCCAGGCTGGAACGCTCCAGGGTCTCGCGCATCACGTCGGCGCTGAAGCGACCGCCGGGCTGCACCTCGACCACGGTCAGGCACACCCCGTTGACGGCGATCGAGTCGCCGTGGCGGGCATCGGAGGTGACGGTGGGCCCCTGGATGACCAGGCGCGCAGCGTCGGCGAGGTCCTCGCGGCCGACCAGCTCGCCCAGCTCCTCGACAATTCCGGTGAACATCACAACAGGCTAGCGACGGCCACCGCCGCGGCGGACTCGGGCGCGTCGGCCGTCGTTGTCTACGCTGCTCCGCCTCGGCCGGGCGGCCTCTATACGATGTCCCCCATGCGCAGACTTCTCATCGCCCTGGCCACCGCGACCACCGCTGCCGCGCTGCTGGCCGGCTGTTCATCCAAGGACGCCGGCGGTCCGCTGCCGGACGCGACGACACTGGTCGCGGAATCGGCGACCACCACCGCCAACCTCCAGAGCGCACACCTGGCACTGACCGTGACCGGCCAGATCAAGAACCTCCCGGTCAAGACCCTCGAGGGCGATCTGACCACCCAGCCGGCCACCGCCGCCAAGGGCAACGCGACGATCATGATGCTGGGCTCGGACGTCGACGCCAAATTCGTGGTGATCGACGGTGACCTCTACGCCGCGATCACCGGTGACGACTACGACAACTACGGCGCCGCCGACAAGATCTACGACGTGGCCGCGATCCTGAGCCCGGACAAGGGCCTGGCCAACATGCTGGCCAAGCTGAGCGACACCCAGGCCGTCGGCCGCGACACCATCAACGGTCAGAAGGCCGTCCGGGTCACCGGCAACGCCCCCGCCGACGCCGTGAACTCCCTGGCCCCGCAGCTGAAGGCCACCGCGCCCACCCCGGCCACGGTGTGGATCTCCGAGGACGGCGATCACCAGCTGGTGCAGGCTCAGCTCGACCCCAGCGCGGGCAACGCCATTCAGATGACCCTGTCGAATTGGAATGCCCCGGTCACGATTGAGAAGCCGGCGGGAGCGTAATGGCAGTCAACCGCCGGCTCGCGATCAGCGCAGGTAGCCTGGCCGTCCTGCTCGGTGCCCTCGACACCTACGTCGTGGTCACGATCATGCGCGACATCATGGCTCCGCAGCCGGCCGGTGTCGGCATCCCCATCAACAAGATTCAGCAGCTCACCCCGATCATCACCTGCTACCTGCTCGGCTACATCGCGGCCATGCCGCTGCTGGGACGTGCCTCCGACCGGTTCGGCCGCAAACTGCTGCTGCAGGTAAGCCTGGCCACGTTCGCCGTCGGTTCGGTGGTGACGGCACTGGCCGGGGATCTGACGACCTTGGTCGCCGGGCGCACCATTCAGGGCATTGCCAGCGGCGCCCTGCTGCCGGTGACCCTGGCGCTGGGCGCCGACCTGTGGTCGCAGCGCAATCGTGCCGGCGTGCTCGGCGGGATCGGCGCCGCCCAAGAGCTCGGCAGCGTGCTGGGCCCGCTGTACGGCATCTTCATCGTCTGGGCGCTGCGGGACTGGCGCGACGTGTTCTGGATCAACGTGCCGTTGACCGCGGTCGCCATGCTGATGATCCACTTCAGCCTGCCCTCACGCGCCGATGCCGAGCAGGACGACACTCCCCCCGAACGCGTCGACGTGGTCGGGGGCCTGCTGCTGGCGGTGACGCTGGGGCTGGCGGTGATGGGTCTCTACAACCCCGAGCCCACCGCCAAGCAGGCCCTGCCGGACTGGGGTCCGCCCCTGCTCGTCGGCGCGGCGGTGGCCCTGCTGGCGTTCGCGGTCTGGGAGCGGTTCGCCCGCACCAAACTGATCGACCCGGCCGGCACCCGGTTCGGCCCGTTCCTGGCGGCGCTGGGCTCCTCGATGTGCGCCGGCGCGGCGTTGATGGTGACGCTGGTCAATGTCGAACTGTTCGGGCAGGGCGTGCTGGGCATGACCCAGAACGAAGCGGCCGGCCTGCTGCTGCGGTTCCTGATCGCGCTCCCGGTCGGCGCCCTGGTGGGCGGCTGGATCGCCACCCGCGTCGGGGACCGACTGGTGGCGTTCGTCGGTCTGCTCATCGCCGCCGGCGGCTACGCGCTGATCTCGAAGTGGCCCGTCGACCTGATCAACTACCACCACAACGTCTTCGGTGTGGTCAGCCTGCCCGCGTTGGCCACCGACCAGATGCTGGCCGGTTTCGGGCTGGGCCTGGTGATCGGCCCGCTGACCTCGGCGGTGATGCGCGCTGTTCCGCCCCGCGAGCACGGCATTGCCGCCTCGAGCGTGGTGGTGGCCCGGATGACGGGCATGCTGGTCGGGATGGCGGCGCTGTCGGCGTGGGGGCTCTACCGCTTCAACCAGATCCTGGCGAGCCGGCCCAAGGCTGTCGGCGACACACTGGCGGAGAAGATGCTGCACAAGGCCGCCAACTCCAAGGTGGCCTTCGCCATGATGTACGGGGAGATCTTCTGGATCACCGCGATCGTCTGCGTGGTGGGCGCGGTGCTCGGGTTGCTCATCGGCAGCAACAAGGTATTCGCCGAGGACCCGGAGCTGCCGGCGCCGGAAGCCGCCCTCGCGCGCTGAGCCGCGGTGCGCTAGTGCGGCACCAGGCTCAGCAGCAGGTCGGGACCGATCTGCTCCATGGTGTCGAAGCGCCAACGCAGCGCCCGGGCGATGTTGGGCACGCCCACGTCGTCGACCGCGGTGACCGGTCCGCCCAACAGTATCGGTGCCACGTAGGCCAGGATCCGGTCGATGGCCCCGGCCCGCAGGAAGGCGCCGGCCAAGGTCGGCCCGCCCTCGAGGAGCACATCGGTGCGGTCGGAGAGCGCCCGCAGCACTTCGGCCGGGTCATGGGTGCGGATCACCATGGTGCGCGAGTCGTCGTTGAGCACGCGGGCGTCCGCGGAGATCTCGCGTCGGCCCACCACCACCCGCAGTGGCTGACGATCGGCGAGGGTGCCGTCGGGAAGCCGGGCGGTCAGCGTGGGGTCGTCGACGAGCACGGTCCCGGTGCCCACCACGATGGCATCGGCCGCGGCCCGGCGGCGGTGCAGGTCGGCTCGGGCCGCTTCGCTGGTGATCCACTGGCTGGAACCGTCGGCGGCCGCGCTGCGCCCGTCGATGCTGGTGGCGTACTTCCAGGTGACGTGCGGTCGGCCGGTGCGCTGCTTGTGCAGCCATTCCCGTAACGGACCGGTGGTGACCGCCTTGGCCTGCACCCCGGAGATCACCCGCACGCCCGCCTCGGCGAGCCTGGCGGCACCGCCCGCGGCGGCCGGGTTGGGGTCCTCGACGGCGTAGATCACCTGCGCCACCCCGGCCGCCAGCAGGGCGTCCACGCACGGCGGGGTCTTGCCGTGGTGATTGCACGGCTCCAGGGTGACGACGGCCGTACCGCCGGCGCTGAGTTCGCCGGCCCGGCGCAACGCCACCACCTCGGCGTGAGCCTCTCCGGCCGGGCGGGTCCCGCCGACGCCCACCACCGCGCCGTCGCGGTCCAAGATGACCGCGCCTACCGGCGGATTGGGGTATGTGGCGCCTTTGACTCGTTGGGACTGCTCGATCGCCAGCAGCATCGCGGCATCGTGGTCGACGGCGTGCTCGGCGGCCGGCTTAGCACTCATGCGCGCAGATGAGGTGACGCCGCCAGGGCCTGACGACGCAGCGATTCCACGGCGGCACCCGGATCGGCCGCGCTGTAGACGGCCGAGCCGGCGACGAAGCAGTCGACACCGGCCGCGGCGGCTTGTTCGACGGTGTCGGCGTTGATCCCGCCGTCGATCTCCACCAGGATGTTCAATTCCCCGGAATCGACGAGCTTGCGCACCGCCCGTACCTTGCTCAGCACCTCGGGGATGAACGACTGCCCGCCGAAGCCCGGCTCGACGGACATCACCAGCAGGGTGTCGAAATCTCGCAGGATCTCCAGGTAGGGCTCCAGCGACGTGCCGGGTTTGATGCTCAGTCCGGCCTTGGCGCCGGCAGCCCGGATGTCGCGGGCCACCGCGACGGGGTTGTCGGTGGCCTCGGCGTGGAAGGTGACGTTGTAGGCGCCGGCCTCGGCATACGGCGGCGCCCACCGGCCGGGGTCGTCGATCATCAGATGGCAGTCCATAGGGATGTCGGTTGCCGCCAGCAGGCTTTGCACCACGGGCAGGCCCAAGGTCAGGTTCGGTACGAAGTGGGCGTCCATCACATCGACGTGCAGCCAGTCCGCGCCCTTGACGGCGGCGGCCTCATCGGCGAGGCGGGCGAAATCGGCCGACAGGATCGACGGCGCGATCATGGGTCGTGACATGGGCTTTAGAGTACTTGTAGGGCCGCAGCGAACATGGCGTCGGTGCCGTGTCGGTGCGGCCACAGCTGCACATGCGGGCCGTTTCCGAGGGCATCGGCGGGCGCGAACAGCTCCCGGGTGTCCAGGGCACGCACCGGGTGCCGGCGCACGGCGTCGGCCACCACCCCCACCGTCTCGGCCAGGTGCGGGGAGCAGGTCGCATACAGCACCACTCCCCCCGGCCGGGTCAGTCCGATTGCCGCGGCCAGCAGCTCGCGCTGCAGCTTGGCCAGGACTGGGATGTCGGCGGGCTGCCGGCGCCAGCGCGCTTCGGGCCGCCGGCGCAGGGCGCCCAATCCGGTGCACGGCACATCCACCAGGGCCCGGTCGAACCCGGGCTGCAGTCCCGAGTCGCGGCCGTCGGCGGTCAGCACCTCCACGTTCAGGCCACGGGTGTTCGCGCTGACCATCGCGGCGCGGTGCGGCGCCTGCTCCACCGCGGTCACCCGCGCCCCGGACTGGGCACCCAGCGCCGCCAGCAGCGCGGTCTTGCCGCCCGGTCCGGCGCACAGATCGAGCCACCGGCCGGTGTCGTCTTCGACCGGAGCCAGCGCGCACGCCCGGGCCACCAGCTGGCTGCCCTCGTCCTGCACCAGTGCCTGACCGGCCCGCACCGGCTCGAGTTGCCCGGGGTCGCCGCCGGGCAGGTACACCGCATACGGCGAATACCGGCCCACTTCGCCGCCCACGGCGGCGGCCAATTCCGCTGCGGTCAGGACACCGGGCCGGGCGGCCAGATGCACCCGGGGACGCTCGTCGTCGCTGGCCAGCACCGCGTCGAGTTCACCGGCGTCGGCGCCCAGCGCGTCGGCGAACGCCTGGGCGATCCAGCGCGGATGGGCGTGCACGAAGGCGGCGTGCCCGATCGGGTCGGCTTCGGCGCTCGGCGCCAGTTCCGCGGTCCAGGATTGCTCGTCGCGCGTGCTGATGGTGCGCAGCACGCCGTTGACGAAACCCGCTCGGGCGGAGTCGAACTCGATGGCCGCCTGCTCGACGGTGGTGGATACCGCGGCATGCGGTTCGACCCGGGTGCGCAACAGTTGGTAGCTGCCCAGGCGCAGCAGGTCCAGCAGCACCGGGTCGATGGTGTCGGGTGAGCGTTGCGCAGCGGCGCCGATGATGGCGTCGAGCAGGCCGCGGACCCGGCAGGTTCCGTAGGTCAGTTCGGTGGCGAAAGCGGCGTCCCGGCCGGTGATTCCGCGCTCGCCCAGCAGCGCCGGCAACGCCAGGTTGGCGTAGGCGTCGCGCTGCGAGACCGCCTGCAGCACGTCGAAGGCGGCGCGCCGCGCCGGGTCCAGCGGCCTGCGGCGGGGTTTGCGCGGGCCGGTTTGGGGGCGCTGCGGCCGATCACGCTGCGGCCGGCCGCGCTGCGGTCCGGTCATGACGCCCGCACCTCGGAGCCGAGCCGGGCACCACGCGCCCAGTCGGCGGCGTCCATGAGCTTCTTACCCGGTGGCTGCACCTGTCCCAACCGCACCGGTTGCGAGCCCGTGCCGACCCAGATGTCGCGGCGGCCGGCGTGGATGTGGCCCGGCGCCAGCTCGCTGCGCCCGTCATCGGTGGATTCGGCGATGGTGACCGGACCGACTTTGACGCGCAGGTCGCCGATCATCGTCCACGCCCCGGGGTTGGGGGTGACGGCGCGGATTCGCCGCTCGATCACCGCGGCCGGCAACTCCCACTGCACCCGCGCGTCCTCGACACTGATCTTGGGCGCATAGCTGACGCCGTCGCGCGGCTGCGGCACCGCCTGCAACGCCCCGTCTTCGATACCGTCCAGGGTCGCCGCCAGCAGTTCGGCTCCGGAGACCGCCAGCCGGGCCAGCAGCTGCTCCGCGGTGTCGTCGGGCCGGATCGTCTCGGTCGCGACGCCGTAGACCGGCCCGGAATCCAGCTCCGGCTCGATGCGAAACGTCGTCGCGCCGGTGACCGCGTCGCCCGCCGCGATCGCGGCCTGCACCGGGGCCGCGCCCCGCCACGCCGGCAGCAGCGAGAAGTGCAGGTTGACCCAGCCGCGCGGCGGTACCGCCAGCAGGGCGTCGCGCAGCAGTGCCCCGTAGGCGACCACCGGACAACACTCCGGCGCCAGTTCGGCCAGCTCGGCGACCGACTCCGGCGCATTGGGCCGGACCGGCCGCAGCACCGGAATGCCGTGGTCGAGGGCCCGGAGGGCCACCGGCGAGGGCTGCGGGCGGCCCCGTCGGCCGGCTGCCGCGTCGGGCCGGGTCAGTACCGCGACCACATCGTGGCGTGGCGAGTCGATCAGCCGCTGCAACGACGGCAACGCGGTGTCCGGGGTGCCGGCGAAGACGATGCGCACCGGGCCAGTTTAGGGAAGCCTCCCGTGGCGGCGACGGCTGCCGCAGCACTCACTGCGGATCGATCACGGCGCGCCAGAGCTCGTGGGCCTCCCGCACGCAGTCGTCGAGTGGTCGCGCCGTATCCACCCGATGCGCGCCGGGCCATCCGAACTCGTGGGCGCCGAGCGCCACCGCGATCTGCGGCGTCGCGTCGGAATTGCCCGGGGCCCTGGTTCTGACGCGCTGGGCCGCGACGTCTGTGGGCAGCACGCACTGGATCTCGGCGATCGCCGCGTGCGTGTCGTCGGCCAGGCGGCGGGCCTGGGCGCGCACTCCCTCTTCCCGCCAGGTGCCGTCGAGGATCACCGATTGGCCGTTGCGAAGGCAGCCGCCCGCGCGCCGCAGGATCTCCGCGTAGACCGCGGCGACGTTGGCCGGTGCGTACAGCCCGGCGTCGAGGTCGCCCGGCCGGCCGCGCAGCTGTCCGGATCCGTGCAGTTCCTTGCGCACGTCGTCGGTGGAGAGCACCGCGGCCCCGACCCGCGCAGCGAGCTCGCGGGCCAGGGTCGACTTCCCGGTTCCCGGACCGCCGCCGACGAGCACCAGGCGGGTGGCCCCGTCCTCGAGGTGGCGTCGGGCGATGGCCAGGTGCTGCGTCGCAGCTGCGCCGGCTCCCGGCTTGCCCTGACTCAGCCGTACGCAGTCGACCTTGGCGCGCACCACGGCGCGGTAGGCGATGTAGAAGTCGCGCAGCGACGCCGGCGCGGTGTCGCCGCAGCGGCCGGCGTAGTGCGCCAGGAAGGAGTCGCCGAGGTCTTTGCGCCCGAGGAACTCCAGGTCCATGGCCAGAAAGGCGGCGTCGTCGATGCGGTCGAGGTAGCGCAGTTCGTCGCTGAACTCCAGGCAGTCCAGCAGCACCGGGCGGTTGTCCGTCCAGAAGATGTCGTCGGCGAGCAGGTCGGCATGGCCGTCGACGATGCGGCCCTCCTCGATCCGCCGGGCGAACAACTCCGACCGCCCCGCGAGGTATGCGGCAGCCAGATCCTGGACGCGGCGCACCGATTCGGCGGACACCGCGGTACCGGCGTGGTCGTTCAACGTGGGGAAGTTGTCGAACCACCGGCGGTAGATCGCCTCGGGGGTGCCCTGCGCGTCGATCTCCGGGTCGTGCGGCGAGCGGTCGTGGAAGTCGGCCAGCACTGCGGCGATGACGTCGAGCACGTGCTCGACCTGCCGGCCGCGCTTGACCAGCGAAGCCAACCGATCCTCGTCGCGGTAGCGGCGCATCACCACGAGCGGTTCAGCGGCCCCGCCGGCGGGGTCGCTGAGGTGCGCGACACCGAAGTAGGCGTCGGGGGCCAGCCGGCTGTTGAGCCGGACTTCTCGCGCGCAGGCCTCCTCGCGCTGTTCGACGGTGCGGAAGTCGAGAAAGTCGGTCTGCAGCGGCTTCTTGGCCTTGTAGGCACGATCGCCGGCCAGGATGACCACGCCGGAGTGTGTCTCGTGGGCCGCGACCGCAGGCGCGGCACCCGCCCCATCCGCGCCGCCGAGGGCGGCCGAGGAGGCGTGCGCGTCGCCGGAGGTCACGTCGCGGCGGGCCGGACCACGATCACCGGGACCCTGGCGGCCTGCACCACCGCCGAGCTGACCGAACCCAGAAGCTGGCTGGTGAAGCCACCGCGCCCGCGACTGCCGACCACCACCAGTTGAGCCTGTTCGCCGGCCTCGACCAGCCAGCGGGCCGGGTGGTCACAGACCACTCGCCGCTCGACGGTGACGTCCGGGTACCGCTCCTGGTGGCCGGCCAGGCGTTCGGAGAGGATTTCGTGTCCCTGGACTTCGTAGTCACGTCGGTCCATGTTGAGCAGCGGCATGACCTTGATGTCGCTCCAGGCGTGCAAGGCCACCAGCGGCACCCCGCGGAACGAGGCTTCCTCGAAGGCCAGCGCGGTTGCCTGCTCCGACGCGGGCGAACCGTCGATTCCGACCACCACGGGCGCGTCGTCGCTGTGCGCTCGACCGGCACGGATGACCGCGACCGCGCCCTGGGCATGGTGAATGAGGCTGGTGCTCACCGAGCCCAGCAGCAGGCGGCCGATGGCACCCAGGCCGACCGAGCCGACGACGGTCATCCAGCTGCCCTGAGCGGCGTCGATCAACGTCGAGACCACCGGGGCGTAGGCCGCCTCGGCACGCACCTCCGGTGCTGCGGCGTCGCCCCGGTTGGCGTCGACGACATCGCGGGCCTTCGCCAGTACCTTTTTCGCCTCATCGGCCTGCCAGTTGGGAATGCCGTCGGTGACCGGGCCGGGAGGCCAGCCGGCTTCCAGCGGGGTCACCACATGCAGCAAGGTGATCGGCTGGCCGCGCATGACCGCTTCCCGCGTCGCCCAGGCCACCGCCGCGTCGGATTCCGGTGATCCATCGACCCCCACCACGATTCCGGTTTTCGTCGTCCCGACTTGTGCCATCACAGCCCTCCCAACAGATTGAGCACTGGGCCGACCGGCCAGTTCTGCCGTTGAAGTTACTGCGGCCGGACTGATTCGGCAGGGGTCATTGGACCCCAATCCACGGTTCGTTGGCCCATTGGCACCTGCCACCACCGGTTCTTCACGAGCGGCCCAGGGCGGACTCCAGCAAGAGCCGGCGTTCTGCGGCGGCCACCGTACGCCGGGTCGCCTCGACCGCATCCGGGTTGACTGTTCGGCGGCGATCATCTCCTGAACCACCACCGCCATGGCGGGCTCCGCGTCGAATCCTCGGCTCGCTCGGTAGCTGACCACCCTCGGCGTGAAAAGCGATGCCCAGCAACGCTCAACGCCATGAACCAGAGCGTCGTCGCCGGCGACATTGGTGAGCGACTGGTTCATGCCGGCGAATGAGGCGTCCCGCCCGTCTTCGCCGGTCGCCGAAGAACGCACCGCGACAACCCGGTTCGCTCCGAGCCGGTGGTAGGCGGCCAGGAGTTGCCGGCGAACCGGATCTGAGACACCAGCTTTGGCGACCAAATGCTGCATCCGCTGACACAATTCGGCCAGCGCAGCGCTCATCGATGCGCTGGAGAGCCCGGCGGTGCAGGGCAGCCACCTCGGTGTCGCCCCGCTTGCAGCGAAACCAGGTAGCCGCTGCGCAGCAGCACAAATCCCGGGGGAACCGGAAGACCCGCGTTGACCAGTTCGCCCAGATTGGGCCCTTGCCACCGCCGCAGCTTCGCCGGAATTGGGCCCCAACTCCGCGCAACCCCGCTGGAAAGGGACCATCGCCGACCTTTCGGGGGCCAACGGCCCTCTGGGAAATGTCCGCAGCTGCGTAGCGTCGCGTGACGAACCCGGTCAGCGGAAGGATGCCGATGAGCGAATCGATGTCATCACAGTCGGTCGTGGTCGGCATCGATGGTTCGCAGGCGGCCGCCCATGCGGCGACGTGGGCGGCTCGTGAGGCCAGCGCGCGCGGCCTGCCCCTGCGCCTGGTTCACGTCATCGCCGAGGAAGCCGCCGAAGCCGCGCCCACACAGCCGGATCTGGGCGTGGAGTACGCCGAAACGGTGCTGCGCGAAGTCGACCTGCTGCTCCGGGAGAATGCGTCCGAGCTCAAGGTCGAGACCGCGATGCCGCATGGGCCGCCCGGATCCGCCCTGATCGACGAATCACGCGACTCGGCAATGGTGTGCGTGGGCTCCGTCGGGATCGGGTGCTTGAGCCGCGCGATCTTCGGGTCGACCGCTGCCGAACTGGCGCAGGGCGCGCACTGCCCGGTGGCAGTCATCCGCGCCCACGGTGGCACGGGCGCAGCGCGGGGCTGGATCGCGGTCGCCGTCGATCACACCCCGGGCGACGACCTGCTGCTGGAGCACGCATTCCGGGAAGCGCAGCTACGCGATGCACCGATCCTGGCGATAGAAAGCCAGCCGTGGCGGCGCGTCGGCCGGCACACTCTTCGGATCGAGTATTGGGCATCGCGTTACCCCGGGGTGCGCATTCGGCTCACCCCCCTGCGGCGCGGACTACCGGACGCGCTGGGCCAGATCGGCGAACCCGTCCAGCTCGCGGTCATCGGGAAGCACGACGCCGACGATGTGCCCCGGATCGTGGGCCCGCCCGACGTTGGTGTCAGCGAACCGGCCGGGAGCTCGGTGCTGGTGGTGCGCGACTGAGACCGGCTAACGGCCGGCCAGCGGGGCGCTCCAGTGCACGCGGGTTCCTCCTTCGGGCTGCGAGCTGATCTTGCAGGCACCGCCCAGAAGTTGGGCGCGGGTCACCATGTTGGCCAGGCCGCTGTGGCGGTGGTTGTCTGCCGGGATGCCGTGCCCGTTGTCGGTGATGACGATGTTCAGACTGTCGGTCACGCTGATCTCGACGCTGACCCGAGTGGCCCCGGAGTGCCTGCAGGCATTACTGACCGCCTCCATGATCACGGCCTCGGCGTGCTCGGCCAGTTCGTCGGTGATGAGCGTCACCGTTCCGTCGACGCGCACAGTCGCGACGATGGTGCGATTCTCCGTCAGACGCGCGACCTCGTCCTGAACGCGTTTCTGAAAACCCCCGTCAAGCGCCGCCCGGGATTTGAGCCGGAAGATCGTCGTTCGGATCTCGGCGATGATGGTCTGCAGATCGTCGATCGTGGCGTCAAGCCGGGCGACGACCTCCGGTGAATGCGTCAGGGCCAGCGTGCCCTGCAGGTCCAGCCCGGCGGCGAACAACTGCTGGATGACGTGATCGTGCAAGTCGTGGGCGATACGTTCGCGGTCGGCAAGAATGTCGCGTTCACGGGCCCAGGCACGCCCGCGGGCCACCACAACGGCGACGGCGGCGCGATGCGCGAAGTCATACACCAGGTCCAGGTCCGCCCCGTCGAAAGCGCGGTGATTCTCGTTGCGGGCGATCGCGAGCACTCCCAGCGTCTCCCCGTCGGAGCGCAGCGCTACCACCACGACCGGGCGCTGTCCGACATCGGTGAACCCGGGGATCGGGATGTCGAGGGCTTCGGTGATCAAGGGCCTGCCGGACCGCAAGACGCTGCCGGTGGTGGAGCCGTCCACCGCGATCTCCTGGCGGATCACCTCGTCGGCGTTGAGTCCGGCGGCTGCGGCCACGGTCAGGGTTCCGACGTCGGCAATGGGTAGGCTCGCGTCAGCCGGAACCATCACGATCGCCTGCTCGGCCGAGGCGAGCTCGCAGACACGCTCGGCGATGATCTGTAGTGGCTCTGATCGCATCGCCGGTCCGGTGGAGTCCGAAAGCAGCGCGGTGGTGATGTCGCGGCTGGCCTCGATCCAATGCGCCGACGCGCGCAGGTGTTCCACCATGCGAGCGTTGTCGACGGCGACCGCTGCCGCGGTCGCCAGGGCGACGGCCACCTTTTCGTCGGACTCGGCGAATGTGCGGCCCGGCTGCTCGTGGGTCAGGTAAAGGTTGCCGATCAGGACACCCGAGGTGATGAGGGGCACGCTGAGCAGCGCCCGCATCGGGGGATGGTGTTCGGGGAACCCGACCGCGGCCGGGTGCGCGGTCAGGTCAGCCAGCCGCAGCGGCTCCGACTCGACGAGTGAGGCGTCCAGGACGCCCTTGCCGATGGGCAGATGGCCGATCCGGCGGATCGTCTGCTCGTCGAGGCCGGCGTGGATGAACTCGATCAGATTGCCCTGCGGACCGCGGATCGCCAGGGCGCCGTAGCGCGCCGAGGTCAGCTTCATCGCGGCCACGACCACCCGGTGAAGCGTGGTGTTGAGGTGGAGGTCGGAGCCCATCTCAAGGATCACCGCGAGCAGATGCTCCATCTGGTCCCGCGTGACGGCGAGCTCATCGAGCTGGTGATGCATGCGGTCGATGAGGGAAGGATCTCCGAGCCCCCGGAACGCCGATTCGCTGTCTCCGCCGTCCATCCGACCCAATTCTTTCCGCGGAGCGAATAGCTTGTGCCTGCAAACCGTGCGCACGCCGCAACACGGGCACACGACCGTCCAGCAATATGCTGGCACAAACCACGGCCGGCAGGCGATACCTTGCTGTCCTGGCTGCTCACGGCAGGCGCGCCGGGCCCCTCGGGCCTACGCTGAGAGTCCGATGACCTCGCTGGGCTGGGCAACCAGGGCGAACAGGTTTTCCACCGCCGAACGGCTGCACACCGCGGTATCCGGTGTCATCAGCATCGCCGCACCCGCCGCAATGCCCCACTGGACTGACTTGACCAGCGGCCAGCCCCGACTCAGGCCGAGGGCGATCGCGGCGACCATCGCGTCGCCGGCACCGACCCCCCTGCCTCCCCGCATCCGGACGGCGGAGAATCGGTAACTGCCTGCAGGAGCGGCAAGTAATGCTCCCTCGGCCCCCAGCGACACGACCACCGCAGCTGCCCGTCGCTGCTCGAGAATCAACGGGACTCCCGCATGCCGGCACACGTCGGCAACACGCTGGTAGTAGTTGCCGGGCACGCCGGGCGGAAGGCTGCCGCTCGCCACGACGAGCCCCGCCGAGGCGGTCGCCGCGCGGAGCTGGACCAAGCAGTGCACCTGTTCGGCGAACGTCATTCGGGCACCGGGCAGCACGAAGCGATACTGCCCTCCGGTGCTTTGCTCGTCGATGGTGAAGCTCTCCCGGGTCGGCTCGGCGATCGGGACGCGGTCGAAGGGCACGCGGGCCTGTTCCAGCAATGCCGTGACCAACCCGCCGCTCGGTCCGCCGGCGGCCAGTATCGCCAAGACGGGTGCACCGAGAACGTGCGCGATGCGGGCGACGTTGACACCGCCCCCGCCCGGGTCATAGCGGGCGGGCCGGCAGCGCAGCTTTTCGGTCGGGCGCACCCGGTCGATGCTGGTGGTGATGTCGAGTGCGGGATTCAACGTCAATGTGACGATCCGCGTCGCTCGAACCGCGGGGCGGGCCGGAGTCTTCATGATCAACAGTTTCCGTTCGTCCGCGACGGCTACAGACCGCTCGGATAGGTCTCGGGAGTCTGGCCGGAGACCCAGAGGCTCGTCACCTCCAGCGGCTCTAACGCGCGCGTCTGATCGATGTGGATGATCGCGTCGAACTGGTCGGACGGCCGGACATGGAAGTAGTGACTTTGCCGCTCGGTCGCGGGTTGATAGATCACTCCGATGGCGCGACCCAACCGCACCGCTTCAAGCGGATCGGCGGCAGGCACCGCCGGCATGGGCACCAGGAACGCCGGCTTTCCGGTGGCATGGAAAAGATCTTCGATGCTGCCGGGCAACGCCGGGCGGACCACTTTGCGTTCCGCCGGGCCGCCCCACTCGCTGGCGGCGGTCACCGTGCCCGAATAGGTGCTGAACCCGATGAGGCGCACCTGGTCGTTGTGACGCTCACGGACCAGCTGACCGAGGGTGAGCTGGCCGTCACCGGCCATCTCGGTGGCTCGGGCGTCCCCTACGTGCGAGTTGTGCGCCCAGACCACGATGCGGGCCGGTGCGGCGGCGTCGCGGCCGCGGTCGGCATGGGCCAGCAGCGCCTCCAGGGTCTGAGCCATGTGCCGGTCGCGAATGTTCCAGGACGAGACGCGTCCGCTGAACATGGTCCGGTAGTACTCCTCGGCGTTGCGGACGGTTTGGGCGTTCTGCAACGCGTAGAACAGTTCGTCTTCAGCGACCGGTCCGTCCCGCTGCACACAGTTCGCCGCGTCGCGCTGCATTTCGATCAGTTGCGCCACCGCTTCGCCCTCGCAGGAGGGGCCGGCGCCGAACGCCGCACCGAATCCGTACGCCTGGCCGTCGTCGGCGCAGGCATGGTCGAAGCAGGCGTAGCGGGCGCGGGCCCGCTCCGCCGCGACCGGGTCGACGGAGTCCAGGTAGGTGATCACTTCCTCGATCGAGCGATGCAGGCTGTACAGGTCAAGCCCGTAGAAGCCGGTTTCGCGCCGGTCGGCCGACCTGCGGTCCCGGTTGTGGGCGCGCAGCCAATCGACGAATTCGGCGACCACGGCGTTGCGCCACATCCAGGCCGGGAATCGCTGAAAGCCGCTCAGCGCGGCATCGGCGGTCTGGTCCTCGCCGAGGCCCCGGACGTAGCGGTTCACCCGGTAGGCATCCGGCCAATCCGCCTCGGCGGCCACCACGCAGAAACCCCTCGCTGTGATCAGCCACTTGGTGATCTCGGCGCGGGCGGCGTAGAACTCGTGCGTGCCGTGCGAGCTTTCGCCGATCAACACGATGCGCGCGTCGCCGATCAGCTCTTCCAGCGCAACCTGTGGCGGGACCCCGGCCGGTGCCTCCACAGCGACACCGCCGACGACCTGCGCGGCGGTCGGCGCCGCAGGTGCCTGGTGCCGGGTGGTCGAGGCGGCCAGGAGCCGGCAGACCTCTTCGTCGGTGACCTGGGCGAAGTCCCAGAACGATTCGCCGACGGCGAAGAAGGGGGTGGGCATCGTGGCGCAGACCACCTCGTCGACCAGGCCGGCGAACTCCCGGCAGGTCGATTCGGGGGCTGCCGGGACGGCGACGACCAGACGGGCCGGTTCGGCGTCCCGCAGCGCCTGCACCGCGGCGAACATGCTCGCGCCGGTGGCCAGCCCGTCGTCGACCAGGATGACGGTCCGGCCGGCCACGTCGCGGGGCGGGCGATCACCGCGATAGGCGGCCTCCCGGCGGACCAGCTCCCGGCCTTCCCGGTCGGCGATGTCGCGTAGCTGTTGCGGCGTGATCTTCAGGGCGCGCACCATGTCGTCGTTGACCACCACGCGGCCGCCACTGGCCAGCGCGCCCACCGCGAATTCCTCGTGGCCCGGCGCTCCGAGCTTGCGCACGATGAACGCGTCCAGCGGGGCCTGCAGAGCCGCCGCGACTTCCCAGGCGACCGGGATTCCGCCGCGCGCCAGGCCGAGGACGATCACGTCGTCACGGTCGCGGTAGCTGTCGAGCAGATCGGCCAGCACCTGGCCGGCTTCGGTGCGGTCACGAAATATTCGCCGCGGTTGCCGCCTTCGGACTTCGGCTGCCCTCGTCATCGCAGTTCACCGGTCATGGCGCCATCTCCGATTGGTCTAGAACTGACAACACTGATCTGACCCAGTGGGGGCCAGGTCGGGGAAGGGCATGAGGTCCCGATTCCACGGGGCCGTTTGTCGAAGGCTGTCGGAACCGTTGCGCCCCGGAGGCCACAACCATGAATTTTGTCGCCGGCGCAGGACGCCGGATTCGTCTGGATGACGACGAAGACCCCTACGGCGTGGGGACTTCCGGCCCTGCCCGCGGGCAGCACATGCGAGTCGAATCGAGAGATCCACCAGACCGCCAAAGATCCGAGGACCATCATGAAGAACCTCCCCGCCAACGCTTCGCGCCGTTCCCTGCTTCCGGGGCTGTCGGAGCTGTTCAGTGGATTTCCGTCCTGGGCCGGTCCTTGGCCCATGCCGGAAGGACACCTCATCCGCCTCGAAGACCAGGTGGAAGACGGGCACTACGTCGTGCGGGCCGAACTACCGGGTATGGATCCCGCCAAGGACATCGACATCACCGTCCGCGACGGACGCCTGACGATCAAGGCCGAGCGCACTGAGAAGAACGAAGGGGAAGGGCGTTCGGAATTCGCCTATGGCTCCTTCGCCCGATCCGTCTCGCTTCCCCCCGGCGCCGATGAGGAAGACATCAGCGCCACCTACGACAAAGGCATTCTCACGGTCTCGGTGGCCCTTCCCAAGCCGGCCAAACCAGCCGAGAAGCACATCAAGGTCAAGGCCGCCAGCTGACGCGGCGCAGGACATCTCGGATCCGCTGCGCCGGCCCGGACAGCGGACAGCGCCCGCCGCAAGACGACACGGCAGCGCGGGTGCCGGAGCCTCGACCTCGGGGCACCGGCACCCGGTGGGCGCTGGGCCGATCGGCGCTCCGCTGAGGACCAACGGCCCTAACACCGGCTCCGGGCGTCGCAGAACTATTGAGTCCAGGTGCAGATCGGAGGTCGAGATGCTCACCGTGCGGGTGGAAACCGAGGCCGTCAAGGATGCCGTGCGCGCGGCATGCCGCGCCCCGTCGCTGCACAACATCCAGCCGTGGCAGTGGGTCCTGGAAGCCGACCGCCTGCAACTGTTCCTCGACGAGAGCCGGGTCCTGCCGTCCGATCACGCGGGGCGGGAGGCGACTATCGGTTGCGGCGCGGCGCTGGACCATCTTCGGGTGGCGATGGCCGCAACCGGCCTGCATGCCAACGTCGATCGCTTTCCCAATCCCAACAATCCCAACCATCTCGCATCGATCCAGTTCGACAAGATGAGCTATGTCACCGAAGGCCACCGATGCCGGGCAGCGGCGATCTGGGTACGGCGCAGCGACAGGCTGCCGTTGGCGCCGCCGCCCAACTGGGTGGCCTTCGAGCCGCTGCTGCGGTCCCGCCTTGACGAATACGCCGTCGACCTCGACGTCCTGCCCGAGAAGTCCCGCCCCCGACTGGCCTACGCGTCGCAGTTCGCCGAATCGCTGCGGCTCTACGACGCGTCCTACCACGCCGAGCTACACCGGTGGACAACGCCATTCCAAACCTCCACGGGCGTCTCGTACAGCTCCCTGCCCTCTGACGCAGAAGGCGGCCGGGTCGATGTCGGTCGTGCCTTTCCCGGAGTGCACCACGGTGATCGACGGACACAGATCCAGCGTGATCAGGCGACCATCGTGGTGCTGTCCACGCGATCGGATGCGCGCGCCGACGCGTTGCTCGTCGGCGAGGCCCTCTCGGCCGTCCTTCTGGAGTGCACCATGTCCGGCCTGGCCACCTGTCCGCTGACTCATCTCACCGAAGTTCAGGTGACCAGGGACATTGTCGAGACGTTGGTGGGCCGCAACGCCTTTCCTCAGATCCTCGTCCGGATCGGACAGGCACCCGGCACCGAGGAACCCTTGCCCCGCACGCGGCGCCGGCCGCTGTCCGACGTGCTGTCCATCCACGGCGGGTAGTGGGGGCTCATGTTCGCGTCATCGGCTGCCCCCCGCGTCGTCGTCGGTGTGGACGGATCACGTGCCGCTCTCAAAGCCGCCTACTGGGCTGTCGACGAAGCGCTCGACCGCGAGCTCCCGCTGGGGCTGTTGTGCGCAGTCGACTCCGGCTCCCCCGGCGCGAACGCGGCGGCTGCGGCCGAAACAGCGGTGCGCAGCGCCATGGCGGCGATCGAGGCCCTCGACCGGCCGCCCAAGCTGGAAGCCGAGATCGTGCACCGGCGGCCGGTGACCGCACTGCTGCAAGCCTCGCGATCCGCGGCGGTGATCTGCCTCGGCTCGATCGGGTTCCATCACGAGCCGGGCAGCCGGATCGGATCCACCGCCGCCGCCGTGGCGACCTCGGCGCACTGCCCGGTCGCCATCGTGCCACGCACCTTCACCGCCCGAACGGCCCAAGCCGGACTGGTCCTGGCGGTGGTGGACGGTTCCTCGGCCGGCGACGGCGTCTTGGAGCTCGGCGCCGCCGAGGCACGAATGCGCGGCCTGCCGCTGCACGTCTTCGCACTGCCGCAGCACCGCCCGGCAGCACCGGGCGAGTCCGACGTGCCGTCCGACCCGCCGCTGCCCACCGCCGTCGAACGCTGGATATCCCGTTGCCGGCGGGAGCACCCGGACCTCGATGTGGAATCGGTCGGTTATCACGACGGTCTGCTCAATTGCTTTGAGCGCCTGCAACGCAGCGGCTCGGCGATCCAACTGGCGGTGGTGGCACCGCGCCGGCCCGGCCCATTGGACGTTCTGCTGGCTCCGGCGGGCCGGGCGGTCGTGGAATCCGCCGGCAGCGCCGTGCTGGTCTGCGATCGGACGTGGTGGTTGTGACCGCCGGCGACGGTGCTGCCGCTACCGGGTCAGACCAGCTGAAAGTCTTCCTGGTCGACGATCACGAGGTGGTCCGGCGCGGGCTGATCTCCCTGCTGAGCTCGGACCCCGGCCTGACCGTGGTGGGCGAAGCCGAAACCGTGCGGGAGGCCTTGGCCCGCATTCCCGCACTGCTGCCGGACGTTGCCGTGCTCGATGTGCGGTTGCCCGACGGCAACGGCATCGAGCTGTGCCGTGAACTGCTGTCCCGGCTGCCCGCTCTGCGGTGTCTGATGTTGACCTCGGACAGCTCCGAGGAAGCCGCGTTGAACGCGATTCTGGCCGGCGCCAGCGGTTACGTCGTCAAGGACATCCGGGGCATGCAGCTGGCCCAGTCGATCAAGGATGTCGGCGCCGGCTGCTCGCTGCTGGACAACCACGCGGCGGCGGCGCTGATGGTCCGGCTCCGCATGGGTGCCCAGGCTCCCGACCCCCTGGCCAAGCTCACCGAGCAGGAACGGGCCCTGCTGGCGCTACTGGCCGAGGGGCTGACCAACAAACAGATCGCCGAGCGCATGTACCTGGCCGAGAAGACCGTCAAGAATTACGTCTCGCGTCTGTTGGCCAAGCTGGACATGCAGCGGCGCACCCAGGCGGCCGTTTTCGGCTCGCGCCTGTCCGGCCCTTGACACTGCTACCCGACGTGCAGCGGATCGATCTGGACCCGCACCGGGTGGTGCGACCCCCGCGCACTGAGCACACCGACGCCGTGGCGCAGCGCTGCGGCCAGCGCCAAGCCGTGGTCGCGGCCCACCCGCACCAGCATGCGGATGATGCTCAGCTCCTCGGGGACACCGGCCGGCCGGCGCACGCCCGGCGGTAGCGGCACGGGCCCGAGCAGGTCGGCGCCGTCGGGCAGGCGGGTCTGCTCCAACAGCGCCGTCACCGAGGCCGGATCGCCGTCGAGGGCCGCGAGGTGCACCGCGGGCGGCAGGCCCACCTCGGCCCGGGTGGCCAGTTCGGCATCGGCGTGGCCGACCGGGTCCCACCGGATGAGTGCCTGCACGGTGGGAATCGAGGAGTCGGCGACCACCGTCACCTGGCCGCCCGAAGCCTGGTCGCGCACCAGGGCAGACGCAGCCATCCAGCGCCGCAGCGTGTCTTCGGCGGCACGCAGATCCTGACGGCCCAGCAACGCCCAGCAGTCCAGCAGCAACGCCGCCCCGTAGCCGCGCGGGGCGCGGGGCTCGGCGCCGGGTGTGGCGATCACCAGGGCCGCGCCGTCCTCGATGGCGTCGACGATGGTGTCACCGGCGGACGTGACGACCGGGGTGCCCGGGAAGGCTCGGCCCAGTTCTTCGGCGGTTCGCCGGGCACCGATGACGACCGCCCGCACGGCATCGGACCCGCAGCGCGCACAGCGCAGTGCCGGGTCCTGGCGACCACACCAGCGACAGACGGCCGCACCGCCACGTTCCGGCAGCGACAACGGTCCGGTGCAGTGCCGGCAGCGGGCGATCGTGCGGCAGCGGGCACAGGCCAACGACGGCACGTAGCCGCGGCGGGGCACCTGCACCAACACCGGCGCCCCGGCGGCCAGGGCACTGCGCGCGCTCGCCAGCCCCACGGCCGGAAGCCGCGCGCTGCGGGCGGCGGGGTCGCGCTGCTCGGCGTACCCGGTATCGTCCAGGGCCACCACCCGCGGCCGGGCCGCCCGCAGCACCGCGCGCGGTGCCACCACGTCGTGCGCCCACCCACTGGTCACCAGCGCGTGCGCCTCGGCGGTACGGGTGAGTCCACCGATCAGGGCGGCACAGCCCGCCAGATGGGCACGCAGCATCGCGACCTCGCGCGCATGCGGATAGGGCGCCCGCGGCTCGGCCAGGGAATCGTCGCCGTCGTCCCACACCATCACCAGGCCCAGATCGGCCAACGGGGCGAAAACCGCGCTGCGCGTGCCGATCACCAGCCGCGCGTGGCCGCGCAGTACCGACAGCCACCGCCGGTAGCGGGTGGCCGGGCCCAGGCCCGCGGACAGCGCCGCGACCGCCGACTCCTCGACTCGTGCGGTCACGGCCCGGTGCAGCGCATCGACGTCGCGCTGATCGGGCACGATCGCCAGCGCGGTGCGCCCGGCCCGCATGGTCGCCGCGGCGGCGTCGACGAAGCGCTCGGTCCACGATTCGCCCGGCAGCGCCTGCCACACGGCGCGCGCGGCGCGGCCCTCCCCCAGCGCGGCCAGCCAGGATGCGCCCGCGCCGTAGCGTTGCCAGCCGGCCGGGTCGACCGGGGCGAGCACGGGCGGCTCGGGCGGCGTCGTCGCTTCGCGTTCCACCCGGGCGTGCCGCGGCGGTACCGCCAGGCGCAGCACGTCGGCCCGGCTGCCGGCATAGCGCGCGGCGACGGCCTCCACCAGTTGACGGACTTCGCCGGTGAGCACCGGTTCGTCCGAGACCACCCGCTCCAGCCGGCCCAGCCGGCCGACGTGGTCGGTGTCGGCGCGGCGTTCCCAGATGAAGCCGTCGACCAACCTGCCATGAAAGCGAACCCGCACCCGCGCCCCGGGCCGGGCCTCCTGCGATTGCTCGGGCGTGACCAGATAGTCGAACTCGCGGTCCAGATGCGGAACCGAGAGCATCGGCAGCACCCGGGCCACCGGCTCGCCGGTGGCGCCGGTTTCGCTGCGTTCGCTGTCGACGCTCACCACGCAGGTCTAGCAGACGCCGCCGACCCCGACAGCCGGTGGATCGCCGGTGGAACGGGTTGTGCATCGGCGTACACATCACCGGCGGCGCCCAATTACGTTGCTGCGGTATGCCCGACCAGTGTGGCGCCCATAGCCGCGCCGCGCGCGGCGCGGAATCCGGCCTCGCCGCGCGGTTGCGCATCGCCGCGGTGGCCGATCAGTTGCTGGTCGCGACGGTGGCCGACGCCGCCGGGCACGCCCGCAGCGGGCTCGCGCACCTCGATGCCCTCGGCGCGCAGCTCCGCGCCGCGCTGGCCGATCCTCCGGCGTCGGCGTGGGACTGCCCGGCCGGCCGCCGCGAGTTCCAGCTCGTGCTGGCCGCCAAGGCCCGCGACATCGGCCGGGTGATCGCCGACGCCGCGACGCACAACCGGCTGCAGGCGGCCATGATTCGCTCGGCCGGTGCCGGCTACGGGTTACCGGCCCGAGTGCGCGATCGGATCAACCGGCAGGCACTGGCCGACGACATCCGGCACGCCGACGGCGATGCGCACCGGGGCGGGGCTCGGTACGAGAACGCGCTGCGGGTCCGCGACGCGCTCGCAGCCCACGGCGGCACCGGTGCCGAATCGGTGCTGTTGCTCACCTATGAACCGGCGGCGTTCGATGGCCGGGGACGGGCCGCGATCGCGATCGGCGATCCCGACACCGCCGACAACACCACCGTGCTGGTCCCCGGGGTACACAGCAGCGTCCGCAGCGGCTACCTGTCGCGCCCGGAGGGGCGAGACGTCTACCGCGAGGCGACCCGGGCCGATCCCGAGCGCACCAACTCGGTCATCCTGTGGATGGGCTACCGCGCTCCAGACAGTCTGCTGGACCCCGCCGTGGCGCAACCGTTTTCCGCCCGGGCCGGCGGTCGCCTGCTGGCCGCCGACCTCAACGCCCTGGCGGCGTCGCACATCGGCGCCGCCCACGTCACGGTGGTGGGCCATTCCTACGGCTCCACGACGGTGGCCGATGCGGCGGCCGGCGCCGGTCTGCGCGCCGACGACGTGGTGCTCGTGGGATCGCCGGGAACCGACCTGGCGCGCAGCGCCAACGACTTTCACCTACCGGCATCAGGGCATGTGTACGTGGGGGCGGCATCCTCGGATCCGGTCACCGGATTCGGCGGTCAGCCACAACTGAGCCTGCCGGGAACGTCGACAACCGTGGGGCTGGGCGCCGACCCGGCGGCCGACGGCTACGGGTCCACCCGCTTCAAGGCCGAAGCCCGCGGGGCCGCGTTGCCCGCGACCGGCCACAGCAGCTACTTCGATCCCGACGGCGAGTCGCTGTTCAGTATCGGCGACATCGCCTCCGGGCACGGCGACGCGCTAGCCAGCCACCACATGACCGCACCGCACCGGAGGCGGCTGCCGGCCTTCGATCCGGAGCGGCTGCGACCCGGGACCGGCGGCCACCGGCATTGACCGCCAGCGGATTTCAGATCGCGGACGACCTCGCGGCGTCGCTCGACCGGCCGAAGAAGAACCCGGCTGTGATGAGCAGTTGAGCTGCGGCATAGGTCCACCAGATCGGCACCTCCAGCAGTTCGTTGCCCAGCACGAACTTGCTGGCGCCGATCATGGCGTCCGACGCCGCAAAACACACCGCTCCGATCGCGGTCCAGTGGGTGGGCAGCTTCGCCAACAGGGCGACGCACACCATGGCGCCGAGCACCCCGACGTAGACCACCACCGGCACGGTCATACCCTCGCGCGCCAAACCGGGCCAGAACCACGCCAGCAGCACCAGGCAGCTGGCAATGACCAGCCCCGGCCCGATCAGCCGCCGCCGCGACACCACCGCCAGGGGCACCAGCGCGCCGAGATAGCACAGGTGCGCCACCAGAAATGCGGTCAGTCCCGCCACGAAAGACGGTTCCCACCAAGGGATCGCCAATAACCAGTCACCGGTCGCCGAGAAGATGAGCGCCGGGATCAGCCAGCGCGCCTCCCGCAGGATCGGGTGTACCGCCGCGGCGAAGGCCAGCAGCACCGCCATGGACGCCTTGAAAGCCGGCTGACCGACCCATTGCCCGGTCAGCTCCTCCCCGGGCCCCGAACGCAACGCCACCACCGTCAGGAAGATGCCGTAACCCACGCCCAGCCATCCGGCCGCGGCCCAGCCGGTGAAGACGCGACGGGTTGCGTACGGTGTTTCCATGCCAGCAATCGACCCCATAATCCTGAAGGTACTGGACGCCGTGCCTTTCCGACTAACCCTCGACGACGGTGTCGTCGCGGCGCGCCGAGCGATGCGCGACCTGCCGCGCCGCCCGGTGCATCCGGACCTGCCCGCCGAGGACCGGGTGATCGAAGGCCCGGGCCGTGATCTGCCGATCCGCATCTACCGGCCCGCGGGCACCGAGTCCGGTGCCGCGCCGGTCGTGGTGTTCTTCCACGGCGGCGGTTTCGTCGCCGGCGACCTCGAGACCCACGACGGGACCGCCCGCATGCATGCCGCCGGCGCCGGCGCGGTGGTGGTGTCGGTGGACTACCGGCTGGCCCCCGAACACCCGTTTCCGGCCGCGGTGCACGACGCGCTGGCGGCGGTCGAGTGGGTGGCGGCACACGCCGGCGAACTGGGCGTGGACCCGGCCCGGCTGGCGGTGGCCGGCGACTCAGCCGGCGGTAACCTGGCCGCGGTGGTGGCCCAGCTGGCCCGCGACGCCGGCGGACCGGCGATCGCGTTTCAGCTGCTGTGGTACCCGGCGACCACCTACGACGGCAGCCTGCCGTCGTTCACCGAGAACGCCCAGGCCCCGATCATCGACAGCAAGGCGATCGCGGCCCTGACGCTGGCC
Organism: Mycolicibacter hiberniae; assembly: GCF_010729485.1. Taxonomy (NCBI): domain Bacteria; kingdom Bacillati; phylum Actinomycetota; class Actinomycetes; order Mycobacteriales; family Mycobacteriaceae; genus Mycobacterium; species Mycobacterium hiberniae. The sequence continues at coordinate 1,876,276 of NZ_AP022609.1, forward strand.
TACGCCGGGCACGTCGATCTGACCGACCCGCCGCCCACCCTGGCTCCGGCGCGGGCCGCGAATCTGGCCGACCTGCCGCCGGCCTACATCGCGGTGGCCGGCCACGATCCGCTGCGCGACGACGGCATCCATTACGGCGAGCTGCTGGCCGCCGCCGGGGTCCCGGTCCAGGTACACAACGCCGAGACGATGATTCACGGTTACCTGGGTTACGCCGGGGTCATTCCGGCGGCAACCGAGGCCGCCGATCGCGGGCTGGCCGCGCTGAAGGCGGCCCTGAGCGGGACGGCCTGACGGTCCGATGCGGCTGAACCAGGTCACCGTCGGCAGCACCGACCTGGACCGCGCCGAGTGGTTCTACCGCCTCCTGGGCTTGCAGCTGATCGTCAAGACAGCGGACTATCTGCGGTTCGAATGCCCGTCGGGCGGCAGCACCTTCTCGGTGGCGCGCGTCGGTGAAGTGCCGGCCGCCGAACAGGTGACCATCTATTTCGAGGTCGATGACGTCGACGAGAACTACCAGCGGTTGCGCGCATCGATCGAGTTCACCCAGGCGCCGGCCGACATGCCGTGGCTGTGGCGGGAAGCCCGGCTGCGCGACCCCGACGGCCACCGGCTGTGCCTGTTCCACGGCGGTGCCGCCCGGCGTGATCCGCCGTGGCGCCTGCCACCGGAGGATTTGCCCTAACACCGCCCCGGCCCCGCGGCATGCGCGCTACCGTCGACCTCGATCGACATCGGCGACGAGGAGCATCAGACGTGACCGAGGAGCCCGACCACGAAGTTGTGATCGTCGGCGCCGGATTCTCCGGCATCGGGGCGGCGATCAACCTCGACCGCGCCGGATTGGCGGACTATGCGATTCTCGAGGCCGGCGACGGCGTGGGCGGAACCTGGCACTGGAACACCTATCCGGGTATCGCCGTGGACATCCCGTCGTTCTCCTACCAGTTCTCCTTCGAACAGAGCGCGCACTGGTCACGCACGTATGCCCCCGGCCGGGAACTGAAGGCCTACGCCGAGCACTGCGTCGACAAGTACGGTCTGCGCTCCCGAATCCGGTTCGCCACCAAGGTGCTTGGCGCAACATTCGATGAAGACCGCGGCTGCTGGCGGGTACAGACCGAATCGCGGGGATCCCGCGGCGAGGTCAGCGCCCGGTTCCTGATCAACGCCAGCGGAGTTCTGACCACCCCGAAGCTGCCCGACATCGCCGGTGTCGACACCTTCGCCGGGGTGCGCATCCACACCGCACGCTGGGACCACTCGCAAGATCTGACCGGCAAGCGCGTGGCGGTGATCGGCACGGGCGCCTCTGCGGTACAGGTGATTCCGGAGATCGCACCGGCCGTCTCGTCGCTCACGGTGTTTCAGCGGACCCCGATCTGGTGTTTTCCGAAGTTCGATATGCCGCTGCCCAGCCCGGCCCGCTGGGCGATGCGCCTTCCCGGCGGCAAGGCGCTGCAACGACTGGTCAGTCAGGCCTACGTCGAGGCGACCTTCCCGATCGCGGCGCAGTACTTCACGGTGTTTCCCCTGGCCAAGCGGATGGAGGCTGCCGGGCGGGCGTTTCTGCGCCGGCAGGTGCACGATCCGCAGCTGCGTGAGCAGCTCACCCCGCGCTACGCCCCCGGGTGCAAGCGGCCCGGCTTCCACAACAGTTACCTGTCGACCTTCAACCGGGACAACGTGACGCTGGTGGTCGACCCCATCGACCGGATCACCCCCACCGGGGTCGTGACCGCAGACGGAGCCGCGCACGAAGTCGATGTCCTGATCCTGGCCACCGGGTTCAAGGTGATGGACAGCGACACCGTTTCCACCTTCGCCGTCACCGGGGCGGGCAGGCAGACCTTGAGCCGGTACTTCGAGGAGAACCGGCTGCAGGCTTACGAAGGGGTCAGCATCCCCGGGTTCCCCAACATGTTCAGCGTGTTCGGCCCCTACGGCTACGTCGGCTCATCGTATTTCGCGCTCATCGAGGCCCAGACCCACCACATCGTGCGATGCCTGAAAAGCGCGCGCAGCCGCGGGGCGAGGCGCATCGAGATCTCCGAGGCGGCCAATGCCCGCTACTTCGACGAGATGATGCGCAAACGGCACCGGCAGATCTTCTGGCAGGACAGCTGCCAGTTGGCCAACAGCTACTACTTCGACAAGAACGGCGACGTTCCGCTGCGGCCCGCCACCACGGTCGAGGCCTACTGGCGCAGTAGGCACTTCGACCTCGACGACTACCGGTTCAGCGCCTGAGAATCCACGGCGCGCGGCTCACCCCCGTCAGATGGCGCGCTTGAGGTCCTCGACCTTGTCGAGCCGCTCCCACGGCAGGTCGATGTCGCTGCGGCCGAAGTGCCCGTAGGCCGCGGTCGGGGCGTAGATCGGCTGCAGCAGCTCCAGGTCGCGCACGATAGCGCCGGGCCGCAGGTCGAACACCTCGCCGATGGCCTTCTCGATCTTGACCGGGTCGACGGTCTCGGTGCCGAACGTCTCGACGAACAGGCCCACCGGCGCCGCCTTGCCGATCGCGTAGGCGACCTGCACCTCGACGCGCTGCGCCAGGCCCGCGGCGACGATGTTCTTGGCCACCCAGCGCATCGCGTAGGCCGCCGAGCGGTCCACCTTCGACGGGTCCTTGCCCGAGAACGCGCCGCCGCCGTGCCGTGCCCAGCCGCCGTAGGTGTCGACGATGATCTTGCGGCCGGTCAGGCCGGCGTCGCCCATCGGCCCGCCGACGACGAACTTGCCCGTGGGGTTGACCAGCAACCGCACGTCGGAGATGTCCATGGTCTCGTGGGCCAGATCGGCCAGCACCGTGTTGATCACCTGGTCGCGGATGTCGCCGGCCAGGGTCGTTTCCAGATCGATGCCGTCGGAATGCTGGGTGGACAGCACCACCGTGTCCAGCCGAACCGGCACGTTGTCCTCGTACTGCACGGTGACCTGCGTCTTGCCGTCCGGGCGCAGGTACGGCAGCGTGCCGTCCTTGCGGACCTCGGTGAGCCGGCGCGCCAGCCGGTGCGCCAACGCGATCGGCAGCGGCATCAGCTCCGGGGTGTCGGCGATCGCGTAACCGAACATCAGGCCCTGGTCGCCGGCGCCCTGCGAGTCCAGCGGGTCGGCCGCGCCCTCGACGCGGGCTTCGTGCGCGGTGTCCACGCCCTGGGCGATGTCGGGCGACTGAGCACCGATGCCGATGTTGACACCGCAGGTGGCGCCGTCGAAGCCCTTGTCCGACGAGTCGTAGCCGATCTCCAGGATGCGCTCGCGCACGATGTTGGTGATGTTGGCGAACGCTTCGCGGGCGGTGGTGGTCACCTCGCCGACCACGTGCACCTGGCCGGTGGTGACCAGGGTCTCCACCGCAACCCGTGAGCGGGGGTCATCGGCGAGCAGTGCGTCGAGCACCGAGTCGCTGATGGCGTCACAGATCTTGTCGGGGTGGCCCTCGGTCACCGACTCACTGGTGAACAGCCGTCCCTTATCGCTCACAATGTCGCCTTCCGGGTTATCGATCACACGTTCGCTCGGGCAAATATAGCTATGCGGTCCTCGGGACAGCCTGGCAGCCCGGTGCCTCATCCCCCACGGCGAGCACCTGAACGAATCGCCCCTGCGAGCGCCCACTCTACCGCCCGCTGCGCACGCCGCCACTCGGGGTTGAGCCGCCGGGCACCGGGCCTGGGGCGCCGCCCGATCACGGCGCCGCCGTCTCCACGCGCACCGCCCAGCCCACCAGTGACCGCAGATAGCGCAGCACCAGTTCGTCGGGGTAGGCCTGCGGGTCGGTGAGATGCAGCAGCGCCAGCTCCTCCAGGGACGACAGCAACAGCCGCGCCGTCGCGCCGCCGGCATCGACGGGGCGGCCCACCAGCCGCGACAGCCGCCCTGCGGCGAGGTTGCGGGCATACCGGCGGCCCAGTTCCGTGCGGGCCTGCAACTGCGGCGGGGCGCCGGCGGGCGGGCTCAGGATGATGCGCCAGCTGGTGGGCGCGGCTTGCAGGTAGGCCAGGATGCCGCGCCCGAGCGCGTCCGGGTCGTCGGCCGGCGGGCCCTCCACACTTTGCATCCCGGCGAACGCAACCCCGGACTCGCGCTCCAGCAGGGCCGACATCAGCCCGGCCAGGTCGCCGAAATTCTGGTACACCACGGTCCGGGTGACCTCGGCGGCACGGGCCACCCGTTCGATGCTCACCGCGGCGAATCCCTCGGCGGCGACGATGTCACGGGCGTGGTCGAGCAGTTGCGTCCGCCGGGCCTGCGCCGACATCCGCCGCCGTGGCTCCGGCCGGGCGTTCATCTGGGGTCCGGCAGCTCGAGCAGCAGGTCCACGGCCCGCGCCGCGCTCTGTGCGGCGCTTTCCATGGTCGCCGACCAGTCGGCGCGGGTCCAATCCCCGGCGAGCACCAACCCGGGAACCGACGTGCGCTGGTCCGGGCGCAGCCCATCGGTGCCCACCACCTGCGAGAAGGTGGCTTTGGGCATCTTGACCACCTGCGCGGCAACCACATTGGCCTCCGCGGCAGCGGGATAGTAACGGCGCAGCAGGTCCATCTGCTCGGCCACGATCTGCTCGTTGGACCGGTGAATCTGTTCGTAGGCGCCGCTGGTGGTCAGGCAGTACAACCAGGCGCCGTCCGGCTCGCGGCGATGCATCCGCTGGCGGTCGAACACCTCATCGATGACACCGGTGCCGCCGATTATCGACTCCATGGCCGCTTCGGTTCCCAGCGGCCGGTCCAGGTAGAGGTTGGTGCTCACGATCGGTGTGTAGTGCAGCTTCTCCGCCGCGGCGTAGATCTCGGCGTGCTCGGGCAGATCGTCGAGCAGCCCGGCGATATTGGAGTTGGGTACCGCGCACACCACCGCGTCGGCCGGCACTTCGGTGCCGTCCGCCAGCACGACGGCGCGCACCGCGTTGTCCTGCACCACGATTCGACGGGCCACGGCCCGATAGCGCACCTCGACGCCGTGCCGGTCGAAAACGTCGAGCGCTCCCGAGATGTAGAGGGTGTCCAGATCGGTGGTCGGGTAGCCGATCGTCACCGCCCTGCGATGGCGCAGTCCGAGCCGGATGCCGGTGGCGAGCACGTCGGCGAAGACCTTGGCCGAACCCCGATCCACCGGCTCTGCGGCGATCCCCAGCGCCAGCCAGTCCCACACCGCCTCCCGTGCGCGGGCGGGCATCCCGACTCGCCGAAGCCACTTGTCGGTGCTGAGATTGGGCAGGTCTGCGGGCTGAAACAGCGCCTCGCCCGCCAGACGCACGGTCGCCACGGCGGTGCGCAGCCGGTCGACGAGGCCGGCCTCGGGGTGCGGCCCGAACAGCGACCGCACCGCCCCGATCCCCCGGGTCACCATGGGGGTGCTGGCCCCGCCGGGCCAGCGCAGCGTTCCGCCGGTCGGAAACTCCACCATCGAGCGGGTGCCGACGCTGGTCAGGTAGCGGAACAGGTGCTCGTAGCCGCTGGCGATCACGTGCTGACCGTTGTCGGCGGGGTCGGTGATTCCCGGCACGCTCATCGCCTGGGTGCGTCCGCCGAGCCGCCCGCGCCGCTCGAGCAGCGTCACCTTCTTGCCCGCCTCGGCCAGCCACACCGCCGAGGCAAGGCCCGCCAGGCCGCCCCCGATCACCACGTAGCGTCGATCGTCCACACCCAGCTCCTCTCGAATAACTTACGAATCGAAAGTTATCCCACCGGGGGCTGGGTGATCAATGGTTGCGCGCTGGGCCGGCCGACGCCGTCGCCCCGGGCGTCACTCGCGATGGCCGCCGAGGAACGCCGCGACGGCGTCCACGATGCGGCTGGCCATCAGGGTCTTGGACCCCGGCTCCAGGGCGGACTCGGCGCCGTCGGCGGCCAGCAGCCACCCGTCGTTGTGGTCCACCTCGAAGGCGCGGCCGTCCCCGACCGCGTTCACCACCAGCAGGTCGCAGCCCTTGCGGTGCAGCTTCGCGCGGGCGTGGAACAGCACGTCGCCGTTCTCGTCGCCGGTCTCGGCGGCGAACCCGACAATGGCCCGCATATGGGGCAACTGGCCCTCGGCGCGCGCCCGGACCGCGCCGGCCAGCACGTCGTCATTGCGGACCAGCTCGATGGTCGGCTCTCCGGCGCTGTCGGGCCCCTTCTTGATCTTGGCCTGGGCCGTGCGGGCCGGCCGGAAGTCGGCCACGGCCGCCGCCATCACCAGCACGTGCACCTCAGGGGCGTGCTTGGCCACCGCGTCCTGCAACTGCTGGGCGGAGCTGACATGTACGACATGAACGCCGGCCGGATCTACCAGCCCGGCGGTGTGCGCGGCGATCAAGGTGACCTCCGCGCCGCGCTGGGCTGCCACCCGGGCCACGGCGTAGCCCTGCTTGCCCGAGCTGCGGTTGCCGATAAACCGCACCGGGTCGATGGGCTCACGGGTGCCGCCGGCGGTCACGAGCACCTTCTGGCCGGCCAGGTCATAGGGCAGCGCGTCGGCCCGCTCCAGCAGCAACGAGGCCAGCGTCGTGATCTCCTCGGCCTCGGGCAGCCGGCCCGGGCCGGTATCGGCGCCGGTCAACCGGCCCGACGCGGGCTCAAGGACGACCGCGCCACGCTGCCGCAGCGTCGACACGTTGCTGGCGGTGGCCGGATGCTGCCACATCTCGGTGTGCATGGCCGGGGCGAACAACACCGGACAACGGGCGGTGAGCAGGGTGGCGGTCAGCAGGTCGTCGGCGCGGCCGGCGACAGCGCGGGCCAGCAGGTCCGCGGTGGCGGGCGCCACCACCACCAGGTCGGCCTGCTGGCCGATCGCGACATGGGGGACGCCGGGGACGTCGTCGAATACTCCGGTGTGGACCGGCTGGCCGGACAGCGCCTCGAAGGTGGCCGCCCCGACGAACCGCAGCGCAGACTGCGTCGGTACCACCCGTACGGAATGGCCCGCCTCGGTCAGCTGCCGGACCACGGTGCACGCCTTGTAGGCGGCGATGCCCCCGGAGACACCGACGACGACCCGCTTCTGGCCCATCGGCACGACCCGCCCTGCCCGGCTCGGACTACTCGCCTTCGGTGTATTCGAGCAGGTCGCTGTGGATCTCGCGCAGCGCGATCGACAGCGGCTTCTCCTGCAGGCCGGGCTCGACCAGCGGCCCGACGTACTCGAGGATGCCCTCGCCGAGCTGGTTGTAGTAGTCGTTGATCTGCCGCGCCCGCTTGGCGGCGTAGATCACCAGGGCGTACTTGCTCGACGCACGCTGGAGCAGCTCGTCGATGGGCGGGTTGGTGATGCCGAGCGGCGTGTCGTAACCGCCGATCAACGCCGGGTCGAACGTCTCGGCGTCGGTCGCCACGGCCGAGTCGGTCTGCGAAGTACTCACGTAAGAAAATCTCCTGAAGCTCGTTGGCGAAGGGCGGGTCACGCCTGCTGGGTGTCGTCCGGGTAGATCAAACCGCGCCCGGGGCGGAATCCACCAGCAAGGATACCAATTCTGAGCAGGCGGTTTCCAATCGACTGTTGACAACCACCGTGTCGAAGTCGCCCTGTGCCGCCAATTCGGTGCGTGCGGTGGCCAGCCGGCGTTGCATGACGTCGGCGGACTCGGTGCCGCGGCCCACCAGCCGGGCCTCCAGCGTCTGCCAGTCCGGCGGGGCCAGAAACACCGTCACAGCCTCCGGCAGGGCCTTTTTGATGGCCCGGGCCCCGGCCAGGTCGACCTCGATCAGCACGGGCCGGCCACAGCGGGTGGCCTCGGCGACGGGGGCGGCGGGCGTACCCGACCGCTGCAGGCCGCCGTGGATGTCGGCCCATTCCAGCAGCGCGTTTTCCTCGATAAGCCGGTCGAACTGCGCCGGCGTGACAAATCGGTAGTCGACGCCGTCCACCTCGCCGGGCCTGGGGGCCCGGGTGGTGGCCGACACACTGAAAAACAGGTCCGGTACCCGCTCGCGCAGGCACCGGACCACGCTCGACTTACCGACCGCGGATGGGCCGGACAGCACCACTACGCGTCCCGCGCGCGTGCTGCCCG